>LR134495.1:0-600000 GCA_900638155.1 Mannheimia haemolytica | reverse complement strand
CAGCAAGCAATTTGCCGATAAAGCCACGCCCGATATTACCGGCACCGAAATGGAGTGCGTTCATAATTTGTTCTCCGAAAAAGTTCTAACTAGATAGCGCCAGCGTCCACGCTGGTGCTTCTCTGATTTTAAAATAAAAAGTAAAAGGCACAAGCGTGGACGCTTGCGCCATCAAATATGCGATTACTTCGCCAATAACGCTAACACTTCATCAACATTGTTGGTTTGTGTTAAGGTTTTCATTGCCTGTTCATCGTCCAGTGCGTTGGTAATTGCACTTAAAATCTGAATATGATCGTTGCCTTTTGCTGCAATACCGACCACCAGTTTCGCCACGCCGTCTTCTTCATCGGTGAAGCGAACCCCGTTCGGGTATTGGCAGACCACGATACCGGTTTTCAGCACGCTGTCTTTGGCATCAGATGTGCCGTGTGGCACAGCTAAGCCTTCGCCTAAGTAAGTTGAAACCATTTGCTCACGGGCGAACATTGCATCCACATAGCTTGGTTGAACAAAGCCCGCTTTAACTAACTGCTCACCGGCAAAGCGGATCGCTTCTTCTTTACTGTTTGCTTGTAAGCCTAAAAAGACTTGGGCAGCTTGCAATTTTAACCCTTCGGCTTGAGGTTCTTCCACCGGATTTGCAAAATTTTGTGTATTTTGCACCGCTTGTTGTGGCTGGCTATTGCCTAATTTTGCTACTAAGCTGTCATAGAACGCACTGTCTAAGAAGTTAGTGAGCGATAAGTGTTGAGCCGTTGCCACACGTTGTGTTGCACGGGCGGTTAAGTCTTTGTGGGTAATCACCAGTTGTGCGTCTTGCGGTAAGTCGTTGATCGCTAAGTTTTGTACTTCAATGTTTAAACCTGCCGCTTGCACTTTTTTGCGTAACATACTCGCACCCATCGCACTTGAACCCATACCGGCATCGCACGCTACATAGATTTTGTTGATGTTACCATTTACCGCAGTTGTTGCTACACCTTTGCTTTCTGCTTTCATCGCTTGAGTTTGTGCTTGCGCATCTTCCAATGAGGCTTCACCTTTTTGGGTTTTGAGTAAGATTGACGCAATCGCAAAAGTCACGGCACAAGAAAGAATCACGGAGGCAACGACTGCAAAGTGAGCACCCGGTGCGGTCATTGCTAAAATCGCAAAAATAGAACCCGGAGAAGCCGGTGCGATTAAACCGCCACCTAATAATGAGTTAGTTAAAACACCGGTTGCACCTCCTGCAATCACTGCAAGAATTAAGCGTGGGCTCATTAGCACATACGGGAAATAAATTTCGTGAATACCACCTAAGAAGTGAATGATTGACGCACTACCAGCGGTTTGTTTTGCTGTGCCACGACCAAAGAACATATAGGCAAGCAAGATACCAAAGCCCGGGCCCGGGTTCGCTTCAATTAAGAACAGGATAGATTTACCCACTTCTTGTGCTTGTGCTGTACCAAGTGGCGTGAATACACCGTGGTTGATGGCGTTATTTAAGAACAGGATTTTCGCCGGCTCAACAATGATTGAAGTTAATGGTAATAAACCTGCTTCTACCAATGCACCCACGCCTGCACCTAATGCCGCAGAAATTTGGGTGACGATACCGCCGATGAAGGCAAATGAAAGCATTGCCAAAATCATACCGATGATCCCGACCGAGAAGTTGTTTACCAACATCTCAAAACCGCTTTTTACTTTGCCGTCAATCGCTTTATCGAACGTTTTGATCGCCCAGCCACCAAGCGGACCGACAATCATCGCACCTAAGAACATCGGGATTTCAGAACCCACGATGATACCCATTGTGGTAATTGCCCCCACAACTGCACCACGCTCGCCACCGACTAATTTACCACCGCTGTAACCGATTAACAGTGGCAGCAAGTAAGTAATCATCGGGCCGACCAGCTTGGCAAAAGTCTCGTTCGGCAACCAACCGGTTGGAATAAACAGAGCCGTAATAAAGCCCCACGCAATGAAGGCACCGATATTCGGCATCACCATATTCGATAAGAAACGCCCAAAACCTTGAACTTTCACTTTTAAATTAGACATAGAAACCTCAAAAAAGGAGAGAAAATTAGGGTTGAAAAAATCGTGCTTAAATTAGCACCACTTTCAAAAGTTACAAAAATATTTCTCTCAGAAATGTGAACTAGATCACATTAAATTTTTTGAGGTAGATTTGAAAATGTGATCTAGTTCACATTTTTGGGAGAAAGATGGCGCAAGCGTCCTCGCTTGTGCCAAGCATAATTTTATTTTTGCGATCTAAATCGAAAAAATAAAATGAATTGCTAAACCTAACTGTTCGACTATATTACTATCAGCATAAACTGCAATTTAGAGGTTTATCATGAGTAGAAAGTATAAGTTTTATGAGAAGAGCGGAGCCTATTTTGTTAGTTTTGCAACAGTATATTGGATTGACCTATTCATTCGAGAAGATTATTTTCAAACCATTATTCAATCATTGGATTATTGTCGAAAACAAAAAGGGATGATTTTATATGGCTACTGCATTATGCCAAGCCATATTCATTTATTATTTCAAGCAAAAGACCAAAACCCGTCAGATTTAATAAGAGATTTTAAAACATTTACATCTAAAATGTTGATTCAGCAAATTAAAACAAATCCCCAAGAAAGTAGAAAAGAATGGTTGCTATGGATGTTTACTCGGGCAGCTAAAACACGAAATAGCGTCAAGCAATACCAGCTTTGGCAACATCATAACCAACCGATAGCAATCTATTCTCAGAAATTTTTTGATGAAAAGCTAAACTATATTCACAAGAACCCTATCGTAAGCGGTTTTGTTTGTGAGGCATTTGAATGGAAATATAGCAGTGCAAGAAATTATGCTAATAACTTACCTGTTTTATTGGATATTGATATATGTCAGTGAACGGCACAAGCGTGAACGCTTGCGCCATCGTTAAATCTACAAACTAGCTAGAAAACTCCATCAATCCTGTTACTTTACCTTCATCATTCACCGCAATTAAGGAGTGAATTTTTAGCTCTTTCATTAAATCTTCGGCTTTGGCTAAAAATTCGGTATCGTTAATGGTTTTCGGGTTACGGGTCATAATTTCTTGAGCAGTTTTATTCAGGCTCTCTGCCCCGAATTGTGCCAGTGTGCGGCGAATGTCACCATCGGTAATAATGCCTTCCAATTTATCGTCTTGCATAATTACCGCCACCCCCATACGCCCTTCGTTCATCACAGATAAACATTCCGTAAAGCTAGTGTCTAAACCGGCAGTTGGCACTTTACGCATCATCACATCTCGTACTCTGTTCAATAATTTACGACCAAGACTGCCACCGGGGTGGAAGCGGGCAAAATCTTCCGGTCGGAAATCCCGAGCTTTCATTAAGGCGATGGCTAGGGCATCGCCTAAAGCCATCGTGACCAAAGTAGAGCTGGTTGGGGCGAGGTTATTCAGGCAAGCCTCACGCTCTACCCCGATATTTAAAATCACATCGGCATTTCGCCCGAGTGTAGAATAGGGGTTGCCGGTCATTGCAATAATTTTATTGCCGAAATTTTTCAGGCTTGGGATCAGTTTATTCACATCATCGGTTTCACCGCTGTTCGAAATCAGAATCACCATATCAATCGGTTTCAACATTCCCAAATCGCCGTGAAAAGCCTCTGTCGGGTGTAAGAAAAAGCTTGGCGTACCGGTGGAGGCTAAAGTTGCCACCATTTTTTTACCGACTAAACCGGATTTCCCAATACCGCCAACAACTACTCGCCCTTGACAGGCGAGTATCATATTTACCACCTCATTAAATTCTTCAGAAAGTCGATGGTTTAGCGTGATAATCTGCTGAGCATAGAGGTTTAACGTTTCTTTTGCACTCTCTAAATGGTTCATTTTCCAGTCCTTATACGATTAACAGTTCGATACCTTTTTCTCGAATTTGCTCTCTCATTTCTAATGATAAGCCTTCATCGGTAATAATGGTATGGATTTTTTCTAACCCACACACAATATTCGGGCTTTTCCGCCCAAATTTACTGGAATCAGCCAACACCACGATTTTTTTCGCCGCACCACACATCAGTGAGCTGACTTTATAGACTTCATTAAAGGTAGTTAGCCCTACTTCCAAATCAAAACCGTCCGTGCCGATAAAAAGTAGATCGAAAGTTGAGCCGATAAAAGCAGACTCTGCAAAATAGCCGTGGAAAGAGGCGGATTTTTCGCGGAAAGTACCACCGGAAATCAATAAATTATAAGATTTATTTAACGCTAAAATTGCATTAAAGATGGTTAGGCTGTTTGTCATCAAAGAAAGATTATCAAACGGTTTTAGGTGAGGGATCATTTGTAGCACGGTACTTCCGGCATCAAAAATCACCGAATTACCTTCACTGATAAGCTCGGCTGCTTTTTGCCCGATAGCTTGCTTTTGTTGAAGGTTAATACCAGTTTTCTGTGCAATCGGTTTATCGTCTTTGTCCTCTTTATTGATTTTTTCTTCCCGTTCAAGAATTTCTTCATCAATTAAGACCACACTGCCATAAGTACGCAAGACTTTCTTATCTTCTTCGAGTGAAGTTAAATCTTTACGAATGGTTGCACCGGTTAGCTTAAAATAGTCTGCCAGCACATCCACTTCGGTTCTACCGTGCTGAGCTAAATAGGCTAAAATTTGCTGTCTTCTTTCAAAAGGTTTCATTGTTCCTCCAATTTAGCAAAGATTGGAGCGAGCTAATCTGTGCTAATGCTGTTTTAATTTTTCAATGACATCTAGTAGCGATGCCATTCTTTTATCGGCAATGGAAAATTTTTCATTTTGATAATCGGTATTCACCAAAAATGTAGTTAAATTAGCGGCTTTGGCGGCAATTAAGCCGGTTACACTGTCCTCAATAACAATACACTCTTGTTTTTCAATGCCTAATTTTTTCACGGCACTCAAATAGACTGCCGGGTGTGGCTTGCCGTATTCTTCGTCTATTGCACTGCATTGAATCGGGAAATAATCCCACAGTTTTAAGCGATCAAACACCGCTTTAATCACCACCGGCGGCGATGAGGTTGCAACGGCTAACTTGATCTGATTAGATTTTAAGAAATCCAATAATTCATATAAACCCGTTAATGCTTTGCCGTGTTGTTCAATCGCAGCACAACCGTGTGCCAAAATGGCTTCACTTAATGCTTGCTTGGAAACAGATAACTGAAATTTTTTAATCCAAGTGTCGCTTAACTCATCAATCCGTTTACCTCTGGTGAGTTGTTCACAATCTTGCTCGGTGATATTAATACCTAACTCGGCTAATACTGCAATTTGAGCCTCTGCCCATTGGGGTTCTGAATCAATCATTACCCCGTCCATATCAAAGATGACACTATTGATCTGCATATTTATTCTCCATTATCTCATTTTTAACTAAAAAAATATTCAAAATGAAATAAAAAATTACATTATTTTTGATCTGAGCAACTATATCCGGAAGATATCGCCACTTTTAAGGCAAATTGTGAACGTTTATCGGTTGGAAAGATTTTTTCCGGCACAATTTGATCAAGAGACAAGCCAATTACGGATGCTAATTTCTGCGGTCTGGCAAAGACGGAAAATCCTTTCATACAAAGGCTATCTACCACTTTTTTCTCATCATCAAACGCCAATACAATAACCGATTTAGGGTTAAAACGACCACTATTACGCCCAACCGTTACTTTGCCTTTCTTACTGATTTCCATAAAGGCTTGATTAAAGGCTTTAATTTGAAGCCAACCCAAAACGGCTTGTAACAGCCACATTATCATTGCCAATATAATCAGAAGTGTAATTGAATCCATCATTGCTCCTTAATAAAAAGCCACAGAGCCTAAACGTATCTGCGATTTCAAAACAATACGCTTTCCCCTGTGGCAAATCAATCAGTGTAGCGAATTAACAAGCGGTTTATTTTAGTCATTTTTTTGCAAATCGTCGTAAAAAAATCGATAAATTTGACCGCTTGTTCGCTTAGAACATTACCTGACCACCGGTAATATTAATGGACTGCCCGGTGCAATAAGCCGCCTCTTCGCTGGCATAGAATTTTAAGACATTCAACACATCTTGATAATCACAGCCACGTTTTAAAGGCACTTTATCAATATAAACTTGCTCAACTTCGCTTTCCGGAATGCCGAGTTTTGCCGCATATTGCGGAATTAACGATTGGAACATCGGTGATTTCAATAAATTGCCTAACATTAATGAATGCACGGTAATGCCTTTGTCTGCCAAGTCTAATGCTAACGATTGTGTTAAACCGACACCACCAAATTTCGCTGCACTATAACCGGAATTGTACTTACTTCCCACTTTACCTGATTTAGAATTAATTTGAATGATACGCCCTTTAATACCGTCACGAATCATTAAGCGGGAGAAGTGTTTTGCGGTTAAGAAATAACCGGTTAAGTTCACTTTTACCGACAAATCAAAATCGTTTAAGTTGAAATCCCAAATAGGCGATGCTTTCGCTGTGCCTGCACTGTAAACCAATACATCGGCACGCCCGAATGCGGTATCTGTTGCTTTAGCTAGTGCTTCAACGCTTGGTTCATCAGCCGCATCGACTTGCACTCCAATCGCATTTCCTTCGCCTTGTTTGGCATTAATGTCGGCTGCCACTTTTTGTGCATTTTCGCCGTTTAAGTCAGCAACCACCACACGATAACCGGCATCTGCCAAGCCTTCAGATAAAAAAGCTCCAAGTGTTTGACCGCCGCCAACAACGATAGCGACTTTTTTTTCATTGTTCATAATGTATTCCTCTTAATTTTCAATTTGAAATAATGTTTCAGTGATGATTAATCACGTTTAATGATTAAGGTAGAGTTTTCCGTTAATGTTTTTGGTGGTGTACCGACAACGTGTACACTTCCCGGAAACTCCGCATCATTTGCCCCGTCAAAACGGAAGGTAATGTGTCCGAGGGCGGATAAGTTTTCAGATGCAACGCTACCAACTGCCGTAATCGGATAAGCTACGCCATCAAATTCAGCGATATCGCCTACTTGTAAAGGGCTACTTAATTCAGATGGATTATGAATGAAGCAGTAATCTTCTAAATCTGCCGGTGCGCCTTGTTTAAAAGTGATTAACATATCGTCTGTTAATGATTCCTGAGCGAAATTCCCTATTTTGGTAAAGGTCGTTTGATAAATAATCGTCATATAAATGTTCTCTCGTTTTGACAAGCGGTGCATTTTGCAAAAAATTTTTCAAATTCCACCGCTTGTATCGTGGTTAATTATTGGTAGATGAATGCGGAAACTGCCCACGCAATCAGCACGGTTGGTGCACCGGTTAAGAAACGGCTGACTAACACTGACGGCACCCCCACTCGTACGGTATCTTGTTTTGCTTCCGCCATTGAAAGCCCCACAGGAATAAAATCACAAGCGGCTTGAGCATTAATGGCAAAGAGTGCCGGCAGTGCTAAATGTGGCGGAATATTGCCTAAACCGATTTGCGTACCGACTAACACGCCGATAACTTGTGCAATCACGGCTCCCGGTCCTAAGAATGGGGAAAGGAGAGGGAAGGAACAAATCAACGCCAGTGTAACTAAACCGATTGGGCTGTTTGCCAGAGGGGTCAAGCCGTGGGCAATCACATCACCTAAACCTGACGCAATGATGATCCCGATTAACGCAGAAACAAATGCCATAAACGGTAAAATGGTTTTAAGCACCGTATCAATAGTGTCTCGTCCGGCTTGGAAAAATAACGCCGCCACCGATCCCATTCCCATACCGATTTTTGCTAATAAACCATCACTTTGTTCGGTGATTTTTTTGCTGGAGTCATACTCTTTTGCCGTTGCTGTCGTTGATGAAGTTGGTTTTGCTTGCTCTGTTGCCACAGGCACACTTCCATCGGCATCAATTAAGCGAATATTGTTTTCTTTCACCGCTGAAACATAAATATCTTCCACAATAAATTCCGCTAAAGGGCCAGATTTACCGGTGGCGTGAATGTTAATGGTTGGAATACGGCGTTTTGGATAAAGGCCGCAGCGTAATACCCCACCACAGTCAATAATCGCAATCCCGATTTCTTCTGCCGGCGGTTCGCCTTCTTTAAAACCATCAACCGCTTCCCAGCCGGTTAATTCCACCAATTTATTAACAATCGCAGGGCGAGTGCCGCCTGTCATATAAAGCACTTTTTTGCCTTCCACAACAGGTAATGTTAATGGGCCACCCCAACCACCGTTGCCTTTTTCAATGTAAATCGCTTTGTTACTCATAATCTATTCCTCTGTATTTCAGTTACTTGGTTAGTGGGATAAATGTACTTCTCTATCTAAGGTGATCCCCATTCGTTTTTCAAAGAATGCGGTGGTAAAGTCTGTAATCCAGCCACGGAAGAAATTGGTAAACATACCGACTAATAAATAACTGATGGCTAAAGGCCCAAGTGGTAAGCCTAAGGTGGTTAAACCGCTGGCAATACCTAAATAAACGAATAATTCACCCGGGTTGATGTGAGGAAATAAACCGTTCATAGAGTGGCAACTATAAGAGGCTGCGGCGTAGTAGCTTGGTTTGTAACGCTCTGGTAAGAAACGCCCTAAACTTAAGGTCATTGGGTTACAGAAAACGAAAGTGCCAATCACCGGTAAGATCAAATAACGTGAAATAGGGTTTCCGGCACTACGTTGAGCAAGTCGTTCAATCCGATCTTGCCCTACAAATTTAATCAGGGCATTCATTACAACCAATAATGAAATTAAGAGTGGCAAAATACCGTTTATCATACCGACTAAGGTTTCACCGCCTTTTTGGAACAGGCCGATAAACCATTCTGCTCCGTGTGTAATTGCTTCAATCATACCGATCTCCGTTTTTCAAAATAAAATATTTTTCTTTCATCTCTGTTATGAGATGTGCAAATAGTAAATTATTTTTATTTTAAAAACTATGACAGCGATCACAAAATGATAAATAACTTTCAAAATAAATTATTTTTTCATTTTAAATCAAAAACAAAAGTGAAGTTTGAATATTAGATGGGTGAAAAAAGGAAGGCTAAATTAAAAAAGCTCAAACAACAATGTTTGAGCTTTGGTTTTATTCAATGACTCTTGCAGTATATTTGAGGTTTCCAACCGCTTGTATCAGGGCTTGGTTATCCACACTTTCTTTTGCCACCACAGTCGCTTTTCGCTCTTTCATTGAGGCTTTGGTGGAAATCACACCTTCTACTGCTCGCAGTTCTTTATTAACTAAATAAACACAGAGCTGGCAGTACATTTCCGGAATATGGAGGACGACGGTTTTCTCTGCTTGTTTCGTTTCAATTTGAGCTGTTTTTTCTTGTGCGTAGCTTGAATGAACCAAACCAAAAGCCAACAGCATCGTTGCGATATATTTTTTCATTTTATTCTCCGCCCCACATTTCCAAAATGTAAGGCAACACATAAGGGTAAGTTAAAAAGAACATCACCACCACAAATACTAACCAATACAAAATGACCAGGGTTCTGCGGGAGAAGTATTTGGTGCAGATGATTTTGTTGGAAAAATTCAGCAACCAGAAGCCATAGCCAAACGCAGCGAGCGAAATCAGCAACATCGGCAGTTGTAGAAACTCCAGTTGGTTTAGCTCCATCAACCAAGGGGAAGAGATGCCAAACACTAAATAAACCAATGGCCCAATACAACAGAATGTGGAGGTCACCGCCGACACTACGGCGGTCACGCACATTGTGATAAATTTATGGTTATAACTCTTTAGAGATGAATTCATAGCCAAATTCTTTCGCCTCAAACGAGTTTAATGGGTCACCACCTACCTCAGCATAAGGGTAGCCAAAGTTATTCAGTGGTGTAAGTTCCGGTTGTGGATATAAATCGAAATCACGTCCGTGATTGAAGCCCACCCAGTTCATTTCCCAGTTGCCAAATAAGTATTTCGAGACAGCTTGAACATCAGCATCAGCCACGTCTTTTTTCTCGGCTAAACGCATTTTCGCCACATCGGCAGAATCCACCGGCACCCAACCGAAGCCGGCTAAATAGAACTCCGCACGGCAATGTTGCCCGGTGTTCTCATTCGCAATCCCCTCTTTTGAACTGCCAAACGCCGTTTTGGAATATTGCCCCATTTTGTGAGCTTGCCCTAAACGAATACCAAATACTTCACGAGCGGGAATATCAGAGGCCCTGGCAAGTGCCACAAACACCGAGTTGATGTCGGTACATTTTCCTTTTAGCACTTTGGTGGTGAGAATTTTCTCCACATCGCCATCACCGCAGCCTAATACCGAATTATCACGCTCCATATTGTCCACAATCCATTTGTGAATCAGCTCTGCTTTTTTGAGTGGATTTGTTTCATTGCTCACGATTTTATCGGCATATTCTTTCACAATGCCGTCTGTTTTGATGTGTGGCGTGGCTTTTAAATATTCCTGTACATCAACAGAATAAGTGATTTTCTCCGGCATTTGGTAATTGTTTAACGCTCCTTGTGCCATCGGCTCACGGTCTCGTGTTTCAATCACTAACTTCACTTTCATATCCCGTTTGGGAGCATCTTCGTCCCAAGTGGCAAACAAGGTTTTAGCCCCATAGGCATTATTTTCGGTAATGTACGCATTTTTATAACTGCCCTCAAATTCAACGGATTTAACGGTTTGATAGTCAGTGTCGGACGGCAACGGAATCCATAAATTAGTGGTTCCGGACGAGCCTTTTGGCACAACCAAATCGTAGGATTGGGTAAATTCGTAAGTGTGGGTAGTGGTATGGAAATTGTTTTGTTGAACAGGTGCAGCAAAAGCTGTGGCACAGCTTGAAGCTACCAAGGAGGCAATAAGTTTATTCATTTGAAATGATCCTTATTAGAGTGAAAAAACAGTTAAAACTTAACATATTAAGTATTCTAACTACGGATAGGCTCGCATAGTAACGAATAAAAAATGCAAAAGCAATGGGGAGAAAAAATAAAACAAGCGGTCAGATTTGCAACTTTTTTTGCAAATTCGACCGCTTGCGATTATTGCCACTCAAGCTTAGCGAGTTTTGGCACGACTCTTGAAGGGTTTAATTGTGGAAAACTGTAGAAATAATTAGTGTGGGTGTAAGCTACGTCCACGGTTTCTCGAATGCTCTCAATGCGGTATAAATCCAACATGTAGCGATATAAATTCGAAAAATCCGAAAGAGGCTTGGCACTGCACTTAAACAAGGTGGAATAAACTGCTTCAAACCGAATCAAGGTTGGGAACAAGAAGAAATCCGATAATCTGATTTCTTCACCGAAAAGGTAGCGGTTGTTTGCCAATCGGCTGTCTAATTCGGCGAAATCGTTGAACAATTCTGCCACCAGCTTATCATAGTTGGCTTGTTCGGTTGCATAGCCGACACGGTAAATTTTGCCGTTGATGTGATCGCTAATCCATTGATTCAGCTCAATAATCTCCACCCTTTTGTCAAGCGGCACCAGTTCGTACTTATTGGTTGCCAACGCATTCCAATTTTCAGCTAAATCTAAGGCTAAATCAAAGGAAGTATTGCTGGCGATTTGCTGAGCTTGTTTATCCCATAACACCGGCACAGTGGCTCTGCCGGAAAAATCCGCTTGGTGTTTTAAATAGATGTCATACAGATTTTGCACTCCAAACAGCGGGTCTGGGAAATTTTCATCAAACGCCCAAGGGTCAAATTTATAGGGCGACACACTAGACACCGAGATTCCCGTTAATCCTAAATATTTCACCACTAAATTGGCACGGTGTGCATAGGGGCAAGCTAAGGAAATATAGAGATGATACCGCCCATTTTCAGGGGTGATTTGAGTGGGAATGGTATCAATGTTATCTAATTTATCATCGGCTACCCACACGCCGTTCTTCAATACTGACATATTCTCTCCCAATGGTTAAAGTTGAATTTTACGCCCTGATTTTGCACTTTCAAACACGCTCTCAATCACGCTTAGCACAAAAATCACTTCATCTAATTTGATGATTGGCTCTGCATTGTGGGCGATGACTTGATATAAATCATCAACCAAATTTTGATAGCTTGCCACGCTGTTAGGGTAAGGCTGACGCACCACATTGTCTTCCACTTCGGTGTGTAAAATTCCCCAAGCCTCTTGTGGCTCTGCATTCCACGATTCACCCACAGGCTGAACTCCATTTTTTAGTAATTCTTCCTGATTATCGGCATTCTGCTTCACATAAGAGCCTAGCTTGCCGTGCAACACAAAAGTCGGACTGGGTTCACGAGCATACTTACTTGCTTTTAAGACTATTTTAAAGCCGTTGGCATAATAAAGTTGGATATCAAAATTATCATCAACTAAAGCACCGTCGTGCTGGTAACGTACGTCCGCATACACCGCCTGTGGCTTACCGAATAAATAGACAGCCTGATCGATTAAATGCACGCCTAAATCATATACCAAGCCGGTGCCTCTATCGCCGGCTTCCTTCCAAACTTTCGAGTTTTTGGCTTTGGCGTAACGGTCAAAGCGGATTTCCGCATCCACAATCTCGCCTAATAGTCCTTGCTCAATAATGCTTTTTGCCGTAGCGATATGGCTATCCCAACGACGGTTTTGGTACACATAAAGTACCTTACCTCGCTGCTTGGCAAGAGTCGACAACTCTTGAGCTTCTACTACACTTGCAACCAACGGTTTTTCTACCAGCACGTGTTTATCAGCTAATAATGCCTCTTTCACCATCTGATAATGAGTTTGGTTCGGGGTGGTAATCACTACTAAATCAATTTCTGATGTTAAGAGAGCTTTGAAATCTCGCACCGTTTCCGCATTCGGCAACCATTCTGCCGCATTGTTAGAAGTACGCTCATACACCTTTACAATATTGAAACGTGAATCTTGCTTAAAAAACGGAATATGGAAAACTTTGCTGGAAAAGCCGGCACCGGCGATGGCGATGTTGATGGGTTGCATAATAACTCCTTAAATCAAAAGCTTTATATACCTAATCATAGGTTTTGCAAACAATATCTTTTTCTTCACAAAACATTGCATTGTGATTTTCTTGGCATTTTTTCTGTACACTGAGTTTCGCTATCCCTCTATTTGTATGCTCACTACGATATTCTTTGGTGAATGGTTTTAAGGTACAAACATAAACAGAACCAACATGGCTCTGCACTGAAGTATCTACAAAAACAGGAATAGGTACACCAACTTGTCCTGTAGTACCAACAGGCACAATACAACCTGTTAATAATAAACAAAAACTAAGTAATAAAACACGCATATTGTCTCCTTTATAAAAATAAAATAGCCATAATAAAGACAATTTCTGGTAATGGAAGTTTAATGTGGCAATAAATCCAAGGCTTCAATAATCGTCTGGAAATAGCGATCTCTAACAAATACATTAACCCAATAAACGGTTGCAAAACTCACAACATAAGCGCCATTAGGGAACTCTAATACTATCTGGAAATGCGCTTTCGCTACCCACCATTTAACTTGCTAGCCAAACAGCCATTGCATGGCATAATTTACGAAAAAGCCGCCAATCACTAACCAAATAAAGATCAAAAAGCCAAGGAGTAACGGTGCTAATCCGGCATTTTTTAGCGTTGAAAGTTGCGTTGTTACCCCCATTGCTGCCATTGCCATCATTAACAAAATTGCCGAAATCTGGCTAAGCCATACCACTATTTCAGGGGCTATCCAACCGGTAGAGTTAATCAATGCTATCACAATAAATAAAATAGCAAACCAAGGCATCATAAAAGGACGAGAGGCTTGTTGGTCGCACTGCAAATAAAAAGAGAGAAAAATTAGAAAAGGAGCAAGCATAATTACACGAACCATCTTGCTGATTACTGCTACATCTGCTAACCCTGAACTTAACATGTTGCCTGCACTATAAACTTGAGCGACCTCATGAATAGACGAGCCAATATAAATCCCGAATTGATTGTCGCTTAAGCCACATGATAATTGATATAATGCAGGATATAAAAACATCGCAATAGAGCCAAAAATCACAATTAATGCAATCGCAACCGAAACTTTATGTGAATCTGCCTTCACGACGGATTGCGCACCTAAAATAGCCGCTGCTCCACAAATACTACAACCAGTAGCAGTAAGATAAACAAGCTGCTTATCTAACTTCAACCAATACATGCCAATAATGCAAGTGATAATAAAAGTGCTTACTAGCATTATTGCATCAGTTGCAATAGCATTGAGTCCAACCAATTGAATATCTTGCAAGGTTAAATTAAATCCATAAAGCATAATACCGGCACGTAGTATCATACCTTTGGCAAAATTCACGCCGGCGGCTGCTTGCCTTTCTATTCGCTGATAGCCAAGATTCCCCACTATAAAACCCAATAAGATCGCCAGCACTAAGGCACTTAGGTGTAAATGCTGTGCAAATGTAGTTAAAGAAATCCACTTGGAAATTAAAGTAATTAGGCTAACAAGCATTAAACCAGCTAGATATTTTTTCATCGCGACTCCTTACAAAATAATTTTCCACCCTGATTTTGCATATAATTTCCGTTTTGCTTCATACAAGAAAGCTCTAACCCTACTTAACAGCAGAATATGAAAAACTTTGCAGAAAAACCGACATTGACGAGAACGGCGTGGATTGGCTAATAAGAACTCCCACTGAATGGGTTTGGTCATTCTACGCCGAAAAACAGGCAAGCGGTAAGATTTTGAAAGAATTTTGCAAAAAATTGAGGAAATTAAACCGCTTGTAACAGAAAAAATTCAAAAATGCTGGAGATCGCTCTTATCCTCAGATGGCGCTCGTCTCCAACCACAACTGCTCGAAACCTTAAAAACTGTTTAAAATATCCTCTACCTAATGGTATGGAGAATATACATATCGCTTAATTAAAAATAGCAAATGGAACTCTATAAAACTAAGCCACTTACTAGTAATACTCCTCTTTTTTGTCCTAAAGAGTGGATGAACCATCATAATGAAAATGGAATGCTGTTAAGACTGATAGCTAATATGAGATTATTAGGTGAGTGTTTAAGAAAAACTCATCCTACATTTTTTAATATCTCTGACTATAAAGGCGTTTTGGCGACTATTCTTATCCCCTCTAAAGAACTTCATCAAAACTTAAATAAGCCGGGAGATGTTGATATGTTAATCATTCCTTATACTGAGGAGAATATTATCTTTTCAGAATCCCTTGCTATAGAAGCAAAGGTTATACGAGCATCATATGAACAGCAAGGAAAATCACCTAAGAAATTTGGTTTTACTCAAGCCCAAGGACTATATGATATAGGTTTCCCATATGTGGCGATTTGTCATTTTATTGTGTCAGATATGAGTCCTTCACATACTTGGGAAAAAATGCTGCTTGGCACTGTAGGAGACAATGATACTTTTCATTCACTTAGAGAATGTTTTATTGATCGATTACCGCTCTCATTGATAGAAAGAGCACAAGGTAGATTACTCAATAATAGAAAGAACCCTCATATCGGTATATGTAGTTGCTATATGGATTCCGATTATAATTCCAATAATGCGCTTTTTATCCCAGAGGGTTCTATTTGTACCAAAAACACGAGTAATTTAGAATTTGTAGCTTATATCGAAGAATATTATAGAAAGAATTGGAGAAGGTTTTTAAATATACTTAAAAATAAACCTGAAGAATAAAATATCGATCCAATATGCTGTATAAAACTTAAATAATAGGCACTGTTCTTTTCGTGGAATTCATATTTTCGGCTCATTACCCCTCCCAATTAAATGGGATAAGAATAAACAGAACATATAATATCACCATCACACAATACAATTTTTTCGACCGAGATCGCAAAAATAATCCTGTCTTTGCAAATTTTCACAAAAATCTAACCGCTTGTTATTTGTGGAAACAATGATTTACAACAAATGATAGGCAAGGCAAGAATAACGATGACACAAGCGAGACGCTTGTGCCATCGGGGGCTATAATGTTAGCAATTTCTCTAAGAGTAGAGATTTATCTTTAACATTATCATCAAATAAATCACCAAACTCTACAAACTCACGTTTAAAAAACTCATCTAATGTTTTGATATAAGATCTTTTACCGAAATATAATATAATCTGATTAAATAAAACCTTTAAATAATACTCTAAATGAGAACAAAGCAATGCAGTATTTATGTTTGACTTTGAACTGTGAACAATATCACATCTAGTTCTATATATTCGTTGTAATTGTTTTTCTATAACATCCCTATGCTTAGATAAAATAGAAAACACCTTATTATCATCTAAGATATCTTCAATAAAACAATCTATGCAGAAAGAAATGTAAGTATCAATACCATTTAAATGGTTTACAATTTGTTTTTTATAAAAATCATCTCTTAAAATCTTAAAAAAATCAGCATTACTCTTCTCTTTTAATAAAACATCTTCTCCAGATTCACTTTTTAATTCTATATTAAACCTAACTAACTCCTTCTTAATATATGACAAATGTTTACTTAGATACAACTTAGATAAAATCAATGGAATATTTTCTATTATACAACCACCTATACTACCTATTTTCTTTTGAGATGTTAAGTGTTCTAGAGCCGTCCACCAATTTGTTAATTTATTTAACTGATTATTTGAATCCTTACCATATCTATAAAATTGTAGTGCGGATGTTATATGCATATTTGTTGATTCAGATATATTCGAATTAAATAATGCCAAAAAGAAATTACCTAAAAAAGATTTTAAACCATCTAAATTAAATTCATCTTTAGGATTGGGGATGGAGAAATTTATTTTATGTTCGATTATTTTCTTTGTATGTAGGAAAGCAAAAGAATCAGATATATATAATGACCTTTCGAAAAACTCAAACCTAATTAAATCAAGAATACTATTTAATTGTTGGTATGCTTTGAAACCAGCTGCTTTACCATCAACACCATTTATAGATAACAGGACATATATTTTATGTTGATAATCTCTTCTATTAAATATAGAATCTATTTTAGATACATTATCTTCTGTTAATTCCCTAATAGGTTCTTTACTAGACAAATAAGTCTTAATATCAGTAATCTCTCAAAAGAAGTTTATATTTGTTATTTCATTAAAAAACTCTATCGGGAAGTTATCTATATCAGATTTATTATTTCCGCAGATACAAAATATAATATCTCTCTGATCATCTTTTCCTGATATTATTCTTTTCAAAAGCCTAAGCCTATCAATAAATTTCTTGTAATACTTTTTCTTATCCCTTGTAAGTATGTTATTATAATAATCGACTAACGTCTTAATGTCATATCCCTTATGAATCAGAAAACTAATAAAATGATTTAATTGATTCTTTATGTTGCTTTTAATTTCTCTTGTTAAGCCATTTTTAAGATTCTCTATAAACCACTCAATACAGAAATCTATATACTTCTCATGTATATTAATTATCAATTCATCAATAAATGATATTGTGGCAATATTATTCTTTTCAAATTTAAAAGATTTCCCGATTGGCTGTTTGCTTTTATTAATGATAGATTTACTTATGCTCTCTATTATTAACTTAGAATCTTTTGTTTCCTTAAAAAACAAATCCTTTTCAATTATAGAAATAAACTCATCATACACAAGAAAAATATCCTCATTATTTGAATGAGATACTGTTAAGATTTGTTTTAATTCCTCTGTAATATTTAGTGGGTTCATTATTCGAACTCTATATGAATCTAACGATGATTCATGTACTAAATTATACCAGCAAGATAAAAAAAAGCGTTCCGATTGAGAAAATTCAGATAAATCATGGTATTTGTCTATTTTCATGTTGTATTTTTCTTAGAAAGGTGTATGATGTAAGAAGTTTATCACATATTGTGATACTTATAAATAATAGGATATGGCCTAACATTATGAGTGAATCTCAGGTGTTAGCACCCAATCCACCCTACATCCCTCTAGATTCAAAATTTAGAGGGATTTTTCTATCATGTATTCTTCTTCATAAGAAAGGTAGCTACTTAATATACTCATTAGTTTAGCTACCTTTAATCTTGAATTACCCCAACCCAACCCTCGCATTCCTAAACAACCTCACCCAAGCCCCATCTTCCGTCCAATCTTCCGGAGCCCAAGAGTTGCTGACCGCACGGAACACTCGTTCAGGGTGTGGCATCATAATGGCTACTCGTCCATCAACGTTGGTTAAGGCGGTAATGCCTAATGCCGAGCCGTTCGGGTTGGCTGGGTATTGTTCGGTTGGATTCAGATTGTAGTCTACATATTGAGCAGCAATCAAATGCTGTTTTTGCAAATTTTCAAGCTGATCTGACCGCTTGAACTCCACTCTTCCCTCGCCGTGCGAAACCGCAATCGGCATATGGCTGCCTGCCATTCCATTGAACCAGACGGAGTTGGTTTCGTTGATTTTGACCATCGCCACACGAGCCTCAAAGCGTTCGGATTTATTCCATACAAAGCGAGGCCAGTTTTCAGTACCCGGAATGATTTCCGCTAAATTCGAAACCATTTGGCAGCCGTTGCACACGCCAAGAGTTAATGTGTTCGGATTGGCGAAGAATTGGCTGAATTGGTCACGCAACATCGGGTTGAACAGAATGGATTTCGCCCAACCACCGCCTGCGCCTAATACATCGCCGTAAGAGAAGCCGCCGCAGGCTACCATTGCGTTGAAGTCGTTAAGGTTGCGTCTGCCTGCAATTAAATCCGACATATGCACGTCAATAGCGTTGAAACCGGCACGGTCAAAAGCTGCCGCCATTTCGTAGTGGCTGTTTACGCCTTGCTCACGCAAAATCGCTACACTCGGTTTTACGCCTTTGTTGATGTATGGGGCGGCGATGTCTTCGTTCACATCGTAAGTTAAAAATGCAGATAAGCCCTTGTTATTCGGGTCTTTTTTCGCCGCAAATTCTTGGTCGGCACATTCAGGGTTGTCTCGCAAACGTTGCATTTGGTGGGTGAGTTCCGCCCAAATGCCACGCAGTTCGGAACGTTTTTGGTTGAAGACCGTTTTTCCAAGATAGCAAATTTCAAAATGATCGCTATTTTCTACCGTACCAATATTATGTGTAATATCTGCAAGATTTTGAGAAGACAAGACCGCTTGTACTCCTTCCAAATCAGCTTCTCGAACTTGTATTACAGCCCCGAGTTCTTCATTAAATAAAATCGCTAACTCATTAAATTGACGTTTAAATTGTTCTTCCTCTTCAAGGCTTGCACCTAACTCAATAGCCCAGCCTTTTCCACTATCAAATAACGATGAGATATTAACATTTACACCACAATTCCCTGCAAACGCCATTTCCGCCAGCGTGGTGATTAAACCACCGTCCGAGCGGTCGTGGTAGGCAAGCAATTTTCCTTGTGCGACAAGGGTTTGCATTGCGTTGAAGAAGCCTTTTAAGCGAGCCACATTCACCACATCGGCAGGTTTGTCGCCAAGTTGTTTATATACCTGAGCCAACGCCGTTGCCCCTAAGCGGTTGTTGCCTTCGCCCAAGTCAATGAGTAACAAGCGAGTGTCGCCTTTGTCGGTGCGAAGTTGTGGGGTGGCGGTTTTACGCACATCTTCTACACGGGCAAATGCCGAAATCACGAGCGAAAGCGGAGCGGTTACCGATTTTTGTTCACCAGCATCGATCCAAGTGGTACGCATCGACATCGAATCTTTACCCACCGGAATGGTAATACCAAGTTCAGGGCAAAGCTCCTCTCCTACCGCTTTTACCGCCTCATAAAGCCCGGCGTCTTCTCCCTCGTGGCCGGCTGCCGACATCCAGTTGGCGGATAGTTTAATGCGTTTAATGTCGCCAATGTTGGTCGCTGCAATGTTTGTAATGCTTTCGGCAACTGCCAAGCGAGAGGAGGCGGCGAAATCGAGCAATGCCACTGGAGCACGTTCACCCATTGCCATTGCTTCTCCAAAATAGCTGTCCAGACTTGCAGTGGTTACCGCACAATCCGCCACCGGAATTTGCCACGGGCCGACCATCTGATCTTGTGCCACCATTCCTGTGACCGAGCGGTCGCCAATGGTAATTAAGAAGGTTTTTTCCGCTACCACCGGCAAGCGTAGCACACGGTGGAATGCCTCTTTGAGGTCGATATTGTCGGTTGCAAGCGGTGGATTTTTCACATTTTTTGACGAAACATCACGCTGCATTTTCGGGGTTTTGCCGAGCAATACGTTCATCGGCAAATCAATCGGTTTATTGCCAAAATGCGGATCGGCAAGCTCTAAATGTTTCTCCTCGGTTGCCTCTCCAATCACTGCAAACGGGGCACGTTCACGCTCGCAAAGTGCGGTGAAAATATCGAGCTTTTCAGGGGCGACTGCCAGTACATAACGCTCTTGCGATTCGTTACACCAAATTTCAAGCGGCGACATTCCCTTTTCATCGCACAGGATTTTACGCAGGTCAAACTTACCGCCCCGCTCGCCATCGTGCACCAATTCAGGCATAGCGTTAGACAAACCGCCAGCCCCTACATCGTGAATAAATAAAATCGGGTTCTCATCGCCCATCTGCCAGCAACGGTCAATAACCTCTTGGCAACGGCGTTCCATTTCCGGGTTTTCACGCTGAACGGAAGCAAAATCCAAATCTTCTTTGGATTTCCCTGATGCCATTGACGATGCTGCCCCACCCCCTAAGCCAATGTTCATTGCCGGGCCGCCAAGCACGATGAGTTTTGCTCCCACTGGGATTTCGCCTTTCTGAACGTGTTCGGCACGAATGTTGCCGATACCACCGGCAAGCATAATCGGCTTGTGGTAGCCTCGCACTTCCTCACCAGCAAAACTGTTCACTTTTTCTTCATAGGTACGGAAATACCCCAACAATGCAGGGCGACCAAATTCATTGTTAAAAGCAGCTCCGCCTAGCGGACCTTCGATCATAATATCTAACGCCGAGGCAATGCGATTCGGCTTGGAAAGCGGATTCTCCCACGGCTGTTCAAAGTTCGGGATCACTAAATTTGACACCGAAAAGCCCGTTAAACCGGCTTTCGGTTTCGCCCCACGCCCTGTCGCCCCTTCGTCTCGAATTTCACCGCCCGAACCTGTCGCCGCCCCCGGGAAGGGCGAAATCGCGGTCGGGTGGTTGTGGGTTTCCACTTTCATTAAAATATGGGCATCTTCTTGATGATAGCGATATTGCCCGTCTTGGTCGGGGAAGAAACGCCCGACCGTTGAGCCTTCCATCACCGCCGCATTGTCTTTGTAGGCGGAAAGTACATAGTCCGGGGTTTTCTCAAAGGTGTTTTTAATCATCTTAAACAGGGATTTTTCCTGTTTTACGCCGTCAATCGTCCAGTCGGCGTTGAAAATTTTGTGACGGCAATGCTCCGAGTTGGCTTGAGCGAACATATACAGTTCAATATCGTTCGGGTTACGCCCAAGTGCGGTGAAATTTTCCACCAAATAATCAATTTCATCGTCCGCCAACGCCAAACCTAAATTCACGTTCGCATCTTCTAACGCCTGACGACCACCGCCTAAAATATCCACGCTGGTAAACGGCTTCGGTTCTTGTTGAGCAAAGAGTTGCTCGCCTTGGTCGGTGTTATCTAATACCGTTTCCATCATACGGTCGTGCAACAAGCCTTTCAAAGTCGCAAGCTGGCTTTCGCTCGGCGTTTCAGAAAAATCCAGATAATACGCCGTGCCACGCTCAATTCGCTCCACTGCCGCCAAACCGCAGTTGTGGGCGATGTCGGTTGCCTTAGACGACCACGAGGAAATCGTGCCGATACGAGGGGTAACAATCAGGCAAAACCCTGTCGGCTCACGCTGTTCCAAACTTTCACCATAATGTAATAACTCCACCAATTTCTGTGCCTCATCGGCTACAAGCGGTCGATTTAGGGCGATAAAATGCAAAAACTCCGCATAAACTGAGTTTACAGGTAATTGATTTTGCTGGAATTTTTGCAGAAGTTGTTGAATGCGAAAAGCAGATAAGGCAGGCGAGCCACGAAAGGTTTGCATAGTCATTGGTGGAATTTTCCTATTTAAGATGAAAAACTATAGTGATTATAATTTATTACGCAAACGATTGCTATATTTTGGCAACCGTTTGCTGCTAGATATATTTATTCATTAGTATCGAATAAATTTGTTCGATACTAATGAACACTTTGCAAAAAATCACTGAAATCTCACCGCTTGTGTTTGTATTTACACTTCAATATAATAACTTTGTTATTACAACCAAGGAGAGAATATGCAAGTTTCATTACGAAAGCTGGGGAATTCGCAAGCTGTCATTATTCCGAAAGCCGTTTTATTACAGCTCGGTTTGGGCAATCAGTTAGAAATGGAGGTAAAAGATAATAAAATCATTCTTTCTGCTCCTCCAAAATCCCGACAAGGTTGGGCGTTAGCTGCCCGTCAGATTTCTGAAAGCGGTGATGATCAGTTACTTGATTTTCCGGTTGATATTGAGGACGAATGGGTATGGTAAGAGGAGATATTTATCTTGTTAATCTTGATCCGACTATTGGCAGTGAAATTCAGAAGACCAGACCTTGTGTGATTATCTCCCCACCTGAAATACACGATTATCTACGAACAGCATTGATTGCACCTATGACAACGGGTAGTCGTCCAGCTCCTTTCCGTATCCCTGTGGATTTTCAAGGCAAGTCAGGGTTGATTCTACCTGAGCAAATTAGGGTGGTAGATAAAGCACGCTTAGTGAAAAAAGTTGGAGAATTAGAGACTGAAACACTGCACAAGTTATTAGGTATTTTACAGGAAATGTTTGCAGAATAGATTTTGCAAAAAATCACTGAAATATAACCACTTGTAAAGCCATAAAAAAACGCCCGATAATTCGGGCGTTTTGACTAAATGGAATTAGATTAGAATGTGTAGTTCACACCTGCACGAAATTCACGACCACGAGCCGGGAAATTACCACGCTGACCGTGTGCGTTATACAGTTTGTTCGCTACATTATCTACAGCAAAGTTCACATTCACACTATCATCATTAAACGGTTTCCAGTTAAGAGTAATATCGGTTACATTGTAGCCTTTTTTACCTGTGCCTGTATTAGTTTGTAATGTACCACCTGTTACAAAATAGTTATCTTCAGGTTTTACTTTCTCAACAATGCGGTGATGTACTCCAACCTCAATGTTTGGTTGCTCGAAACGGTAGCTTACAGAAGCGGTCCAAGTACGACCGATAGCTGATGCGTATTCAGGATTACTACTTAACAATGCAGTTTCTTGTGACTGACCTTGACGATTACGTTGCATCACAGTTTGCGTATAGAAACGAGGTTTGCTGTGAGCAACACCAACGCGTGCTGTAAAGCCGTTATTGTGGTAGCCTGCATTCAACTCGTAACCACGGTTCTTAATTTTACCGCCGTTTACGATTGCTTGTGCAGCATTACCGTGGTTATCACGACCATTAGTTGTTCCTAATGCATCTTTGATATGTTGCCAGAAGTAGCTACCATCAAAGCTAAATGTGCCATCATTATAGTTAAAGCCAATTTCGGTATTTCTTGCACGCTCTGCTTTTGTGTTATCCCCAATTGTTACCATACCACGCGCACCGTGCGACATAATAGCATCGTGCATACGAGGGCTACGAGTTGCATAGTTATGGCTTGCACTTAAGCTTAAGTGTTGAATAGGCTCGTAAATAATACCAACACTTGGGTTAAAGGTACCATCGCTACGCTTTTTACCATCCATCGCTTTAAAATTGAAGTGGTCATAACGAACACCTGTCGTGAAAGTCACTTTATCCATAGGTGCAGTAATAGCTTCAACGTAAAGACCAGTATCGGTTTTCTCTTGATTAACAACATTTGGATTAAGTTTTACATGCGGCTTAACTTCTTGATGACGATAGTTCACACCGTATTTCAATAAAACATTCTCGTGTACTGCTGAATCAAAATTAACATTCGCACCGTGAGTTACCGTTTTTAGTTTGGTTGGCCCATCAATACCACCTGCATAACCATTGCCTTTATCATTTTCAGACCAACGGCCTTGAACTAATTGATAAACGTTAGCCGTAGCTTCTTGAGCAAAGCCTAAATTTTTACCCGTCCATTCTAAGTTGGTTCTTTGCACTGTCATTCTACGATTTGCAGGTGCTTGGCGATCTACTGTTAATCGATTATATGGAGGAGTCACTGTGCCATTTGGTGCCGCATCAAACTCTTCACGCACTAAACGCTCACCTTCGTGTCGCTCATTAGAATGACTTAACACAAAGCGATGATCGCCAAGTGTCGCACCTAATTTCGCTAAGAAGCTACTTTTATCTAACGCACTGTATGGTACACGGTTTGTACCAAAGTGGTTCACATAATCTTTACCGCCTTTGTAATTACGGTCTCTTACTAGACTACCTGACACTAACACATCAAAAATTTCACCTTTACCATACACAGCCGCATTAAAATTGTGAGCATGGTTAGTGCTGATACCTGTGCCTAATTTTGCACCGAAGTTTTTATCGCTATTTTTTAATAAATCTAATGCATCTACGGTTTTCGCAATAATCGCACCATTGGTTTGACCGATACCGGCTGAAGCACTACCCGCACCTTTTTGTACTGTAACCGTACCTACAAGTGCAGGATCTAACATATGGCGACCTTGGTGATAGTGAATTTGGCTATCTGAATAGGTATTATCTACTTTCACATCAATGGAGTTTTGTCCCATACCACGAATATAAAGGAACTGAGATGTCCCGTTACCGCCTCCTAAGCTGATTGCCGGCTCATCTTTTAATAAACCACGCAAATCTGTTTGTGTGCTTTCATCTTTTTTCTGAGTTGTAACAACGTTGGTCTGTACTTTTAAACCTTGGTTATCAGTTACTGTCACTGTATCTAATACAGCCACATCGGTTGAAGCGGTTTCAGCGAATGCATTAGCAGCAAGTACGCTAAGCACTGCAGCAGAAACAGGAAGTAATTTGAATTTTTGCATCTGTCATTCCTTGAGGTAAATTATTTAAGAGGATTACCAGTTTTGATATTAAAAATAATTCTCAACATCAAAACAAGGCGAATTTTACAGAGTTAAAATTGGTTGTCAATTAGTCTGAAATCAAATTTCTCAAAATAAGTTACAAATTTTGCAAAAAGTTCCCTAAAAATAACCGCTTGTAACAACAAAATGTGATCGCAGTCTAAAAACAAAATTTGTTTACTCGACAGGTTCGCTACAAGCGGTTAAATTTAGGCAAAAATTGACTAAGGAAAGTGTATGCAGCAACGACATAATCAAATCATCGCTTATTTGGAACAATTTGATGAAGCCGGCGTACAAGAGTTGGCAGAACATTGTGCGGTTTCACTTGAAACCATTCGGCGTGATTTAAACAAGTTAGATAAAAACGGGCTTTTACACCGCACACACGGTGGAGCGGTAAGCCACAAGAAAAAAGATATTGGGCGTTCATTTAGCACTCGGTTACGCACCAATAGCGATGCAAAACGCAATATTGCCGAGAATGTTCTGCTACATCTTCCGCCGGAAGCGGTTATTGCACTTGATGCAAGTTCTACCTCTTGGCACGTTGCTCAACGGCTTCCCAATATCCCTTGTACGGTGGTGAGTAGTTCTATGCGGATTATTCGTAGCCTTTCCCAAAAACCGCATATTAAAACCATTGCTACCGGCGGAATTTATTTGGAAAAATATGATGCGTTTTATGGCCCACTTTCAGAACAACTTCTGTCTCGCTTAAAAATTGATATTGCTATCATTTCTTGTACGGGGATTGCAGACTATTCGATTTGGGAATCGAATGAAATTAATATCTCATTTAAACGGAAACTGATCGCAAACAGCAAACAAGTCTTTCTATTGGTTGACCATAGCAAGTTTGATCGTAAAGATTTAATCCAGATGGAAGCACTGTCTTGTATTGATAAACTATTTGTTAATCAAATGCCCTCTAATACACTCCAACGCTATTGCTTAGAGAACCACATTCAGCTCATTCTTTAATTTTACCCGGTGAATATGCCCGATTTGTTAGAAAAAAGACAAAATCGGGCATTCTTTTTTCATTAGTTTTCTGAATAAACACCTCATTTTTGTGATCATATTCACAATTTTTAAACTAATTTCGCATTTTTATTCATAACGCTTATTGCGTATGCATAATAAATTCCGCAAGCAAATTTTTTAACCAATCAGGAGAACCTGCTATGACAACACTCAAATCAACTCCAGTAAAAATTGGTATCCGCCCAACGATTGACGGTCGCCGTTTAGGGGTACGTGAATCCCTTGAAGAACAAACAATGAATATGGCGAAAGCCGTAGCGAATTTATTGCAATCAGAAATCCGCCATCCAAACGGTGAGTTTGTGGAGTGTGTGATTGCCGATACCACCATCGGCGGTGTTGCCGAAGCCGCTGCCTGTGCAGAAAAATTTAAGCGTGAAAATGTAGGTGCAGTGATTACCGTAACCCCTTGCTGGTGTTACGGTTCTGAAACCATTGATATGGACCCGCATATGCCGAAAGCGATTTGGGGCTTTAACGGCACCGAACGCCCGGGAGCGGTCTATTTAGCAGCATCTCTTGCAGGTCATAGCCAACTTGGCTTGCCGGCATTCTCGATTTACGGGACGGAAGTGCAAGAAGCGGACGATCAATCGATTCCAAACGATGTGCGTGAAAAATTACTCCGCTTTGCCCGTGCCGGCTTAGCAGTGGCAACCTTACGAGGAAAATCATATTTATCTATCGGCTCTGTTTCAATGGGTATTGCCGGTTCTATCGTAAACCAACAATTCTTCCAAGAATATTTGGGTATGCGTAACGAATATGTGGATATGACCGAAATTAAACGCCGTTTAGATCGCCATATTTACGATGCCGAAGAATTTAAATTAGCAATGAGCTGGGTGAAAACCTATTGCAAAGAAGGCATTGATGTCAACGCACCGGAAAATCAACGCAGCCCGGAAGAGCGTGAAAAACTCTGGGAAGACGTGGTGAAAATGACCATTATTGCCCGTGATTTAATGGTAGGTAATCCACGCTTAGCAGAGCTAGGCTATGGTGAAGAAGCCTTAGGGCATAATGCGATTGCCGCCGGTTTCCAAGGGCAACGCCAATGGACAGACCATTTGCCAAACGGCGATTTTATGGAAGCCACCCTCAATTCCACCTATGACTGGAACGGCGTTCGAGCCCCATACATTATGGCAACCGAAAACGATAGCTTAAACGGCGTGAATATGTTGTTCGGTAACTTATTAACCGGTCAGGCACAAATTTTTGCCGATGTACGAACCTATTGGAGCGAAGACTCGGTGGAACGTGTTACCGGCTGGCGACCGGAAAGCGGTTTTATCCACTTAATCAACTCCGGCTCTGCAGCGTTAGACGGCACAGGTCAGCATACCGATAGAGCAGGCAAACCAACTATTAAACCGGCTTGGGAAGTGACCGAAGAAGACGGAAAACGCTGTTTAGAACACACCCGTTGGTGTCCGGCGGTTCACGAATATTTCCGTGGTGGTGGCTTATCTTCCCAATTCTTAACCAAAGGTGGAATGCCGTTTACGATGCACCGTATCAACCTGATCAAAGGTATCGGGCCGGTATTACAAATTGCCGAAGGTTGGTCTATCGACTTGCCGGAAAATGTACACGACATTTTAAACAAACGCACCAATGAAACCTGGCCGACCACTTGGTTCGTACCTCGCTTAACCGAAAAAGGCGCATTTACCGATGTGTATAGCGTAATGGCGAACTGGGGTGCAAACCACTGTGTGGCAACCTTCGGACACGTTGGGGCAGACTTAATTACCCTCGCCTCAATGCTCCGCATTCCGGTTTGTATGCACAATGTGGAAGATAAAGACGTATTCCGCCCAAGTGCGTGGAACGGTTTCGGTCAAGACAAAGAAGGTCAAGACTACCGTGCTTGTGCTAACTTCGGACCATTATATAAATAATACACAATCACCCCTTGTGGGAGAGGGACAGCCAAGCAATTCGTTCAGAATTGAATGGCAGGGAGAGGGCTACAAGCGGTCGCTTTTCTCTCAAAATTTACAAATCCCTCTCTCTGATTAAATTGCTAAACGCAATTTAATCTATCTCTCTAAAAGGGAGATATTAGGATAAGTAAAGGAGATAACAATGCCAATTTCTCTTATTTTCGACTGTGGTGCCACCAACCTCCGTACGATTGCGATTAATCAAGCGAGTGAAATTGTGGCGGCACATCACTTACCGAATAACACGCAGCCTGATGCGGAAAATCCCGAGTTCCATATTTGGGATATTGAGGAAATTTGGTCGAAATTAATGACCTGTGCCGCCAACACACTGGCTCAACTTTCCGCACAACAACGGAAAGAGATTGTCGGCATTTCCGTTACTACCTTTGGGGTGGACGGCACCTTATTCGATCAACACGGCAAACCACTCTATCCGATTATTTCGTGGAAATGCCCGAGAACCTTGCCGATGATGGAAAACCTCTCCAACTATCTTGATGTAGAAGCACTCTATCGCCGCAACGGGGTCGGGCATTACAGCTTTAACACGCTGTTTAAATTATTGTGGTTGAAAGAAAACAAACCGGAAATTTATCAACAAGCTTCCAGTTTCTTGTTTATTTCCTCTATCTTGACCTACCGTTTAACCGGCGTACAAAGCACCGACCGCACAATGGCAGGCACCTCAATGATGACCAATATTGAAAACGACCATTGGGATAGCGAGGTGCTGGCACTGCTGGGGTTAAACGAAAGCCATTTCCCACCGATGAAAAGTGCCGGTGAAGTGGTGGGTTACTTAACGCCGGAACTTGCCGAAACCTTCGGTGTAAGCGGTCAAATTCCCGTGATTTCTTGCGGACACGATACCCAATTTGCGATTTTCGGCTCCGGTGCAGGCTACAACCAACCGGTTTTAAGCTCCGGCACTTGGGAAATTTTAATGGCTCGCACTCCACGAGCGAAACCCGAATGGCAATTTGTACAACACGGCTTAACCATTGAGTTTGACAGCCAATCGGGCTACTTCAACCCGGGTGTGCAATGGGTCGCCTCTGGAGTAGTGGAATGGTTTGGCAAACGCTTCTTTGCTGACGTTGCCAATACGCCCGACTATTACCGCACAATGATCGAAGAAGCACAAGCCGTGCCGGCAGGGGCGAACGGCGTGAAATTAGTCGGTAATTTTGACGGCACTACCGGTCAAACCGGCTCGATTATCGGGCTGTCAATGCACAGCTCCCGTGCAGAAATTTACCGTGCTGCTTTGGAATATATGGCATATCAATTAAAAGCCGGATTAGAGGTGCTGGAACAAGTCGGTCACTTTAATGCAGAAAGCCTGATTTGCGTAGGTGGAGGCTCTAAAAATGCGTTATGGAACCAAATCCGTGCCGATGTGCTAAACCGCCCGATTGATGTGGTGGATTTCCCGGAAAGTACGGTATTAGGTGCGGCAATGTTCACCTTTGCCGGAGCCGGCATTTTTGAAAGCCCGAATGCGGCTCAACAAGCAATGAAGCCCAATGTAAAACGGGTCAATCCATCATCAAATAGCCAATTTTATAGATAGTGTTTCCCCTCTCTCTGCTTGTTTCGCTGAATGCTTAACAAGCGGTCTCTCTCCCACTGAGGAAGACCCCTTGTGGGAGAGGGACAGATTTGAGATTCGTTCAGAACCTTAAATCAGGGAGAGGGGTAAAAAAGGAGTTCAAAATGTTAAAAGGTATTCATCCGGCAATTTCACCTGAATTATTAAAAATCTTAGCCGAAATGGGACACGGCGATGAGTTAGTACTTTCTGATGCTCACTTCCCTGCCCATTCTCTCCATTCAAAGGTGATTCGAGCAGACGGTTTAAGTGTCGCCACCTTATTAGAAGGCATTTCTGCCCTGTTTGAATTTGACCAATACGTTGAAGCCCCACTGGCGATGATGCAAGCCGTACCGGGCGATACGCTCGATCCAACCGTTGAAGAGCGTTATCTCAATGCGATTAAAAACGTTATTGGCTCAGCCCCGAAAGTAGAACGTGTTGAACGCTTTGCTTTCTACGAGAGAGCCAAAACCGCTTATGCCGTTGTCATTACAGGCGAACTTGCCAAATACGGCAATATTATTATCAAAAAGGGCGTCACGCCGATACTTTAACGCCCCTTACAAGCACTCAAAAAAGCAAAATTTTTTACAAATTAAAGGAATCCAATATGAATAGACAGCAACTCTCAAGACAAATTATCGACACCTGCTTGGAAATGACCCGACTCGGGTTAAACCAAGGCACGGCAGGGAATGTGAGTGTACGTTACCAAGACGGTATGCTGATTACCCCAACCGGCACACCTTATGAAGAAATGACGGAAGATTCGATTGTTTTCGTCAATGCCAACGGCAAACACGAAGGGGGCAAACTGCCTTCAAGCGAATGGCAATTCCATTTAGCAGTGTATGAAGCTCGCCCGGAACTCAATGCGGTAGTTCACAACCACGCAAAAAACTGTGCCGCAGTGTCTATTTTAGGCGAACCTATCCCTGCCATTCACTATATGATCGCCTGCACCGGCACTAATCACATTCCTTGTGTACCTTATGCCCCTTTTGGCACTCACCAATTAGCTAACTATGTGCGTGAAGGCATTAAACACAGCAAAGCAATTTTACTCGCTCACCACGGCTTAATCACCGCAGATAAAACCCTCGAAAAAGCCCTAGGCATCGCCCACGAGGTGGAAGTGATTGCTGAGTGGTATTTGAAACTATTGGCAAGCGGAAAAACAATTCCAACCTTAGATAAAGCACAAATGGATATCGTATTAGAAAAATTTAAATCCTACGGTTCTTGGGTGGAAGGCGAACAATAGCCTGCCATAAATAACATACAAGCGGTGATATTTCTTAAAATTTTTACAAACGGAGTGCAGTATGCAAAATGAAGTAATACTCACGATGAAAAACATCAGTAAATCCTTTGCGGGGGTCAATGCGTTAAAAGGTGTTGAGCTTACGCTGCGTAAGGGCGAAGTTCACGCATTAATGGGCGAAAATGGTGCAGGTAAATCCACCTTGATGAAATGCTTGCTGGGCGTATATCAAGCCGATGAAGGTGAAATCATATATAAAGGTCAGCCTGTTCGCTTTGAGTCGGTATTAGAGGCACAAAAAGCGGGCATTAGTATGATTTTCCAAGAACTGAACCTCATTCCCCATTTAACGGTGGCAGAGAATATTTTCTTCGCCCGTGAGCCACTCAAACACGGTTTAGTGGATAAAGACAAAATGGTGGAAGAATCGGCTAAATTGCTGAATTTCTTTGAGATTGATGTTGATCCAAACGATGAAGTGAGAATGTTGTCGGTGGCAAAACAACAGATGGTAGAAATTGCCAAAGCCCTTTCATTTGATGTGGAAGTGTTGATTATGGACGAACCTACCTCTGCCCTGACCGAAAAAGAGATTGATAAATTGTTTGAGTTAGTCGATAGATTGCGTGCCAAAGGGGTGAGCATTGTCTATATCTCTCACCGTATGGAAGAGCTAAAACGCATCTGTAACCATATTACGATTTTCCGTGACGGCACTTATGTCTCTAACCATAAATTCAATGAAATCACAATGGACGAAATCATTACCAAAATGGTAGGACGTTCATTAGATAACCACTTCCCGCCCAAAACAGCTGTAGTCACAAACGACATCATTCTCTCCATTATGAATGCCGAACGTAAGGGCGTGTTTGAGCCATTGAACTTTGACTTACGTAAAGGGGAAATTCTCGGCATTACCGGCTTGGTGGGAGCAAAACGCACCGAACTGGCTCGAGCTATCTTTGGAGCAGACCCGCTTGACGGTGGCGAGATTTTTGTCCACGACCACAAAGTCAGCATTAAAGATCCAAGTGATGCTATTAAAGCCGGCATTGCCTATTTGTCGGAAGACCGCAAGCTCAATGGTGTTGCGGTAAGAATGTCGATTCGTGAAAACATTACGATGGCTTCTATGGATAAAGTTGCCAATGCGATGGGCGTGATTTCTTATGAGGAAGAAGAAAAAGCCTCAAAAACCTTCATTGACAAAATGGAGATCAAAACCCCGACCATTGAACAGAAAGTGCAAAATTTAAGTGGGGGCAACCAACAAAAAGTGGTGATTGGGAAATGGTTATTCCGTGAAGCAAAAGTGATGATTTTTGATGAGCCGACTCGAGGGATTGATGTGGGGGCAAAATATGCCATCTACCAACTGCTCGATGAACTTGCTGCCAATGGTGTAGGCGTTATCGTCATCTCCTCCGAATTACCTGAAGTGTTAGGGGTTTCCGACCGTATCATTGTGATGCGTGAAGGCAGAATGACAGGGATGCTTGAGACGAAAAAAACCAATCAAGAAGAAATTATGCATTATGCAACCGGTGTTAAAAATATGTTTGCTCGTGAATATGGGGTGGAAAAATGAATGAAAAACAAAAAGAAATGTTACGCAAAATGGCCGCATTAGCTGGCTTAGTATTATTAATCATCTTTTTTAGCGTAACCAATGAATACTTCTTTACCTCCAACAACATTATGACGGTAGGACTACAAACCTCTACCATTGCGTTAATCGGTATCGGGGCAACCTGTGTGATCTTAACCGGCGGGATTGATTTAAGTACCGGTTCGGTGGTGGCACTCTCCGGTGTGGCGGCAGCGATGATTGTGAATGCTGGTGTGCCAGTGCCGCTCGGTATGATTTTGGGGATTTTGGTCGGCGGTATTTGTGGCTTAATCAACGGCATTTTAGTCACCCGAATGAAGCTGCCTCCGTTTATTGCCACCCTTGGAATGATGATGGTTGCCCGTGGTTTGGCACTGTATGTTACCAATGCCGCACCGGTTTCCGGAATGCCAGAATCCTTCGCTAATCTTGGTAACGGTGCGTTGTTTAAGATTGTAGAAGAAGGGGCAAACGGCTTGCCGAAAGTGGTGTTTGCCGGTATTCCATACCCTGTCATCATTATGATCTTCATCACCATACTGTTCACTTTCGCTCTCTCCAAACTGAAAGTCGGACGCTATTTATATGCGATTGGTTCGAACGAAGAAGCCGCTCGCTTATCCGGTATTAAAACCAATCTCGTCAAAATTTATGCCTATGTTGCCAGCGGTTTACTCTCTGGTTTAACTGGCGTTATCCTCGCTTCCCGTCTCGTCACCGCCCAGCCAAACGGTGGGGTCTCTTACGAGCTGGATGCGATTGCCAGTGCTGTGGTGGGTGGCACATCGCTTATGGGCGGTGTGGGTACTATCCCCGGCACACTCATCGGGTCATTCATTATCGGGGTACTCCGTAATGGTTTGAATATGAATGGCGTTTCTTCATTTGTTCAAATGATTGTCATCGGACTTGTGATTATCGTGGCGGTCTCTCTCGACCAGCTCCGCCAATCCAAAAAAGCCGGTAAAAAATAATCCACTCTTAAAGGAGAATTAAAATGAAAAAATCAGCATTATTTACTGCGACCCTCTTTGGTTTATCGACCTTATTTGCAGGCAGTGCAATGGCAAAATCTGATGAAATCGCTGTGATTGTGAAATCTGCCAACTCTACCTTCTGGCAAAACGTGCGTAAAGGGGCTGAAACTGCCGGCAAAGATATTGGAGGACAATACAAAGTCACCTTCCAAGGGCCGGAAGCCGAAACAGCGATTGACGCCCAAGTGAATATGGTGGACAACGCCGTAAACCGTGGTGTGGCAGGCATCGTACTGGCCGCCTCAGACCCGGTAGCATTAGTGCCGGCAGTGAAAAAAGCTTACGAGAGTGGCATTCCGGTGGTGCTTATCGATTCCGGCATCAACAGTGACGGCAAATACTACCAATCTTTCCTTGCCACCGACAACCGTGCGGCAGGTAAATTAGCGGCGGAAAAACTGCTTGCCAAAGTCAAAGGCGGCAAAGTGGCGGTAATGAGCTTTACCCAAGGGGCAGCTTCTGCGATTGAGCGTACCGGTGGTTTTATTGACGAAATCAAAGCGAAAGCCGATTACAAACTGGTCGGCCCGTACTACTCCGATTCGGATATGACCAAAGCGTTAAACCAAACCGAAGACGTGTTAGGTTCTAACCCTGATCTTACAGCGATCTTCGGGGCGAACGAACCGACTGCGGTAGGAATGGCACGAGCGGTGAAACAAAAAGGCTTTGCCGGCAAAATTGTGGCGGTGGGCTTTGATGGAAACTCCGACCTACAAAACTTCGTGCGTGACGGAACACTAGACGGCATCGTGGTGCAATCTTCCTACCAAATGGGCTATAAAGGCGTGGACACCATCGGCAAGCTGATTAAAGGCGAGAAAGTCGAAAAAGTGATTGATACCGGGGTGGTTTATGTCACGAAAGAAAACATTGATAGCGAAGAAGCGAAAGGTGTTCTTTACTAACATTCAAGTTAAACGGGGTGGGGTTGCCCACCCTTTCAGCCGAAAGGAAGCCAATATGTCAAATACCCTTACCGATAAAGCCTTAGTGGTGATTGCCGCACTTGGCGGTCGAGAAAATATTGTCGATGTTTACGCCTGCATTACCCGCTTACGGGTGGAGGTGAAAAATACCGACATTGTAGAATGGGATAAAATTAAATCTGTCGGTGCGTTAGGCGTTGTGACCTCCGGTGCGGTGATTCAATCTATTTTTGGTAGCGATGCCGAAGCCTACCGTGATGAAATCAAACGTATTTTGAATATTTAGCCCTAAGCACACTCACAACAAAAGAATCGCAACAAGCGGTGAAATTTTTATCAAACTTTGCAAAAAAATGACGTAATTTGACCGCTTGCAAGTTAATCGAATTGTTTAACTTTTAAGAAGGAAAATAGTATGGCAAATCGTCTTATCCTCAATGAAACCAGTTACCACGGCAAAGGTGCAATCCAAAACATTGTTCACGAAGTGACTAGTCGGAGTTTCAAAAAAGCCCTTGTGGTAACAGACAAAGACCTGATCAAATTTAACGTTGCCCAAAAAGTTACCGCCTTGCTTGATGCCGCAGGCTTGCCTTATGAGATTTTCGATGAGGTAAAAGCCAATCCGGCAGTCGATGTAATCAAGGCTGGGGTAGCCAAATTTAAAACCTCCGGTGCCGATTATTTAATTGCGATTGGTGGCGGCTCACCGATTGATAGTGCCAAAGCAATTGGTATCATCATCAATAATCCTGAATTTAGCGATGTCCTTTCACTAGAAGGAGTCGCTCCAACCCACCAAAAATGTGTGCCGATTATCGCCATTCCAACCACAGCAGGTACGGCAGCAGAAGTCACTATTAACTATGTGATTACCGATGAAGAGAAAAAACGCAAATTTGTGTGCGTGGACGTTCACGATGTACCAGCAGTGGCGTTAGTCGATCCGGATATGATGGAATCTATGCCAAAAAGCTTGGCTGCCGCAACCGGTATGGACGCCCTCACCCATGCCATTGAAGGTTACATTACCAAAGCTGCGTGGGAATTAACCGATGCCTTACATCTGAAAGCGATTGAGCTGATCGGTCGTTCATTGCGTGGTGCAGTGGAGAAAAACCCGAAAGATGTCGAAGCGATGGCATTAGGACAATATGTGGCAGGAATGGGTTTCTCCAACGTCGGCCTTGGCGTAGTACACAGTATGGCACATCCGCTTTCCGCCTATTACGACACCCCGCACGGCATTGCCAATGCGGTATTACTGCCGTATGTAATGGAATTTAATAAAAATTACACCGGCGAAAAATACCGTGAAATCGCCCGAGCAATGGGGGTGAAAGGCGTAGATGAAATGAGCCAAGAAGAGTACCGCAATGCTGCTATTGCCGCTGTACAACAGCTTTCACAAGATGTCGGCATTCCGCCAAAACTACATCAAATCGGCGTCAAAGAAGCCGATTTACCGGCATTATCGGTCGATGCCTTTAATGATGTCTGCACCGGTGGCAACCCAAGAGATTGTACCGCTGAGGAGTTGTTGGAGGTATATCGAATCGCATACTAGAGCTATCTTATTAATATAGGTAAGCGGTGATTTTTTTATAAAAATTTGCAATTTCTGTTAAAAAACACTGATAGTCATAATGCCCGATTTTTCATATTTATGGAAAAATCGGGCATTTTTGTTGCTTTTTTATCGCAAAGAAATGTGATTTTGTTCACATTTATATCTATAAATTAACAAAAATAAAACAATTTGTTTGCAAAGGCGGTTTAGTTACCGAATGATAGTCATCAACTTCCACTATGGATAAAAAAGGAGCAACTCATGGTGAAACAATATCAAATGTATATTAATGGTGAATTTGTGCCTGCGTTAGATGGCCGCACTTTAGCAGTCTATAACCCTGCCACCGAAAAAGCTATCTCCGAAGTCCCTCGTGGCGGAGCTGATGACGCCAAAATCGCAATCGATGCTGCTGAAGCCGCCCAAGAAGCTTGGGAACGTTTACCAGCCATTGAACGAGGAAAATATTTACGTCAAATCGCCGTTGGGATTCGTGAGCGTGCCGATGAAATTGCTCGCACCATTTCCGAAGAAATGGGGAAAACCCTGTCATTAGCGACCGTTGAGGTACATTTTACCGCCGATTACTTAGACTATATGGCAGAATGGGCGAGACGTTATGAAGGGGAAATTATTCAAAGTGATCGCCCAAATGAACATATTTTCTTATATAAAAAAGCGATTGGTGTCACCACCGGCATTTTACCGTGGAACTTCCCGTTCTTCCTCATTGCCCGTAAAGCAGCTCCGGCATTAGTAACAGGTAATACCATTGTGATTAAACCAAGTGAAGATGCCCCTAATAATGCCATTCTCTTTTCAGAAATCGTGCATCAAGTCGGTTTACCTAAGGGGGTATTTAATGTCGTCACCGGCTATGGCAATGAAGTCGGGCCAGAACTTTCAGGCAATGAAAAAATCGGTATGGTTTCCTTTACCGGTAGCCAGTTTGCCGGACAAAAAGTGATGGAAGCCGCCAGCAAGAATATCATTAAAGTCAATTTAGAATTAGGGGGCAAAGCCCCAGCTATCGTATTAGACGATGCAGATCTTGAGCTTGCCGCAACCGCCGTTGTCAATTCTCGAGTCATCAATTCAGGGCAGGTTTGTAACTGTGCAGAACGCATTTATGTACAGAGTTCAATTAAAGAGCAATTTGTCCAAAAATTGGTAGAGAAAATGCAAGCGGTGAAATATGGTAATCCATTAGAACAACAAGACATTGATATGGGACCGATGGTGAATGAAAAAGGCTTGCATAAAGTGCAGGAAATGGTGACACACGCACTGCATCAAGGAGGTAATCTGGTATTAGGCGGTAAGGTGGTTGAAGGAACAGGCTACTACTTTGAGCCAACTATTATCGACAATGTAGATAACTCTATGGATATTATGCGGCACGAAATTTTTGGGCCGGTCATTCCGGTTGCGACATTTGATACCATTGATGAAGCGATTCGCTTAGCCAATGATTGTGAATATGGCTTAACCTCTTCGGTTTACACGCAAAATATCAATAAAGCGATGAAAGTAATTTCCCGCTTAAAATTCGGAGAAACTTATGTAAACCGTGAAAACTTTGAAGCAATGCAAGGCTACCACGCCGGTTGGCGTAAATCGGGTATTGGCGGTGCTGACGGTAAGCACGGCTTAGAGGAATACCTACAAACTCAGGTGGTTTATCTGCAATTTGATGATAAAGTATAGATTCTTCTAAAAACTCCCACTTATCAAAATAAGCGGGAGTTTTCTTTTAGGTTAAGCTTGTATCAAAATTGCAAACAAAAAGATTCTAATGTTAAGTAAATGTTTAATAATTATTTATAGTTAACTCTTTTTGGCTGATTAATTTGCAATTTAAATTAATTGGGTGCAGAATGACATTAGCCTTTTTTGAAATCACATTCCATAAAATGGCTTGATTAACACGACACAATTATCACTCAAATTAGGATTTTCATTATGAGTATTTTCCAACAAACCAATCCAAACCGCCGTCGTTATGGGCTAGCTGTATTTATCGGGATTATTGCCGGTATTATTTCAGCATTCGTAAAATGGGGGGCAGAACATCCTTTCCCACCTCGTAGTCCGATTGATCTATTTACCGCTGCTTGCCCGCAACCGGTGTTAGATGCAATGAATGCCGCAGCAGACCAAGTGGCTGCCAAAACCATCGCATTACAAGAATGTTCACGTGCATTTTTAAACCCACCACACGTTTTCTTACGTGATTATATTGGTATCGATCCAACTGAAGCAGCATTTACCTTTGCTGACCACGCGTTCAACTGGATTGGCGTAACCCATATGATTTTCTCGTTAGTTTTTGCGATTGGTTACTGCATTGTGGCGGAAATCTTCCCAAAAATTAAATTCTGGCAAGGCATTGGTGCCGGTATCATCGCTAATATTTGTGTTCACTACATCACCTTCCCGGCATTAGGTTTAACACCACCGGTTGCTGAATGGCCGTTATATGAACACATTTCTGAATTAGTTGGTCATATTTTCTGGTTCTGGACCATTGAGGTGATTCGTCGCGATTTACGTAACCGTATTACAGGTGAACCTGATGCCGAAGTGCCGTTAGATCAACCGTTCCGTTAATTTAAAATTAGCTCGATTTATACAAAAGCCGCAATCACGTTGCGGCTTTCTTATTTTACAAGCGGCCAAATTTTCGTGAAAATTTACCAAACAAAAAGCACATTGTTTCGTGTAGCAATGCGTAGCTTGGCTTTATAAGAAAAACACACCAAGTTGGAACAGTTTTTCAATTTCATCGATCTGTTTCTTATCGTTCACAAAAATAATCACACGGTCATTTTCTGCAATCATAGTGGATTTGTGAGCGATAATAACTTCTTCGCCTCGCACCACCGCCCCAACAATTGCCCCTTGCGGTAGTTTTAATTCACGGATTTGTCGTCCAACCACTTTTGAAGTGGTTTCATCGCCGTGAGCGATAATTTCTACCGCTCCTGCAACCCCAAGTTTGAGTGAAGAAACTTGTAAAATATCGCCTTTTCTAACGTAACTAGCGAGAGCAGAAATAGTAGCTTGTTGTGGGGAAATGGCAATATCAATAGTGCCACCTTGAATCAGGTGTAAATAGGCAGGGCGTTGCACTAAAATAATCACTTTTTTCGCCCCAAGCCGTTTTGCCAGCAGGGCGGACATAATATTCGCTTCATCATCACTGGTGACGGCAAGGAATAAATCAATATTCTCAATATGCTCCTCAAACAGCAACTCTTCATCGGAGGCATCACCGGTAAGCACCATCGTTTTAGAGAGTTTTTCTGCCAATTTTTCAGCTCGAGCCGGATTGCGTTCGATAATTTTTACCCGATACTGATCTTCTAAATCCCGAGCTAACGAAGAACCAATACTCCCCCCACCGACAATCATAATCCGCTTGTGTGGGCGGTCAAGCCGTTGTAGTTCACCCATTACTGCTCGAATATGTTGGGTTGCACAGATGAAAAAGACTTCATCTCCCGCCTCAATAATAGTTGAACCTTGTGGCACAATCGCTTTGTCTTGACGGAAAATTGCGACAACCCGAGCATCAATATGCGGCAAATGATCACGCAGGGCGGAAATCGGGTAACCAACCAAAGGCCCACCATAATAGGCTTTTACATTCACGATACTGACTAACTCATCAGCAAAATGAGTAATTTGCAACGCCCCCGGATAGTGAATAAGGCGTAAAATATCTTCTTTGACTAAAATTTCAGGGGCAATAATATGGTCGATAGGCAATACATCATCATTAAACAATCGCTCCCGTTCTCTCACATAATCAGCACTACGAATACGGGCAATTTTGGTCGGCACATTAAATAAAGTGTAAGCAATTTGGCAGGCGATCATATTCACTTCATCACTATTAGTTACAGCAACTAATAGATCAGCATCACCGGCACCGGCATCACGCAAGGTTTGGGGTGAAGCATATTCGCCCCGAATCACTTGTAAATCGTGTTTATCTTTGAGCTTGTCTAAACGAGTTGGGTCATTATCCACTAAGACAATATCATTGTCTTCGCTCACCAAATTTTCTGCCAGCGTAGAGCCAACTTGTCCTGCCCCTAAAATAATTACTTTCATTACTCTGCCACTTTTTGTAGTTTTGCGTAGAAGAAACCATCACCACCGTTTGGTTGTGGGAAGAACTGTTTTTCTAACACTTTTTCGCCGTTAAAATCAATTTCAAGTTGTTTTGCATTTGGTGTGGTCTGCAAAAATCGTTGAATTTGCTCGCTGTTTTCTTGCGGTAAAACAGAACACGTGGCATACAACAAAATGCCGTTTGGCTTTAACCTTTGCCATAATGCCTTAAGAATCTTGCCCTGTAATTCGGCTAATTCTGCAATATCGCTCTCTTTACGCAGCCACTTAATATCGGGGTGGCGGCGAATAACGCCGGTTGCGGAACAAGGGGCATCGAGTAAAATGCGGTCGAACATTACGCCCTCTTCAAGCCATTCCTCAGGCTTGGAGGCATCGCCACAAATCACCCGTGCGGTTTGCCCAAGCCGGGCTAAGTTTTCACGCACTCGGCTTAAACGGCTCTCTTCAATATCCAATGCAATGACGCTTGCCTTTGGTGCTTTTTCTAAAATATGGGTAGTTTTGCCACCCGGTGCGGCACAGGCATCTAAAATAGTTTCACCATTTTCTGCCCCAAGCAACTCCGCCGACCATTGTGCGTGAGCATCTTGCACTGTTGCCCAGCCTTGCTCGAAATGAGGCAGTTGATTCACATTTACCGCTTTCTCCAGCAATAAGGCACAGTTTGGCAGGCAAGCGGTCGGATTTGCTGAATTTTTTGCAAATTCAGGCTCAACCAGCTTGCTAATCAACACCGCATAATCATTGGTCTTGATATGTTGTTGATTGACTCGAATCCACATTGGCGGGCGTTGGTTGTTTGCTTCAACAATTTCTCGCCAGTTCGGATAGGCTTTTTTAAGTTTATTGACCAACCATTCAGGATGAAGCGTCTGCCAATGTTTATCTACCTTCGCTAAGATTTCTTCTTGCTCTCGCAGAAAACGGCGTAGCACACCGTTGGTCAAGGCTCGGAAGCTATCCAATTTTAGCGTTTTAGTTGCATTCACTACCTCATCAACCGCAGCGTGTGCCGGCACTCGCATATAAAGCAGTTGGTATAAACCCACTAACAGTAAGCAATGCACCAAACGGGTTTTGCCTTTCAGCGGTTTTTCAACTAATAATTTGATGATCGATTCCAAGCGAGGCAGCACACGGCACACTCCGAAGGTGATTTCTTGCACTAAGGGTAAATCTTTTGGTTCAAGCTGTTTTTGAGCGTCAGGAATCAAGGTGGAAAGTGATTTACCTTGATCTAACACCTGTAAAATAATGGTTGCACTTATTGCTCTAGAAGAAAGTGCTTTGAACGATTGTTTTTTCATAAATAAAAATGCCATTCCGACAGAATGGCACTATTGTAACTGAATGCGGGATTATCTTAAAACTAAAATTGGCTTGGTGGTGTTGCGAGCCACTTTAACCGTATTAGAGCTTAAGCCCTTCGCATTTGGTTTGCTGCTTGCCAGCATCATAATTAAATCCACCGACTTTTCATCGGCGATACGGCAAATTTCTTCATAAATCGTACCATACGCCACAATGTGCTGCACTTTTGAACCTTCAGGAAAATGTTTTTTGGTAAATTCGTGCAATTTTTGGTTCGCCTCTGCCACCACTTCTTTATCGAAATTTTTCGGCAAGAATGCGGAAATTAAGCTGTTATCCACCGGCTCAATAATAGACACAACCCGATAAACCGCATTCGGATTTTTTGCCGTAATTTGTAATGCCGTATCTACCACATATTTAGCACTTTTTAGGTCGGCTAAATCAATCGCAATAAGTAATTTGTTATACATCGTTATTTCCTTTTACTGCCGCTTTTGAAAAGACAAGCGGTCATTTTTTTATAAAATTTTGCATTGTTTTCCTCACTGATAAAATGGCTGAATGCCATTTAATCTCTCTCCCACAAAGGGAGAGAGTTAAAGGAATATCTTACTGTTTTTTCACTCTACGGCGTTGGTTTGCCACAATGCCAAATACCAACAATAAAGCAGGAATGAAGATCCAATCTTTAGAAGGAGCATCTTGCGGTACGGCAATGTAGTGAATGGTTTGATCCCAGTTTAAGCCTGCTTTTGCGGCAGGAGAATCAATTTCTACCATATCGATCACCACTTTTGGTGTTTCTACGCCATCAACTTCTATTTTCTCATCGGTTTGAATCAGCGTTAAGCCTAAATTTTTCAACCGTTCTTCGCCAGTTGAACCTTCAGGCACAGGTAACTGAGCGTAGAACTCGATTTCTTTACCGTAAGGATTTAAGCCTTCCACTTTTAAGGTAACGTTTTGACCCACCTTGCTTTCAAGCAGCTGCTCTTCAAACTGCACCGGCTCGATATGACGTTCAGACGGATAAATTCTGTCCATAAAGAAGCCCGGGCGGAACAAGGCGAAAGCAGCCACAACAAGCAACACCGTTTCCCACCATTTGTTTTTGGTCACAATATATTGCATTGTAGCAGAGGTAAAGGCGAGCACCCCAATGGTTGCGGTAATAAATACCACCCAACCGTGCCCCGGATAACGCAGATCAATTAATAACAAGTCGGTATTAAAGATAAACAAGAACGGTAAAATGACGGTTCTTAAACTATATTTAAATGCCACCATACCGGTATTAATCGGGCTACCGCCTGAAATTGCTGCCGCAGCGAACGAGGCTAAACCAACAGGTGGAGTCACATCTGCCATAATCCCGAAATAGAATACGAATAAATGCACCGCAATCAACGGCACGATTAACCCGTTTTGACGCCCGACTTCCACGATAACCGTTGCCATTAATGATGACACCACAATGTAGTTTGCAGTTGTCGGCAAGCCCATTCCCAAAATTAAGCTGAATACGGCTACCAAGATCAACATTAGCACAATGTTACCCATTGATAGGAGTTCAATCACACTTGAAAGCTGAACCCCAAAGCCCGTTAGTGCCACAACGCCGACAATAATCCCTGCTGTTGCGGTAGCAAGGGCGATACCGGTCATATTACGACCGCCAGCCTCAAGGCTATCTACCACATCTCGAACACCTTGTTTGATAATCTCTTTGGTTACGCTCTCTTTGCGGAAGAAATTGAGTAACGGGCGTTGGGTTAATTGAATAAAAATTAAGGTAATGGTTCCCCAGAATGCGGATAAGCCCGGCGAAAGCATTTCCACCATTAAGCACCAAAGTAGCACAACCACAGGAATAAGGTAATGTAAACCTGCATTTACGGTTGGTTTTCTTTTTGGTAGAGAAACAATTTCTGAGTTTGGATCGTCCGCTTCTAAATCAGGGTAGCTTGCCACACGGCGAATAGCCAGTAGATACCATAAGCCTAAGAAAGCACAGACAATCATAAACGCATAATCTTCTGCCACATCACGAATCCAACCTAAGCCGTAGTAAACGCCAATCGCTAATCCTACGATCACTAAAATTGAAGCTACGGTTCTTAGCAAGAAGACTAAAATCGGGCTTGGCTCTTCGGCTCTTGGTAAGCCTTGTAAATTCATCTTACAAGCTTCTAAATGCACGATATACACCAACGCAATATACGAAATTAACGCAGGTAAGAAAGCGTGAGTAATCAGCTGGCTATACGGCATATTCACATATTCGATCATCAAGAACGCCGCCGCCCCCATTACCGGTGGCATAATTTGACCGTTTACTGATGAGGCAACTTCCACCGCACCGGCTTTTTCTTTGGTAAAGCCAACCCGTTTCATCATTGGAATGGTGAAAGTACCTGTCGTTACTACGTTCGCAATCGATGATCCTGAAATCAAACCGGTTAAAGCGGAAGACACCACCGCCGCTTTTGCCGGACCACCACGCAAATGCCCTAAATAGGCAAAGGCAGTTTTAATAAAGTAGTTACCTGCTCCTGCTTTATCGAGCAAGGCGCCGAATAATACGAACAGGAACACATATTTGGTCGAAACCCCAAGGGCTACACCAAACACGCCTTCAGTGGTAATCCATTGTTGGTTGATAATTTGAGAAAGCGAACCTGAGCGGTGGCTTACGATCCAATCGGCAGGGAAATATTGCCCGAAGAAGTTATAGATAAGGAACACAATCGCAATCACGACCAACGGCAAGCCAAGACTACGGCGGGTTGCTTCCAGCACCAATAAAATCCCTAAACAGCCGGCGATAATATCTTGCGTATTTGGCGCTCCAAAACGTTTCACCAAACCTTCATAGAAGAAAATATAGTACAACGCTAACCCAGCTCCTACGATGGCAAACACCCAATCTATTTTCGGAATATGGTGCTTAGGCGAACTGGCAAATGCCGGATAAGAAAGGAACGCCAAGAACATTGCAAAGGCTAAATGGATAGAACGAGCTTTGGTGTCGTCCACCACCACATTCAAATTAATGCCTGCGTGAGTAAGCCATTCTTGGAATACAAACGGCAATGGAGAAGCATAATAAATTTGGAACACAGACCAAAGAATGGCGACATACACAATGGCTTTCTTCGCAAGACCGGACGGGGTTCGACCGCCACTGTCATTGGAAGCAACCATATCTTGTAGGTCATCGTAATCAACCTTAGATTCAACTGACATAAAGACTCCTCAAAACGCAAGCGGTCATTTTCTTATTAAATTTTACAAATTTCCTCAAAAAACAACCGCTTGCTCGTGAAAACACTGTTGATAAGTTATCAATTAAAGGTGAAAATCGATAACTTATCAACAGTTTCAAAAAAGCAAAAAACCAGCACGCTAAAAAACGTGCTGATTGAATCAAATTACAGAAAGGAAATATTACTTAATCCAACCTTTCTCTTTATAGTAACGAATTGCACCCTCGTGTAACGGAGCAGAAAGAGCGTTTTTGATCATCTCTTCTTGTTTTAAGTGTTCAAACGCCGGGTGTAAACGTTTGAAACGATCAAAGTTATCAAATACCGCTTTGGTTACATTGTACACTTTATCTGCATCCACATCGGCAGAAGTTACTAACGTTGCATATACACCGAAAGTTTCTGTCGGCTCATCTGAACCTTTATATAAACCGCCCGGAATCGTAGCTTTGGCATAATATGAGTGATCTGCCACTAATTTATCAATTTCAGGGCCGGTTACCGGCACTAATTTCGCATCGCAAGAAGCGGCTGCTTCTTTTAACGCACCATTCGGGTGACCTACGTTATAAGTGATCGCATCTAAGTTGTTATCACACATTACAGATGCCATTTCTGCCGGTTTCAATTCAGAAGCCACTTTGAAATCTTTATCCGTCCAGCCTTTTGCCGCTAAAATCACGTTCATTGTTGCACGAGTACCGGAACCCGGGTCGCCCACGTTTACACGTTTTGCTTTTAAATCATCGAACGACTTAATGCCTGAATCGGTACGAGCCATTACTGTAAACGGTTCCGGGTGAAGCGAGAAAATGGCGCGAATTTTATCGTTTTTCTTACCTTCAAATGAGCTTGAGCCGTTATAGGCGTGGTATTGCCAGTCTGATTGTGCAATCCCCATATCCATTTCTTTTGCTGCAATCGCATTTAAGTTTGCAACCGATGCCCCTGTTGAAGGAGCGTTACATTTTAAACCTGTTTTTGCTGAATCACGGTTTACTAATTGGCAAATAGATTGACCCACAACATAATAAACACCGGTTTGACCGCCTGTTCCGATAGTCACAAATGTTTCAGCCGCTTGAACAGATGCTGTTCCCATCACAAGGCTTGCAAGGAAAGAAAGTTTGACTAATTTTTTCATTTTTAACTCCTAAAATTAAGGATCAGAAAACAAAGATTTATCGTTTTGAGCCACCGCTCACACTACAAGAGATACAAAACTTCTTTGAGTTGCATTTGCCTCTTAGAGCTTGTTTTTAGCATAGATTTTATAATTAGTAAATTTATTTTTTCGCATAAAAAAATCTATGCCTAATGCCACAAGCTAAAATGTTTCACTATCTCTTAACAAATGCACATCGCCTTTTCGTCTTAAAAAACCGCTACGATCAAAATATTCAATTAATTGCACCGTCAATTTTCGCCCATACTGCAACTCATCTCGCAACTGATTCACCGAAATACTGCCATGTTGGGCGATAAAATCTTTAATTAACATTGCAAATTGTCCGATTTGCTCGCTTAATAAAAATCTATCTTTAACGATTGGGATTAAATACCCCAATTTCCCGGCTTTATACAATAAATTCCGCATTTGGGTTTCATCAATCGAGAGCTGGCTTGCAATATCTCGTACCCAAAGAGCTTGATTGGTCGCCTCAAACAGCGGTCGAATTTGTTGCCAAATTTGCAATTCATCGGCGTTCAATTCGATTCGATGTTCCGGCAGATGCAACCAACCACGGCTATTAATTAAGGCTTTTTGCTCCACCAAATCCTCAATAAATTGATTTGCCAAGTTTTCAGGCAAATCCAATAACGCTATGCGATATAAACGGGCTTTGGTCACGCCGATTTGATCTTGATGTTGCAGGTGGTATTCTGCCATTTTTTCCAACACCCGTTGCTGGGCTTGGGCTTTAAAATCCGAATTAAATAACCATTTAGACGAGACATCAAACCCCTGTTTTGCAATATCCTCCGCAAAACATTGCTCCGCCCATAACAGCAAGGATAAATCCATCGCTCTGTTTTGCAGATAGAGATCAAGGCGTGCTGCAAAGTCATTACAAGCGGTGGTTTTTGCTAAATTTTTTACCAACGCCAAACGAGCATACGTGCGTTTATGCCGTTTTGGTGAGTGAATTTCCAACACATCTGCCCCTGCTAAAGTTTGGCTGTCATCACCGCTTCGGATGATCAATTTATCACCAACGGCAATATGGAGTGGTTCATCTAAAATCACTTCTGCAAAAAATTGCTGATTTTTGACCGCTTGTTGCCCCTCAAGCAAATTCAATTTGCCGGTAATGTGCGAGGCAAAATGGTAAAGATGCACAATGCTGTTTTCTTTGAAGGCTTGATTGGCGGTTAGTTGAACCGTAATGCGATCGGTGGCAAATTTCGGCTCAAGCTCGGTAATCCAATCGCCTCGCTTGATTTCCTCTTTTTCCACGTTAGCGATATTTAACGCCAAACGTTGCCCTGCCACTCCCGTTTCCGAAGGCGTATTTTGGGCGTGAATGGCTTTGACCCGCACTTTTTTACCATTCGACAAAAATAACTCAGAGCCAACGCTCGCTTTGCCCGCCACCGTTGTGCCGGTAACGACCAACCCTGCTCCTTTCACATTAAACACACGGTCAATCGCATAACGGAACGGTTTATGGGTTTGGGTATGTTGTTGATTTAATTGGATTAAGTGTGCTTTTAATTCTTCAATCCCTTGTTGCGTTTTTGCCGAAGTAACAAAGGTTTTTGCTTCCGCTAAAAACGGATAGCTTGTTTTCACCTGCTCAATTAAATGGCTGATTTGAGCCTCTTCCGCTCGATCTGCCTTGGTAATCACAACCATAATATGCTGAAAATTCAGCAAGCGGAGAATATCCAAATGCTCGTCGGTTTGTGGCTTAATCCCTTCTTCGGCTGAAATCACCAACAGGGCGTGTTGAATGCCGCCAAGCCCTGCCAGCATATTAGATAAAAAACGCTGATGACCCGGCACATCAATAAACCCTAAAATATCGTTCTCAATCGGTAAATAGGCATAGCCCAAATCAATGGTTAGCCCACGTTTTTGTTCTTCGGGCAAATGGGCGGTGTTAGTGCCGGTTAAGGCTTGTAAAAGCGATGTTTTGCCGTGGTCAACGTGACCGGCAGTGCAGATGATCATTGATAGTCCTTATTTAATGTTCTTGTGATTGATAACAAGCAAGAATTTAAGGCGATAACCGCTCTTTTTTCCACTCATTATTTTCCAACCAATAATGAATACGGTCGTGTAATCGGCTGCTTCTGCCTTGCCAGAATTCAATGCTGTCGGGAATCAGAATATAGCCACCCCAATGCGGTGGGCGAGGCACTGAAAGTGGATATTTCAATGCAAATTGAGCTGATTTTAGCAACAAAGCCTTGTAGTTTTCGATAGGCTGACTTTGCTCGCTCGCCCAAGCTCCCAAACGGCTGGTATAAGGACGGGAGTCAAAATAGGCATCGGATTCTGCTGCTGGAATTTTTGCTATTTTCCCCTCAATCCGCACTTGGCGTTGTAATTCCGCCCAAAAGAAGGTTAAACAACCAAACGGATTATCGGCAATTTCCCGCCCTTTACGACTTTGATAATTGGTAAAGAACACAAAGCCTTGTGAACTTACCTCTTTCAATAGCACCATTCGGCTACTTGGTCGCCCGTTTGCTGCAACGGTAGCAATATTCATTGCAGTCGGCTCATTCACTTTGGCATTGATTGCCTCACTCAACCATTGTTCAAATTGGGTAATTGGGTTTGGGTGACAATCTTGGATTGAAAGCACTTTTTTGGTGTAATCTTCTCGAATGTGGTGCAGATCCATAATGAATCCTCCTAAGTTGCTATTTTTGTCGAAAACACATACAATAAAAACGCTCAAGACGGCTAATCTTGAGCGTTTCGGTTAGAATCTGCTACTACATTCCAATAGTCGCTGTACTACTTTTCAGTAGTAGGCAAAGCAGAATCACGATAATCAAGCGTAAAAATGTTTTACGATTCATTTTCGCTCCCTTGTTGATGAGAATCACAAGATCTGCAATAACAGCCCCACTAGCGGCTACTGGTGGGACTGTTTAGCAGACCCACCTAGCTCAAGCACTTACTGCTTAAACCTGATTTATTCTAACATAATTAAATGTAATATTTTTACTTAATCCAACATCTCAATCAACTTTTCAAACTCCGCAACCGAGCGTAAATCCAACCAAAATTTCTGCTGAGCAAAACGCCCGATTATTGGGCTTGGGTAGGTTTTAAATTGTTGCTCCAATGCAATTAAATCACTCTGTTTTTCAGCAGAAATCGTTACTGCCACTGAGGGCAAGGTTTCTGTGGGTAACGCACCACTGCCGATTTGGGCGAAGCTTGGCTCAATTTGCAAAATATAAGCAGAATTTAACCGCTTGTGTAGTGCCTGTTTTAATCGCTCTGCTTTGTGTTGCAAGGTTTCAAGAGGTTGAGTGAGTAAATGAAGAGTCGGCAAGTTATCGGTTAATTGCTCCGGAAATAAGTAGTGGCGTAGCGTTGCCTCAAGTGCCGATAAAATCACTTTATCACAACGTAGCACCCGTTTCAGCGGGTGTTGTTGCAGCTGGCTAATCATCGCTTGGCTACCGACAATAATGCCGGCTTGCGGACCGCCTAATAATTTATCGCCCGAGAAGGAAACCAAATCTACCCCAGCCGCTACTTTTTGCTGAACCATTGGCTCAGTAGGCAAATTAAGGGCTTGCATATCGGTCAGCGAACCGCTACCTAAGTCGGTAATCACCGGCAGATTAAATTCTTTGCCGAGAGCCACCAACTCCTCTTCCGACACCGAACTGGTAAAACCTTGAATGTGGTAGTTGCTGGTGTGAACTTTCATTAAAAATGCGGTATTTTCAGTGATCGCGTTGCGATAATCCTTTAAATGAGTGCGATTAGTCGTACCGACTTCCACCAATTTGCAACCGGCTTGAGCCATAATATCCGGAATACGAAATGCCCCGCCAATTTCCACCAGCTCACCACGGGAAACGATCACTTCCTTGCCCTGTGCGAATGTCGCTAACATCAACAACACTGCCGCCGCATTATTATTCACAATGCAAGCTGCCTCCGCTCCGGTAAGCATTTGCAACAACTCGGAAATGTAATTATCTCGGTGCGAGCGTTTGCCTGCTTCAATATCAAATTCCAACGCCACATTATTTCGCATTGCGTTGGTTGCTGACTGTATCGCCTTTTCCGACCACAACCCACGCCCTAAGTTGGTGTGTAGCACCGTGCCGGTTAAGTTGAACACGGAGCGGATTTTCACCTCACTCAACGCTTGCAATTTTTGCTCCAGACTTGTAAAAAACAGGTTTTCATCAGCAATAAAATCCGGCAAGGCTTGCTGTTGGGAAATAAATTGACGTGCTTGAGTAAGCAAACTCCTAGCTTGTTCAGCCACGCTGGAATATGCAAATTTTTGGCATAATTCGACCGCTTGTGGCTTTTTCAACAAGAGGTCGAGCGAGGGAATTTGGCGAAATAGTTGTTGCATAATGTGAATGATTGAGAGAATATTTTGGACAATTCTAATAAATAAAGTACAATATTGCCAATTTTTCGGAAGTGCGTCATCTCCGGTGAGGTGGCAGGACTTCAAATCCTGTTGAGGACGCCAGCGTTCTCGGGTGGGTTCAACTCCCATGCACTTCCGCCACATTTCAAAAGCCGTTAATATTTAACGGCTTTTTGCATTTCTGCCACATTCTCTCTTTCCGTTTTGATAAAAAATGAGACTTAGCTCACATTTTTTTATTTTTCTGTTTGTAGTAAAAATTTATTAAATTATAATTATTTGGAGTATTTCTTCACAAACAAAATCTAGTCCATTGACTACCTTTTGAACATAAAAAAGGAACTGTTATGTCAACACTATCTCGTGATTCTATTTTAAGTCAAATTCAAAACGGGCTGATTGCCTCCTGCCAACCGGTTGATGACGGCCCCATGGATAAACCTGAAATTGTGGCTGCTATGGCGGCTGCTTCTGTTATTGGTGGAGCAAAGGGCATTCGCATTGAGGGCGTAGAAAATTTAAAAGCAACTCGTGCCGTTGTTGATGTGCCGATTATCGGCATTGTAAAACGTGATTTGCCAGATTCCCCTGTGCGTATTACGCCATTTTTAGAAGATATTGATGCCTTAGCCGAAGCCGGTGCCGATATTATTGCGGTGGACGGCACATTCCGCACCCGCCCGGTCAGCATTGAAGAGGCGGTAAAACGCATTCACGAAAAAGGTTGCTTGGCAATGGCGGATTGCTCCACCCTTGAAGAAGGTTTACATTGCCAACAATTAGGCTTTGATATTGTGGGTAGTACAATGTCTGGCTACACCGGTGGCGAAGTGCCTGATGAGCCGGACTATCAATTAGTGAAAGGTTTAAAAGCTGCCGGCTGTAATGTTATGGCGGAAGGTCGCTACAACACGCCTGAACTAGCAAAAACGGCGATTGAAATCGGGGCGGATTACGTTACCGTTGGATCGGCATTGACCCGCTTAGAGCATATTGTGAGCTGGTTTGCCGACTCTGTAAAATCGGCTCAAAAATAGGAGCTGCTTATGCGTTGTTTAGCAATAGACATCGGTGGCACGAAAATTGCCACGGCAATTGTGCAACACAATCAAGTGTCACAACGCCAACAAATTCAGACCCCGACTGATAAACCACAAGCTGATCAGGCAGGCAGTTTGCATCAAGCGATTGGTGAGATAATGCAACATTATCAAGGGCAATTTGATTTTGTGGCAGTTGCCTCAACAGGCATTATCAATAAAGGGGTGCTTACTGCACTAAATCCAAAAAATTTAGGCGGATTGGCAGAATTTCCGTTGAAACAAAGCATTGCAAAGCATACCGATAAGCCGATTGCATTATTAAATGACGTGCAAGCGGCGGTGTGTGCCGAATATTTAAATGAAGACCAACAAGCGGTCAAACATTTTGTATTTATTACCGTTTCCACCGGCGTAGGCGGCGGCATTATTTTAAACGGCGAACTGCAAATCGGCAGTAACGGCATTGCAGGACATATCGGGCATACTCTAGCCGATCCGAACGGGCCTCTCTGTGGTTGTGGACGAGTCGGCTGTGTCGAAGCAGTCGCAGCAGGGCGTGCAATAGAGGCAGTTTCCAGCCAATGGGAAAAGCCTTGTTCACCAAAAGAGGTGTTCGAGCGATTCCGCCAAGGCAACCCGCAAGCGGTCGAATTAGTGCAAAAATCTGCAAAAGCGATTGCCAACTTGATTGCCGATTTAAAAATCAGTTTAGATATACAAAAAGTCGTGTTAGGCGGCAGCGTGGGCTTAGCGGAGGGGTATTTACCGCTGGTGTCCGACTATTTAGCTGAAATGCCGAGTGTATATCATTGCGTATTGGAAAATGCTCAATCCGGGCAAGATGCCGGCTTAATCGGTGCGGCTTGGTGGGCGGAAAACCAACTGAAACAAGGTGTAACTCTTTAACAAATTCTAACTTTGGAGATCCAAATGAAAAACTTAAAAGGTATTTTTAGTGCGTTATTAGTCTCTTTCAACGAAGACGGCACCATCAATGAAAAAGGCTTACGCCAAATTATCCGCCACAACATCGACAAAATGAAAGTGGACGGTTTATATGTGGGCGGTTCAACCGGTGAAAACTTTATGCTTTCTACCGAAGAGAAAAAAGAGATTTTCCGTATCGCCAAAGATGAAGCAAAAGATGAAATCGCCCTTATCGCCCAAGTGGGTAGCGTAAACTTAAAAGAGGCGGTAGAACTGGGTAAATATGCGACCGAATTAGGCTATGACAGCTTGTCAGCGGTGACACCGTTCTACTACAAATTCAGCTTCCCGGAAATCAAAAACTTCTATGAAACCATTATTCGTGAAACCGGCAACAAAATGATCGTTTACTCCATTCCGTTCTTAACCGGCGTAAACATCGGTGTGAGCCAATTCGCTGAATTATTTGAGAACGAAAAAATCATCGGTGTGAAATTCACCGCCGGCGATTTCTACCTGTTAGAGCGTTTACGCAAAGCGTTCCCGAACCACTTAATCTACGCAGGTTTCGATGAAATGATGCTACCGGCAACGGTATTAGGTGTGGACGGTGCAATCGGCTCAACCTTTAACGTAAACGGTATTCGTGCAAGACAAATCTTTGAATTAGCCCAACAAGGCAAAATCAAAGAAGCGTTTGAAATCCAAAATGTAACCAACGATTTAATCGAAGGCATTTTAGGCAACGGTTTATACCAAACCATCAAAGGCTTGTTAGAGTTAGAAGGTGTGCAAGCAGGTTACTGCCGTGAGCCGATGACGAAAGAACAAACTCCGGCACAAAAAGAAGTGACCAAACAGTTAAAAGCTAAATTCTTGTAATTTAAGTTGCAAAAGGCTAAACGAAAATCACCGCTTGGAGTAACAAGCGGTGATTTTTTCTCAACGACTTGCAATTAATGAAGCCATTCTGCTTTTTCTACCACGGTGTAACGGTCACCATTATATTTTAATCGCACTTTTTCTTGGCGAGTATTTTCTGATTTCAACTCTCTACCTATATCATAAAACCCAGTACTCCAGATATTTTGGGTAATATCCGCTTTTACAATAATATCATTGAAGCCGTTGGTCTGTTTGTTATCCATTTGCAATACCAAGTTTGCTGTTTCGGTTTTGGTTTCTTTATCATCTAAAATAGACCAAAAAGTCATCGGATAATCAAAAACAAGTTTTAACTTTTCTTTTTCCGGCACAAATAACATCAAATGATCATTTGCAGAATACTCCGGAGCACTTGGACCACGAGCAGCGTTATTAAACCTCACGCCGAAAGCTCTTACTTTGTCGTTTAGAATATAACGGGAGGTATCAATTTTAAGGCTATCTGCATTCACATCAATAGAGGCATCGATCTCCATATCCTGCTCCCACGATTGCAATATCGCATTATCATTCACACGAGCAACAAAAAGCGTCCACTTAGGTGTGTTTTCGTCGTTTTGATAATTTTCTTTGCTGTATTTAGGCTCTATTACCGCATAACTCACTAAGGTTTCCGTTGAATTGTTAGGAGCTGTTTTACAGGCAGAAGCTAAAGTACGAGCAGAAAGTTTCTCTTGAGAAATCTTAAAGTAATGAGCAATAATTTGATGTTGTTGCTCAGCACAAACCTGTGTGTTATTACCTTCATCTGCTTTTATTTGAGTTGCAAGCGTAAGTAAAAGAACTAAGAGGAGTATCTTTTTCATATAGATTTATCCGTATAGAAAGGTGACTCATTCTAAAAGAAAAGCAGTCTATTCTCTACCACATTTTGCAAAAAAGTGGCAAAAATAGACCGCTTGTATGGCATATCACTCCGATAAACTCACCCCATAAAATGGCGTGTAGCCAAATGGATTTTGCACAAAACCTTGCACCCGTTTGCTAAGCGGTACATAGTTGATAGCGTGAGCCAGCGGAATAAATGGCGTTTGCTCGTTGGCAATTTCCACCGCTTGTTGATAGAGCTTCGCCCGTTCGCCACGGTTTTGGGTTTGTACGGCTTGAGCCAATAACTGCTCAAATTTCTCATCTGTCCAACGTCCATAATTAGTGCCGGGAATATTGGCTTTGCTCAATAATGGGAAAAGGAAGTTATCCGGATCACCATTACGGCTTGTCCAGCCATAAGTGCCGGCAGAGAACTCGCCTTCACGGGTGCGTTTGTTGAAATCCGCCCATTCGTGGGTCACTAATTTCGCTTTCACCCCGATTTTCGCCCAATCTGCTTGAATAATTTCTGCGGTACGGCGTGGGTTCGGATTGGAAGGTCGCACAACCGGCTGCACCCAAATTTCTGTTTCAAAACCATCGGCAAAGCCGGCTTCTGTTAATAGGGCTTTGGCTTTTTCAAGGTTAAATTCATATTGCGGTAAATTTGGATTATAGCCCAACACCGAATCAGGGAACGGATTACTTGCTACCGTGCCACCGCCTTGATAAACAGCCTCGACAATCGCTTTCTTATCGGCTGCATAATGCAAGGCTTGGCGAACTTTGGCGTTATTTAATGCCGGTTTGGTGCTGTTTAAGCCGATATAAGCTAAATTCAGCCCGTCTCGCTGTAATAAATTCACCTTCGGATCTTGTTTCATTTGGGCAATATCGGAAATATTCGGGAAATCAATCACATCACATTCACCCGCTTTCAATTTGGCATAACGAGTGCCGGCATCAGGGGTAATGCTAAAAATCAGTTTCTCAAATTTTGCTTTACCTTGGAAATATTCCGGATTTGCAACATAACGCACTGCTTGGTCGGTTTGATAAACTTGGAACACAAAAGGCCCGGTGCCAATCGGGGCTTGATCCAACAATTCCGGCTTGCCTTCCGCCAGCAATTTATCCGCATATTCTTTTGAATAAATCGACAAGAAGTCCATCGCTAAAGTCGTGAGAAACGGAGCGTTAGGTTGCTGTAACGTGATTTTAACGGTGTAATCGTCCACTTTTTCCACTGTTTTTAAAATCTTCGGCAAATTCATCCAATGGTAATAGAAATAAGTACCGTCAGAGACCTTATGGTAAGGGTGGTTTGAATCCATCTGGCGTTGGAACGAGAACACCACATCATCCGCATTCAGCGTTCGAGTTGGCATAAATTGTTTATTGGAATGAAATTTCACATCTTTACGTAAATGGAATGTGTAACTTAAGCCATCGTCACTGATTTCCCAATGTTCTGCCAAACTCGGCTCAACCGTTAGTTCACCGGCTTTAAACGCTAATAAGCGATTATAAATTTGTTGTGAGCTGGCATTGAAATCATTGGCATCGTTGGTAATTGCAGGGCTCAGTTTCATCGGTGGGGTTGCCACGCAATTAATCAGCGTATTTGCCGGTGCAGCATAAGCGACACCACTGAAAAATGCTACCGTTAAAGCAAACGTAGAAAGACGCATAAAAAACTCCTTAAAGTAAGTATATTAGAGGTAACTTACTCGGCATTGCGGTATTTTCAAAATAACTAAAGGTTATAATTTATAATCAGAATAATCAGTTGCAAACCAATGATTCTTGGCTAGAATATTGGCAGTTTTTTAAACGAGAGATTTATTATGACATCAATTTGTATCATCACCGGCAGCACCTTAGGCGGTGCAGAATATGTTGCCGATCACATTAATGAGGTATTAAGCGAACAAGGTTTTGAAGTGGAACTGTTTAACCAAGCCACCCTTGCCGATATTGAAGGTAAAGCCAATCTGATTGTCGTTACCTCTACCCACGGAGCCGGCGAGCTACCCGAAAATATCCAGCCGTTATTTGATGATTTAGCAAATAGCTCGGCTGATTTCAGCAGTATGAAATTTGGTGTAATCGGTTTAGGTAGCTCCGACTATGACACCTTCTGCAATGCAGTAAATATTGTTGAAGAAGCTCTCAAAGCGAAAGGGGCAAGCCAAGTTTGCGAATCACTGAGAATTGATGTAATGAATAATTTCGACCACGATGGCAGTGCTGAAGAATGGTTACCATCATTTGTTGAACAATTATAACTTAAGTATCAATGAACAAAATCAGTGCAAATAAGGCGAAGTGGATTAAAATTGCTATTATCTTAATCTATATGTTCAGCCCTGTAGATATTCTACCCGAAGCAATTTTAGGCCCACTCGGTTTGGTTGATGATGCCACCGCATTAATGCTATTAATTAAGACTATTTTGGAAAAATAGGCAGAATAGTTGCAAAAAACCAAAACAAAACGACCGCTTGTAACCCAATACAAGTGGTCTTATCTTTTACTTAACTCTTTTAAGGGAGAATATCTCTTGAAATCGGATTTTGAAGTGAAATAAGCGTTTCTGTTGACTGAATTTCATCAATAGACTGAATTTTTCCTGCTAATACCGAATGCAACTCTTCGATGGTATGGGTCATTACTTTAATAAAAATAGAATAATTACCAGTGGTATAGTACGCCTCAACAACTTCATTAAATTCACTAAGTTTAGCAATTACTTTATCATAATCTTTGGCTGATTTTAAAATAATGCCAATAAAGCAACACACGTCATACCCAACCTTACGCTCGTCCACTACGATTTTGGTAGATTCAATAATGCCGGCTTGGCGCATTTTTTCAACACGGACATGGATAGTTGCGGCACTCACACCAAAAACTTTTGCCATTTCCGCATAAGGCGTGCGAGCATCTTTAATTAGCCAACGTAAAATTTTTTGATCCAGCTTATCAATTTCCGATTTAGTCGTGTTTTTACTGTACATTTTTTCTCCTCAAAATCAAACTAATTAGATAACATTTAAAAATATTGCAAATATTTTAAATGAAATTTATCACAAATGCTTTTTTATTTGATAAATATTGCATTTTTTAGATATTTCTTTAAATTAGCACTCATCAATTCTTAAATGCAATCAAGCACGAGAAATAAAAATCAACATTCTTTAATTAGGAAAGCAAACAATGAAAAAATCTTTTATTTTACAGCAACAAGAAATCAGTTTCGTTAAAAACACCTTTACGCAATACCTTATTGATAAATTAGGCATTATCGAAGTACAAGGTCCTATTTTGAGCGAAGTCGGCAACGGTATGCAAGACAACCTTTCCGGTATCGAAAAAGCGGTAAAAGTAAACGTAAAATGTATTCCAAGCTCTACTTATGAAGTGGTTCATTCTCTTGCAAAATGGAAACGCCACACCTTAGCTCGCTTTGGATTTAAAGAAGGAGAAGGGTTATTTGTTCATATGAAAGCTCTTCGCCCTGATGAAGATTCTTTAGATCGCACACACTCGGTATATGTTGACCAATGGGACTGGGAAAAAGTCATTCCTGAAGGTCGCCGCAACTTCGATTTCTTAAAAGAAACCGTAAACGAAATCTATAAAGCAATTCGTTTAACCGAATTAGCGGTGGAAGCTCGTTTCGATATTCCATCTGTATTGCCTAAACAAATTACTTTCGTTCACAGCGAAGACTTAGTGCAACGCTATCCGAATATGACCAGCAAAGAGCGTGAAAATGCTATCTGTAAAGAGTGCGGAGCGGTGTTCTTAATCGGTATCGGCGGCAAATTATCAGACGGTAAACCTCACGATGGACGAGCTCCGGACTATGATGACTGGACAACCGAGTCCGAACAAGGCTACAAAGGCTTAAACGGCGATATTTTAGTTTGGAACGAAGAACTCGGCACAGCCTTTGAACTTTCCTCAATGGGTATTCGTGTAGATGAAACCGCCTTACGCTTACAAGTTGATTTAACCGGCGACGAAGACCGTCTCGAAATGGATTGGCACAAAGATTTATTAGCCGGCAAGCTCCCGCTTTCTATCGGCGGCGGTATCGGTCAGTCTCGCTTAGTGATGTTCTTACTACGCAAAAAACACATCGGCGAAGTGCAATCCAGCGTTTGGCCAAAAGAAGTGTTTGAACAGTTTGAGAATATTCTTTAATCATAAAAAAGCGAACCTTAGGGTTCGCTTTTAACGTTCACAAGCGGTCAGATTTTGCAAAAAATTGACTGTTTTTGACCGCTTGTAAAAACAAAACCCCACTTTCGTGGGGTTTTCGATATTAACGATTATTCGCTAATTTGGTTTTTGTGAGTTCGTAAACACGCAGTTTCGCAATTTCTCTCGCTAACTTCGCGGTCATATCCGCATCGTTAGTTTTTGAAAGTGTTTCTTCTACTTTGCGTTTTGCGGCAAGAATACGTTGTTCGTCCAGCTCATCGCCTCGAATTGCGGTATCAGCCAACACTGTTACTACTGTCGGTTGTACTTCAAGGAAACCGCCTGAAACGTAGATAAACTCTTCTTTGCCATCAGCTAAAGTGAATTTAACCATTCCCGGTTTAATTGCGGTTAATAACGGTGCATGCCCTGCATACACCCCTAATTCACCGTCTGTTCCTGAAACACGCACGCTGGTAACAGTGCCTTCAAAGATTTTACGTTCTGCGCTCACCACTGTGAGTTCAAATTGAGATGCCATGTTGTTCTCCTTTAGTTTAGAACAAAATTACATCTGTTTTGCTCTTTCAACCACTTCGTCAATTGAACCCGCCATATAGAACGCTTGTTCCGGAATATGGTCGTATTCGCCTTCTAAAATGCCTTTAAAGCCACGGATAGTCTCTTTTAACGGTACGAATTTGCCCGGTACGCCGTTGAACACTTCCGCAACGTGGAATGGTTGTGAAAGGAAACGTTCGATTTTACGTGCACGAGCTACTAAGCGTTTGTCGTCTTCCGATAACTCGTCCATACCTAAAATAGCGATGATGTCTTTTAACTCTTTATAACGTTGTAATGTACCTTGTACACCACGAGCAACGTTATAGTGTTCCTCACCAACCACGAGTGGATCTAACTGACGAGAGGTTGAGTCAAGAGGGTCAACCGCCGGGTAAATACCGAGTGAAGCGATATTACGGCTTAATACCACCGTTGAGTCTAAGTGGGCAAAGGTAGTTGCCGGAGACGGGTCAGTTAAGTCATCCGCCGGAACATATACCGCTTGCACAGAGGTAATAGAGCCGGTTTTGGTTGAGGTAATACGCTCCTGTAATACGCCCATCTCTTCTGCAAGAGTCGGCTGATAACCTACCGCAGACGGCATACGACCTAATAACGCAGATACTTCGGTACCTGCTAAAGTATAACGGTAGATGTTATCCACGAAGAATAATACGTCACGACCTTCATCACGGAATTTTTCTGCCATCGTTAAGCCGGTTAATGCCACACGCAGACGGTTGCCCGGTGGTTCGTTCATTTGACCGTAAACCAGCGATACTTTGTCTAATACGTTAGAGTCTTTCATTTCGTGGTAGAAGTCATTACCCTCACGAGTACGCTCACCTACACCGGCGAATACCGAGTAACCGCTGTGTTCGATAGCGATGTTGCGGATTAACTCCATCATATTTACGGTTTTACCTACACCCGCACCACCGAATAAGCCAACTTTACCACCTTTCGCAAACGGAGCGACTAAGTCGATAACTTTGATACCGGTCTCTAAAAGCTCGGTGCTGTTCGCTTGTTCTTCGTAGCTTGGTGCTGCACGGTGGATTGTCCAACGCTCTTCTTCACCGATTGGGCCTGCTTCATCAATTGGCTCACCTAATACGTTCATAATACGACCAAGTGTTTTTGTACCAACCGGTACTTCGATCGCTTTATTTGTATTTTCAACTTTTAAGCCACGTTTTAAACCATCAGATGAACCAAGTGCAATACAACGCACCACACCGCCACCTAATTGTTGTTGAACTTCAAGGGTTAAACCTGATTCAACTTTTAATGCATCATAAACTTTTGGTACTGCATCTTGCGGAAACTCAACATCGATTACCGCACCGATGATCTGTACAATTTTTCCCGTTGCCATTACCGTTCCTCTATTCATTGTTAAATTGCTGCGGCACCCGCGACAATTTCATTTAATTCATTCGTAATACTTGCTTGACGAGCTTTGTTATACACTAACTGTAACTCATTAATCAGATTACCTGCGTTATCGGTTGCTGCTTTCATTGCCACCATTCGAGCAGCCTGTTCAGACGCAAGATTATCTACCACTGCCTGATAAACTTGAGATTCTAAATAACGAACCAGTAAGCTGTCTAATAACGCTTGTGGATTTGGTTCATAGAGATAATCCCAAGAACCGGTTTGCTCTAATGAGTCATTTTCCAGTGCAGGCAAAGGAAGCAACTGTTGTACTGTCGGTTTTTGTGACATCGTGTTTATAAAACGGTTATATACCACATACACTTCATCAATTTCGCCTTCACGGTAGGCATTTACCATACCGTTAACAATACCGACTAAATCTTCCATTGCCGGTGTATCACCCAATCCATTGATATGACCTTTAATCTCTAGCCCCATTGGGTTAAAAAAGGAGATCCCTTTATTTCCCACCACAGCAAGTCGAGACTTAACACCTTGGTCATCTTTTTCTTTCAATTCATGTAAAACGGTTTTAAATAAATTGATATTTAAGCCACCACATAAACCGCGATCGGTTGAAACTACTAAATAGCCAACTTTTTTTACCGGACGTGGGGTCAAAAATGGGTGTTTATACTCAATGTTACCTTTGGCAATATGGCTAATTACCTTGCGAATACTTTCAGCATAAGGGCGAGAAGCCGTCATACGCTCTTGGGTTTTACGCATTTTTGATGCGGCAACCATTTCCATCGCTTTGGTAATTTTTTGTGTATTACGAACACTTGCAATTTTGGTTCTTATCTCTTTAGCACCTGCCATATTATTTCTCCGCTAAAAAGTTAGATTACCAAGCACTGTTCTTTTTGAAACCAGATAAAATCTCGTTCAATTTATCTTTAATTTCATCATTGAAATTGCCGGATTTTGACAGTTCTTGCATAAACTCGCCGTAGTTACTTTGAGCATAAGCTAATAAGTTTGCTTCAAATGAGCCAACACGCTCAACCGGAATATCATCTAAGTAACCGTATTCAGCTGCTGCTAATGATAAACCTAATTGTGCAACAGACATCGGCTCGAATTGTTTCTGTTTCAACAACTCAGTTACTTTCTGACCGTGTGAAAGCTGTTTACGTGTTGCTTCATCAAGATCTGATGCGAACTGTGCGAATGCAGCTAATTCACGGTATTGAGCAAGTGCGGTACGGATACCACCAGCAAGTTTTTTAACCAGCTTAGTTTGTGCAGAACCACCTACACGAGAAACCGAGATACCCGGGTTTACCGCAGGACGAATACCAGCATTGAATAAGCCTGATTCTAAGAAAATCTGACCATCGGTAATTGAAATTACGTTAGTCGGTACGAAGGCTGAAACGTCACCTGCTTGGGTTTCGATGATCGGTAATGCGGTTAAAGAACCGGTTTGACCTTTCACAGCACCGTTAGTGAAACGTTCTACATAGTCTGCATTTACACGAGATGCACGCTCTAATAAGCGAGAGTGTAGATAGAACACATCACCCGGGAATGCTTCACGACCCGGTGGACGGCGTAATAACAATGAAATTTGACGGTAAGCAACCGCTTGTTTAGATAAATCATCGTACACGATTAGCGCATCTTCACCACGGTCACGGAAGTATTCACCCATTGCACAACCTGCATAAGGTGCTAAGTATTGTAATGCAGCAGATTCAGATGCAGATGCTACAACCACGATAGTGTTCGCTAATGCACCGTGCTCTTCTAATTTACGCACCACGTTAGCGATAGTTGATGCTTTTTGACCGATTGCAACGTAGATACATTTAATGCCTGAATCACGTTGGTTGATGATCGCATCAATCGCTAATGCGGTTTTACCGGTTTGACGGTCACCGATAATCAATTCACGCTGACCACGACCGATTGGTACCATTGAGTCAACGGCTTTGTAACCGGTTTGAACCGGCTGATCAACCGATTGACGGTCGATAACGCCCGGTGCGATCACTTCGATTGGTGAGAAACCGTCATTTTGGATTTCGCCTTTACCATCGATTGGCTGACCTAAGGTATTTACAACACGACCTAATAAGCCACGACCAACCGGCACTTCTAAAATACGACCGGTACATTGTACTTGCATACCTTCTGCTAAATCGGCATAAGGTCCCATTACAACTGCACCAACAGAATCTCTTTCTAAGTTTAATGCAATCGCATAACGATTGCCCGGTAATGCAATCATTTCACCTTGCATTACATCAGATAAGCCGTGGATACGAATAACCCCGTCACTTACCGAAACGATTGTCCCTGTGCTTTGAGCTTCACTCACCACATTAAACTGGGCAATACGTTTTTTAATCAATTCACTAATTTCAGTTGAATTTAGTTGCATTTTTTATTCCTCTTACAAGCTCAACTCTTGACTCAAGCGGTTTAGCTGTCCACGACTACTACCATCAATCACTACATCATCATAACGAATGATCACACCCGCAATTAATGAACTATCTATTGATGAAGTAATACGTACTTTCGTTCCGAGTCGCTTTTCCATCGCATTGGCAATTTTTGCTTCTTGTGCATCTGTTAATTTATCTGCAGAAACAACCTCAACATCTTTAATTGATTCCTGTTCTGCTCTTAATTCTAAAAATGCATTCAATACCGCAGGTAATACTGCTAAACGCTTGTTATCAGCCATTACGCGAATGAAATTTTGCCCATATTGATCTAATTGTTCGCCACAAATCTTGATAAACGTCTCAGAAATCTGACCGCTTGCAAGTGATGAGTTAAGAAAACTAGCTACTTGCTCATCGCTAGCGACGGCGGCAGAAAAAGTTAACATCTGCTGCCATTGTTCCAATTGACCTTGTTCTAAAGCAAAATCGAAAGCCGCTTTAGCATAGGGGCGAGCTACTGTGCTTAATTCTGACATCTGCCCCTCCTAGTTATAGTTCCGCAACTAGCTTATCAATAATATCGTTGTTCGCAGCAGCATCCACCGAACGACCCACGATTTTTTCTGCACCAGCAATAGCCAATGCAGCCACTTTTTGACGAAGCTCTTCTTGAACACGTTTACGTTCGCTTTCAACTTCCGCGTAACCCTGTTCAATAATACGTTGACGTTCCACTTCAGCTTCTGCTTGTACAGATTCTAAAATTTCATTACGACGTTTTGTTGCTAAATCAATGATATTTTGTGCTTCTTCTTTCGCTCTAAGGATTTCTTGATCCGCAGCCGCTTTAGAATCAGCTTGTTCTTGTTTCGCTTTTTCGGCAGAAGCCAATGCGCTAGCAATATTTGCCTGACGCTCTTCTATCGCTCGAATTAGCGGTGGCCATACAAACTTCATACAGAACGCAACAAAAAGTGCGAACGCAATCAGTTGACCAATTAGTGTTGCATTTAAATTCACAACGCCCTCCTAAAAGCCGGTAAAGTTATTCAACTGAATAACGGTTAATCAAATCCCGACTTATTTCAATAAATCAATGAACGGGTTTGCGAAGATGAATAGTAATGAAATACCTACAGCGATCATTGCGATAGCATCTAAAAGACCAGCAACGATAAACATTTTAGTTTGTAAGCTTGATGCTAATTCAGGCTGACGAGCTGATGACTCTAAAAATTTGCCACCTAAAATAGCAAAGCCGATAGCAGTGCCAAGCGCAGCGAAAGCTAATAAAATTGAAGCACCAATAATTGTTGCTGTGATTACTGATTCCATAATGTTCTCCATTAGATTGAGGAATTAGCCCGAAGGCTAGGTTGTTGATAAAAATATAAATTCAAGCGGTCAATATTTTGCAAAAATTTGCAAAAAACCTACCGCTTGCAAGGGTAGTTTAATGATCCGCTTTGTTATAAGCGATACTCAAATAAACAATCGTTAGCATCATAAAAATAAAGGCTTGAAGCGTAATAACTAAAATATGGAAAATTGCCCAAACCAAGTGTAATGGAATCCCCAACGCCTGTAGAGCGAAGTTGTCTGCCATATACATTACTGCAATAAGGATAAAGATTAACTCACCAGCATACATATTACCGAATAAACGGAATGCCAATGAAATCGGTTTTGCAAGTAGAGTTACCGTTTCAAGGATAAAGTTTACTGGAATAAATGCCCAATGATTAAACGGGTGTAGAGTGTATTCTTTTACTAAACCACCAAAACCTTTCGATTTCACTGTATAAAACAAAATTAGCGCAAATACACAAATAGACATACCCAGCGTTGCACTAATATCTGCTGTTGGCACTGCACGTAAATAATGAATCCCAAACAGATTTGCAAGCTGTGGTAAGAAATCGACAGGAACAAGGTCGATCGCGTTCATAATAAACACCCAACAGAAAATGGTTAACGCCAATGGCGCTATCACATTACGTGGACCGTGGAAATTATCTTTCACCAAGCCATCTACCCATTCCACCACAATCTCTACAAAACATTGTAATTTTCCAGGAACTCCTGTGGTTGCATTTTTTGCTACACGCGAGAAAACCCATAAGAAAATTACAGCTGCCACTAAAGAGAAGAATAGCGTATCTAAATGCACAGCCCAAAAGCCTTCACCTGTTGATAAAAAGCTTAAGTGGTGGCTAATATATTCTGCTGTCGTTCCAGCCATAACATATCCTTTTAATTAAAATTAGCGGTGATGTTTGCTTAACACAAACGGAATCATATTATTTAAAAATAATGCGATAAAATATCCAACAAAAAACCAAACAAAATCTAGATTTGGTATTAATTTAAAACAGCCGATCACCAAAATAATAGTAACCAACCATTTCATTCCTTCACCACGATAGAAAGCGGCCATTTTTGATTGATTTTTTGCCGATTTTTTGAAAAAAATCCAATATACAAACACAAGATGTGGTAAAAAACTTGCTAAAGCACCGCCTAAAAAGGAAAAATAAAGATTCATTTTCCAACAAGACAGTCCAACTACCAAAAGACACAAGATAAAAAACTCAGTCTTTAATGCTTGTTTATACTGTGATTTTGCTTTATTGATTACAGCAGACACCTTTCATCCTTATTTTGCAGTAAACCTTCCACTCAATGAGATTAATAATTAACCACTGTTAAATCAATGAAAATCAGCCATAAATTATACGTCACAAATTAAGAGTTGCAACCCCAAAACTTGTGAAAACGAGGCATTCTTCACACTTTTAAAAAAAAGTGACTACTTTTTACAAAAAAGTAAAGAAACTATTGTAAAAAACAAACAATTTAGTTTAAATTTATAATCAAAACTATAAAGTTTTACTTTACACTTGTGTATAAAATAAAGAATGAAAAGAAGGACGTAATTCATGCTAAAAATGAACGACTTAGTCAAGCTTAGTAATACTCCAAAATCTACTATTCTATATTACATCAAGGAGGGAATTTTACCTGAACCCTATAAAGATAAACCTAATTTTCACCTCTATGATGAAAGTAATGTAAAACTCCTCGAATTTATCAAATATTTACAAACTAATTGCAATGCAAGCATTTCTCAAATAAAGACTCTTTTTTTACAACCTGATTTTGATAAAAACAACCCTTATGAAAGTCTAATTCATACCTTCTCATTAATGCTTGGGGAAAGAAATGAAACCTTTGACTCAGCGCAGCTATGCAATGAATTTAAAATAAGTGAGCAAATGCTTAATGAATATATAGAAAAGGGATTATTAAACCCACGCGAAGGAATTTTCACCTGGAAGGAGAGAGATATTTTAGCGATTATCCGCCGCTGTAATGAAACAGAATTAAACCTACTCCAAACCTACATTGATGTAGCAAAAAAACTAGCACAATTTGAGGTAAATATAACCTTAGAAAGTCTATCAAATAGCGTTCAACAAGATGAAAAGCTTAAACATTTTTTCGATATACTACTGATATTAAAACCTTATTTTTTTAATATGGAAACCTTGAAAACCTATCAACAATCGGAAAAATGATGCTTTCGTAGCTTATTATAAAAAGCGGTTATATTTTGCTCAAAAAGTGTAAGTTTTTTAAGGAAAGATAACCGCTTACTCAATTCCTTTTTAATTATTTTGAAAATTTATATGCCAAATCATTCCAGCGTAATTCATTTTTAAGTTGTGGTAGCTCGGTATTTTGGTTGATATGGATAAACTCAATACCAAAATATTCAGCAAAAGTTCGTAGCATATCGGCATCAATATCTAAACTAAATGCACTATGATGAGCACCGCCAGCTAAAATCCATGCTTGAGTGCCGACATCAAAATTGGGTTGAAGCTTCCAAAAAGCGTGCCCAACCGGTAAATTTGGCATTGGATTTGGAGGGGCGATAGCTTCTAAATCCGCAACAACCATTCTAAAACGGTCTCCCATATCTACAACTGTTGCATTCACTGCTTTTCCTGCCTTACTACTGAAAATTAAGCGAACAGGATCTGCTTTGCCTCCAATACCTAGCGGTCGAATGGCTAATGTTGATTTTTCTTTGGCAATAGATGGACAAACTTCAAGCATATGAGCCCCCAATACCACTTGGTTTTGTTCATCTAAATCATAGGTGTAGTCTTCCATAAAGGAAGAACCGTTTGGTAAGCCATACCCCATCACTTTCACTGCACGCACAAGAGCCGCGCTCTTCCAATCTCCTTCACCACCAAATCCGTAGCCTTGTTCCATTAAACGTTGAACAGCCAAGCCCGGCAATTGTTTTATTCCATTTAGATTTTGAAAATTATCAGTAAAAGCTTTGAATCCACCATTATCTAAGAATGTTTTTAAGCCTATTTCAATGCGAGCGGAATATGCGAGAGATTCTCTTGCCGAACCATTTTCTTGCAAGCTATTCTCTACATTATACAAGCGGTCAGATTTTGCAAAAAAATGACCGCTTGTTGCCATTTCTAAAGTGTGATCTACCTCTCAAATTTACAAAAAATTTTGTAACCAATTGATTTAAAATGTTTTTTATATTTTTCCTTTAATTGACTTTAATTTGTCTTAAGAGTAACTTATGAAACGTGATTTTACTATTTGAAATATTGAGGTATTCAAGATGACTATTCGAGTTTCCTATGAAGAATTAAAAGCTCAATTTAAACGTGTTCTGTTGGCTCGCAATGTGCGTGAAGAGATTGCCGAAGAGTGTGCCACCGTGTTTGCCGACACCACCCAAGCGGGTGCTTATTCACACGGGGTAAACCGTTTTCCACGCTTTATTCAGCAGTTAGAAAATGGCGATATTGTGCCGGAAGCGGTGCCGACTAAAGTGCTTTCACTGGGGGCGATTGAGCAGTGGGACGCTCACCAAGCCATCGGTAACTTAACCGCAAAAAAAATGATGGACAGAGCGATGGAACTTGCCTCACAAAACGGCATTGGAGTGGTAGCGTTGCGTAATGCAAACCACTGGATGCGTGGCGGTTCTTACGGCTGGCAGGCAGCGGAGAAAGGCTATATCGGGATCTGCTGGACGAATGCCCTTGCGGTAATGCCACCTTGGGGGGCGAAAGAGTGCCGTATCGGGACGAACCCGCTAATCATTGCCGTGCCGACTAACCCAATCACGATGGTGGATATGTCTTGCTCAATGTACTCATACGGAATGTTGGAAGTTCATCGCCTTGCCGGTCGTCAAACCTTTGTCGATGCCGGTTTTGATGATGACGGCAACCCGACCCGTGATCCGGCAACGGTCGAGAAAAACCGCCGTTTAATGCCGATGGGCTTCTGGAAAGGTTCGGGCTTGTCGATTGTGTTAGATATGATCGCCACCTTGCTTTCTAACGGTGAATCCACGGCGGCAGTCACCGAAGATAAAGACGATGAATATTGCGTGTCGCAAGTCTATATCGCGATTGAAGTAGATCGCTTAATTGACGGCAAAACTAAAGACGAAAAACTCAACCGCATTATGGAATACGTGAAAACCGCAGAACGTGCCGACCCTGATGTCGCAGTACGTTTACCGGGCCACGAGTTCACCCAAATTCTTGCCGATAACAAAGCCAACGGCATTCCGGTGGACGACACCGTTTGGGCGAAATTGCAGGCGTTGTAATTGCAAATTGACCGGTAGGGTGGGCGTAAGCCCACGCATTAGACACAATCATAAGATGACGTGGGCTTACGCCCACCCTACAAGCGGTCATTTTTCCGCAGAATTTTACAAAACGGAGGCATTATGTTTTTCGGGCATATTTCCAAAGTCAATTTAAAACAGTATCCGCCTGCCATTCAGTTAGCATTAAATTATCTGAAAAATACCGATTTTGATGCGATGGAGGCAGGGGTTTACGAACTCAAAGGCAGACAAATTTATGTGCAGGTGTTGGATTTGAACACCAAACCGAAACACGAATTTCAGCCGGAAGTGCATCGCAATTATCTTGATGTGCAGTATTTACATTGTGGCAAAGAAATGATGGCTGCGGCGGTGGATAACGGCACCAATCCGATTGCGGTGGAATACAACCCTGAGCGGGATATTCAATATTATCAATCGGCTGCCAACGAAAATGAATTTCGCTGTGTTGAAGGCAATTTTGCGGTATTTTTCCCCGAAGATTGCCACAGAACGGCAATTTTTGACGGTACAGAAACCATTCGCAAAGTGGTGGTAAAAATTGCGATGAGCGAAATTGAGGAGCAACTATGAAAGCCTTAGCTCAATTAGTCGGCAAACTGTTAGAACTGATTGTTGTGGTGATTTTATCTGCAATGTCGATTTTGGTGTTCGTCAATGTGGTACTGCGTTACGGTTTTAACAGCAGCATTAGCGTCACCGAAGAGGTCTCTCGCTATATGTTTGTTTGGTTGGCGTTTTTAGGGGCAGTGTTGGCATTTAGCGAAAATCAACACGTTCGAGTTACTATGCTAACCGATAAACTCTCACCGATTGCCAGAAATTTACTCAGCATCGTAACCGATTTAGCGATGTTGTTCTGCTGTTACTTAATTGTGGACGGTAGCTGGATTCAATTTAACCTCAACCTGAATAACTTTGCCCCGATTTCAGGCTTACCGCAAGGCATCACTTTCCTTGCCAGTACGGTGGCAGGGGTATTAATCGGCTTGTTAATTATTGCCCGCATTGTGGCAACGGTTGGCGTGATTGCAAAAGGAGAAAAATAGATGACTGTGGTAATTTTTCTTTCCGTGTTGCTTGGCTCGATTTTATTGGGCATTCCGGTCGCCTTCGCCCTATTGGTGTGTGGTGTGGCGTTAATGCTACATTTAGACCTGTTTGATGCCCAAATTTTGGCACAACAAATTGTGAGCGGTGCAGATAGTTTCTCGCTGATGGCAATTCCGTTCTTCATTCTTGCCGGTGAAATTATGAACGAGGGCGGTCTCTCCAAACGGATTATCGACCTACCGATGAAATTAGTCGGTCATAAACGAGGCGGTTTAGGTTTTGTAGCAATTTTAGCGGCGATGATTATGGCAAGCCTTTCCGGTTCGGCGGTTGCGGATACCGCAGCGGTAGCCGCAATGCTACTGCCGATGATGAAAACCACTGGCTATCCGATTGACCGCTCTGCCGGTTTAATCGGTACGGCAGGGATTATCGCCCCAATCATTCCGCCAAGCATTCCGTTTATCGTCTTTGGTGTGGCTAGTGGCGTGTCCATTACCAAACTGTTCCTAGCCGGTATTTTCCCGGGCATTATTATGGGGATCTGCTTGGCAGCCCTTTGGTGGTGGCAGGCAAAACGTTTGGATTTAATGACCTTCTCCAAAGCAACCAAAGAAGAACTTTGCATTTCATTTAAAAACAGTATTTGGGCGTTATTGTTGCCTGTCATCATTATCGGCGGTTTCCGCTCGGGAATGTTCACCCCAACCGAGGCTGGTGCGGTCGCAACCTTCTATGCCTTAATTGTTTCACTGTTTGTTTACCGTGAAATGAAGTTCAAAGATTTATACAAAGTCGTGTTAGCGGCAGCGAAAACTACGGCAGTGGTGATGTTCTTAGTCGCAGCGGCAAATGTAACCGGCTGGCTGATTACTGTAGCGGAATTGCCGATGATGCTCACCGAGCTTTTAGAGCCGTTAATTGAAAGCCCGACAACGCTATTATTGGTGATTATGTTAGCGGTGTTTATTATCGGAATGGTGATGGACTTAACCCCAACCGTGCTGATTTTAACTCCGGTACTGATGCCGTTGGTGGAAGAGGCAGGCATTGACCCAGTTTACTTCGGTGTGCTGTTTATCCTTAACACCTCCATCGGCTTGATTACACCACCGGTCGGCAACGTACTCAACGTGATTACCGGCGTGTCAAAATTGCCGTTCGACCAAGCGGCTAAGGGCGTAATGCCTTACCTCTTAATGATGATTTGTTTACTACTGTTGTTCGTGTTCTTCCCGTCACTGGTGTTAGTGCCGTTAAGCTGGATGCAGTAATTATTTGAATGTAAACAAGCGGTCGAATTTACGCAAAAATTTGCAAAATTTTTGAAAAAACAGACCGCTTGCAACTCAATTTTTAATCACAGGAGAACCCTATGAAATTATTTAATTTAAAAACCTTAGCAGCATTAGTGGCAGGCGTGGCAGTCATGAGTGGCTCTGCAATGGCAGAAACCTCGCTACGTTTCGGTTATGAAGCCCCACGTTCCGATACCCAACACATCGCCGCCAAAAAATTCGATGAATTATTGGCAGCAAAAACCAAAGGTGAAATTAAATTAAAACTGTTTCCGGACAGCACCTTAGGTAATGCTCAAACGATGATCAGCGGCGTGCGTGGCGGCACTATTGACATTGAAATGTCTGGCTCACCAAACTTCACCGGCTTAGAGCCAAAATTAAATGTGATTGATATTCCGTTTATTTTTAAAGATCGTGAACACGTTTACAAAGTATTAGATGGCGAAGTCGGTCAAGGCTTATTAAAAGATTTAGAGGCTCAAGGCTTAAAAGGCTTAGCCTTCTGGGACGTGGGTTTCCGTGCCTTCTCTAACTCAAAACACCCGGTGACTAAGCCGGAAGACATCAAAGGCTTAAAAGTCCGCACCAACCAAAACCCGATGTACATTCAAGCCTTCACCTTGCTAGGCGGCAACCCGGTGCCAATGCCACTTTCTGAGCTTTACACCGCATTAGAAACTCGTGCCGTTGATGCACAAGAACACCCAATCGGCATTTTCTGGTCAGCAAAACTGTTTGAAGTACAAAAACATTTAAGTTTAACCAACCACGGCTACACCCCGTTAATCGTAGTAATGAACAAAGCAAAATTTGACGGCTTAGCCCCTGAGTTACAAACCGCATTATTAGATGCGGCGAAAGAAGCCGGTCAATTCCAACGTGATCTCAACGTGAAAAACGAAAAAGAGATCATCGAAAAATTACGCAAACAAGGCATCGAAGTGATCGAACAAGTGGATAACGCCCCGTTCAAAGCAGCGATTGAAGCGGAAGTCCGTAAAGCCTTCGTGGAAAAACACGGCGATGAATTATTGAAAAAAGTAGATGCGTTAGCACAGTAATCTATTGTTAATCGAAGCCCCTTGTGTAGGGGCTTGTCAATAAATCTGGCAAGCGGTAAGAAATTGCAATTTTTTTGCAAAATCAGACCGCTTGTTACCTTTAAACTGCTAAAGGAAAATAAAAATGAACTACACTCTCGGTATTGACTGTGGCGGGACTTTTATCAAAGCCGCTCTTTTTGATACACAAGGTAATATTCAAGCCCTTCATCGTGAAAATGTTTCGGTAATCAGCGAATATGCTGGTTATGCCGAGCGTAATATGTCGCAGCTGTGGGCTGTGTGTGCGGAAGTAGTGCGACTAACGATTGAAAAAAGCGGTGTTAGCCCTTCTGATATCAAAGGTGTGGGCATTTCCGCCCAAGGCAAAGGGGCGTTTTTACTGGATAAGCAGAATCGACCGTTGGGGCGTGCAATTTTATCTTCCGACCAACGCTCGCTTGAGATTGTTAAACAGTGGCAGGCTGAAGGCATTCCGCAAAAACTTTACCCTATTACCCGCCAAACTCTTTGGACAGGACACCCTGTGTCGATTTTGAAATGGGTGCAAAAAAATGAACCTGAGCGTTATGCACAAATCGGGGCGGTGTTGATGTCGCACGACTATCTGCGTTTTTGCTTAACCGGTGAGCTGCATTGCGAAGAAACCAACATTTCCGAAAGCAATTTCTATAATATGGAAAAAGGCGAATACGACCAACAGTTAGCCGATTTATTGGGAATGTCAGATGTGTTGGAGAAATTACCGCCGGTGATTGAGCCAAATAAAATTGCAGGATATGTAACGGAAAATGCCGCTAAATTAACCGGATTAGCGGTGGGTACACCTGTTGTCGGTGGTCTATTCGATGTGGTTTCTACCGCACGTTGTGCTAATTTAGATGATGAAACCAAACTCAATGCTGTGCTGGGGACGTGGTCGGTGGTGAGCGGCATTACCGATAATATTGATGCAAGCCAAGAGTTACCTTTTGTTTATGGGCGTTATGCAGAGGCAGGGAAATTTATCGTCCACGAGGCAAGCCCGACTTCTTCCGGTAATTTAGAGTGGTTTATGAAGCAGTGGAAACTCGATTATGCAGAAATCAACCAAGCAGTTGCCCAATTACCGCCAGCGGCAAGTTCGGTGCTGTTTGTGCCGTTTTTGTATGGTTCGAATGCAGGCTTAGGAATGCAAGCCGGTTTCTACGGTATGCAAGCCCACCATACCCAAGCCCATCTCTTGCAGGCAATTTACGAAGGCGTGTTGTTTAGCTTGATGACCCATTTAAACCGTATGTTTATCCGCTTTCCAAAGGCTGATGTGTTGCGAGTTACCGGTGGGCCGGTGAAATCTAAAGTTTGGATGCAAATGTTGGCGGATTTAACCGGAATGCGACTCGAAGTGCCACAAATGGAAGAAACCGGCTGCTTAGGAGCAGCATTAATGGCAATTCAAGAAGCTGGACTGGATATAAGCCAAGTTCAAGCCCTAAATAATGAAATGCAGGTGTTTGAGCCAAATCTGGAAAATTATGCGGCTTATCAGACAAAATATCAGCGTTACCAAAAATTAACTGAAGCATTAAATACAATGATTTAACCTGAATTTGTGCCTTTACAAGCGGTAATATCTGGTTACTTTTTTGCAAAAATTACTGCATTTTTGTTTATTTAATTTATGAATTTAATTAAATAATCTTTAAATTAAAGGTTGACATTATTAAATGTGGCCTGTATTTTAATTATGAAACATAAATCAATTATGTTTTATTTTTATAGATTACGTTTAATTAAATAAGGAGAGCAGTTATGGCTAAAAGCTTAGATGCAAAACGTGAAGAGTTAACAAACGAGATTCGCGATATTTTGAAAAATGCAGAGGAATTATTTAATGAAACATCTGATTCTTCTACGGAAGAATATAAAAAGTTAAAAGATAAATTAGCAAAACAGTTTGATGATGTAAAAGATCGTTTTGCAACATTAAAAGATGATACCATTGATAGTGCAAGAACTGTAGTTAAACAAACTGATACCTTAGTTCAAGATAATCCGTATAAAGCAATTACAGTTGCCGGTGTGGTCGGGTTATTATTAGGTGTTTTAATTTCTAGAAGATAATTATCTGTAATTCGTCATTAAGTCATTAAGCCACGCCATATATGGTGTGGCTTATTATTTAATATAAGGAATGGTTATAATGTTAGATAATATTAAATCCGGACTTAGAAATAGTCTCATTACATTATTGGAAATAGCTCAAGTGCGTGGTGAGATGGCAAGAATTGAAATTAATGAGCAAAAAAATCAATTAATTTCAGTGCTTATATTTATCTTATTGGCTTTTATATTTTTATTAGTTTCTTTTGTTAGTTTATTATTTGGTTTAGATAATTATTTGTTACCCGAACAGAAAGTTAAAGTATTCTTTTCTATTGCCATTATTATGTTTATTGCTGTGATTATTTGCGGAGTGATGATACTTTCTGCCTTGAAAAAACAACGCCATTTTATGCAAAGTACATTAACCGAGCTAAAATTAGATATTGCCGCATTTAAGAGTGCTTTAACTTTGAAACAGAATGGAGAACATTAAAATGGAAGAGCTTAAATTAACCGAAAAGGAACTTCTAATTCTAAAAGGTAATGCACTTAGAATGCGATTTAAAGCGGAAACCAATAAAACCAAAAACGAGATTATGCAGCCTTTTAAACAAGTGAAACAAACAGGGCTTGCACTGGTCAATTCACCGGCAGTTAAAACCATTGCATTAGATTTTTTGGTAAAAAGATTATTGAGTATGAAAGGAATTAGCTTTTCTGTATTGGGGTTAACAGCATTCTTTTTATTACAACAGAAACAGAAACATAAAAGAGATGATAGCTAATATACAAGCGGTTAAAATGGTTTAAAAAGTTGCAAATAACGTAATTGCAATATTTTTATCGATTTTAACCGCTTGTTAGTTAGCACAATTTAGATTGCTTGTGGCTGATAATCTACTAATAAGTAGTTTCTGGCGACATCAAGGAATTGTGTTACTTGCTGTTGTTGCCATACTTCATCTTTACCTAATTCTTTTGCCATAATGGCAGCCACTTTCGCTGCGCTATCGATTGCAGCTCTTGCATCGGTAAACAGCAGACGAACTCGGCGAGCCAGTACATCTTCCACGGTGAATGCCATTTCGTGGCGAACTGCCCAGATCACTTCTGCAACGGTATAATCGAGTCTTGGGTGAAGTTTTTGTGCATATTCTGGGTTGTCTGCCATTAACGCACGTAGTTGCGGAATATCTGAGCCATATACATATAGATGATCTTGTAGATTCACTTGCGCTGCTGGAATATTGCCGTGAATCGGTAAGTTGACGGTTACACAAGTTTTTTTACCTAGTTCAGAGTGGACTTTTAACGCCTCTTCTACGGTATCTTCCGCCATTTGACGATAAGTTGTCCATTTACCACCTGTGATCGTAATTAAACCGCTGGTTGCATCGGTGAGAACTTTATGGCTGCGCGAGACTTCTTTAGTACTTTGACCTTCTTTTTCCGGTGCCGCAAGTGGGCGTTGACCGGCAAAGACCGCTTTTACATCATCACGAGTTGGTTTTTTTGTCAGATATTGTGCGGCTGTATCTAAAATAAAGTTCACCTCTTGTTCCAATGGAATTGGCTCATAAGAAGGATTTTCAATCAGAGTATCTGTTGTCCCTACTACTAACACTTCGTGCCAAGGTACAGCAAATAACACTCGTCCGTCAGAGGTTTTTGGAATCATTAACGCATCATTGCTTGGTAAGAATGATTTATCTAATACTAAGTGAATCCCTTGGCTTGGTACGACAAATTTTTTCGTGCTACCATGATCCATACTTAAAATATCATTCATAAATACGCCGGTTGCGTTAATAACTGCTGTACCGAAAATAGTGTATTCTTGTTGATTAAGTTCATCGTAGAAAGTCACACCATCAATTTTGCCTTGAGCAGTCTTGTGTAATGAAGTCACTTTGGCATGATTTAGTACTGTACCGCCGTGTTCTACTACCGTTTGTGCCATATTCACTGCAAGCCGTGAATCATCAAATTGCCCATCTTGATAAACAGTGCCTGTACGTAAACCAGTATCATTTAAGGTTGGTAAACGTCTTTTTGCTTCAGTTTTACTGATGTTTTCAGTCTTTCCTAAACTCAGGTTGCCTGAAAGCATATCGTATAAGCCCAAACCAACGCGATACATTACACAGTCCTTAAATTTGTAGTTTGGAATAATAAAGCTTTGGTTTTTAAATAAGTGAGCGGCATTTTTAGCTAAGCGACCGCGTTCACGCAATGCTTCTCTCACGAGTGCAACATCGCCATTTGCAAGATAGCGAACGCCACCGTGGACTAATTTTGTGCTTCGGCTCGATGTACCTTTCGCAAAGTCATGGCTTTCTAATAATAAGGTTTTATAACCACGTGAAGCAGTATCTACCGCAATTCCTAAACCACTTGCACCACCACCAATAATAATAAAATCCCATTTTTGCGTTTGTTGCACTTGAGCTAGCTGTTCATGTCTTTGCATTTTTTTGCTCCTTTTGCTCGAATTAGAACATTTAATCATTACTTAATTAGCATAAACGAAAACAAAATGACTTCAAAGACATTTGTTTAAAAATTAGATCTATGTCACAAAATATTTCTATATTGTGCTTTTTATGGCTATTCCTCTTCACATAGGAAGAACATTTTATCGCTAGAGAGGCTGATATTTAATTTTCTTTTTCAATCATTTTTTTATAACTTAAGGTAAATTTTTTGTGAAATGAATCACATTTTTATAAAAAATAACTTTGTCATTTTTTATTTTCATTTATTATTGCTTCCCTAATTTCCTAAAAAGGAATTATTCAGAGGTTTTACTAAGTAATATTGGAGAATACTATGTTTGGTCCATTTAAACCCGCTCCGCATATTGCGGAACTTCCGGCGGACAAAGTTGATGCAAGATATAAATTCTTGCGTTGGCAAGTGTTTGCAGGGATTTTCTTCGGCTACGCCGCTTACTATTTCGTGCGTGCTAACTTCGACTTAGCACAAAAAGGTTTGATTGAAGCCGGTATGTACACCAAAACCGATCTTGGTGTCATTGGTACGGCTGCCGGTCTGGCTTACGGTTTATCAAAATTCGTGATGGCAGGTATGTCTGACCGCTCTAACCCGAAAGTATTCTTACCGTTTGGTTTATTACTTTCCGGTTTATGTATGACTCTAATGGGCTTAATGCCTTGGGCAACATCTAGCATTCTGGTAATGTGGGTGATGATCTTCTTAAACGGTTGGTTCCAAGGTATGGGCTGGCCACCGTGCGGACGGACAATGGTTCACTGGTGGTCTAAATCTGAACGTGGCACAATCGTTTCTATCTGGAATACCGCTCACAACTTAGGTGGTATGGTGCCGGGTGCAATGGTGCTATTAGCGAGTGCGCTCTATTTCAGCGAGTTTGGTGTTGAGGCGAAAGCGAAAGATATTTGGCAACAAGCCCTTTACTTCCCGGGTATTGCAGCGATGATCGCAGCTATTCCAATCTACCTTGTAATGAAAGATACCCCACAATCTTGCGGTTTACCGCCGGTTGAAAAATGGCGTAACGACTACCCAGACGACTATAACGAAAAAACTTACGAACACGATTTAACTACTAAAGAAATTTTTGTGAAATATGTGTTTAAAAACAAATTGTTATGGTACATTGCGATTGCGAACGTATTCGTTTACTTAATCCGCTATGGCGTATTGAAATGGTCTCCGGTTTACTTAGGTGAAGTGAAACACTTCAACATCAAAGGCACAGCGTGGGCATACACCATTTACGAATTAGCCGCCATTCCGGGTACATTACTCTGCGGCTGGGTATCTGATAAAGTGTTTAAAGGCAAACGTGGTTTAACTGGTTTCATCTTTATGATTCTCACCACCGCAGCAGTGGTTGCGTTCTGGCTCAACCCAGCCACACCGGAATCTGAAATTGCACAATATGCAGGTCACGCTTGGTATGAAAACCCATATCAATTGATGGACTTCATCTGGATGACGACTATCGGTTTCTTAATCTACGGTCCGGTAATGTTGATCGGCTTACACGCTCTTGAACTTGCACCGAAAAAAGCAGCAGGTACAGCAGCAGGTTTCACTGGTTTATTCGGTTACTTAGGCGGTACAGTTGCAGCCTCAGCAGTTGTTGGCTGGGCAGCCGATACCTTCGGTTGGGACGGCGGTTTCTATGTAATGATCGGCGGCGGTGTATTAGCCATTCTCTTAACCTTCATCGTAATGGTTGAAGAAGGCAAACATAAAGCGAAATTAGAAGATCGCTATGGTAAATAATACGTAACTTATCAAAAGGAAGGACATTTTGTTCTTCCTTTTATTTTTTACACTATATGAGGTAATTCTATGAAATTTAAATTCAAAACATTGGTTGCTGCATTAACATTGTCAACTATTACATTGAGTGCTTATGCACAACAATCAGATAAATTAGTGATTGCCCACCGTGGTGCAAGCGGTTATTTACCTGAGCATACGCTGGAATCCAAAGCCTTAGCATTCGGGCAACAAGCAGACTATTTAGAGCAAGATCTTGCAATGACCAAAGATAACCGCCTGATTGTGATCCACGACCACTTTTTAGACGGCTTAACTGATGTCGCGAAAAAATTCCCTGATCGTAAACGTGCAGACGGTCGCTATTATGTGATTGATTTCACGCTTGATGAGATCAAAAGTTTAGAAATGACCGAGAATTTTGAGGTGAAAGACGGCAAGCAGGCACAGGTTTACCCGAACCGTTTCCCGATGTGGCAGTCCCATTTCACCATTCACACTTTGGAAGAGGAGCTGGAATTTATTCAAGGGTTGGAAAAATCGACCGGCAAAAAAGTCGGGATCTACCCTGAAATCAAAGCGCCGTGGTTACACCATAAAGAGGGCAAAGACATTGCACTGGAAACCCTAAAAGTGTTGAAAAAATACGGCTACGACAGTAAAACCTCACCGATTTATCTACAAACCTTCGATTTCAACGAGCTGAAACGGATCAAAACCGAATTACTGCCGAAACTGGGAATGGACGTAAAATTGGTGCAGTTAGTTGCCTACACCGATTGGCACGAAACCGAAGAGAAAGATAAAAACGGCAACTGGGTCAATTACGACTACGACTGGATGTTCAAAGACGGTGCGATGGCAGAAGTCGCCAAATATGCCGATGGTGTTGGCCCGGGTTGGTATATGTTGGTTGATAAAGAAAAATCCAAAGTCGGCAACATTGTTTACACACCGTTAGTGAAAGAGTTGGCGAAGTACAAAATGGAACTTCACCCATACACTGTGCGTAAAGATGCACTGCCGGACTTTTTCCAGAATGTTGATGAAATGTACGATGCGTTGCTGAACAAAGCGGGCGCAACCGGCGTCTTTACCGATTTCCCTGATACCGGTGTAGCGTTTTTGAAAAAACAGAAATAGCCTCTTTTTAACCTGACAAGCGGTTGGTTTTCTCAAATTTTTTGCAAAAGAAGGGAGAAATTCAACCGCTTTTCGATTTCGCTCAAAAAAATTTTGATCTTGCTCACAAATTTGAAAAAATCTGCTTTTTATACTCCAAATGAAGTGCTAAATTGAGCATAGGATTTCATTGTTAAGGAGTAGTAAGATGTTTTCCTTCCTAAAAGCCTCTCCACCGGCAGAACAAAAAGTGGAATCAAGCAGAGTTGATGCAGAGTATCGCAAATTGCGTTGGCAAGTGTTTGCAGGCGTGTTTATCGGCTATGCGGCATATTATTTAATTCGTAAAAACTTCTCGTTGGCAATGCCGTATTTGATTGATGAATATGGCTTTACCAAAGCCGATTTAGGGACAGTTGGTGTAGCGTTATCGCTTGCTTACGGGTTCAGTAAATTTATTATGGGTAACGTTTCCGACCGTTCTAACCCGAAATACTTTATCACTATCGGCTTACTTGGTTCAGCGATTGTCAGCCTGATTTTCGGCTTAGTACCGGGCGTACTTGCCTCCATTCCGTTGATGATTTTACTCTCTGCCTTGAACGGCTGGTTCCAAGGTATGGGCTATCCACCGGGTGCGAAAACAATGACTAACTGGTTCTCGACCTCTGAACGTGGTGTTTGGTGGAGCTGGTGGAACGTATCGCACAACTTGGGCGGTGGTTTAATCGGGCCGTTGGCGATTTTAGGCTTGTCGATTTTTGGTGTGTGGCAATCACTGTTCTATCTACCTGCGCTGATTGCAATTGTGTTGGCATTTGTGATGTTCTATTTAATGCGTGATACGCCAGAGTCACAAGGTTTACCACCGGTTGATCAATGGAAAGGGGAGAAAATCGTTGAAAAAGTGGAATCCGCACACACCCTTTCTTCAAAAGACATTTTCTATAAATACATTTTAAACAACAAATTCCTCTGGGCGATTGCGATTGCGAACGTGTTTGTGTACTTTATTCGCTACGGCATTATCGACTGGGCGCCGACTTACCTCAAAGAAGTGAAACACTTCTCAGTAGATAAACAGAGCTGGGCGTACTTCTTGTATGAATATGCCGGTATCTTCGGTATGCTTGCAAGCGGTTATTTAAGCGACAAAGTGTTCAAAGGCCACCGTGCGCCACCGATGTTATTATTCCTTGTTGGGGTATTAATTGCGATTGTGGTTTACTGGAAAAACCCTGCCGGCAACCCGTTAATCGACAACATTTGCTTAGTAGCGATTGGTTTCTTAATCTACGGCCCGGTGATGATGATCGGTTTACAAGCGGCTGATTTAGTGCCACGCGTTGCAACCGGCACCGCAACAGGTTTAACCGGCTTATTCGGTTACCTCTTAGGCTCTGCAAGTGCAGGTTATGTGATGGGTAAACTGGTTGATATGTTCGGCTGGGACGGCGGTTTCTATGCGCTAATCATCTCTTGTTTCTTAGCCTTCGGCTTTATTGCGCTAACCCTGTTTAAGAAAACCTCTAAACAGTTAGATGTTTAAAGTAAAAATTGACAAAAATGGAACTCAGGTTAGAGTTCCATTTTTTATAGAATTGGATAAATTTATCCACAAGTGATGTACTGTTGGGAGAATTAAGCAATTATAAATAGCTTCTACTTTTTGCATATCGCTTTCTGTTAGGGCTTTTTCAACACCACTAAATGCCGCTCCCCAACCAGCTCAGGTACTTCAAGCTTAATCACTTCCACCAACTGAATAGGCTGTTTAATTTCAGCTGTTTCCTGCTCGTCATACACGCCTTTTAACGCATAAAATTTTCCGTTTTCCGTCGGTAAATGGTAGCACCAGCTCACCATATCATTAAGTGAGGCAAAAGCTCGGCTTAATACGCCGTCAAATTGGCTTTCGCTGTATTCTTCCACTCGACTTTGCACCGGGGTAACGTTCTTAATCCCAAGCTCACGCAACGCGTTTTTAATAAAACTAATCCGTTTGCCAAGGCTGTCGAGCAATACAAATTGTTTATCCGGATTTGCGATTGCCAGCGGAATCCCCGGTAAGCCCGGACCTGTTCCCACATCAATAAACGTTTCGCCCTGTAAATGGCGGCTAACCACAAGGCTATCTAAAATGTGTTTAACCAACATTTCATCAGGATTACGAACAGAAGTGAGGTTATACGCCTTATTCCATTTATCCAATAATCGCACAAAACCAACTAACTGCTCTTTTTGTTGATCGGTCAAATTTATTTCTGCTTGAGCAAGCAAGCGGTTTAATTTAGCTAACATTTTGCAAATTCCTTAATCATTATTTTCATTAATACGCAATGCCCGATTACTTAACGAATGACTTTTTTCAAACAATAAATTTTCAAGAAACATCACTAAATCTGTAGTCGCAAATACACCTTGTCGCAGATTTTCATAATTGGTATGAACAAATGCATTGCAGAAATACCACGAATGTTGGGCAAACATTTGGTGATCGAACGGCAAAAAACCGAGGTTATGCAGATATCTAATTAAAAATACGGCGGTAGTTCGGGTATTTCCTTCTCCAAAGAATACAAGCGGTCAAGGTTGCAAAAAATTCTGCAAAATCAACCGCTTGTAGTATTTACAACTCACCCCGTTTCAACATTCCTTGTTTTTTCAAATTAACCAAAAGAATGGAAATTGCTGCCGGTGTGATACCGGAAATGCGGCTTGCCTGCCCGATGGAGACAGGGCGGTGTTGCATCAATTTAGCTCGCACTTCGTTGGAGAGGCTTTCGACTTTGTCGTAGTCAAACTCTGCCGGAATCAGGGTGTTTTCGTGGCGTTTATGGCGTTCAATTTCGTTCGATTGATGTTCAATATAGCCTTGATATTTGATCGCAATTTCCACCTGTTCTGCCGCTTCTTTGTCTTCAATCGCCGGGGCAAATGGGGCAATTTGGGTCAGTTTTTCATAGCTCATTTCCGGACGACGGATTAAATCTTCGCCGCTTGCCTCACGAGTCAATGGATTATTGAGTAACGCATTCAGTTCATCCAGATTTGGCATTTGTAAATGTGCCCAAGTGGATTTCAAGCGGGCTCTTTCTTGCTCAATAGCTTCCATTTTTTGATTAAATCTTGCCCAACGAGCTTCATCAATCAAGCCAAGTTCGTGGGCTTTTGGCGTGAGGCGGATATCGGCATTGTCTTCACGCAGTAACAGGCGATATTCGGCACGGGAAGTGAACACACGGTACGGCTCTTTAGTGCCTAATGTGCAGAGGTCGTCCACCAATACGCCGATGTAAGCTTGATCTCGGGTTGGATACCAACTCTCTTTGCCTTGAACTTGTAACGCAGCGTTAATCCCCGCCAATAACCCCTGCGCACCTGCTTCTTCGTAACCGGTCGTGCCGTTAATTTGTCCGGCAAAGAATAAGCCATCAATCGCTTTGGTTTCAAGGGTCGGTTTTAAATCACGCGGGTCGAAGTAGTCGTACTCAATCGCATAGCCCGGTTTGATGATACGGGTGTTTTCCAAGCCTTTCATTGAGTTCACAATTCCCATTTGCACATCAAACGGCAAGCTGGTAGAGATCCCGTTCGGGTAAACCTCAATCGTATTTAAGCCTTCCGGTTCAAGGTAGATTTGGTGGCTGTTACGATCGGCAAAACGCATTACTTTATCTTCAATAGACGGGCAGTAACGTGGGCCGACACCTTCGATAATACCGGTGTACATCGGGCTGCGATCAAGACTGTTGCGAATTAAATCGTGAGTTTGATCGTTAGTATGAGTGATGTAGCACGGAATTTGGCGTGGGTGCTGTGAAACATCGCCCATAAAAGAGAAGACGGGTAACACTTCATCACCATGTTGTTTGGCAAGTACGTCAAAATTGATGGTACGGGCATCGAGGCGAGGTGGTGTGCCGGTTTTAAGGCGATCAACACGCAAATTAAGATCACGCAGACGATCTGCCAACATTGTTGCAGCAGGATCGCCGGCACGACCTCCTGCATAGTTATCTAATCCAATGTGTATTTTACCCGCTAAGAACGTACCTGCGGTTAAAACTACCGCACGGGCTTTAAACGTTAAGCCCATTTTGGTGACTGCACCCACTGCACGGTTGTTTTCCACCAAAATATCGACCACTTCTTGCTGGAAAATATCTAAATTCGGTTGATTTTCTAATACTGTACGCACTGCATTGCGGTAAAGCACACGGTCTGCTTGTGCTCGAGTAGCACGCACAGCCGGCCCTTTCGAGCTGTTTAGGGTGCGGAATTGGATCCCGGCAACGTCAGTCGCTTTTGCCATTAAACCGCCCATCGCATCGATCTCTTTAACCAGATGGCCTTTGCCGATCCCACCGATGGCAGGGTTACACGACATTTGCCCTAAGGTATCTACATTATGGGTTAAAAGCAGGGTTTTTAAGCCCATTCGTGCCGGTGCTAGGGCCGCTTCTGTGCCGGCGTGACCACCGCCGACCACGATAACATCGTAAATTTGGTTGTAAATCATATCTCTTCTACTATCTTACAAATTCTGCTGAAAAATAAACGCATATTTTAGCGTAAAAAGGGATCATCTGGGAAATAGATTTTTAGAGAGGTTAAGATCTAAAAGCGACACTAAATATAATATAGATCTATATAAAGATCTTTATTCTTACTCTTATTAGATCCTAAAATAACAGGGGATAAAAGATCTTTTTATTTTAAAACAATGAGTTAGCAAAATTTAAATAGGTGAATACTATCAATAATTCAATCCATTAACCTGTGGATAAAATCTAAAGTTATCCACATAGGGCAAAATAAATACATTACAAACAGAATAACCCCCAAAAAATGCAACACTTTTTTCATAAGTTATCCACAAAGGGTGTGTCACGTTTTTTAGAGCTCATTCCTTTTCTCTTATTTCTACGCTAAAATTTTACGCCAATTTGAGATGCAAAAAAGTAAGTAAAAATGACCGCTTGTTACTGCCAATCAGGCAAAAACTATACCGAATGTTGTGAACCTTTTCATTTAAAAGCCAGAATACCGGAAACCGCAGAGCAACTTATGCGTTCCCGTTACTGTGCTTATACTTTAGTTAACATTCCTTACATTGTAGAAACGACTGTACCTAGTCAGCAGGGGTTGCTTAAAAAAACAGCAATGAAAAAATGGGCAGAAAATACAAACTGGGTGGGTTTAGACATTATCAAACATCTGCCTAATCTATCGAAAATACACAGCTTAGTGGAGTTTAAAGCCTATTTTGAAACAGAAGAAGGCAAGCAAGTTCACCACGAAAGCTCTCTTTTTGTGAACATCAATGAAAAATGGTATTTTGTTGACCCAACGGTACAGTTACCCAATCAAAAACAACCTTGTGTGTGTGGCTCAGGAAAGAAATTTAAACATTGTTGTGGCAATTATCTTTAATTTGAATTGAACTCTTCTTGCGTTGTAAGGACTAAGTGAATAGATTTTATTCACTTACCAAGAGGAACCAAAAAATGGATTTCAGTAAGATTTTAAGCCAAGTGTTGGATACAGCAAAAGATGCCGCTACAAACGGATTAATTAAAGGTAATTCAAAAAATGATCAAATTGCTAAAATTGGTGGTGGTGCAGCAGCCATTGGTTTAATTTCAATGCTTTTTGGACGCAATGGTGGTTCGAGCTTAGCTAAATTAGGCTCTTTAGCTGCTTTAGGTAGCCTTGCTTATCAGGCATATCAAAAATACCAAGCACAAAATGCATCAGCATCAGAGTTAAGCCAAAATAGTTTTGAGAATGTTGATCAAAATGTAGCAAGTAAAGTGATTTTACAAGCCATGATTGCAGCCGCTGCCGCTGATGGCCTTATTACTGAAGATGAAAAAGCGGCTATCGTTTCTCAAGTTGGAGATGATGTAGAAGTCATTGAGTGGATTCGTCAAGAAATGAACACTCCGGCTACAGTTGAAGAGATTGCCCGTCAAGTAGGTAATGATCAAGCATTGGCTACTCAAGTGTACTTAGCTGCCCGGGCAGTATGTACCAATTTAGAACGCAAAGAAATAGTTTTCTTAGCTAATCTAGCTGAAGCTCTAGGGTTAGCAGAGGCATTAGTTGAACAATTAGAAAAAGATGCAGGTTTCTAATTTTATTCGACATAATTTTTAGCGACAAGCGGTTATATTTTGAGAGTTTTTTGCAAAAAACTCTCAAAATATAACCGCTTGTTTTTTTTACTTTTTGTTGTAGAAATTATACGCACTTTCAATGGAATCAAAGGTATGCATTATCCCTTCTTCAAGCACCATTGCGGAATCGCAATACTCTTTAATAGATGTCGGACTGTGGGAAACCAATATCAATGATCGGTCTTTGCGTTTTTCAAACAGCTCATTCTTACATTTTGCTGCAAATCGGGCATCTCCAACAGCTATTATTTCATCAATTAAATAACAATCAAATTCAATAGAAAGCGATAAGGCAAAAGCAAGTCTAGCTTTCATACCGGAAGAATAGCTTTTGACCGGCTCATATAAGTATTCTCCTAGCTCAGAAAATTCTTCAGTAAAGGATTTTACATAATCGAAGTCTGCGCCATAAATTCTACTTACAAACCGTAGATTATCCATACCGGTTAAACTTCCTTGGAAAGCTCCACTAAATGCCAGGGGCCAAGAAATAGACATTTTGCGTTCTATCGATCCTGTTGATGGTGGCTCTACTCCGCTCATTAAACGAATTAAGGTTGATTTTCCCGCGCCATTTCTTCCTAAAATCCCCACTTTTTCGCCTTTTTGTAAGTCAAAGTTAATATCTTTCAGTACTGTTTTCCAACCATTATTAGTTCGATATTGCTTACTTACATTTTTAACACTAATCATCTTGGTTCAATTCCTTTACTAAAATTCCTCACTAGTAATAATCCCAAGAAAATAAAAATAATATCACTAACAATAATAAAGCTAATATTTTCATAAGTGATTACTGTTTCTCCAAAATAACCGTTACGGAACATTTCTGTACCATGAATCATAGGAAACCAAAGAGCTATTTCTTGTACTTTAGGGGGGAGATTATGGACAAAAAACATTGCACCAGATAGAGGAAACAACACAAAACTCAAAATTCCCCATATTTTACCGAAAGCTTCGACATAATATGTAATAGCACAAATAATCAATCCTAATCCAAAGGCAAAAAATGCCATTAATATCCAAGCTACTAGCATATAGAAAACATCGTTAGGAGGCTCAATCCAATCTAGGATAATAAATGCTATTATTATGAAAATTTGTGCGACTGTTGCACCTGCTATCTCCAGTAAAACACGAGAAAAAATAGTATCTAATACTCTTACATTTCGATGATACAGAAGACTAATATTTGCCTCAATAGCTCCTTTGGCTCGATTAGATGCATTTCTCCACATCATAGTAATAGGGTATCCCGTAATCATAAAAGCAATTATATTTAGAGTAGAAAATTGATCGGCTTTGCTATATGTCCATAATAATGCAATAAGTAAAGTTAATAGTAGAGGTTCAACAAAAAGCCACAAAAAACCAATATTTTTACGCCCATAACGAGTAATTAACTCCCTCATTAAAAGAGCGTGAATCACCCGTTTTTGAATCACACAGGAACGTTTAAAGGTTGTATTATCACCATATCTCATTAGTTTTTATGCTCTCTGATACTTGCTATTAACAAACTTAATACTCCAAATAGAATTAAGCCGATAAAAAAAGTTGATATAATATTATAAATTCTGTAGGGTTCCAATGCCCAATCCGGCTTGCTTGGTTTACCAATCACCTCTAAATAAAGCTGCTGGCGATCAGCTTCACTACGCGTATTTTGTAATGAAGTCATTGCGGCTGCAAGTTGTTGCTGAGCAAGCTCATTTGCCAATACTAAACGTTGATATTCAGCGGTTTGCGTAGCAACAGATGTACTTCCACCCGAAAGCTGTTTTGATTGCTCATCAATTTCTTTTCTTAAGCTCTTTTGTCTTGTTTGTAGTGCGGCTACCTGAGGATTATCCGGCGTAATAGATTGCAGTTGTGCTAACTGAGTTTCAACACGAATTAATTCACTTTTTAAAGTTGAAATTAACGAAAGTTGAACACCTGACTGAGCAGGTAAGTCATAAATTTTATTTTTTGTACGGTACTGGCTTAATGCGAGAGCTGTATCACCTACATTTTTTTCAGCTTCTTGAACTGAATGCTCGGCAAACTCAACAGTATCCTTTCTGGCTCGCTCGTTCAGACGATTAATCAGATCTTCACCTTGTCTGAGAAGATTTTCATTAATTTGTTGCCCTTCTTCAGCATTAAAGGCTCTCACACGTAAAGTAGCAATACCGGAAATTGCATCAACATCAATATTAAGACGCTCTCTAAAATAACGATAAAATGCCTCTTGCGAATCATTTAAACCCAAGCCATTAAAACGGCTTAGAATATCACCTTGTGTGCTATAAAAGCTTTTTACAGGTAATTCTGTTTCAAGCTGCTCCAAAGCTGTACGCGAACGCATATATTCCTGTACAGAATAAGTATCATCTTGTGAACGGGCAAAGCCTGAGTTTTGTAATATTGCCCCCACACCGGTTAAGCTAGATTGATTACGAGGAGAACGCACAACAAAACTTGATTCTGAAATATAAATATCAGAAGCAAATAACGTGTAATAGATACTCGCACAAGCTGTTGGAATAATTACTGTTAGCCAAAGTAATGGATTGGCTAAAAAACTTTTTTTCTTTTTTGACATAATGTCCTCAATAAATAGATTACAAGCGGTTATTTTTTTAGGCTTTTTTGCAAATATATTTTTAATCAATGATTAAAAAGTTCTGATCGTATTTGCTGTACCTGTAATAGGTGATGTAATCGAAAAAATCATTCTTAAGAATTTTTGGAATTCAGACAAAGGTGCATTTGATACATAAACAATATCTTTATCCTGAATTGGGAAACGCTGTAATAAAAACATTGATTGTGGTTCTAATAAATTCACCTGATAAACGGTTGGCACATCCATTCCTTCTGTATAACCTTTTTCACGCCATAAAGATTGATCGTTATAATCTAATTGCGTAAATGGAATATGGCGGAATACAAAAACACCTCGAGGGTCTGAACGTTCATCAATTAATCCCCCCATTTTACCAATAGCTTCGGCAAGCGTTATCCCCTTACTTGAAAAACGCATTTGTTGATTATTACCTACAGCACCTAATCCGGTAAAGCTATAAGGGGTATTCATTAAGGCTACAACATCACCTGAACGTAATGTAATATTTTGTGAGGGGTCGGCAATTAATGTTTCGAACGCCATTGAACGCACTTTATTTCCACGTGTTAAACGAACTGTTACATCTTCAATATTTTCGCTTGTACCGCCTACTGCCGCAACTGCATCTAAAATACGCTCATTATTGGCACTTAATGGCATACGAATGCTATTTCCTTGGCGGATAACCGTAACATCAGACGATAAGTTATTCGCAATACGAACTAATGCTTGAGGCTGATTGGCTTTACGGCTCAATGTTCCGACAATTTGGTTCTGAATTGCTTCAGGTGTTTTCCCTGCCACTTTAATGTTACCGATAAAAGGCACTGTAACTGTTCCGTTTTTATTTACCATTTGCTGTGGTAATTGGGTTAAATGCCCGTTACCTTGCCCTTCAGCACTAAATGTTCCACCAAATAGCACGGCAGGTGGAGCTTCCCAAATTGATATTTCCAACACATCACCGACATTCACTGTTCCGGCATAACCTCCTACACCCATTGTTCCATCAAAGCCGGAAAAACGTTGAGATTGTTGAGCTTGGTATAAGTTTTGTACGGTGATGTTATCTAACTTGATTAAATTGACTTCAGGCAACTGTGTTTCAGATGTATTTTCATTACTTGATAAGACTTCACTATAACTTGGACCCGAGGTAGGTAAGCTAGAACAAGCAGAAAGTAAGGTTATCATTACTAAAATAGAGGTTATTTTGTTAATATTCATATGCATAATTTTAACTACTATTGAGGTATGAGTATGAATAGTATACCATATATCTTTTTATTCTAGGGAACATATTGATATTAAATCCATCCATAAAAGGTAAGGTCGATTTATCAATATTTCAAGGGATTTTAAAGTATGTTTCTTTGAGGGATAATATGGTATAACATTGTCTTATCTACAAACTAGATATTTAGTAATATCTTTTTTACAAGTTTTTTACAAGATAAAATTGTAGCTAAATTCTAATTGAAGATATTGTTAACTAGTATTTTCATTAAGTCTAAATTTTTATTAGGGTTATTATGTTTTCTATTCAATCTTTACAATTTCCTAGATCTAATTTAGAAAAGGTTAAAAAATTATATTTAAATCTTCTATATGGTCGTTATGATTTGCTCAATTCTTCTTTGATTTTACATCCTAACTCAAAAGTATCTTTTAATAGTTACTTAAATTCTTTTTATGAAAGTTATTGGAAGCAATATACTACTCTTTCATCTGTTATCCTATCTGTAAAATTTAAAGGCGATTGTGTTGTATCTATTTATAGAGATAGCCCTATGAATGGATGCTACCTACTATTAGACTCGCATTTGATTTCATCTGAAATGAAAACAATAGAGTTGAATTTATCTTTGGATGATTTAATTCCTGATACTGGTCGCATCTTTATTGATATAGATTCTAGAAATACTAATACTGAAATTGAATCTATTGAATTTTGTATTCCTGATACTATTGAGAAAAAATTAAGTATTGGATTATGTACTTTTAATAAGGAAGATTTCTTGTGTCAGAATTTAGAGTCATTATTAGATCTTTCTAAAAAGCTTCCAAACTTAAGTAAGATTATTATTGTTAACCAAGGAAATCTATTTTCCAATAAGAAGCTAGTTAAATTAATAGAGTCTAATCCAACCCTAATTCAAGTCTATAAACAAGATAATTTAGGTGGAGCAGGAGGATTTACTAGAACATTGTATGAAGCCTCTCAAAATGAGATATCTGATCTCCATTTGTTAATGGACGATGACATCATACTTGATGCAAATGTCATCAAAACAGCATTTTGTTTTGCAAGTCTATCTAAAAAAGAAATCGCAGTCGGTGGACAAATGTTAGACCTATTAAGACCTAACTTTATGCACGAATATGGTGGAAAATTAGATGATAATGGCAATATAAAAGCAATTTTTCATAATTTAGATGTTGCTGATATGGCGAATTTTCATCTATTCAATAAAGTAACAAAGATTGATTATAATGCTTGGTGGTTCTGTATGATTCCTACTAAGAAAATAGCAGAAATTAATCTTCCAGCTCCAATTTTTATTCGTGGTGATGACTTAGAGTATGGATTGCGATTAAAAAATAGTGGTGTAGAAACTGTCGGTTTGCCTGGAGTTGCTTTATGGCACGAACCATTCTATGCCAAAATAGGGGGCTGGCAAACTTATTATGATTTTAGAAATAGAATGATTTTAACAAGTAGCTATGAGCAATTAAAAAGTGAAAATGTGAATAAATTATTCTTAAAAATTTATAATCTTTTATTATGCCATGATTATCAGTCTGTTAAATTAATTTTAGAGGCTATTAATGATTTTGCTAAAGGAACTGCATTATTTGATGTTCCATCGAATGAAATTCATAAAAAGGTTAGTGATATAGCCAAAAAATTTGCTCCAGTAAGTTTAGAAAGCACAGTATTTAATCCAACTAGTAACAATGAATTAAAGCCAAAATGGATTTCGACAGAGCGGAGAATTAATTTCGCCAAACAGACAATGTTACTCTATATGAATGATTTTTCTAAACATAAAGCTAAACATTTATGGGATAGAGATGTTGCTCCTCAAAATGTTTCCTGCAAACCTTATATTAAGACTAATGGAATCCAAAGCTATTTATACCTATATTCACCTGATAAGGAAACTTTCCGTCAATTACTTTCAGAAATATTAAAGGCAAGAAAAACTTATATTAATGCAATTAAAGAAAATAATTGGAGTAAAATCAGCGAATATAAGGAATTTAGTTTCTGGAAGACTATATTTTCATAATGCCTATATACATTCTATTATTTATAGTAGGATGTATATTTAATAGCAATAAACTATAGATGCTATGATTTCAAAAATTTATACGCTAGTAAGAAGGAATATATTAATGGAAAAACCACTAGTTGTTTTTGGAGACTCTTCCGCAGAAATATTTGATTATATTTTTGGAAAGAATAAAAACTATTACCCATTTTGGGCATCGGGTTGGAGTGCGAGAAGCTTAAACCAAATTAAACATTCTGATATAGATATTAAGCCTTATGCTTCTACTCTAGAAGGGTTACCTAAAGATACTATTATACTACTTCATTTTGGTATGACAGATATAGAATTTGGCTTGCCGATACTAGCAAGAGATACTGGATTTTATAATCTCCCTCTTTTTTTAAAAGAAATGATTAATGGCATAATTATTTTTAAATCATTTTTACAAGATAATTATGGTTTTAAAAATATATATCCTATATTTACTTCTCCTCCTATTTGGTTACCTAATAGCCATTGGGAAAATTGTTTTAAGTTTAAGCCTTTCCCACTAAAAATAAGAGGGCAGATGTTGTTAGATTTTGCGAGTGAAGTAAGCAAATTGACAACTAGTATTAATTGCTTAGATAAACTGATAGTATCATATAAAAATCCTGTTTGTTCGCCTGATTATACTAGAGCTAGAGTTAGCCACCATATTGATTTTATTGAGGCTCAAGACCTTATTTATTCTGCCTTATCTGAATTAGAAGGTATGCTGTCACAAAGAAATCCTAAACATACAGTACATTATATTCATAAAAATGTCGGGATTGATACTGTAAGAAAAGAGCAGAAACCAAGGGAAAATACCTGTAGATAAATTAAGTTGGATTATTTATGTATAAAGAATTAGTAGTTTTTGGAACATCATCAGCTGAGGTATTCGATTATATTTTTGGTGACAATCCTAGTTATTATCCGTTCTGGGCATCTGGCTGGAGTGCAAGAGGATTGAGAGAAGTAAAAGAGTCTAATAATATAATGAAGCCTTATATTCCTTACTTATCAAAAATATCAAAAGATGCAAATATAATCCTGTGCTTTGGAGATGTAGATTTTAATCTACCTTATAAAATCCATAATCAAAGATTTTATAACTTTCCTAAATTTATAGAGGAAATGTGTGAAGGTATTTTAGCATTGAGAGATTACCTGAATAAATTAGGTTTTTCAAATATATATGCGGCTCTTCCTATAGCTCCTATAAGATTACCTGATGTATATTGGGCATATCCTTCTCTACCTCATAAAACAAGAGGAAATTTATACTTAAATTTTGTAAAAATTTTATCTCAGTCTATTCCTATGATTGATTGTTTTTATTCTTTAATTGAATCGGTAGATAATCCTGTTTGTGCTTATTCATTTTTTAGAAATAAGAATGATCACCATATTGATTATGTAAAAGCACAAGATGTAATTTATTCTAATTTATTAGAAATTGATGGGATTTTAGAACAAAGGAGTCCTAAACATACTGAATTGTATGTACATGTGCCTAAGCATATTAAATCTATTTTAAGGGATAATTCTCCTAGAATACGGACTTGTAGATAATGTTATTAAAAGGTATCATTTAGATTAATTATGCGTAATATTATTGTTTTTGGTTCATCTTCCTCCGAAGTGTTTGATTATATATTTGGGAATAATCCTCAATATTACCCATTTTGGGCATCTGGTTGGAGTGCAAGAGGATTAAGAAATTTGAAAAAATCTAATAAAGATATGGAGCCTTATATTCCTTATCTTAAAAGTCTTTCTAAAGACACAAATATATTTCTTCATTTTGGTAATGTAGATATTGATTTTAATTTACCTTATAAAATGTATCATCAACATTATTATGATATTCCTCTTTTTTTAAATGAAATGTGTGAAGGACTATTAGAACTGAAGAAATTCTTGAATAATATGGGATTTTATAATATTTTTGCTGTTTTCACAGCCCCCCCAACAGGTCTTAAAGATGGTTACTGGGATTATCCTCCTTTACCATACAAAGTAAGAGGAAATTTGATGTTAGATTTTGCAAATAGAATTTCAGAGATTATTCCAACCATTAATTGCTTATATGCATTAATAGATTCAAATAATAACCCAATTAGTGCTCCTCGCTTTGTTAGAAAAAATGATGATCATCATCTTGATTATATTAAATCTCAAGAGATTGTATATAATCATATTAATAATATAGAGGGAATGCTAAAGATGAGAATACCTAAACATCGAGAATTATATGAGCATTTAGGATATGCTCCTGATGTTATTTTAAAAACAGGCAAACCTCGCCCAAGGACTTGTAGATAATAAAAAATGGGAAAAAATATATCTATTGTTATAGTAACCCATAATTCTGAGAGTGTTATCGGTAGATTACTGGAACGTATATTATCGCAAAGTGTTAAAGCTAATAATGTTATAATAGTTGATACTGCGAGTACCGATCAAACAGTAGCAATTATTAATAACTATATTACAATTCTAAAAATTACTTTACATGTAGCCAAAGAAAATATTGGTGGAGCAGGTGGTTTTAATATAGGGTTACAAGAGGCAATAAATATCTCCAGTGATTTCGTAATTACTTTAGATGATGATGCAGTATTAGAAAGTGATGATTTTATAAAAATATTACTGAATAAGAAAATTGAGTATGATTTAGATGTTATTGCTCCTATTGTTGTTGACATTAAAAACCGGAGTAAAACAGCATTTCTTTATAATATAGAAGGAATAAAATATAGTGATTTAAATGAGATCAAAAAACATAAACTCATTAGAGATGACCTGAAATTATTTAATGGTTCATTATTTGATTGTAACGTAATCAAGACTATTGGTTATCCCAACCCTATATTTTTTATTCGAGGTGATGAAGTTGAATATAAGAAAAGAATTATTAAGTATGGGTTTAAATTAGGAGTAATAACAGAAAATTATGTATGTCATCCAACATCTTTAAATGAAAGATATAAAGTTGGTAATAACGTGTTTTATCATATAGATAATAAAATTAAGAATTTCTTTTCTATTAGAAATAAATTCTATATGTATAGAACAAATCTTAAAGGTTTTAAAAGAATAAGAAAAATTTTTATAGAATCCATAAATTATATGTTTTTTTATCTAATTCATAGAAATTTGGATTTTAGAGGATGTTACAATTACTTAATATCTTCTTCCTTTGGGATATTAGGTATAATGAAAAATGATTTAAAATTTTTGAATAGGATTCTATTGTAATTCTATTTTTTCATATCAAAGAGTTAATTATTTTAGAGGTAAGGTTCTGATGAAAACATTTTTATTAGTTGGAGCTGGTTTTTCAAATGCAGTCATTGCGAGAGAACTAGCAGAGCAAGGTTACCAAGTTACTGTCATTGATCAACGAGATCATATAGCTGGAAATTGCTATTCTGAACGTGATTCTGAAACAAATGTAATGGTGCATATTTATGGTCCTCACATTTTCCATACTGATAATGAGCGAGTTTGGAATTACGTTAATAAGTTTGGTGAGTGGATGCCATTTGTTAATCGAGTAAAAACGATTAGCCAAGGAGCTGTTTATTCCCTTCCAATTAATTTGCACACAATTAATCAATTTTTTGGTAAAACTTGTTCTCCAATAGAGGCGAAATCCTTAATTGAGAGCCAAGCTGATTTATCTATTGAAGATCCTCAAACCTTTGAAGAGCAAGCGATGCGTTTTGTTGGTAAAGATCTGTATAAGGCTTTTTTCTATGGATATACCAAAAAACAGTGGGGTGTAGAACCAAAGGAATTACCAGCAAGTATTCTAAAACGTTTACCTGTTCGTTTTAACTATGATGATAATTATTTTGCTCATAAATTCCAAGGTATGCCAAAAGATGGATATACAGCAATCGTAGAAAACATTTTAAAACATGAAAATATTCAAATTCGTCTTAATACTCCTTTCAACTCAAAAATGAAAACTGAATTTGATCATATTTTTTGGTCTGGACCACTTGATGCTTATTTTGATTTTGAGCTTGGTCGTTTAGGTTATAGAACATTAGACTTTGAGGTATTCAGAACAGAAGGAGATTATCAGGGTAATGCAGTAATCAATTATGGAGATGAAGAAGTTCCATATACTCGAATTTCTGAGCATAAGCATTTTGCTCCTTGGGAACAACACAAAAAGACTATTTGTTATAAAGAGTATAGTCGTTTCTGTGAAGAAAAAGACATTCCTTATTACCCTATTCGTTTAGTGAAAGACAAAGCTTTATTAAGTCAATATGTAGAAAAAGCAAATGACGAAACCCAAGTAACATTTGTTGGACGCTTGGGCACTTATCGTTATTTGGATATGGATGTAACAATTAAAGAAGCTTTAGAAACAGCAGACAAAATTAAAGATTCTATTAAAGAAAATAAAGCTTTTGAACCGTTCTATGTGAATATGGATATTTAAATTACCTGAATTATTTACATTGAAAATGTATCATTCTTTTATCTTTTCTCAAGGGATTTTTAAAATCCCTTTTTTGCAGAGTTTTTTACCTGAAAGCATTCTAATCCAAAAATCTTATTTTACTGTTAAGTTTATTTCTAAAACTAAAGTAGATCAAATCATCGGCTGGGGGCTTCGCCCTTCAACGGTAAAAGCAAGGGATTATGCAAAAAAACACCACATTCCCTATGTCGCATTAGAGGACGGCTTTTTACGCTCATTAGGATTAGGTGTAAAAGGCTATCCGCCTTTTTCTTTAGTGTATGACGATATTGGGATTTATTACGATACTACTCGTCCTTCCCGTTTAGAAAAATTCCTGCTTGAACAACCTTTGCAGGATCAAGAGCAAATTAAGCTTGCAGAGAAAGCTTTGTACCAAATCTTAACTTATCAGCTTTCTAAATATAATCACGCATTAGATTTTAGTGAAATCCCCTCTGCCAAAGAAAAAATTGTGTTAGTTATTGACCAAACCTTTGGAGATATGGCGGTGAAATATGGTCAGGCAAGTGAAGTTGATTTCAATAAAATGTTGGAAGCGGCAATCCGTGAAAATCCAGGGGCTCAAATTTGGGTAAAAACCCACCCTGATGTATTAAGTGGCAAGAAAAAAGGCTACTTGACCGATTTGTCACAATATGCTGAGAGAGTCCGTATTATCACCGAAGATGTGAATCCTGCAAGTTTGATTAAATGGTGTGAGAAAGTCTATTGCGTAACTTCGCAAATGGGGTTTGAAGCGTTACTCTTAGGCAAAAAAGTGATTACCTTTGGTGTGCCTTGGTTTGCCGGTTGGGGGGTAACAGATGATCGTAACGAAGCTGTTCAACTATTAGTTCAACAAAATAGACGGAAAGATCGTTCATTACTGCAACTTTTTTATGCGGCGTATTTTGATTACAGCCGTTATATTAATCCGAATACCGGTGAGAAAGGCTCTATTTTTGATGTCATCGATTATCTATATAAAGCCAAAAGATTAAATCAGCGCTTAAGTGGGAATCTATACTGTATTGGTATGTCGCTATGGAAACAGGCGGTAATTAAGCCGTTTTTTAATTTGCCACAATGTCGATTACATTTTGTTCGTTCGCTAAATTCTTTAAAAAAACGACCGCTTGCAGATAATGCAAAAATTTTAGTTTGGAGCAATGGTAAAGCGGATGTCTTGCAATTTGCACAGCAGAATAATATTCCATTGTTAAGAATGGAAGATGGATTCATTCGCTCTGTCGGACTAGGCGCTAATTTAGTTGCACCGCTTTCTTTAGTAGTCGATGATTTAGGCATTTATTTTAATGCAGAGAACACTTCACGATTAGAACAAATTTTATTGAGTGCAGAGCATTTTTCTGAAACTGATTTGTCTTATGCTGAAACATTAAGGCAGAAATTAGTGGTTAGCCATATTGGAAAATATAATGTGGGCGGTGGCGATGTAAAATTTAATGCTCAAGGTAAAAAAATAATTCTTGTACCGGGGCAGGTAGAAGATGACGCTTCGATCAAATCAGGCTCTCCACAAATTAAGAAAAATGCGGATTTACTGAGAAAAGTCAGGGAATTGAATCCGGATGCGTATATTATTTATAAGCCTCATCCTGATGTCGTAAGTGGTAATCGGGTTGGCCAAATTGTAACGAAGGAAACACTTCAGTTTGCTGATCAAATTATAGATAACGCCAATATTTTAGATTGTATTCTTAAAGTTGATGAAGTACATACAATGACTTCTTTAGCCGGTTTTGAGGCACTATTAAGAGGTAAAAAAGTATATTGTTATGGGTTACCGTTCTATGCAGGTTGGGGATTGACGGAAGATTTATTGAAGTTGGAACGCAGGGGTAAATCTTTAACATTACCACAGTTAATTGCAGCAACATTAATATATTATCCTCTGTATGTTGATCCGATACAAGGAAGATTTATTGATGCCAATCAAGCAATAAATTTATTGGAAAAACAAAAAAATAATCTAGTGAATCAAGAAATTAAACGTTCTTGGGTAAGTAAACAGTATGGGAAGCTACAACATCTTTATCGAGCGTTTAAATATACATCTAATACTAAATAGCCGTGCAAGGAATTTGGAATGGAACATTATTTAGATGAGCTAATTAATAATAGTCAGCGTATTTTATTATTGCAAGGCCCAATAGGTTCTTTTTTTACTGATTTTGCACTTTGGCTAGAAAGTGAGAAAAAAACGGTATTCAAATTAAATTTTAATGGTGGAGATGAGTATTTTTATCCAAATAATAAAGCTAATACATTTCCTTATTATGAAAACTTAGATAGTTTTGAAGATTATTTAATTGATTTTTGTAAAAAGCATCAAATAGATAATATATTATGTTTTGGCGATAATCGTTATTACCATAAGGTAGCTAAAAATGTTTGCCAAAAATTGGATATTATTTTCTGGGCGTTTGAAGAAGGATATTTCCGCCCCGAATATATTACACTTGAAAAATGGGGTGTAAACGCATTTTCTCCTCTACAAAGAAATTCATCTTTCTTTTTGCCTTATTCGACATTACCTAAGTTAAATGAGCCTGAAAAAGTGTCTAAAGGTTTTAAAAAGATGGCAAGCAAAGCAATATTCTATTATTGGAATGCCTATAAAAAGCGAAAAATTTACTCTAAATATCAACATCACCGTTTTATCAATATAGGATATTACGTTAATTTGTGGACAAGATCGGCTATTAAGAGACTTCGTTACTGGGTACATGATAGTGGTTTTGCAAAGCGGGTTGAGCAAGGCGAGTTCGGTGAATTTTTCATCGTGCCATTACAGGTTTATGATGATACTCAAGTGAGAGTACATTGTGACCAAAAAAGCGTTGAGGTTTTTTTAAGAGAAGTATTAAATTCCTTTGCTAAGTTCGCACCAACACATTTGAATTTAATTATTAAACATCACCCAATGGATAGAGGGTTTATAGATTATAAAATAGTGATTTATGAATTCTTGGAAAAATATCCTCAATTAAACGGCAGAGTTTTTTATATTCACGATGTTCCTTTACCGGTATTTTTACGACATGGAAAAGGTATGGTGACATTGAATTCAACAAGTGGCCTTTCCGCATTGTTACACAATATGCCGGTGAAAACCTTAGGTAGAGCTAACTATGATTTTGATGGCTTAACAGATCAACAAGACTTAGCTGCTTTTTGGATCAATCCACAACCACCAAATACTGAGGTTTTTAAAGGATATAGGCAATATCATTTACATAAAACACACATTAACGGTAATTTTTATAATAAAGTGATTCTTCGATATCCTTACAATAAATCATAACGATACAAGGTTATACAAGCGGTTATATTTTGAGAGTTTTTTGCGAAAAACTTGTGAAATATGACCGCTTGTTCTTTTTTATCATCTAAAATAGAAATAGCAACCGTTTGCTTGTTTTTTATTTGATAACTAGATCACAAAAAAGCAAAGAGAGCCTTTTAAATCAAGGCACTTTAGTCTAATCTAAACAGGATAATTAAATTACATAGGAGTAAAAAAATGACTATTTTTGACGTTGCCCAAAACTGGCTTGCCCAAGACCCCGATGCGGAAACCCGTGCGGAATTAGAGCAGTTAATTCAAGCGGCAGAATCGGATGAGAAAGCAAAAGCAGAATTAACCGCTCGTTTTGACGGACGTCTGCAGTTTGGTACGGCGGGTTTACGTGGTCGCTTACAAGCCGGCTCAATGGGAATGAACCGTGTTTTAGTGGCACAAGCTGCCGGTGGTTTAGCTGAGTTTATTAAAGGTTATGATAAAGAACCGTCAATTGTGATTGGTTATGACGGTCGTAAAAATTCCGATGTGTTTGCCCGTGACACCGCTGAAATTATGGCAGCGGCAGGCATTAAAACGTACCTGCTTCCTCGCAAATTGCCAACACCAGTGCTTGCCTATGCGATTCAATATTTTGATACCACAGCCGGTGTGATGGTAACAGCAAGCCACAACCCACCGGAAGATAACGGCTATAAAGTTTATTTAGGTAAAGCCAACGGTGGTGGACAAATTGTTTCGCCGGCAGATAAAGAAATTGCTGCTCTGATTGATAAAGTAGCAGCAGGCGATATTCGTGATTTACCTCGTAGCCAAGATTTCACGGTGTTAGACGATGAAGTGGTAAATGCTTATATTGAGAAAACCGCCTCACTAGCCAAACAGCCAAAAGCCGAAATAAACTACGTTTACACCGCAATGCACGGTGTGGGCTATGAAGTGTTAAGCAAAACGTTAGAAAAAGCCGGCTTACCACAACCGCATTTAGTTAGTGAGCAGATTCAGCCGGACGGTTCATTCCCAACGGTTAATTTCCCGAACCCGGAAGAGAAAGGGGCGTTAGATTTAGCGATTAAACTGGCGAAAGAGAAAAATGCCGAATTTATTATCGCCAACGACCCGGATGCTGACCGTTTAGCGGTAGCCGTGCCTGATGCACAAGGCAATTGGAAACCACTGCACGGCAACGTGATCGGTTGCTTCTTAGGCTGGTATTTAGCCAAACAATTCCACGCACAAGGTAAACAAGGCGTGTTGGCTTGCTCGTTAGTATCCTCTCCGGCGTTAGCTGAAATTGCGAAAAAATATGGTCTAAGCTCGGAAGAAACCTTAACCGGCTTTAAATATATCGGCAAAGTCGAAAACCTATTATTTGGTTTTGAAGAAGCCTTAGGTTATTTGGTTGACCCAGACAAAGTGCGTGATAAAGACGGTATTTCCGCTGCTATTATGTTCTTAGACTTAGTTTGCAGCCTCAAACAAGAGGGCAAAACCCTTGCGGATTACACCGCCGAGTTTGTAAAAGAGTTTGGAGCTTATGTAAGCGGTCAAATTTCGATAAGAGTTTGCGATTTAGCCGAAATCGGCAAATTAATGACGGCGTTACGCAACAATCCGCCAAGCGAAATTGGTGGCTTTAAAGTGGCTGAGTTTATCGACCATACCAAAACCACACGCCAAAATGATATTTTAGTGTTTGTGTTGGAAAATGGCAGCCGCTTGATTGCTCGCCCTTCAGGTACTGAGCCGAAAATTAAATTCTATTTAGATGCTCGAGGCAAAGACGCTGAAAACGCAGAGCAAGTGTTGGCTCAGTTTGACGAAAGCGTGCGTTCGCTGCTTCGCCAAGAAGAATACGGCAAACAAGACTGCTAATGGCATTAATTTAGGGAGAGCTTAGGCTCTCCCTTTTTTAAAGGAGACAATAATGGCTCAAAAAATTATTTTAGATTGTGACCCGGGGCATGACGATGCGATTGCGATGATGCTCGCTTGGGGGAATCCTAATATTGATTTGTTGGCAGTGACTACGGTGGTAGGCAATCAAACTTTAGAAAAAGTATCGCGTAATGCGTTGGCGGTTGCGGAAATTGCTCATATTTGCAACGTTCCTTTTGCCAAAGGTTGTGCCAGACCGCTGGTGCGTGAAGTGGAAAATGCCCCGGATATTCACGGTGATTCGGGAATGGATGGGCCTGTACTCCCAGAATCTACCCGACAATTTGAGGAAAAACACGCTGCTCAATTAATTATTGATTTGGTAATGTCGCACCCGGAGAAAAGCATTACCTTAGTGCCGACCGGTGGGCTAACCAATATTGGTTTAGCTGCCCGCCTTGAGCCTAGTATTATTGAAAGAGTGAAAGAAGTGGTGCTGATGGGCGGTGGTTATCACACCGGCAACTGGAGTGCGGTGGCAGAATTTAATATTAAAATTGACCCGGAAGCTGCTCATATTGTGTTTAATGCCGGTTGGAAAGTGACAATGGTCGGCTTAGACTTAACTCACCAAGCTCTTGCGACCCCCGATGTGGTTGAACGCTTTAAGGCATTAAACAGCCAATCGGGGCAATTTGTGGTAGAATTGCTGGCGTTCTTTGCCAAAATGTATAAACAGGCTCAAGGCTTTGATGCTCCACCGGTTCACGATGCCTGTGCGGTGGCGTATGTGATTGACCCAAGCCTGATTGAAGTTCAGCAAGTGCCCGTCAATATTGAGCTCACAGGCACGCACACATTGGGTATGACGGTGGCGGATTTCCGCTACCCGCCAAAACAGTGTAATACTTGGGTAGCGAAAAAATTAGACAAATCCCGTTTTTGGGATTTGGTCATTGAGTCGGTGAAAAACCTGCCGTAATCTAAATAATCCTCTCTCCTGTTTAAGCGTTGGTGTATTCCGCTTTGTTGTCTAACCAACGCTTAATTAATGCCTCTGCAAGCGGTTGATTTTCGCTAATAATTTGCTTGGCGTAACGTTGCACCAGCGGAATCATTTTGCGGTCTCGCATTAAATCCGCCACCTTAAATTCTGCCATTCCGGTCTGTTTCGTGCCGAGAATTTCACCTGTGCCTCGAATTTCCAAATCTTTTTCGGCAATGTAGAAACCGTCTTGGCTATCACGCATTACTTGTAACCGCTTGCTGGAAATTTTCCCGAGCGGTGGTTTGTACATTAATACGCAATGCGAGGCGGTTGCCCCTCGCCCAACCCGTCCACGCAACTGGTGGAGTTGAGCCAGCCCGAGTCGTTCGGAATTTTCGATAATCATCAGACTGGCATTCGGCACGTCCACGCCTACTTCAATTACGGTAGTTGCAACCAGCAAATCTAAATTCGCTGCCTTAAATTCCGCCATAATTGCTTGTTTTTCCTGTGGTTTCAGCCGTCCGTGTACTAACCCGATGCGTAAATCCGGCAAGGCTCGCTGTAAATCTTCGGCAATCGCCGCTGCGGCTTGAGCCTCCAACACTTCGCTCTCATCAATCAGGGTGCAGACCCAATAGGCTTGGCGGTTTTCTTGCTTACAGGCTTGGTACACCCGTTGGACGATTTCTGCTCTCCGATCTTCAGAAATCACCACGGTCGTGATTGGCGTTCTACCCGGTGGCAGTTCGTCAATAATGGAGGTATCAAGGTCAGCATAGACCGTCATTGCCAGTGTTCTAGGAATGGGGGTCGCCGTCATAATGAGCTGGTGCGGATAGTTATTTTCTTTCGCTCCTTTTTCCCGCAAGGTCAGCCGTTGATGTACGCCAAAACGGTGTTGTTCATCAATAATCACCAGTGCTAAATGGTGAAATTCCACATTGTCTTGGAACAGGGCGTGAGTGCCGATAATCATCTGCACATCACCGTTTTTGATTGCCTCAAGTTGTGCGGTTCTCGCCTTGCCTTTTACTTTACCGGCAAGCCAACCGACTTCAATCCCAAAGGGATTAAGCCAGTTGGCAAAATTATTGGCGTGCTGTTCGGCAAGAATTTCGGTCGGTGCCATTAATGCCACCTGCTTGCCGTTATCAATCGCCAATAGTGCCGCTAATGCGGCTACTAAGGTTTTGCCCGAGCCAACATCGCCTTGCACCAGTCGCATCATCGGGTGCGGTTTGGCAAGATCTTGCTCAATATCTGCGCTTACTCGGCTTTGTGCGTTGGTCGGTTTAAAAGGCAAACTGTCGAGAAAACGCTGTTTTATATCGGTTTGGTAAGTGAGTGCCTCTGCATATTGCTGTTTTACTCCTAAACGGAGTTGCTGCATCGCCAAATTGTGTGCCAGCAGTTCTTCAAAAATCAGCCTTTTTTGAGCAGGGTGGTCGCCTTTTTCCAATACTTCGGCAGAAATGGTCGGCGGTGGACGGTGCAATAACTGCAACGCCTCTTTTAGGCTGTATTTGTGCGGATTGTATTCATCAGGCAACAGCTCGGCAACTTTCACTTTCTCTAATAAAGCGAGGGCTTGCTCGGTTAATTTCCGTAAAGAGGTTTGTTTTAACCCCTCTGTGGTGGAGTAAATAGGGGTTAGGGTTTCAGCCAGCACAAGCGGTTGATTATCCCGAATAATTTGATATTCGGGGTGGTGAATTTCCGCCATAAATCGCCCACGCTTAATTTCCCCAAAGGCTTTTACCCGAACGCCGGTAGCGAGGCTATTTTTCATTCCGGCATTGAAATTGAAGAATTTAAGCATAATTTTGCTGGTGCTGTCGGAGAGTGTAACCGATAAAATCGGTCGTTTACCAAACTGCACTTCAGTAAGTTGCACATAGCCTTCAATGGTGGCAAAGCTTTCCGGGCGAACATCAGCAATCGGAGTAATACGGGTGCGATCTTCATACCGCATTGGCAGATGAAACAGTAAATCCTGCACATTATTAATGCCGATTCGACTTAGCTTTTCGGAAATAGCCGCTCCTACGCCGGAAAGAGCGGTTAAAGGCACACCGTCTAATAATTGTTCACTCATTATTTATGCGATTTCAAATGGGTTAAATAAACGCACATCACAACGGATAAAATCTTTGGTGTTGCGGGTGACTAAGGTTAAATGGTTTGCTTTTGCGATAGCCGCAATATAGACATCATTAATCGGGCTTCGATCAGGAATATGAAATTCTGCACAGAGTAATGCTGCCGTTAAATCAAGTGGTAAAATTCGATTTGAGAACTGCGTAAGTAGTTGATTTTCAAACCAATCATTTAAAATATAGTATTGTTCCACATCTCGCTTTTTCTTTGCCAAAATGCCAACACGTATTTCACTAATAACGGTGCTACAAAGATAACAATCTTGTAATTCTACTTTTGAAAACCAACGCATTACGTTTGGATCGGCTCTGCCTTTGCTCGCTTTCCGCAGTTCAGAAACGATGTTTGTATCCAGCAAATACATTAATCAAACTCCACGGGGCGACATTTTGAATTTTGGCGAATATCTCGCAAAATTTGCTCAAAATCTTCCATATCCACATCATCTTCTTCAACAATAGGGGAGGCAAAAACATCTGCCAGCGTTTGTGGCTTTGCTTTCTGCTGATAATCCATATAACTAGACACCACATTGACGATTTTGCCCCATTTGGTGATAAATACCGGCTCTTTTTCTGCCATTTTTAACACTTTGCTGGCATTTTGATTAAATTCTCTGGAAGTAATGGTTATTGCCATATTGATCTCCAAAATGTAGTAAAAAGATGAGTGTATTTTATTAAATGTAGTAATATCTTTCAATTAATTCGCCATTTGGCAACAGATATTTTGCAAAAAATCTTGAAAATTTGACCGCTTGCCCCATCTATTCTCTGTTTTTTAATGAATAAAGGAATACACAATGGCAAATAATCAAGAAACCCGAGGCTTCCAGTCGGAAGTAAAACAGTTATTGCAACTGATGATCCATTCGCTTTACTCCAACAAAGAAATTTTCCTGCGTGAGCTGATTTCCAACGCCTCTGACGCTGCCGATAAATTGCGGTTTAAAGCCCTTTCCGAGCCGTCTTTGTATGAAGGCGATGGCGAACTGCGTGTGCGTGTGTCTGTGGATGAAACACTCGGTACGATTACGATTGCCGATAACGGTATCGGTATGACCCGTGAGCAGGTGATCGACCATCTCGGTACGATTGCAAAATCCGGCACCAAAGAATTTTTGAACGCACTCGGCACTGATCAAGCCAAAGACAGCCAACTTATCGGGCAGTTCGGCGTGGGCTTTTACTCTTCTTTCATTGTGGCGGATAAGGTTACGGTCAAAACCCGTGCCGCCGGCGTGCCTGCCGAGCAAGGTGTGATTTGGGAATCCGCCGGTGAGGGCGATTACACCGTTGCCGATCTGGAGAAAAAAGAGCGTGGCACGGAAATCATTCTTCACTTGCGTGAGGACGAAAAAGAGTTTTTAAGCGAATGGCGTTTGCGTGAGATTATCGGCAAATATTCCGACCATATCGGCTTGGCGGTGGAAATTCAGACCAACGAATACGATGACGAGGGCAAAGCAAGCGGTCAAAAATGGGAAAAAATTAACAAAGCCCAAGCCCTTTGGACACGAGCCAAAAATGAGATTAGTGACGAGGAATACACCGAATTTTACAAACACCTCAGCCACGATTTTGCCGACCCGTTGATTTGGTCGCACAACAAAGTGGAAGGTAAGCAGGAGTACACCAGCTTGCTGTATGTGCCGAGCAAAGCCCCGTGGGATCTGTTCCAGCGTGAGCAAAAACACGGCTTGAAACTCTATGTTCAACGTGTGTTTATTATGGACGATGCGGAAGTCTTTATGCCGAATTACCTGCGTTTTATGCGTGGCTTGCTCGACACCAATGACCTGCCGCTCAATGTCAGCCGTGAAATTTTGCAAGAGAACAAAGTTACCCAATCGCTCCGTTCCGCTTTAACCAAGCGTGCGTTGCAACTGCTGGAAAAATTGGCGAAAGACGATGCCGAAAAATATGCCCAATTCTGGCAAGCATTCGGTGTGGTGCTGAAAGAGGGCGTGGGCGAAGATTTTGCCAATAAACAACAGGTTGCCGGCTTACTCCGTTTTGCCTCTACCCAGCGTGATGACAGCGAACAAGCGGTCAGTTTTGCCGATTATATTGCAAGAATGAAAGAGGGGCAGAAAGCGATCTACTTCTTAACCGCCGATAGCTACCAAGCGGCTAAAAACAGCCCGCACTTAGAGCTGTTCCACAAAAAAGGCATTGAGGTGCTACTGCTTTCCGACCGCATTGATGAATGGTTGGTGAGCCACCTCACCGAGTTTGACGGCAAACCGCTACAAAGCATTACCAAGTCGGACTTAGACTTAGGCGAGCTTGCCGACAAGCAGGAAGAAGAGAGCCAAAAAGCTCAACAGGCGGAGTTTGGTTCGTTCTTAGAACGGGCGAAAGGTTACTTTGGTGAGCGGGTCAAAAACGTGGTGCTGACTCACCGCTTAACCGACACGCCGGCAGTGGTTTCCACCGACAGCGATGAAATGACCACCCAAATGGCAAAACTGTTTGCGGCAATGGGGCAACAAGCACCGGAAGTGAAATATACCTTTGAGCTGAACCCAGATCACCCAATGGTGAAAAAAGTGGCTGATCTTGCCGATGAAGCCGAGTTCGCCGATTGGATTGAACTGCTGTTTGAACAAGCCCTGCTTGCCGAACGAGGCACATTAGAAAACCCAACGGCGTTTATTAAACGGGTGAATAAGCTATTAAGTTAAATGTGCAACAAAATAACCGCTTACAAGCGGTTATTTTTTTATAGGATTTTGCAAAATTTCCTGAAAATTTGACCGCTTTGTTTTAAAATAAGCAGATTTTTTCAGGTTTCAAAGTTTAAAAAGAATAGGAATAGCAATGCGTACAAGTCAATATTTATTTTCAACCCTTAAAGAAACGCCGAATGATGCACAAGTAGTTAGCCATCAATTAATGTTGCGTGCCGGAATGATTCGCCCGATGGCGTCAGGTTTATACAACTGGTTGCCGACCGGGATCAAAGTGTTGAAAAAAGTCGAAAATATTATTCGTGAAGAGATGAACAAAGGCGGGGCTATCGAGGTATTAATGCCGGTGGTTCAGCCTGCCGAGTTATGGGTGGAATCTGGTCGTTGGAATGATTACGGCCCGGAATTATTACGCTTTAAAGATCGTGGCGAGCGTGATTTCGTACTTGGCCCGACCCACGAAGAAGTGATTACCGACTTGGTTCGCCGTGAAGTTTCTTCATACAAACAACTTCCGCTGAATTTATACCAAATTCAAACCAAATTCCGTGATGAAGTCCGCCCTCGCTTCGGGGTGATGCGTTCACGTGAATTTGTGATGAAAGATGCCTATTCTTTCCACACCACGCAAGAGAGCCTGCAAGAAACCTATGATGTGATGTATCAGGTTTACAGCAATATTTTCACCCGTTTGGGCTTAGATTTCCGTGCGGTGCAGGCGGATACTGGCTCTATCGGCGGTTCAGCCTCTCACGAGTTCCAAGTGTTAGCCTCAAGTGGTGAAGATGATGTGGTATTTTCAACCGAATCAGATTTTGCTGCCAATATTGAATTAGCTGAAGCGGTGGCGGTGGGTGAACGCCAAGCACCAACGGCAGAAATGCAGTTAGTGGATACACCAAATGCGAAAACCATCAACGAATTAGTGGAAAATCACGGTTTAACCATTGAAAAAACGGTGAAAACCTTGGTGGTGAAAGGGGCAACCGAAGAGCAACCGTTAATTGCGTTGGTGATTCGTGGCGACCACGAGTTAAACGAAATTAAAGCCCAAAAACACCCGCTGGTGGCTGATCCGCTTGAGTTTGCTGATGAAGCGGAAATTAAAGCCAAAATCGGTGCCGGTGTTGGCTCGTTAGGTGTGGTGAATATGCCGATTCCGGTGATTATTGACCGCTCAGTGGCGTTGATGTCAGATTTCGGCTGCGGGGCGAATATTGATGGCAAACACTACTTTAACGTGAACTGGGAGCGTGATGTTGCGGTGCCGGAAATTGCAGATTTACGCAATGTGGTGGAAGGCGACCCAAGCCCAGACGGTAAAGGCACACTTCAAATCAAACGAGGTATTGAAGTAGGGCATATTTTCCAATTAGGCAAAAAATACTCAGAAGCAATGAAAGCTACTGTGCAAGGCGAAGACGGTAAACCGCTAGTGATGACAATGGGGTGTTACGGCATCGGCGTTACCCGTGTGGTGGCAGCCGCGATTGAACAACATTATGATGATCGTGGTATTATCTGGCCTTGTGATGAAATGGCTCCATTTACGGTGGCGATTGTGCCGATGAATATGCACAAATCGGAAAAAGTGCAGGCATTCGCTGAAGAGTTATACGCTACCTTAAAAGCTCAAGGCGTTGAGGTGATTTTTGATGATCGTAAAGAACGCCCGGGCGTGATGTTTGCGGATATGGAGCTTATCGGTGTGCCGCATATGGTGGTCATTGGTGAGAAAAACCTTGAGAATGGCGAAATTGAATACAAAAACCGTCGCAGCGGTGAAAAACAAATGATCGCCAAAGAGAACTTGCTTGCGTTCTTAAAAGCGAATGTGAAAGCTTAATTATAAATAACAAAATTGGGCGTATAAAATACGCCCTTTAATATAAAGCAGCGAGTATTTAACTAAAGTATAAAATACTCTATTATTTTTAGAATATAGGAAATAGAATGTGTGTCAACCAACCAACCAACCAACCAACCAACCAACCAACCAACCAACCAACCAACCAACCAACCAACCAACCAACCAACCAACCAACCAACCAACCAACCAACCAACCAACCAACTGTAGCTGTTATCAGTTCAACAATTGGTCGTCCTGAATTAGAAAGAGCTGTTTTAAGCGTACAAAATCAGACTTATCCGTGTAAACATTATGTTTTTGTTGATGGAGAGAAATATCACCAACAAGCGGCTGATATTTTAAAGAACTTTCCAAATGTTATTGTTACTTATCTTCCAATGAATACCGGGGCTGATGGTTGGGTAAATAGTAGCATTAATGCGATTGCACCATTTTTAGTGAAAGAAGATATTATTTGTTATCTGGATGATGATAATTGGTTTGAACCTACTCACGTTGAATCTGGTGTGCATACTTTACTCGAAATGCAATCTGATTATGCTTACTCTTTACGCAATTTTTATGATTTAGATGGTGAGTTTCTGTGCATTGATACGATTGAATCATTGGGAGAATATCATTGTGCTTATCAAGAACCATTAGAATGTAATTATCAATTAGGTGGTGTTAAAGGTGTTTTATCAATAAATCTGAATGATAGTCAGCATATTGATACGAATTGCTATTTTATTCGTAGTGAGATAGCTCGCCTTATCAGTACGGCTTGGTACACAGGTATTCATAATGATAGAAATGTATATAAAAAATTACAAGAATTGGCACTAAAAGGAAATTGTACAAAGAAAGTTACGGTTAATTATACTCTTGATACACGTAAATATTATGGATCAGTATTTAATGAATTATTAGAGGAGCCATTTTTATTAAGCGAATATGATGCCTATCAATTTACGAATGAGGTGATTAAATTTCATTCAGAAGAAAGCCTTAAAGCTTGGGGAGGTTGCTTGATTTGGGAACAGAACAATGACTCATAACCGTTAAGCGTAATCGTTTGCTTGTGATCACATTCACAAAATAAGGTTTTTGTATTAGCTAAGAGTGCCTAATAAGATTAAAATAGGTATGGTTAATCATATGGAGGTATTTTATGAAATTTACATTAAAAATGACGGCAGCGACAATGTTTGCATCTCTTATTGCTTTTTCAGCACAAGCAGGCGGACCAAAAGTAGCTTATACCCAGCCGGGAATTGATATGCGAACACATGAAGCACAGCAAGCGCCAATTCATTGGGTATCTATTGAGCAAATTAAAGAAAGCATCAAAGATTTACCCCCTATGGCGGTAAGTTTTGACATTGATGATACTGTTGCTGCAACTAGCGGTTGCTTCCACTACGGAAAGCAAAAATATTCACCAGACGATTTCAGCTACTTAAAAAATCAAGATTTTTGGGACGAAATTAATGCTGGCTGTGATAAATATTCTTTGCCAAAGCAAGTTGCTATTAATTTAATAAAAATGCACCAAGAACGTGGTGATCAAGTTTATTTAATTACGGGGCGTACCGCAGGTAAAAATGAACAAGTTACAACGATTATGCAAAAGTATCTTGGTATTAAAAATATGCAACCGGTAAATTTTATGGGGGGGAAAGCACATTCAACAAAATATGATAAAACCCCTGCGATTATTGAACATAAGGTGCAAATTCACTATGGTGACAGTGATGATGATATCTTAGCTGCCCGTGAAGCCGGTATTCGAGGTATTCGTATACTTCGTGCAGCAAATTCTAATTATACGCCATTCCCTCAGGCCGGAGGATATGGTGAAGAAGTTGTTGTCAATTCAAGTTATTAATTTCTTAGTCTGAAATATGGCCACCATTGCGTGGCCATCATTTTTTATTTATATAATGACGAAACCGTTTACCTTTGATCTAGTTCACAAAATCAAACTTTGCTTGCAAAAAGTTGTCGTAAATTAACCGCTTGCTAAGATAGAATGGTTTATATTCAGTTAGATAGATAGGAGACAACAAATGTCTGAAGTATTTCATTTAGGTTTAACCAAAGCAATGTTAAAAGGAGCTAAAATTGCGATTGTTCCGGGAGATCCTGCACGTTCAGAACGTATTGCTAAAAAAATGGACAACCCCGAATTTTTAGCTTCAACTCGTGAATTTACCTCTTGGCTAGGTTATTTAGATGGCGAACCAGTGGTGGTTTGCTCAACCGGTATTGGCGGGCCATCGGTGTCGATTTGTGTGGAAGAGTTAGCACAATTAGGCGTTCGTACTTTCTTACGCATCGGCACAACAGGTGCAATTCAAGAACATATTAATGTTGGCGATATTTTAGTGACCACTGGTGCGGTACGTTTAGATGGTGCAAGTAAACACTTCGCACCAATGGAATACCCTGCAGTGGCAAACTTTGAATGTACAACCGCCCTTTATAATGCCGCGGTTGAGGCAGGAGTCAAACCTTATGTGGGGATTACTGCGTCATCAGACACCTTCTACCCGGGGCAAGAACGTTACGATACCTTTACCGGTAAAATCTACCGTCATTTCCAAGGTTCATTAAAACAATGGCAAGAACTTAATGTTATGAATTTTGAAATGGAATCAGCCACACTCTTTACAATGTGTTCGGCATTGGGCTTGCGTGCCGGTATGGTGTCAGGCGTGATTGTAAACCGTACCCAACAAGAAATTCCAAACGAAGCAACAATCCACGAAACCGAGCAACGAGCGATTGCTGTTGTGGTTGAGGGTGTGAGAAAATTAATTAAAGGTTAATCTTTAAATTTAAAATCAAAAAAGGTAAATTGTCTTTGTTACAATTTACCTTTTTATTTTTAAGGAACTTTCTATGAAAAAATGGTTGGTGTTACTTGCATTGATTTTCGGGATTACAGCTTGTTCTTCTAGTTTAGAATTTGATGAAAGTAAACAAGAAAAAATCAATTCTTTCCTTATTGTTGGTAATAAATTATATGTGGTGGGTGAACTGCACGATTATGAATTTGAACATCAGCAAGTTACGGAACTGAATAATTTTCTCAAAAGCCTAATTGCCAATAAAATCAAATCTGTTGAGGTGAGTTTCAAGGTTAAGGAATCCAAAAAAGTTGAAGGTAGTTATAGAATTATTTTAGATGGAAAATCACTTACAGAAAGTGAGAGAAATACCGTGATGAATACCTTTCATTTTAATTCAGTTCAAAATCCATCTATTACTTATCAGGCGGAAGGGAATTTGGTGAAATTAGCCAATCGAGAAGAGCTTTTGCAAAAATTCCGCTTTAAACAACCGCTTGAGGCGACTGTTCGTTATTACAAAATTAAAAGTGGTTTTCAAAATACGGCTGAAGGAGCGTTAAGTATTGTAATGTTGCCTGTTGCTGTAGTAGCTGTTGTTCCATTCTATATGTTTTGGGTTGGTGCTTGTGCCTCTCACGGATGTTAAAGAATTTTTTATGTATTCTCGATACCTGAAAATTTTCTCGGAATGCGATTGGTATTGTGATCCAAAAATACCTTCTACCTCTCAGCAAGAATGGCTTCTGCACGAAGGATCGCTTACCCAAAAACTCCTTGAGGTCGCAACTAATTTCAACGTGGAAGTGGTGCAAGAAAAGTGGATTGCAAAAAACAGTGAAAAAACGACCGCTTGTAATGAAGATGTCTGGTTACGGGAAGTGTTACTAAAAGATGGCGAAATAAATTGGATTTTCGCCCAAACCCTTGTGCCGAGATCAACAATCGAAAATATCGCTCAAAACGTATTGGAATTAGGTAATCAGCCGATAGGTTTATGGTTGTTTGCACAAAATCCTACTCGAACCAAATTAGAATGGACAAAAACTAAAAACGGCTTATTTGCTCGGCGTGGCGTGTATGAAATCAGAGGGTATTCTCTGGAAATCCGAGAGCTTTTTTTAGAAACTTTTCCTTATTTATAAAAAATCGGTTGGCAATGCACCAACCGATTTTCATCTTATTTTGCCAAGAACTGATAAATCGCAGCCATATCTACTTCGCTCAGGCCTGAGTCATTGGCTTGATTATAGGTTTTAGTAGCTTGCTCAATGAGCGGGTAAGATTTGCCTAATTTAGCAATTTCCTCGCTCGCTAAATTAAAATCTTTGGTCATATGTTTCATCATAAACGCAGGCGGAAATTCATTGGCTTGGTACATCGGCACTTTCGCTTGGAAGATCGGGCTGTTCATAAACGAGCCTGAAATCATTTCGATTACTTTCTCTTTCGGAATGCCATATTGGTCGGCGAAGTTTAACGCCTCGCCATAGGCTTGAATAAAGATTCCCAGTAGCGAGTTGATCATCAATTTAATCCCACCGGCTTTACCTACTTCACCATAATAGAAGGTGGTAGTGCTAAAGGCAGCGAAAAGTGGTTTGAGCAACTCAATGGTTTCTTCTTTACCGGCAGCCAGTACCAATAGTTTACCGGCTTCTGCCACTTTGCTTGAACCGGAAACCGGAGCTTCAACAAATTCTGCACCGTGTTGGGCTAGTAGAGCTTCTACCGCTTGGTTTTGGCTTGGGGAAATGGTGCTCATATTCACCACCACTTTGCCGTTTAATTCAGCCAACACTTTATCGCTTAACACCTGTTGCACGGCGGCATAGTCTGCAATCATCAAGAAAATCACATCGTAGGCTTTCACCAATTCCAACACAGAAGGATATAATGTGCCGCCTGCTTCAACGACTTTTTCTGCTTTTGCTGGGTTGCGGTTGTAAACGCCCACTTTCACACCGCTATTTAGCAAATGTTTTGCCATCGGTTCGCCCATTTGCCCTAAACCAATCCAACCGACTGCTTGTGTATTAATGTTTTTCATTATTTTTCTCCTTACTGAATAAAGCAAATTGATTATTGCTATTTTCCCTCATCAAGTCAAATAGAGAGAACTTGAATATAGCTATGGAAAAGAGTAGCATTTTACTACTTACTTTTTTGAACAATACCAATGAAACCAACAATTCTTTTATACGATTCTGGAATGGGCGGATTGACGATTTACGATGAAGTCCGAAAAGTGTTGCCGCACGCTCACTATTTATATTGCTTTGATAACGCTTTTTTCCCATATTCCGAGAAGTCGGAAGCTGTTTTAATTGAGCGAGCGGTTAAAATTGTGCAAAAAATTGCAGAAAAACAACCGCTTGATATGGCAGTGGTGGCGTGTAACACCGCAAGCACTGTGGTTCTGCCGGCATTGCGTGAGCATTTTTCTTTTCCGATTGTAGGAACCGTACCGGCAATTAAACCGGCAGCAGCGATATCTGAAACTAAAGTCATCGGCTTGCTCGCCACTAAAGGCACGGTTGCTCGCCCTTATGTTGATGAATTGATAAGAAAATACGCTCAGGATTGTACGGTAGAAAAAATTGGCACAACCGATTTGGTTGAAATTGTTGAAGAAAAACAACGAAGCGGTAAAGTGGATATGAACCGACTACAAAAAGTGGTCGAGGCTTGGCAAGGTAAGCCGGAATTGGATACGGTTATACTCGGTTGTACCCATTTTCCCTTAGTCAAAGCTGAATTACAGCAATTATTGCCCGATGTGAAATATTTTGTTGATCCGGGTGTAGGTATTGCTAAACGGGTGCTAAGCCTTTTGGAAGAACGCAAATTTCAACAAAAAGCCGATTTTGAAAATCAAGCATTCTGCACTAAACAAAGTTCTGCATTTAATATCAAACAAGACGTTATGCAGAATTGGGGATTTAATAATCTTTCGGTGATTGACATTTAAACAAAACAATCTGTTTTGATGAAAAAAGGTTCAGTTGAGCAAAAACTTTAAAAAAGGGCTTGCACTCAATTTTAAAATCCCTATAATACGCAGCACACAACGACGCGCTGTTGTGAACGATTTAAAATTGATTTCCAGTGCGTCGTTTCTTTTTGTTCTTTAACAATTTATCAGACAATCTGTGTGGGCACTTGTTGATTGACTTGATTGAAAATATTTTTTTAATTTTGAAGTCTTAATAGGTGCTAACTAGAAATTCATTACTTTCGTTTAACCTGATTTTAATTAGGTTTAAATTTGAAAGTGCGATTTTATGTCAGCAGTATTGAGCGATTAAACTTTTTGAATTGAAGAGTTTGATCATGGCTCAGATTGAACGCTGGCGGCAGGCTTAACACATGCAAGTCGAACGGTAGCAGGAAGAAGCTTGCTTCTTTGCTGACGAGTGGCGGACGGGTGAGTAATGCTTGGGAATCTGGCTTATGGAGGGGGATAACTACTGGAAACGGTAGCTAATACCGCGTAATGTCTTAGGACTAAAGGGTGGGACCATTTGGCCACCTGCCATAAGATGAGCCCAAGTGGGATTAGGTAGTTGGTGAGGTAAAGGCTCACCAAGCCCGCGATCTCTAGCTGGTCTGAGAGGATGACCAGCCACACTGGAACTGAGACACGGTCCAGACTCCTACGGGAGGCAGCAGTGGGGAATATTGCACAATGGGGGGAACCCTGATGCAGCCATGCCGCGTGAATGAAGAAGGCCTTCGGGTTGTAAAGTTCTTTCGGTGACGAGGAAGGCGACTGTTTTAATAGAACAGTCGATTGACGTTAATCACAGAAGAAGCACCGGCTAACTCCGTGCCAGCAGCCGCGGTAATACGGGGGGTGCGAGCGTTAATCGGAATAACTGGGCGTAAAGGGCACGCAGGCGGTTGTTTAAGTGAGGTGTGAAAGCCCCGGGCTTAACCTGGGAATTGCATTTCAGACTGGACAACTAGAGTACTTTAGGGAGGGGTAGAATTCCACGTGTAGCGGTGAAATGCGTAGAGATGTGGAGGAATACCGAAGGCGAAGGCAGCCCCTTGGGAATGTACTGACGCTCATGTGCGAAAGCGTGGGGAGCAAACAGGATTAGATACCCTGGTAGTCCACGCCGTAAACGCTGTCGATTTGGGGATTGGGCTTTAAGCTTGGTGCCCGTAGCTAACGTGATAAATCGACCGCCTGGGGAGTACGGCCGCAAGGTTAAAACTCAAATGAATTGACGGGGGCCCGCACAAGCGGTGGAGCATGTGGTTTAATTCGATGCAACGCGAAGAACCTTACCTACTCTTGACATCCAGAGAACCTTGTAGAGATACGAGGGTGCCTTCGGGAGCTCTGAGACAGGTGCTGCATGGCTGTCGTCAGCTCGTGTTGTGAAATGTTGGGTTAAGTCCCGCAACGAGCGCAACCCTTATCCTTTGTTGCCAGCGATTCGGTCGGGAACTCAAAGGAGACTGCCGGTGATAAACCGGAGGAAGGTGGGGATGACGTCAAGTCATCATGGCCCTTACGAGTAGGGCTACACACGTGCTACAATGGCGTATACAGAGGGCGGCGAGCCAGCGATGGGGAGCGAATCTCAGAAAGTACGTCTAAGTCCGGATTGGAGTCTGCAACTCGACTCCATGAAGTCGGAATCGCTAGTAATCGCAAATCAGAATGTTGCGGTGAATACGTTCCCGGGCCTTGTACACACCGCCCGTCACACCATGGGAGTGGGTTGTACCAGAAGTAGATAGCTTAACCGAAAGGGGGGCGTTTACCACGGTATGATTCATGACTGGGGTGAAGTCGTAACAAGGTAACCGTAGGGGAACCTGCGGTTGGATCACCTCCTTACCAAAATCGAGAACGACAGCAAGTGTTCACACAGATTGTTTGATAAAAGAAGACAAAAACCGAAGGTCATCCGTTGGGTCTGTAGCTCAGGTGGTTAGAGCGCACCCCTGATAAGGGTGAGGTCGGTGGTTCAAGTCCACTCAGACCCACCACTCAGAAGGCAAGCGAAAGCGAAGCGACTATGAGTGAAGAAAACGGAAGATGAAATGGGGATATAGCTCAGCTGGGAGAGCGCCTGCCTTGCACGCAGGAGGTCAGCGGTTCGATCCCGCTTATCTCCACCAATCATCGTGACTTTATCATCATACCTAAGATTACAAGCGGTTAAAAATACCGGATTATTTGCAATTTTAGGTATGATGATAGGCGAAAGCCATTATCTTTGTTCTTTAACAATATAGAAACAAGCTGAAAAACTGAGAGATATTTCAAGTTCGTTACGCATAAGTAATTATACATAAGTGATAACGAATAAATTGAAAGTCTGAGTAGTAAAAAAATCTTGACTGAACAAAAGCAGTCAAGTGTTTAGTTGTAAAACTGACTTCATTGTTTTTTACTTTTTATTTCTAAGAAGTTTTAGAAAACATTTGAGGTTGTATAGTTAAGTGACTAAGCGCACAAGGTGGATGCCTTGGCAATCAGAGGCGATGAAGGACGTGCTAATCTGCGAAAAGCTTGGATGAGTCGATAAGAGGCGTTTAATCCAAGATGTCCGAATGGGGAAACCCAGTAGGTGAAGAACCTACTATCACCCAGTGAATACATAGCTGTGTGAGGCAAACCGGGAGAACTGAAACATCTAAGTACCCCGAGGAAAAGAAATCAACCGAGATTTCGTTAGTAGCGGCGAGCGAACGCGAAAGAGCCAGTTAGTGATAGCAGTGAAGTTAGGGGAATGTTCTGGGAAGGACAATCGTAGAGGGTGATAATCCCGTACCTTAAAACTCCATTGTGGTACTAGGCTAACAACAAGTAGGGCGGGACACGTGATATCCTGTTTGAAGATGGGGGGACCATCCTCCAAGGCTAAATACTCCTGATTGACCGATAGTGAACCAGTACTGTGAAGGAAAGGCGAAAAGAACCCCGGCGAGGGGAGTGAAATAGAACCTGAAACCTTGTGCGTACAAGCAGTGGGAGCAGATTTATTCTGTGACTGCGTACCTTTTGTATAATGGGTCAGCGACTTATATTTTGTAGCAAGGTTAACTGAATAAGGGAGCCGAAGGGAAACCGAGTCTTAACTGGGCGTCTAGTTGCAAGGTATAGACCCGAAACCCGGTGATCTAGCCATGGGCAGGTTGAAGGTTGGGTAACACTAACTGGAGGACCGAACCGACTAATGTTGAAAAATTAGCGGATGACTTGTGGCTGGGGGTGAAAGGCCAATCAAACCGGGAGATAGCTGGTTCTCCCCGAAATCTATTTAGGTAGAGCCTTGAGCGGACACCTTCGGGGGTAGAGCACTGTTTCGGCTAGGGGTCCATCCCGGATTACCAACCCGATGCAAACTGCGAATACCGAAGAGTGATACTCAGGAGACACACGGTGGGTGCTAACGTCCATCGTGGAGAGGGAAACAACCCAGACCGCCAGCTAAGGTCCCAAAGTCTATATTAAGTGGGAAACGAAGTGGGAAGGCTTAGACAGCTAGGATGTTGGCTTAGAAGCAGCCATCATTTAAAGAAAGCGTAATAGCTCACTAGTCGAGTCGGCCTGCGCGGAAGATGTAACGGGGCTCAAATATAGCACCGAAGCTGCGGCATCAGATGAAAGTCTGTTGGGTAGGGGAGCGTTGTGTAAGTCGATGAAGGTGGATTGAGAAGTCTGCTGGAGATATCACAAGTGCGAATGCTGACATAAGTAACGATAAAACGAGTGAAAAACTCGTTCGCCGGAAGACCAAGGGTTCCTGTCCAACGTTAATCGGGGCAGGGTGAGTCGGCCCCTAAGGCGAGGCTGAAAAGCGTAGTCGATGGGAAACGGGTTAATATTCCCGTACTTGTAATAACTGCGATGTGGGGACGGAGAAGGTTAGGTTAGCAGACTGTTGGATGTCTGTTTAAGCCGGTAGGTGGAGCGTTTAGGCAAATCCGGACGCTTATTAACACCGAGAAGTGATGACGAGTCTCTACGGAGATGAAGTAACTGATACCACGCTTCCAGGAAAAGCCACTAAGCTTCAGGTTATTATAAACCGTACTATAAACCGACACAGGTGGTCAGGTAGAGAATACTCAGGCGCTTGAGAGAACTCGGGTGAAGGAACTAGGCAAAATAGCACCGTAACTTCGGGAGAAGGTGCGCCGGCGTAGATTGTAGTGTCTTGCACACGAAGGTTGAACCGGTCGAAGATACCAGCTGGCTGCAACTGTTTATTAAAAACACAGCACTCTGCAAACACGAAAGTGGACGTATAGGGTGTGATGCCTGCCCGGTGCTGGAAGGTTAATTGATGGTGTTATCGAAAGAGAAGCTCCTGATCGAAGCCCCAGTAAACGGCGGCCGTAACTATAACGGTCCTAAGGTAGCGAAATTCCTTGTCGGGTAAGTTCCGACCTGCACGAATGGCATAATGATGGCCAGGCTGTCTCCACCCGAGACTCAGTGAAATTGAAATCGCCGTGAAGATGCGGTGTACCCGCGGCTAGACGGAAAGACCCCGTGAACCTTTACTATAGCTTGACACTGAACATTGAATTTTGATGTGTAGGATAGGTGGGAGCCTTAGAAGCAGTCACGCCAGTGATTGTGGAGGCGTCCTTGAAATACCACCCTTTAACGTTTGATGTTCTAACGAAGATTGCGGAACGCGGTCTCGGACAGTGTCTGGTGGGTAGTTTGACTGGGGCGGTCTCCTCCCAAAGAGTAACGGAGGAGCACGAAGGTTTGCTAATCACGGTCGGACATCGTGAGGTTAGTGCAATGGTATAAGCAAGCTTAACTGCGAGACAGACAAGTCGAGCAGGTGCGAAAGCAGGTCATAGTGATCCGGTGGTTCTGAATGGAAGGGCCATCGCTCAACGGATAAAAGGTACTCCGGGGATAACAGGCTGATACCGCCCAAGAGTTCATATCGACGGCGGTGTTTGGCACCTCGATGTCGGCTCATCACATCCTGGGGCTGAAGTAGGTCCCAAGGGTATGGCTGTTCGCCATTTAAAGTGGTACGCGAGCTGGGTTTAGAACGTCGTGAGACAGTTCGGTCCCTATCTGCCGTGGGCGTTGGAGAATTGGTTGGGGCTGCTCCTAGTACGAGAGGACCGGAGTGGACGCACCACTGGTGTTCCGGTTGTGTCGCCAGACGCATTGCCGGGTAGCTAAGTGCGGAAGAGATAAGTGCTGAAAGCATCTAAGCACGAAACTTGCCAAGAGATGAGTTCTCCCACACTATAAGTGTGTAAGGGTTGTTGGAGACTACGACGTAGATAGGCTGGGTGTGTAAGTGTTGTGAGACATTGAGCTAACCAGTACTAATTGCCCGAGAGGCTTAACTATACAACGCTCAAATGTTTTTAGGCTTGTTTTTGTATTGAGAAGAACGAATAAAGAAAAGATAAAGAAATCATAAGATAGAAAGGAATTTTCCCGACGACAAGAGTGCTGTGGTCCTACCTGACCCCATACCGAACTCAGAAGTAAAACGCAGTGACGTCGATGGTAGTGTGGTGATTCGCCATGTGAGAGTAGAGCATCGTCGGGGTTTTAATTTATTTAGTGAGTTTATTAATAAGTAAACAAACAACAATTAGTAAACTGACTAAATAGAACGAATTTGATTGATAACCAGAGTGCTGTGGCTCTACCTGACTCCATCCCGAACTCAGAAGTAAAACGCAGTAACGCCGATGGTAGTGTGGTGATTCGCCATGTGAGAGTAGGGCATTATCAATCTATTAATTTAGGAGCGGTAGTTCAGCTGGTTAGAATACCTGCCTGTCACGCAGGGGGTCGCGGGTTCGAGTCCCGTCCGTTCCGCCAATAATTTAAACCGATTAGCATAAGCTAATCGGTTTTTTCGTTTCTATCGCTTTTGTATTTTTATAGATTTAATTCTGTTAAAATTTGCAAAATTTCCTGAAAATACACTCGCTTGTATGGCTGAACTTGACCCGATTATTGAACAATTTCTTGATACGCTATGGCAAGAACACGGTTTGTCTGAAAATACCGTTGCCTCTTATCGTTCTGACTTAGAGCGTTTTTCTGATTATTTCTCTGAACCTAAAGTGTTTCTGTCTCTCGATTCTATCGACTTACAAGGCTTTCTTGGCGAGCGTTTGGAGCAAGGCTATAAGGCGACTAGTTCTGCCAGAATGTTGAGTTGTTTAAGGAAATTTTTCCGATTTTTATGCCTTGAGCATTATCGCCAAGATGACCCGACTTTAACCCTTTCTTCCCCTAAACGAGGAGCATCTTTGCCCAAATCCTTAAGTGAAGATCAGGTGATGAATTTGTTAGATGCCCCGAATACGTTAGATCCGATAGAGCTACGAGATAAAGCAATGCTGGAGTTGCTGTATGCTACCGGTCTGCGGGTAACAGAGCTGGTTTCGCTTTCGATGGATAATATCAGCCTCAAACAAGGGGTGGTGAGAATTATCGGTAAAGGGGACAAGGAGCGGTTAGTGCCATTGGGCGAGGAGGCGAATTATTGGATACAAGAATTTTTCCAATACGGTCGTCCTATTTTGCTGAATAATCAGCAGTCTGATGTGGTATTTCCAAGCCGGCGTGGGCAGCAGATGACAAGGCAGACCTTTTGGCATCGGATTAAGCACTATGCCGTGCTTGCCGGTATTGATGCAGATAAACTCTCGCCTCACGTGCTTCGCCACGCCTTTGCGACCCATTTGGTTAATCACGGAGCTGATTTGCGAGTAGTACAGATGTTGTTGGGGCATAGTGATTTATCGACCACCCAGATTTACACTCAAGTGGCAAAAGCTCGCTTGAAATCGCTGCATCAGCAATTTCACCCTAGAGGGTAGGCAATAAGCCCACTAATTCGTCTTGCCAAAAAATCAGCGGTGTACGGTTACGTTCCCAAACGGGTATGCCGTGATTTTGCCAAATCTTTTTCATTTCTTCCCGCTGCGTTTTGCCGTAGCATTTTACTTTGCCTCGTTGCCCGATTTTAAGCGAGATGGTTACTTGAGCTAGCTCTTGGGGCAGTGGCAAGCGGTGATTTTTCCCGTTTTTTTTGCAAATGATCTTTTGTTGCTGGCGAATAATGGTACCGAGCTGATAAGGTAATTCCACTTTGCTTTCAGCGGTAAGTGCTATCTCAAACGGCGGAATGTCGGCGATTTCTTCGGTGACGTAAATAGCTTGTTGATAGCGTCTGATGATATTCTCACCGAGTTTAACCTGAGGGTTTTTATCTGCTTGTGCAAAAATCAGTTCAGAAATGACCGCTTGTAGCTGGGCTTGGCTTGGCATTTTTACACCGTTTTGTTCTAGCCAAAGGCGGATAAGTTGCTGTTGCTTAGCAAGTGAAAATTGCCCAAAGCCGTTAATTTTGAGCTGTTGTTTTTCCCCTATTCTTGAATTGAGTTCATCGCTTAATAGCTCTTCTATCAAGGCTTGTTGTTCTGCACAATGCTGAGCGGAACGGGCAACCATTTGGCTGAAGAGCTGCCAACGTTTATTGAGTAGTGGCAAGATGCTATTGCGAAGGAAATTACGGTCGTAACGGTTATCGGCATTGCTTTCGTCCTCAATCCAACTTAGCTGATGTTGAACGGCATAACCCATCAAATCTGACTTAGTGAAAGTGAGTAGCGGTCGAAAAACGGTAAAATTTTGCAAAAAAGTGACCGCTTGCATTGCCGATAAGCCTTTGATTCCGCTGCCTCGCTTGAGAGCGAGCAAGAAAGTCTCGGCTTGGTCATCTAAATGGTGGGCAGTGGCTAACACTTCATTAGGCTTGAGCTGTTGTTGAATGGCTTGGTAACGAGCTTCTCTCGCCCCGTTTTCAACGCCGTTTGAGCTGTCCACTCTGACCTTTTGCAAAATAAAGGGAATATTTAACCGCTTGCAATATTGCTCGCAAAATGCTGCCCAGTCGTCCGCATTTGGGCTTAGCCCGTGGTGGACATAAATTGCCCTAACGTTGAATGAGGTGCGGGCAAAAAGGTGGAGTAGTACCACCGAATCCACGCCACCGCTTAAGCCGACTAAAAAGGCGGTTTGGTTCGGCAAATGCGTTGCACACTGGGTTTGAAAGCGGTTAAAAAGAGCCATTTATTTACCGATGCAAAATGAGCTGAAAATATTGCCTAATAAATCATCAGAGGTGAATTGGCCGGTAATTTCACTTAAGGCATTTTGCACCATACGCAACTCTTCCGCCAATAATTCACCGGCTAAGAATTGAGTAAGCTGAATATGACCTCGCTCTAAATGCTCGGCAGCGGTTTCCAATGCTTGCAGATGACGGCGGCGAGCCAAGAATCCGCCTTCCGTAGAACTTTGGTAGCCCATTGATTTCTTCAAGTGTTCACGCAATAAATCAACGCCGACTTTGGTTTGGGCAGAGAGGCGAATCATCGTGAAATCGTCCACCTGAATTAAGCCTTCCTGCTCGCCGGATAAATCGACTTTGTTGCGAATTACGGTTACCGGCATATTTGCCGGCAGTTTGGCTAGAAATTCCGCCCACTCTTGTCGGAACTGATCGGCTTGTTGCTCGGTGCTGTCAATCATTAATAAAACATGGTCGGCTTGAGCGATTTCTTCCCAAGCACGCTGAATGCCGATACGTTCCACTTCATCACTGGCATCACGGAGACCCGCGGTGTCGATTATATGCAACGGCATTCCGTCAATGTGAATATGTTCACGCAACACATCACGGGTTGTGCCGGCGATATTGGTTACAATTGCCGCCTCTCTCCCGGCTAAGGCGTTAAGCAAGCTGGATTTCCCCGCATTTGGGCGACCGGCGATCACCACTTTCATTCCTTCACGCAGAATCGAGCCTTGTTTCGCTTCACGGCGAACACCATCTAATTGAGCGATAATCTCGTTTAATTTTGCCTCAATTTTGCCGTCTGCCAAAAAGTCAATTTCCTCATCGGGGAAGTCAATCGCCGCTTCAACATAAGTGCGTAGATAGATTACTGAATCAACTAATTCATTGATTTTATTAGAAAATTCACCCTGTAGTGATTTCAGAGCTGAACGAGCGGCTTGCTCGCTGGTGGCGTCGATTAAATCCGCAATCGCTTCTGCTTGGGCAAGGTCGAGCTTATCGTTTAAAAATGCCTGTTCGGAAAATTCACCTGCTCGGGCAATGCGTAGCCCCTTAACTTGTAAAATGCGTTTGAGCAGTAAATCTAAAATAACCTGCCCACCGTGTCCTTGAAGTTCAAGCACATCTTCGCCGGTAAAGGAGTTGGGAGCTTTAAAAAATAAGGCGATGCCTTGATCCAACACAGTGCCGTCTTCGTCTTTAAACGGCAAATAGTTGGCGATACGGGGTGGCAATGTTTTGCCTAATACGGCTTGAGCGACGGTTTTGGCAAGTGGGCCGGAAACGCGTAAAATCCCCACACCGCCTCTGCCAATCGGTGTTGCTTGGGCAACAATGGTATCTTTCATTTTTTATCCTCAAATTAGGTTGCAAGCGGTCAAATTTTTGTTAATTTTTACTAAAAACAGACCGCTTGTCATAGCCGTTATCATACCGAAACCCACGCCAAAGGTAAAACAAAAGCCGATTGATTGGGGCTGGCTTAAAAGGTAGAATAGCCGCTCTTTATTTAACCAATTCAATCATTTTTAATGTCTTTAGAAAAACTGTTACTCCTACGCCGTTTTATTTCCACCACCGCCTTTTTTTCAATGCAAAGCGTGTTTTTCTTTTATTTAAAAGAGAAAGGGCTAGATAACGCCCAAATCGCTTTTTCCCTTTCATTGCTGTTGTTTTGTAATCAGGCGTTGGCAATTTTAGCCGGCATTTGGGGGGATCGCTACGGCTTGGCAAAAATGATGTTATTGGGCTGTTTATTAGATGTGGTCGCTTATATGCTGTTTTTGGCGGCGGATAATTACTTTATTTTATTGCTGGCAACCACTTGCTTTGGGTTGGGAAGCTGCTTGTTTGGCACTAATGCCAGAGCCTGTTTACTGGCGATTGCCGGCGATGAATATGCTGCTAAAACCCGTTTACAAGGCAAATATCTAAAAGTTACCAGTATGTCTTCAATGCTCGCCCCGCTGATTATTATTCCGTTTATTCGGTTTGAGATGATTGAAACGTTGATTTGGATCTGCTTTATTTTGGAAGCCGGCTTGTTTGCGTTTATGGTGAAACCTTTCTATTCGGTGGAAGGCGTGAATGGCGGTGTGAAATTTCGTTTCGCACAAATTAAGGAAATTATCAGCAAAGAGTTTTTGTTCGCTCACTTAATGTTGTTTGTGCCGCTGAGTGTGGCATCGTCCTATTTTATTATTTTTCCGTATTTATTCGACAATGTCCTGCACGCACCGGAGCATTCGCCGATTGCGTTGTTCATCAACGGTGTTTTAACCGTCAGTTTGCAATCGACTTTTTCTCGTAAAATCAACCTCACCAAACAGCAATTAATTTGGATTTCACCGTTATTAGCGGTGGCAATTATTGCCCCTTGGTTTATTGCAGTAAAAGTCGCAACTCTGACCGCTGCCTATATTTACACCGTGATTTTTACGGTGGTGGAAGTGTACGCCCTCACAGCAATGGCAAATTTGCTGGTGAAATTCGACAACGGCAAAAACCGAGGTTTCATTTTTGGTTCATCAAGACTGATTTTATCGATCACCACAATGATGACAATGAACTTAGTACCGCTTGTCTTTTTGGTGTAAACAAGCGGTCGTTTTTGAGAGATTTTTTGCAAATGAGAGGGATCATTTAATACAACACGTCCGCCAGCCATAGTCTGAATTTTAAGCTCAAATAGCTGGTGTAACCGGTGGTGTGGTGGGCAATTTTACCGTCTTTGATAATCAAGATGGTTGGGGTGGCTTGAATGTTCCAGCCTCGAGAGAAATCACCACTTGGGTCATTCAGAGTAGCAAAAGTGTAGCCGTTTTCATTGAGATAGGCTTGTACGTCATTTTCATCGCCGGATTTCAGGGCAACACCTAAAACTTCCGTGCCGTCATTCGCTAATTGCTGGATATTCGGCGAAACCACTTGGCAATAGTGGCACCAGCTTCCCCAGAAATAGAGTAGCATCGGCTTTTCGTGGCTCAACTGGGCGATCACTTTCGGCTGGTGTTGAATATCATAATGCACGGTTTGCTCAAATTTTGCCGGAGCGGAGGGCGAGCGATACCAATCGACCATCAGGCTAATAATGATAAACAGACTGCCGTAGAGGAAAATGTTTTTAACTAAGCGGGACAGGAGCGATTTTTTCTGCATAATATAAGTTATCTTAAATGGCAAAAACCTGTGAAATGCCTTCACAGGTTTTTTATTTGAGTTTGATTAGAGAATATCAAGCAATTCCACTTCAAACACTAAGGTTGCAAATGGTGGGATTGATGCACCTGCACCACGTTCGCCGTAGGCTAATTCTTGTGGAATGGTTAAACGCCATTTTGAGCCAACCGGCATTAATTGCAATGCTTCTGTCCAACCACGAATTACGCCGTTTACCGGGAATTCTGCCGGCTGACCACGTTTTACCGAGCTGTCAAACACAGTGCCGTCAATTAATGAACCGGTGTAGTGAACACGCACGGTTGAAGTCGCAGTCGGTTTTTCGCCTGTACCTTCGGTTAAAATTTCATATTGTAAACCACTGTCGGTAACGATTACACCGCTTGCTTTTTTATTCTCTTCCAAGAACGCTTTGTTTTCTGCATCAATCGCTTTAAATGCTTCCGCTTGAGCCGCTTCCGCACGCTGACCTAATTCTTGTAATGCTGCGGTCACTTCATTGATGTCGATTGCCGGCTCATTGTTGTTTAATACATCATAAATACCACGGGCAACGGCTTCTGAGTTTACGTCCATTCCGCTGCCTAAAAGTTGCTGACCAATTTGTAAACCGATACCGTAACCGCCTTTTGCTTCTACTGAATCTAATCCAACTGAATTGAAATCTAATGCCATTTTCTGTTCCTTTTGAGTTTATTGAATACTGTATTGAAAGAAATACGATTCACTTAATGGGGGTGAAATTTAAGAATACAAGGTGTGAAATGAACAAGCGGTTATTTTTCTGCAAAATTTTGCAACAAAATAACCGCTTGCAGAACATTAGAAAGTTAAATATGGAGCAACTTTCTCAATGGTTGCATCGCCAATGCCGGGAATGTTAGCCAGTTCTGCTGCATTTTTGATTTTACCGTGTTTTTTGCGGTATTCTACAATCGCTTTGGCTTTTGCTTCACCAATGCCGGTAAGCGATTGTAATTGCTCTTCGTTGGCAGTGTTGATATTCACTTTTTGTGATTTTTTCACTGCTGACATTTTTTCTGTTGCAGCTGCTTTCATTGAGGCTGCTTTTTCAGCGGTTGCGGTTTTGGCTGAATTTAAGGTTTCACGAGCAGTTGCAGCTTTCTCTGCGGTGGCGGCTTTTGCTTCCTGAGCTTTCACTTTCATTGTGTCGCTTGCCGAAGCCGCTTTCGCTTTGATCATATCGGTTTTTTCTGCTGTGGTAGCTTTTACTGTGTCCATTTTATTTTTGGCGGAATTTTTGATTGATTCGGTTTTGGCTTTTGCTGCCTCCATTTTTTCCGCAGAACCGACTTTTAACTCTGCCGCTTTCTCTTTCGTTGCTTCTTTAGCCGCAGTTGCTTTTTCGGCAACAGAGGCTTTAACTGCGTTCATTTGTTCAGCCGCAGTAGGTTGAGTAGTTTGTGCAAATGAAGTAGCTGAAACAGCCATTGCTACGCCCAATGCTAATAATGTTTTTAATGCTTTCATTGAAAATCCTTAAATATAAAAGAGGGAAAATAATTGAAAAAAACTGTATTTTAAGACTGATGCTTTAGATAAAAGTTCAATCGGTAGGGCGTAAATAGCTCGGTTGTTATTAAAACAACCGAGTATTGATGCTCACTAGAGAAGTAACATACTGCCCCATTTGATAATATCGAAGAAGAATTTATTATCATTGGTAGCAACTTTATCGCCTGATTTGGTTTGGTTGTTTGCATCTTCAATCATACCGCTTTGATACTGCCCTTTTACCACTGCTAAATCATTTTTCGCATTAGTGCGTAGGGTCGCACATTGTTTTTTCGGTAATGCTTCAACTGCTTCGTTATTTTTCAATTTTTTGAATAAATACTGAGCATAACCCATTGATTTTTCATCATTTTGAATGATTTTTACATACTGCTCGCCGATAATCTCTTCAAGCGGATAGAAAAACACATATTGCGAGAAAATATAAGAATCTTCTTTGGAAAAATGCTCTTGCTGAATACGGGTTAAATTGGGGTAGATACACTGTTTTGCCTGTTCGCTGGCAATCACCCATTTTTGAGCATTTTCTTCTGAAAGCACATAATCGGCATTCGCAAATTCGCCCGGGAAAGTTGTTTGTGTTGGATTTTCATTGGCGTTGGAACCGCAAGCGGCTAAAACCAAGCCTGTAGAAAGTAATGCTATTTTTCTTAACATTCTGACCTCTGTCTTAAAATTTTTGTGCATTGTAGCAAAAAAACAGCGGCTGACCATTGCAAATTTTCAGCGAAAAATGACCGCTTGTTTTTATCCCTTGGTTGAATCTGTTAAACTAACGGTAATGATTTCTCACAATGAATAGACTGATGACACAAGATTTCTCCACCCACACGCCAATGATGCAACAGTATTTACAACTCAAAGCTCAAAATCCGGACATTCTGTTGTTTTACCGAATGGGGGATTTTTATGAGCTGTTTTATGATGATGCGAAACGAGCGGCAGCGTTATTGGATATTTCGCTCACTAAGCGAGGGCAATCTGCCGGTGAGCCGATTCCGATGGCGGGTGTGCCTTATCACGCCGTGGAGGGCTATTTGGCGAAATTGGTGGCGTTGGGGGAATCGGTAGCAATTTGTGAACAGATTGGCGACCCAGCAACCTCAAAAGGGCCGGTAGAACGCAAAGTGGTACGGATTGTTACGCCGGGAACAGTTAGCGATGAGGCATTGTTACCCGAACGCCAAGATAACTTTGTGGCGGCAGTTTACGAAGAAAAAGGCACCTTTGCGATTGCTACGCTAGATATGACCTCCGGGCGGTTTTTAATCAGTGAACTTGCCAGCAAAGAGGCGCTATCCGCCGAGTTACAACGTGTACAACCGGCAGAAATTCTGTATGCGGAAGATTTTTCCGCTGCCTCAATTTTAACGAATTACAAAGGGTTACGCCGCCGTCCGGTGTGGGAATTTGAGCTGGTAACGGCGATTCAGCTGCTAAATCGCCAATTCGGCACGCAAACACTTGCCGGATTTGGGGTGGAAAAAGCGGTAGTGGCACTTTGTGCTGCCGGCTGTGTCTTGCATTATGCCCAAGAAACGCAACGCACCGCTTTACCGCACATTAACGCAATTCATTTGGCACAACATAGCGATACTATTTTGCTCGATGCTGCCACCCGTCGTAATTTAGAATTGACCCAAAACTTAGCGGGTGGCACGGAAAACACACTTGCGGCGGTGCTAGATAAATGTGTGACCCCAATGGGAAGTCGCCTGCTCAAGCGTTGGATTCATCAGCCGATTCGGGATTGTGGCAAATTGCAAGCCAGACAACAAGCGATAGCAGCATTGATACAATATGAGAGAATGCCGGATTTACAGCCATTGTTGCAACAAGTTGGCGATATGGAGCGAATCCTTGCTCGAGTAGCGTTGCGTACGGCTCGCCCTCGTGATCTCACCCGACTACGCACGGCATTGGCTCAATTACCGGAAATTGCAAAAAATTCACAAAATCTGACCGCTAGTATCGATCAGCTTTTGGCTCAACTGGCGGATTTCAGCCAGTTGCACGATTTGCTGGAGCGGGCGATTATCGAAAACCCACCACAACTCATTCGTGATGGTGGTGTGATCGCAGAAGGTTACAATGCTGAGCTTGACGAATGGCGGCAACTTTCGGACGGGGCAACGCAATATCTGGAAAATTTGGAGATCAGAGAACGTGAAAGCACCGGCATTGATTCGCTGAAAATCGGCTTTAATGCGGTTCACGGCTATTACATTCAGATCAGCCAAGGGCAAGCACACAAAGCCCCGATTCACTATGTTCGCCGCCAAACGCTTAAAAATGCCGAGCGGTATATTATCCCTGAGCTGAAAACTTACGAAGACAAGGTGCTGAAAGCAAAAGGGGCATCTCTTGCCCTTGAAAAACAGCTTTATGATGAACTGTTTGATGTGTTAATGCCTCGCTTAGGCGAATTGCAATTAGCGGCGATGGTGCTGTCTGAACTTGATGTCTTAACCAACCTTGCCGAGCGAGCTGATAGTTTAGGCTATGTTTGCCCGAGCTTTAGCCCGATGCGAATGGTGAATATCAAAGGCGGCAGACACCCGGTGGTGGAGCAGGTTTTAACCGAACCGTTTATTGCCAATCCTGTATTTCTGAACTCTCAACGACATTTATTGATTGTAACCGGCCCGAATATGGGCGGTAAAAGCACCTATATGCGACAAATTGCCCTGATTACGCTGATGGCTTATATCGGCAGTTTTGTGCCGGCAGAAAGTGCGGAAATCGGCCCGATTGACCGCATTTTCACCCGAATTGGAGCAAGCGATGATTTAGCCTCCGGTCGCTCAACCTTTATGGTGGAAATGACCGAGATGGCGAATATTCTGCACCAAGCCACAGAAAACAGCTTGGTGTTGATTGATGAAATCGGGCGAGGCACTTCAACCTATGACGGTTTATCGCTGGCGTGGGCGTGTGCTGAATGGCTGGCGAAGAAAACTCAGTCGCTTACTTTGTTTGCAACCCACTATTTTGAACTCACCGGCTTGCCGAATCAGCTCAAAGGGGTGGCGAATGTACATTTAGACGCTCGTGAACATCAAGACAGTATTGTGTTTATGCACTCGGTGCAAGAAGGGGCAGCAAGCAAAAGCTACGGCTTGGCAGTGGCAGCCTTGGCGGGCGTACCAAAGCAAGTGATTCAACTGGCAAAACAGCGTTTGGCACATTTGGAGGAAATCTCCCACCAAACCAAACAAGCAAACGAACACCCACAGGCAGATTTATTATTCTCTGCTGATTTAGCCGAAGATTTGCAAAAAAATGAACAATTTCAACCGCTTGCAAACACAGAAAGTGAGGTTGAAAAAGCCTTAAAAGCTCTTCAGCCTGATGAGCTTACCCCAAGACAAGCGTTAGATGAGTTGTATCGCTTGAAAAAATTGTTGGGGTAAATAGCGTTAAAAAGGTAAAAATAGTAATGAAAGGGATACAATCTAAAAATCAACTTCAAAAAGATATTCAAGAAAAAATTTCATTAATGTTTGAGCAATCATTAACGGAAGAACAGCGTTTCTTGCTAGATATAATGAATGGAAAAATTGAACTTTTTTCTCACGATGAAGTGATGGAAAGTTTAAAAGATGTGTTAAAAAATGGTTTAGAACGAAAGTGAATAAATAGCCCCGTTTAAGGGGCTATTTTGTTTAGAACGTATGTGAAAACTCAATATAGACACGGTTTTTGTCATAACTATAGAAGCTATGATTGCTTTTTACCTTATTATATTGCCACGTTAAGCGAGGGGTGATGCCCTTAAAATGCAAGGCTCTGTGCCAGATGCTGGCTTGTACGCCATATTCACGGTTGCGTTGTGTAATTTGGAAAATCGGCATGGGTGCACGGTATTGTTTACGGGCGTAGCTCGCACTTAATTGGGTAGAAAGCCCGTTCTTCCACTCTTGTCCCCAACCAATAGAAACACCTCGGCGAATAAAGCTATCATCTAAATCACGGGTGCTGGTGCGATTAAAATTCGCCCCCACAAACCAATATTGCCAGCTGTTAGGGTAAAAATAGAGGCTAGGTGCGATAAAATGATAGTTGCCGTCTAAATGTTGGCGGCGAGTGTAACGCTGTTCCGCATATTCGTAGCTGATTGCAGATTGCCACTGTGGAGTAATCCAATATTGCCAGCGGGCATTCACACCGCCTGCGTTGGAGTAACGCTTGGTGCTTTCGGTTTGGCTTGAGCCACCGGCATACCACATCTGTTCAAAAAACGGCAACAAGGTGATTTTTTGCTTTGCATTTTGATAACCCAAGCCGAGGCTTTCTCTGAGCGAATATTCGTTATATTTTTTGTTGTTCCAGTAATATTTGCCGTTTCCGTTTAAACGAAACTCGTGGAAGAAACCATTGCCCCAAGACCACTTTTTATCTGCCTCAAGGTAAAATCCGACCCCTTGGGCAGATTCTTTTTTCGGTGCAGTCCAGTTGCCATAGGTTGTGCCTGCATTTGGGGCATTGTTGATATTCGGGTCATTCAAATAGGTTAAGCCGCCTTGAAAACTCCATTGATCTTGCTTGCCAATCGCCTCCAAATAGCTATTGACCGCATTTGCAATTTCTTGCGGTAATTTGTCCGCTTGTAACTTATAAAATTGAGCCTCTGCTGCCTCATTTTCCCGATTTTCAAACAATGCAACCGCTAATTGCATACGGATTGGCTGATTTTCAGGGTATTTTGCCAGTAACTGGCGGTAGCCTTTTATTGCCTCTGAATAATGCTGTTTGGCTTTAGCGTTTACCGCCTCCGCCCATTGGACAATCTCGCTGTTTTGCACACCGGTGGGTAATTGTTGATAAATCGGCAGTAAGAATTGCACGTTTTCGCTATGATTCGTTACCAAAGCGGTTAGCATCGCAGAGTTGAGTAGCTCCGGCTGTTGCAGAAGCTGCTGGCTTGAAATAGCGATTGGCTTGGTATTATTCTGCGTATTTAATTGCTGTGGTCTGGCTCGATTATCCGGTTTTTCCAATGCGGGGTTTTCCTGCATTCGCTGGTTATCCATTTTTTCTTGAAGTTGAGCCGGCGTGGTTTCCGCAAATGCCAGGTTTGAGGTAAGGATTAAAAGCGTTGAGACTATTTTTTTCATAAAGCTATCTTTTATTTGAATAGAAAAGGCTATTTTTCAATAGCCTTTAGTGAAGAGTTTTGAGGTTGTTTTGCTATATTTTTCATTAAGTTAAATATATATAGCTTTAAATATACCTACTATATGCTACTAAATAAAGTATGCAATATTTGTTATGCTTTGTAAATAAGAGGAAAGAGCTCCATTTTGGGTAGAAAATAGCTCATTGCTTGGAACTTTAAATGGTTATTTCACCAACTCAACCACTTCCTTCGTCAATTTCCCAATCTCCGCCCACTTCTGCGCTTTAATCAGGGATTTCTCCACAAACCAAGAGCCGCCGCAGGCAACTACATTGGGAATGGCGAGGTAGTCGTTGATGTTTTGTGGCGAGATGCCGCCGGTCGGCATAATTTGTAAGTTGGCGTAAGGGCCGAGAAGGGCTTTAATCATTTTCACCCCGCCACTGGCTTCGGCAGGGAAAAATTTAACTGCTTGTATGCCAAGTTCGAGGGCGGCTTCAATCGCCATCGGGTTGTTCACACCCGGTGTAACCGGCAAACCTAATTCTTGGCAATATTTAACGATAGTAGGATTAAAGCCCGGGGTCACAATGCAATCTGCCCCTGCGTTTTTGGCGGCAAGGACTTGTTCTTTGGTTAGCACCGTGCCGGCAGCGATTAACACCTCCGGATAGTGTTGGTGAACCAGCTTAATCGCCTCTTCGGCAGCTTCCGAGCGGAAAGTGATTTCCACCACCGGTAAACCGTTTTCGGAAAGGGTTTTCGCCAGCGGTAAAATATCTTCTGCTTTATCCAAAGCAATCACGGGAACAACTTTCAGTTGTCTTAATTTTTCAATGATTTGTTCGGTGGTATAACGCATTTCTAGCCTCATTATGTTGTATTGCAAGCGGTCGCTTTTGTAAAAAATGTTGCAAATTGAACCGCTTGTCTGTTATTTACTTTGATTATTCAAACTGCGATTTCAGATGAGCAGTGGCGGATTTGGCAATAATCGCCCCTTTGTGCTGAATGACGATACCGGCAACGGCATTTCCTTGCTGGCAACAAGTGACAACATCTTTACCCAATAAATAACCGTTAAGGAAGCCGGCATTAAAGGAATCGCCGGCGGAAGTGGTATCGACCACGTTTTCCACTGCAACGGTCGGCACAAAAGTCTGCTCCCCGTTTTGCAACACCGTTGCCCCCAGCGAGCCTTGTTTCACCACAATGGTGTGAATGCCATATTGAGCCAGACGGTCAAAGGTGGCTTGTTCATTCACATCACCCCAAAGCAGTTGTTCGTCATCAAAGGTAACGAGAGCTAAATCGACTAATTGCAATAGCTCGGCATAGTGAGCTTGGGCTGCCGCCTGACTTTCCCACAGTTTCGGGCGATAATTGCTGTCAAAGGCGATTTTCACCCCTTGGGTTTTCAGCTCACGCAGCTGTGCAATCAACAAAGTGCGGTCGTTTTCAGGCAAGATGGCAAGGCTGATACCGCTCAAGTAAATTATATCCACCTCGCGTAACGCCGAGAGTGCTTTGGGATAGCCGGGGTGTTGCAACAAGTAGCGGGCGGCAGATTGATTTCGCCAATAGAGGAACGTCCGCTCGCCCTGCTTATCCAACTGAATCAGATACAGCCCCGGCTGACGGTGCTCATCACGCAATACAAAATTGATGTTGATATTATCCGCCTGCCACGCCGCTAACATTCCCTGACTGAGTTTATCCGTGCCGAGAGCGGAGAGATAACGCACCTCAATTTGTTCAGGCGAACTCACCCGAGCCAAATAGGTGGCGGTGTTGAGCGAATCCCCTCCGTAGGTTTGGTGCATCTCCCCAAATGGCTCCCCGTTTAACTCAATCATACATTCACCAAGAATGGCGAGTTTTTTCATTGCTATCTCCTATTTGAAATAACCTTTGGCATTGTCATAGCAAATATTTTTCACCATATTGCCCAGTAAGTTGAGATCGTTTGGTGCTTCACCCCGTTCCACCCAACTACCAATCATTTCGCAAAGAATACGGCGGAAATATTCGTGGCGGGTGTAAGATAAGAAACTACGGGAATCAGTCAGCATTCCAACAAATTGGCTGAGCAAGCCTAATTGTGAAAGCTGTTGCAGTTGGCGTTCCATTCCGTCTTTCTGATCATTGAACCACCAGCCTGAACCAAATTGGATTTTGCCCGCAATGCCACCGGTTTGGAAATTGCCGATCATACTGCCGAGCATTTCGTTATCACGTGGGTTTAAGCAATATAAAATGGTTTTCGGAAGTTGGTCGGTTTGATCCATACTGTCTAATAAACGGGAGAGTGGCTCGGCAAAAGTGCGGTCGCCAATGGAATCAAATCCGCTGTCTGCCCCGAGCAGCTTAAACATACGGCTGTTATTATTGCGGATTGCCCCAATGTGCATTTGCATCACCCAGTTACGTTTGTGGTATTCCGTGCCTAACCAGACTAATAATGCCGTGCTGAATTGTGCGATTTCCTCTTCTGCAAGCGGTTGATTTTGCAATCTTTTTTGCAAAATATGGGTAAGTTTTGTTTCATCAGGAATAGCGGCAAAACGTACGATTTCAATGCCGTGATCGGCGGATTTACACCCCTGCTGATCGAAATGTTCAATGCGTTTTAGTAGTGCCTGCTTTAATTTATCAAAAGTGTTGATGTCAATATCAGCGACTTTACCAAGTTGCTCAACGTAGTCATTAAATAGCGGCAGTTCGATTTTAAATGCTCGGTCAGGTCGGAAACTTGGCACAACTTCAATGCCAAAGGTGTTATCTTCTGCAATCGCTTTGTGGTATTCCAAAGAATCAATCGGGTCATCAGTAGTTCCGACTAATTTCACATTCATCTGTTGCATAATGCCACGGGCGGAAAATTCAGGCTGTTGCAGTAATGCTTTGCCTTGATGCCAAATTTTTTCTGCGGTTTGTGGTGAAAATAACGTGTTGGTAATCCCAAACGGACGGCGAAGTTCTAAATGCGTCCAATGGTAAATCGGGTTGCCGATACATTTTGGCACAGTTTGTGCAAAGGCTAAATATTTGCTGTATTTATCGGCATCGCCCGTAATCAAACGTTCTTCCACACCGGCAGAACGCATCGCCCGCCATTTGTAGTGATCGCCTTCCAGCCAGATTTCGGCTAAATCGTTAAATTGGCGATTTTCCGCAATTTCTTTTGGGTTTAAATGGCAGTGGTAGTCAAAAATCGGCTGATCTTTGGCATAGTCGTGATAGAGCTTTTGTGCCGTTGGGGTTGAGAGTAAAAAGTCTTCACATAAAAATTGTTTCATACCAACCTCTTAGGCTATACACCACTATAAGCAGAGAAACCACCATCTACAGGCACAATCACACCGTTTACGAAACTGGAGTATTGGCTATCCACTAAGAAGAGCAATGCACCGAGTAATTCTTCCGGTTCACCAAAACGCCCCATCGGAGTATTGGTAAGAATTTTATTGGCACGAGCAGTTGGATTGCCTTCGCTGTCAAAGAGTAAACCTCGATTTTGGTTACTGACTAAGAAGCCGGGGGCAATAGCATTACAGCGAATGCCGACTTTAGAGAAGTAAACCGCAAGCCATTGAGTAAAGTTGCTGATGGCAGCTTTAGCTCCGGAATAGGCAGGGATTTTTGTTAATGGTGTGAAAGCATTCATACTGGAAATATTGACAATATTTGCCCCCGCTTTGCCAATCATATCTTTAGCGAAAACTTGGGTTGGTAATAATGTTCCTAAGTAGTTGAGATTAAATACAAATTCAATACCGGATTTATCTAATTCAAAGAACGATTTTGTGCTGTCTGCTAAATCTAAAGTGTGAAATTCATTATCAGTGGTTGCTTTAGGGCTATTACCACCGGCACCATTAATTAAAATATCGCAAGTGCCGAAATCTGCTGCAATTTGGTCTCGTACTGCTTTAATGTTATCTAATTCTAAGACATTCGTTTGGTAGGCTTTGGCTGTACCGCCTTGTGCGTTGATTTCATCAGCGACTTTTTGTGCAGAGTCTAAATTAAGATCAAGTAATGCCACTTTTGCTTTAGTTTTCGCTAATTCTTTGGCTAAGAATGCACACAAAACACCACCGGCACCGGTAACAACAATGACTTTATCTTGTAAGTTGTGATTTTTTGCAATATCCATAATCTGTCCTTTCTATCTGGTTATAAAGATCTATTGCTACCCACAGGTAGCAATAGAACGATTGATTGACCACTATTTTGCGGCAGGAGCAAGTGCATCGATTTTTTCAACCAATCCACCAATGACCGGATTGGCTTTTGCTTCATCTTTCATCGGTTTGGTTGCATCAATAAATGGTTGTTTTTCAACGGTGATAAATTCAACGCCCATTTGCTCTTGTGCTTTTTTCTTCTCTTCGGCAATCATTTTTGCCCATAACTCTTTATGAGACATCATTGAATTATCTGCGGCCGTTTTAAGGGCTTTTTGTTGTTCAGGTGTTAATTTAGCCCAAGTCTTTTCACTAATGAGTAGCACATCAGGAATCATTGTATGTTCATCTTGGCTGAAGATTTTTGATACTTCACCGTGACGAGCCAATGTTAATGCGGTTTCATTGTTTTCTGCTGCATCAACCACTTTTTGTTGTAATGCGGTGTAGAGTTCGCCATAGGCTAGTGGGGTTGCTGAACCACCAAGAAGTTCCATCATCTTGACTGCACTTGGGCTTGGCTGAACACGCACTTTTAAGCCTTTTAAGTCTGCCGGTGTTTTAATCGCTTTATTGGCGTAGAAACTACGGGCGCCACCATCATAGTAGGTTAAACCGATAAATCCTTTTCCTTTAGAGGCTTCCAAGATTTTTTGACCGACTTCCGGATCTTTTAATGCTGTGTAGTAGTGATCGACATTTTGGAATAGATAAGGAATGTTAAATGCACCATAAGTCGGTTCAAATGATTCCATTTCACTGGCGTTTGATTTTGCCATATCGAGCGAACCTGCTTGTAGTAATTCAATCGATTCACGTTGAGTACCTAATTGGCTGTTCGGATAAACACGAATGACGACTTCTCCATTGGTTAATTCTTTGACTTCATCCGCCATTTTTTGCATTGAAATATGAACAGGGTGTGTTTTGTCGTTATTGTGATTTAGCTTTAACGTGGTTTTTGCTGAGGCAGAAAAGGCTAATCCCAGAGATAATGCGGTGGCTAATGAAGCTGAAAGAAGGGTTTTTCTCGTGAACATATATGTTCTCCTTACTAAGTTGGAAATGTGGAACCTGCAATTCATTGTTACTGCATTGACTAAATTGTTGACTTATCATACAAAGCGATCTTGAACATATCAAACCAATTTTGCTAAATTTGTGAACCAGATCACAAAATCAACAAAGAATTGTTGCTAAAAAAGCCAGAAAACAGCAGAATTGGTTCACCAATTTAGGTTTTTCTGTTTCAAAAGAGAGGTCGTATGGATAGTTTTGTTTTAAAAATTGATAAAATTTTATCTACGTTATGCGTTGTCATTAGCATTTTGCTTGTAGGTTGCGTGGTATGGCAGGTCTTTTCTCGCTTTATTTTAAAAGCACCAAGCGTATATACCGATGAGTTGGCACGTTTTTCATTTATTTGGGTAGGTTTGATTGGTGCTGCTTATGCGTTTGGTCAGAAAAAGCATTTAGCCATCGATTTGTTGGCAACGAAATTGGAATCCTCACCGGATAAATTAAAACGCTTACATTTTGTCGTTAATCTGATCAGTTTATGTTTTATTGTGCTGATTATGTGCTATGGCGGTGTGAAGTTAGTGAATGATACTATCAATGCCGGTCAGGTCTCGCCTGTTTTAGGTGTACAGATGGGGTTGATTTATAGTGCTATTCCATTAAGCGGCTTTTTTATGTTGGTTTATGTTATTCGTGACTTATTTGCGATAGCAAAACCTGTCCCTTCATTACATTAATTTAGGAGAACGTATTATGGAATGGTCTGTCGTTCTTGTACTTTGTACCACCTTCTTCCTTTTTCTATTCATTGGTGTACCAATTTCTTTTTCGATTGGCTTAGCCTCTCTACTGACGGTGATGATGTCAATTCCGTTTGATGCGGCAATTACCGTTATTACGCAAAAAATGGCATCAGGTTTAGATAGCTTCTCTCTACTTGCCATTCCATTCTTTATTCTTGCCGGCAATATTATGAATAGAGGTGGGATTGCATTACGTTTGATTGAATTTGCAAAAGTGATTGGCGGTCGTTTACCCGGTTCACTGGCTCACGTTAATGTGCTGGCAAATATGATGTTTGGTTCCATCTCAGGCTCGGCAGTGGCATCAGGGGCGGCAATGGGCGGTATTATGTCACCATTACAAAGAAAGGAAGGTTACGATCCTGCGTTTTCTGCTGCGGTAAACATTGCCTCTTGCCCAACGGGTTTGCTTATTCCGCCGAGTAATACATTTATTGTGTATTCATTGGTCACGGGAGGAACATCAATAGGGGCTTTATTCTTGGCAGGTTATATACCGGGCATTTTAATGGGGCTATCCATTATGCTCATCATCGGTTATATCGCTAAGAAACGGAATTATCCTGTTTCGCCAAAACCCACAAAATCAGAAGTGATTAAGAAAACGTTAGATGCCTTGCCTAGCCTCGGGTTAATCGTTGTGATTATGGGCGGCATTATCGGCGGTATTTTCACTGCTACTGAAGCTTCGGCATTTGCGGTTGTTTATACCTTAATTCTGGCGGTGTTGATTTATCGAGAAGTTTCCATTAAAGAGTTACCGAAAGTGATTTTAGATTCGGTTGTAACTACCGCAATCGTACTACTTTTAATTGGCACCTCAATGGGAATGTCTTGGGTAATGGCAAATGCCGATATTCCTTATACGATTAGTGACGGCTTACTTGCCATTTCAGATAATCCTATCGTGATTTTATTAATCATCAACATTATTTTACTTATTGTTGGTGTGTTTATGGATATGACACCTGCACTGCTTATCTTTACCCCTATCTTTTTCCCTATTGTTACTGATTTAGGTATGGATCCGGTGCATTTCGGGATTTTAATGGCGTTCAACTTATCCATCGGTATTTGTACTCCACCGGTCGGTAGTGCCTTATTTATTGGTTGTTCTGTAGGTGGTGTAAAAATCAATCAAGTGATCAAACCGTTATTACCTTTCTATACAGCATTAATTTTAGCATTGTTATTAGTGACTTATGTTCCTTCATTAAGTCTTGCCCTACCGCAACTCTTATTGGGTTATTAAATCGAGGACTTTCACGTGAAAACATTAAAAAATTGGCAGTTTATTAAAAACGAAAATAACCGAATTGATATTCAGTGTGAGAGAGGTATCGGATTACATATTTTTGTATTAGAACAGGATATGTTTCGAGTGGCTTTTACTCGTAATAATGAATTTAAAGTGCCTGCAACCTGGGCAATTAGCCCTAATCAAGCTGATATTCAATGGGAAGGACGGGATAAATGGTCTGTGGACGGTTTTGCTTTACCCGATTATGAAATTAAAGCCTTTGCAAATTTTTTAGAAATTTCGACCGCTTGCTTAAAAGTGATTGTTCATCAACCGCTTTATTTGGAATGGCAATATAAGGCAGGTAATGGATGGAAAACCTTTGCATCAGATCGCAAAACCGGTGCTTATTTATTTGGGGTGTCTAACACTAATGTGACCCATTATTTAAATCGTCATCTCAGTGAACAATATTATGGTTTAGGTGAAAAAACAGGTAACTTAAACCGCCACGGTCGCCGTTTTGAAATGCGTAATATCGATGCAATGGGATATAACGCAGAGTCTATGGATCCGCTTTATAAGCATATTCCATTTTATATCACGCACACAGAAGAGGTCAGCTACGGTATTTATTACGATAACTTAGCTCCGTGTTGGTTTGTGCTGGGTAGCGAAATTGATAACTACCACGCTTATTACCGCAATTACAAAGCAGAAGATGGAGACCTAGATTACTATATGATTCTAGGCCCTCAAATCCTTGATGTGACTAAAAAATATACTCAGCTTACTGGTGGTACTATTTTCGGGCCTCGTTGGAGTTTAGGTTATAGCGGTTCAACAATGAGCTATACCGATGCACCAGATGCACAAGAACAGCTGAAAAAATTTGTGGATTTATGTCGTGAACATAATATTCCGTGTGATTCATTCCAGTTATCCTCCGGCTATACTTCCATTAACGGTAAACGTTATGTGTTTAACTGGAATTACGACAAAGTGCCGCAGCCAAAATTAATGAGTCAGTATTTTTCTGATGCAGGAATGCACTTAGCTGCCAATATAAAACCCTGTATGTTGCAAGATCACCCTCGCTACGATGAAGTTGCCGAGAAAGGCTTGTTTATTCAGGATTCGGAATCTGATAACCCGGAACGTTCAATGTTTTGGGACGATGAAGGCTCTCACTTAGATTTCACTAATCCGGCAACAGTGGCGTGGTGGAAAGCCAATGTGAAATCACAGTTGCTGGAAATGGGCATTAGCTCAACTTGGAATGATAATAACGAGTTTGAGGTTTGGGACGATTATGCTAAATGCCATTTCTTCGGCAAAGGGTTGCCAGTGAAGTTAATTCGCCCACTTCAACCCTTGCTGATGATGAAAGCCTCTTTTGAAGCTCAACAAGAGTTTGCACCGAATATTCGCCCTTATTTGATTTCTCGTTCGGGTTCAACCGGAATGAATCGCTATGTACAGACGTGGTCAGGTGACAACCGTACCAGCTGGCATACCTTAAAATATAATATCAAAATGGGCTTAGGAATGAGTTTGTCAGCCCTTTATAACGTTGGACACGATGTAGGTGGTTTTTCCGGTAATAAGCCTGATCCGGAATTATTTGTTCGCTGGGTTCAAAATGGAGTAATGCACCCTCGTTTTACTATCCACTCTTGGAACGATGATAAAACGGTGAATGAGCCTTGGATGTATCCTGAGGTAACGAATATTATCCGAGATACGATTCAGCTACGTTATCGCTTAATGCCATATATCTATAACTTATTATGGTTAGCACATAAACACGCAGAACCAATGCTACGCCCAACCTTTTTAGATCACGAAAATGATGCAAACACTTTTGCTGAAAATGATGATTACTTATTCGGCAGAGATTTATTAGTGGCTTCTGTGGTGGAGGCTGGGCAACGTCAACGTGAGGTCTATTTACCTTGTAATTATACGGGTTGGTATGATTTTTATACTCACCAATGGTACTATGGCGGTGAGAACGTGACGGTTGATGCACCGTTGGAACGTATTCCTTTATTCCTAAGAGCAGGTTCTATTATCCCACTAGGTTTAAAAGGGCGTGCTAACACATTAACCGATGATTATCGTGAATTATTAATTATGCCGTTTATTGATCAGGGCAAAACCAACCTCTCTATTTTTGATGATGATGGTGTCAGTTTTGATTATTTAAGCGGTAAACATTTAACCTTAGCTATTGAGTTAATTTGTACCAATCAAACGATTGAAATCAATTTAACCAAAACAGGGCAGTATGAGCCACAGTATAAAGAATGGGTCTTTAGATTGCCTCATAAGGAGCAACGCCGATTAATCATAAACGGTAAACCTGTTGAAGATGGCTATGTATTACCCATTACAGATATTTAATAGAAGGCATTATGGCAGCTGAAGATCTACGCTCTTATAAAAAAATCGGGCAAGAATTAAAAGCAGAATTATTAAGTGGTGCATACAAAGTAGGGGATAAATTACCGCCGGAGCGTGATTTATCTAATTACTTTAATGTCAGCCGTACCGTTATTCGTGAAGCACTGATTATGCTTGAGCTGGAAAATTTAATTGAAGTGCGTAAAGGCTCCGGTGTTTATGTGATTAATTTACCCAAATCAAATGCTGAGGAAACGGAAGAGTTACCTGATGTTGGTCCTTTTGAATTGTTGCAAGCAAGGCAGCTATTGGAAAGTAGTATTGCCGAGTTCGCTGCTATTCAAGCCACTCGGGCAGATGTTTTACACTTAAAAGAGATTTTAGAGCGTGAACGCAGAACCTTAGAACACGGTGATGAAGATTATGTTGCAGATGAAGATTTTCATAAAGCGATTGCTGAAATAACGCAAAATGAAGTGATTATCCGTATGCAAAAAGATTTATGGGAGTATCGAACCAATAGCCCGATGTGGAAAGGGTTACATTCACATATTCCCGATCAAAGTTACCGCACGTTATGGTTAAAAGATCACGAAAATATTATTGCGGCAATACAGCGTAAAGATCCTGTATTGGCACGAAAAATGATGTGGCAGCATTTGGAAAATGTGAAACAAAAACTGTTTGAATTATCGGATTTAGCTGATCCAAATTTTGATGGTTATCTGTTTAATGTTAGCCCTTTGGCTGTCAATTTTTAATTAGATGAGGAGTTTACGATGGAACAAGCATGGCGTTGGTATGGCCCAAATGATCCGGTATCTTTAGATGATGTAAGACAAGCAGGAGCAACGGGGATTGTGACAGCGTTGCACCATATTCCTAACGGACAGGTGTGGTCGATTGAGGAAATTAATAAACGTAAAGCATTGTTAGCTGAAAAAGGACTGGTTTGGTCGGTGGTAGAAAGTGTGCCTGTTCACGAAGAAATCAAAACTCAAACCGGCAACTATCAGCAATGGATTGATAACTATAAGCAAACCTTGCGTAATCTGGCAAGCTGTGGCATTGATACGGTGTGCTATAACTTTATGCCGGTGTTAGATTGGACTCGTACCGATCTGGAGTATGAAATGCCTGACGGCTCAAAAGCATTGCGTTTTGACCAAGTGGTGTTTGCGGCGTTTGAGTTATATATCTTAAAACGTCCGGGAGCGGAAGCAACTTATTCATCAGCAGAACAAGCCGAAGCCAAAGCCTATTTTGAGCAGATGAGCGAAGCTGATATTGCAAAATTAACCAAAAATATCATTGCCGGTTTGCCGGGGTCTGAGGAAGGTTATACGCTCGAAGAATTCCAAGCACAGCTTGACCGCTATAAAGAGATCTCTGCTGAAAAATTCCGTACCCATTTAGCTTATTTCTTAAATGAGATTGTGCCGGTTGCACAAGAAGTGGGCATTCGTATGGCAATTCACCCTGACGATCCGCCCCGCCCGATTTTAGGCCTGCCACGCATTGTTTCAACCATCGAGGATATGCAATGGTTTGTGGAAACTCAACCGCTTGCAGCCAATGGTTTCACGTTCTGTACCGGTTCATACGGTGTATTAGCCGAGAATGATTTGGTCAAAATGGCAGAGCAGTTTGCAGATCGCATTTATTTTGCCCACTTACGAGCTACCCAACGTGAAGAAAATCCACAAAGCTTCCACGAGGCGGATCATCTTGCCGGTGATGTCGATATGTTTGGAGTGGTGAAAGCATTACTTACCGAAGAATATCGTCGCAAAGCAAATGGCGATCACCGCTTAATTCCAATGCGTCCGGATCACGGTCATCAAATGTTAGATGACCTCAAAAAGAAAACCAACCCAGGCTATTCTGCGATTGGTCGTTTAAGAGGATTAGCAGAGTTCCGTGGATTGGAGTTGGCACTTAAGAAAGTCTATTTTAACAATTAGCCTTATTTATTATAATGCCCTCTACTGTAGAGGGCATTTTATAGTTTGATATGTTCAAAAAATATTTCGGCGAAATAATCCTTTTTCTCGTTACCTTTATTGCTGCAGCGGGTTGGTTTTTCTCTAAGCATGCTTTGGTGGGATTACCGCCTATTGGTTTTATGGGAGGACGTTTTATATTAGCCTCTTTGATTCTTCTGCCTTTTTCTTATCGAGAGCTGTATCGTTTAGATAAGGTTCAAGTTAAATATTCGGTGATTACTGGTCTTACTTACGGAATTTATACTATTTTTTGGGTATTGGGGCTGGCTTTTAGTACAGTGTTTGGTGAAGGGGCTTTTTTGGTGAGCCTTGCGATGCTGATTGCTCCTTTGCTCTCTTGGTTGATATTCAAACATACGCCACCGAAGATTTTTTGGTTAGCCTTACCCATTGCATTAAGTGGGCTTTACTTTCTTTCTGCGGAGAAAGGCATCTTTCATTTTTCCTTAGGCAGTACGATTTTTCTGGTGTCATCAGTGTTTGGGGCGTTATATTTTGTGTTAAATAATCAATACGCCAAACAAGTCTCATTGTTTCCATTAATTACTATCCAATTGGCGATGGTCGGTGCGGTCTGTAGCTTGTATTCCTATTTTATGGAAAGTTGGCATTTCCCGATTCCCACTGAAGTGTGGTTCTGGTTTGCCGCAAGTGTATTGATTGCGACAAATTTACGTTTTTTAATGCAAACACTGGGGCAAAAATATTGCCATATTGGTACTTCTGCACTCATTATGTTACTTGAGCCGGCTTGGACATTGTTATTGAGCGTGATGTTATTGGGGGAACAACTTAGTGCGACAAAATGGCTAGGTTGCGGTTTGATTTTGATAGCCTTGATTATTTATCGACTCCCTATTCTACGACTCAAAAAATAGGTAAAACAAAAGCAAATATGCCATAGTATTGGAAGTAGTTAGGCATTTTAGAGTAAGTAACAAGCGGTCATTTTTGCAAAAAATCTTGCAAAAATGACCGCTTTCTTTCTTTTATCTGTCCAATCTGTGTTAAAATCCAACGCTTTTACAAGATAGAATGAGAAAATAAACGTGGAACAGAATTTAGTTGAATTTTTAACCAATACCTTAGATGATTTAAAAGCAAAAGATATTTTAGCCATTGATGTGAAAGGGAAATCCAGCATTACCGATACAATGATTTTAGCTACCGGCACATCGAGCCGTCACGTTGCTTCTACCGCAGAGCGTTTGATTACGGAAGCGAAACAAGCAGGATTTGAGGTGTTTGGTGAAGAGGGTAAAGCAGTTGCCGATTGGATTGTGGTCGATTTTGGTCAGGCAATGGTTCACTTGTTGCAATCCGATAGCCGTGAGATGTACCAATTAGAGAAACTTTGGGCGTAGCCAGTTCAATAAGGAACGACAAGCGGTAATGTTTGCAATATTTTTTGCAAATTAAACCGCTTGTAAGTGAAAGAGAGATGAAAATTCAATTAATTGCGGTTGGCACCAAAATGCCGGCGTGGGTGACGACAGGGTTTGAAGAGTATCAACGCCGTTTTCCGAAAGATATGCCGTTTGAGTTGGTGGAAATTCCGGCAGGAAAACGAGGCAAGAATGCCGATACCAAACGGATTCTTGAGCTTGAAGGCAAAGCAATGTTAGCCGCAGCAGGCAAAGCAAAAATCGTTACCTTGGATATTCCGGGCAAAGCGTGGACAACCGAACAGTTAGCTACTCAGTTAGAGGGCTGGAAAAACGATGGGCGAGATGTGGCGTTATTGATTGGCGGCCCAGAAGGATTATCGCCGGAATGCAAAGCCGCTGCCGAGCAGAGTTGGTCGTTGTCGCCTTTAACCTTACCACACCCGCTCGTGCGTGTGGTGGTGGCGGAGAGTTTGTATCGGGCGTGGTCGGTTACCATTAATCACCCTTATCATCGAAGTGAGTCATTTTAGATAGTGTTATATGTTTGGTAAATTAGCAAAATTCACAGCATCAAACCAGCGAGAAAAGGTGCGAGACGGGCAGGCAGAAAGCAATCTGTATGCTCGCCGTGCCTTAGTTGCATTTCTGGGGGTGTTGGCGTTAAGTGGTGTTTTATTAACCAACTTGTATCACTTACAAGTGGTGAATTATGAGGACTACCAAACCCGTTCAAACGGTAACCGCATTAAATTGTTGCCTGTGCCACCGGCCCGAGGCTTAATTTATGACCGTAACGGTAAAGTATTGGCGGAAAATTTAACTTATTTCGGGCTGTTTATTGTGCCTGAAAAGACGGAAAATATTGAGCAAACTTTAACCGAGCTGAAGGATATTGTTGGGCTGACGGACGAAGATATCGAGAATTATCATAAAGAGAAAAAACGCAGTTCTCGCTATACCCCGATTATGCTCAAAGGCAATTTGAACGAGACTCAGATGGCACGTTTTGCCGTGAATCAATACCGTTTTCCGAGTTTAGATGTGCAGGCGTATTACAAACGGAATTATCCTTACGGCGAACTTTTAACCCATATTATCGGTTATGTGGCGAAAATTAACGAAAATGACAAGAAAAAGCTACAAGAAGAGGGTAAATTCGGTAATTATGCCGGTTCGCACGATATGGGCAAATTGGGGATTGAGAAATTCTATGAAGACCAACTTCACGGTGTAACCGGTTTTGAAGAGGTAGAAATTAATAACCGAGGGAAAGTGATCCGTAAATTGCGTGACCAAGCAGGGGTTGCCGGTAGCAGTATTCGCTTGAGTATTGATGTGGAATTACAGCAATATGTGATGTCGTTAATTGCTAAGCATAAAGGGGCGGTGGTGGTGCTTGACCCTCGTGATAGCAGTATTTTAGCGATGGTCTCAAACCCGAGTTATGACAATAATTTATTTGTGGGCGGTATTTCAGGGCAAGCTTATAAAGCATTATTGGACGATCCAACCCGACCACTTTATAGCCGTACTACACAAGGCACTTATCCACCGGCTTCAACTATTAAGCCATTTATGGCGGTGGCAGGTTTGGAAGAGGGAATGATTACCCCTTCTACCACCATTTCAGACCCCGGCTATTGGATTTTGCCCGGCACTACACAACGTTATCGAGATTGGAAACGTAGCGGACACGGTGCAACTAATGTGAATAAAGCGATTACCGAATCCTCTGATACTTTTTTCTATCAATTAGCCTATAAAATGGGGATTGATAAAATGTCGGATTGGATGAAAAAATTCGGTTTCGGGGTGAAAACCGGTATCGATATTTTTGAGGAATCCGCAGGGGTAATGCCAACCCGTGAATGGAAACAAAAACGCTATAAAAAACCTTGGGTGCAGGGCGATACTATTCCGGTTGGGATTGGACAGGGCTACTGGATTTCGACCCCGTTACAGTTGGCGAAAGCCACTGCGGTGCTAATCAACAACGGCCGGGTGAATACCCCGCATTTAATGCTGGAAGTACAAAGCAGTAATTCGGTGACGCCATATCAAGATCCACTGTTGTATGAAGATATTAAAGACGTGCCGAGTGCTTACTGGAACTTGGCGAAACAGGGAATGTTTAATGTGGCTCACGCTGCCAACGGTACAGCTCGCAAAGTGTTTGCCGGTGCGTTTTATCACGCAGCGGGGAAAACCGGTACAGCGCAGGTGTTTAACTTAAACGGTAAGAATTACGATAAAAATGCGATTAAAAAAGAGCTACACGACCACGCGTGGTTTATTGGCTATGCCCCTTATGAACAGCCGAAAATGGTGGTGGCGTTAATTTTAGAAAATGCAGGGGGGGGCGGTAGTGCTGCGGCACCGGTGGCTCGTCAGATTATGGATTATGTTTTAAGAAAAGGTGTTGGCGAACAGCCGGATTCGCAAAATTCTGAGCAAAATCGACCGCTTGTTACAGAGGAAAATCATGAATAGTGGCTTTAAAAAACTTTTCTGGAAAATTTTTTCGCTCGATCTTCTGTTATTGGCAGGGCTGTTGGCGATTACTGGCTACGGCTTATTAGTGTTATACAGTGCAAGCGGTGCAAATGAGCGAATGTTTACCAGCAGGCTGATTCAAGTGTCGCTCGGGCTTGGGTTGATGTTGATAATGGCAATGGTGCCCCCTCGTTTTTATCAAAAAGTATCGCCTTATCTGTATGTTTTTTGTTTGGTTTTATTGATTTTAGTCGATTTAGTAGGCGAAACCAGTAAAGGGGCACAGCGTTGGTTGAATTTAGGCTTTGTTCGCTTTCAACCCTCTGAAATTGCCAAGCTCGCTGTGCCGCTGATGGTGGCAACTTATTTGGGTAAGCGACCGCTTCCTCCGAGTTTTAAAGATACCTTTATCGCACTCGCCATTATTATTATGCCAACTTTATTAGTGGCAATTCAGCCCGATTTAGGGACTGCAATTTTAGTTTGTTCTGCTGGGATTTTCGTGCTGTTTTTGGCGGGACTCAGTTGGAAATTAATTGGGGCGGGTGTGGTGTTTTTAGCCGGATTTATCCCGATAATGTGGTTTTTCTTAATGCACGATTATCAAAAAACCCGAGTGATGACGTTAATTGATCCTAATAAAGACCCGTTGGGTGCTGGCTATCATATTATTCAATCTAAAATTGCGATAGGCTCAGGAGGTATTAACGGCAAAGGTTGGATGGAAGGCACACAATCCCAGCTTGAATTTTTGCCTGAACCGCATACGGATTTTATTTTTGCGGTGTTAAGCGAAGAACATGGTATGATAGGCGTGCTGATTTTATTGGCGATTTATTTGTTTATTATTGCCCGAGGTTTAGTGATTGGCACAAAATCAGATTCTGCTTTTGGGCGTATTTTATCGGGCGGCACAGCCCTTTTATTCTTTGTTTACGTTTTTGTAAATATTGGTATGGTAAGTGGTATTTTACCGGTAGTCGGTGTACCATTACCGCTTTTCAGTTACGGTGGAACTTCCTATGTGACGCTGATGGCGGCATTTGGTTTGATGATGTCAACCTATGTTCACCGTAAGCGCGTAGGCAGTAATAATCCTTATGATAAACTGAAATAAATTAAACTTTTGCTTTTTTGCGGTATCAAAAAGCAGTGAAACGATCATCGTTACAAACAATAACGACATCCACATAGAGGAAAAAACTTATATGAGATTAGGTAAAATTGTAACCCTGTTGTTAGCTGGATTTCTGACTTTTAGCTCATTAAATTCTTTGGCTGCGACAAAGAATACAAAAGCTAAATCAAGTATTTCAACCAAGAAGCAAGCAACTTCTAAAGCAATAAAAAAAGTAGGTACTTCTAAAGTTAAGAAAAAAGAAGTAGTAGCTAAAGCCACAAAAAAGAAAACCATTTCTACTGTTACAACTAAGGCGATTAAATCTAAAAAAAAGTTGGCTCGCAAGGTTGTTAAGAAAACGGTAATTGCTAAGAAAAAATTGGTAAAGGGGCAACATAAGCTACTGGTTAAAAAACATTTTCAAACCGGTGTTGCTAGTTATTATGCAAATCAATTTAATGGTCGCCGAACCGCTAATGGGGAGACTTTCAACAACGCTAAAATGACGGCTGCACATCGAACTTTACCATTTGGTACTTTAATTGAAGTGACGAATTTACGAAACGGGCGTTCTGTGGTGGTTCGTGTGAATGATCGTGGACCTTATGCTCATGCACGGGTCTTGGATTTATCATCAGCCGCAGCGAAAAAAATCGGTATGCACCATTCGGGGACGGCAAGAGTGAAAATTGCGATTGTTGATAAGTCAAAATTGGGATCGACTAATCAGTTATATGTAATGAATTAATTTTAAGAGGAAATATGAAAAAAACATTAGTGAAAGCGATGAGCGTGGTAGGTCTTGCGGTTTCAAGCATTGCCTATGCAGATTTAAACACCAACTTCAATTTATCTGCACCCCAGATCAACGCACAAACCTATATTTTGATGGATTACAACTCCGGTGAAGTTTTGGTGAGTTTGAACCCAGATCAGCGTCAATATCCTGCATCATTAACCAAAATGATGACCAGTTATGTGGTGGGTGAAGCCTTAAAATCAGGGAAAGTGCAAAACAGCGATATGGTGACTGTCACCGAAAACTCGTGGGCGCAAAAATTCCCTGGTTCTTCATTAATGTTTTTAGATTTAAACAGCAAAGTCTCTGTAGGTGAGTTGATGAAAGGGCTGATTATCGTCTCTGGTAATGATGCTTCTGTTGCATTAGCTGAACACGTTTCCGGCTCACAAGTGGCTTTTGTGAATGAAATGAACAAATATGCCCAACAGTTTGGTTTAAAGAATACTCACTTTACCACCGTGCACGGTTTAGACGATCCGGAACAATATTCTTCTGCTCGTGATATGGCAATTATCGGCTCGCATATTATTCGTGATCAGCCTGAAGAGTATAAAATTTATTCGGAAAAAGAGTTCCAATATAACATCAAAAAACCACAACCAAACCGCAACGGATTATTGTGGGACAAAACCATTCAAGTTGATGGTATGAAAACCGGGCATACCGATAAAGCCGGCTATAACTTAGTCGCATCAGCAACCAACCCGAATACACGTTTAATTTCGGTGGTGATGGGCGTGCCAACTTATAAAGGCCGTGAAGTAGAAAGTAAGAAATTACTGCAATGGGGCTTTGCGAACTTTGAAACTATTAAATCTATTCCGGCAGCTCAATCGGTTGCCGAGCAAAGTGTCTATTATGGTGAAGCGAATAAGGTGCAATTAGGCTCGGTACAAGATAGCTTTGTGACTATTCCGAAAGGTCGCTCGGCAGATTTGAAAGCCCGTTATGAGTTAGAGAAGAAAAACCTTGAAGCCCCTTTAGTAAAAGGACAAGTAGTGGGTAAAATGATCTACCAACTTGACGGCAAAGATGTTGCAAGCACTAACTTACAAGTCTTACAAGATGTACCGGAAGCCGGTATTTTCGGTAAAGCGTGGGATTGGATTGCCCTTACCGTGAAGAGCCTGTTTGATTAATCTTGTGATTTGCCTTTTTATCCCCATCTAGGGAGCAATGCAAGCGGTGTGATTTTGCAAAAAATTTGCAAAATTTCACCGCTTACCGTTTTAGATATGAATGTATAAAAAATGTAGGGGCAAAAAATCTTTCGCCCCGAAGAAAAAATAGAAGAAGGATCGAAAATGTCTCAACCAAAAGCGATAAACTTACAAGATTTACCTCAAGCTAAATTAAAAGATCTGTTAGAGTTCCCGTGTCATTTCACGTTCAAAGTGGTGGGCGCAAACCGAGAAGATTTAGTTGATGATGTAGTGGTGGTCACCCAAAAATATGCCAAAGGCGACTACAACCCACGTCAGCAAAAAAGCTCAAAAGGTACTTATAACTCCGTTTCGATTGATATTGTGGCGGAAAATATTGAGCAAGTAGAAACCCTTTACACTGAATTGGCTAAAATTGCCGGTGTGAGAATGGTATTATAATGCGAGGGGCGAATCACATTCGCCCTCAATTTTTCAATAAAGCAATGTTGGAAAATAGAAAATGAAATTAATAATTCGCCAACTAGGCATTCAGCCCTATGAAGAGATTTGGCACCAAATGCAATCTTTCACAGATAGCCGTGATGAGAACACCGATGATGAGATCTGGCTGGTTCAGCACCCGTCTGTATTCACTCAAGGATCGGCAGGCAAACCGGAGCATTTGTTAAACCCAACTAATATTCCGGTAGTGCAAAGCGACCGTGGCGGGCAAATTACTTACCACGGCGAAGGGCAGCAAATTATGTATGTGCTGATTGATATCAAACGGCTGAAATCCTTGGGGAAAGAAGTGTCGGTTCGGGATTTAGTCACCGCCCTTGAGCAAACGGTGGTACAAACCTTGGCAGAATATGGCATAGAAAGTTACCCAAAAGCCGATGCCCCGGGGGTTTATGTGAATGAGAAAAAAATCTGTTCGCTTGGATTACGCATTCGCAAAGGTTGCTCTTTCCACGGTTTGGCATTAAATATCAATATGGATCTAACGCCTTTTCGCAACATCAATCCGTGCGGTTATGCCGGGCTTGAAATGTGCCAATTAAGCGAGCTGATTCATCGCCCTGATTTGCGTTGCGAAGAGGTTGCTCCAAAATTAGTGGCTCATTTCAGCACAATTTTAGGCTATAATAACCAACAAATTATTAACAATTAGGATAAAATACAGTAATGGCTACATCGACAGCTCAAACGACGGCAACTGCTACAGTGAAAAAAATGAGCCCTTTTAAAATGGAAAAAGGGGTGAAATATCGTGATGCCGCCAAAACCTCTGTGATTCAGGTGCGTAATATCGACCCGGATCAAGAACTCTTAAAAAAACCGGAGTGGATGAAAATCAAACTGCCGGCAAACTCAGCGAAAATTGACAGCATTAAAAACGGTATGCGTCGCCACGGGTTGCACTCGGTGTGCGAGGAAGCCTCTTGCCCGAATTTACACGAATGTTTTAATCACGGCACCGCAACCTTTATGATTATGGGTGCAATTTGTACCCGTCGTTGCCCGTTCTGTGATGTGGCACACGGCAAACCGCTTCCGCTTGACCCTGACGAACCTCGCAAAGTGGCAGAAACGGTGCAAGATATGAAACTCAAATATGTGGTGATTACCTCAGTGGATCGTGATGATTTACCTGACCGTGGAGCTGCTCATTTCTCGGCAACAGTGCGTGAAATCAAAGCCTTAAATCCGCATTGCAAAGTGGAAATTCTTGTGCCGGATTTCCGTGGACGTGTGGAGCAAGCGGTGGCAATTCTCAAAGAAAATCCACCTGATGTCTTTAACCACAACTTAGAAAATGTGCCACGTCTCTATCGTGAAGTTCGCCCGGGGGCGGATTACAAATGGTCGTTGGAATTATTGAAAATCTTCAAGCAAGAGTTCCCGAATATTCCGACCAAATCCGGCTTAATGGTAGGCTTAGGCGAAACCAACGAAGAAATCTTGGAAGTAATGAAAGATTTACGCGACCACGGTGTAACAATGCTCACTATCGGGCAATATTTACAACCGAGTCGCCATCACCTAAAAGTGGAACGCTATGTACCACCGGCAGAGTTTGATATGTTCCGTGAGGAAGCCGAAAAAATGGGCTTTGAACACGCAGCCTGCGGACCATTTGTCCGTTCTTCTTACCACGCAGACTTACAAGCAAAAGGCGAATTAGTGAAATAAAAAATAGGGCGAATATTATTCGCCCTTTGTTTTACTATTTGCAAAGTTTTAGCAAAATTAAACCGCTTGTTATTTCTTTGAATTTACCCTTCCGGCTTTTATAGATTAATGTATAAATTCGTTGTTGCGAATTATTTTCATTGACTATTTGTTATAGAAAGTTACAATTCAACTTTCCATTTCTTTTTGGAGTTCCAATGAAAAAATTACTATTAAACAGCGTATTTGCTGCCACATTGCTTGCTTTTGGTACAACTGCCAATGCCGAAATTAAAACCATCACTGATGTATTAGGGCGTGAGGTCAAAGTTGATGTGCCTGCTAAACGTGTTGCACTGACTTTCTATTACCCTGACTATATTGCGGTAACCGGTGTTGAAAATTTCGATAAGGTAGTAGGGATTTCACGAGAGTTTTGGGAAAAGTTCAACCCAGGCAGTTGGGCATTATTTGCAGAAAAAATGCCAAATCTAAAAAACATTGCCGATCTTGGCTATGTGAATAGTGGTACTTTTTCAACAGAAAAAACTATTGCATTAAAACCTGATGTGTTAGTGCTACCTGAAATTCAATATCAAGCGTTAGCCAGTGAGATTCCACGCATTGAGCAAGCTGGCATTCCTGTTGTAGTAGTAGATTTCAACAAGCAAACTGTTGAAAACCATACAAAAAGCGTGAGAGTTTTCGGTCAGCTTACAGGCACTGAAGAGAGAGCGGAGAAAATTGCCAAAGAGTATGAAGAGGGCATTGCTGATATTCAGAGCCGTATTGATAATGCAAAAGTAAGTAAGCCGAAAATCTATGTTGAATTTGGTAATAAAGGCCCGAAAGAGCATAGTTTTACCTTTGGTAAAAATATGTGGGGAGCGATTGCCGAAACGGTGCGAGGCGATAACATTAGTGCCCCGTTTGTAGAAAACTGGGGGCAGATTAACCCTGAGCAGGTGTTAGTTTCTAAACCTGATGTGATTATGATTTCAGGTACGGAACTAGGCAACGACACTAACCCTGAGATTATGTCGATGGGGATTAATATTGAAGAAGCCGATGCTCAAAAACGTTTGAAAGGCTTTATGGAGCGTACAGGTTGGAAAGATTTACCTGCGGTAAAATCAGGGCGTGTTTATGGTTTATATCATACAGCGTCTCGCTCGATTTCAGATTTAGCGAGCGCTCAATTTATGGCGAAAGCGCTTTATCCTGAATTGTTTAAAGATATCGATCCTGAAAAAACGTATTTGGATTTTCACAACAACTACTTACCAATTACGCCAAAAGGCACATTCTTTATTCAACTGAAATAACAACAAGCGGTCATTTTGCAGATTTATTTTGCAAAATGACCGCTTGTATTTACTTTTACTATTTGCGGTTCAAACAGCAATCAATATTTAAACATTTGCGAAGCGGGCGGATAATCGGCGAGCCGTTTCCATCATATAAAATCTCAATATTGACATTATAGAGTCTCCGAATAATATCGCATTCCAACACATCACAAGCTCTGCCTTGTGCTTGAATTTTCCCCTCGCTTAATAGCATCACACTATCCGAAAATTGAGCCGCAAGGCTTAAATCGTGCAGCACCATAATTGTAATTAGGTTATTCGCTCGAGTGTAGGCATTCACATATTCAAGTAAGTTGATTTGATGATACATATCCAACGCACTGACAGGCTCATCTAGCAGCAGAATGTGTGGTTTACGTAGCAATACTTGTGCGAACATTACCATTTGCCGTTGCCCGCCACTTAGTCGCATAATATCTTGATGAGCTAGATGTGAAATACCGAGTTTATCCATAATATCAACGGCTTCATTGAGTAATTCATCGCTAATATACATATTCAGGCTATCAAGTTGCCCTAATAAAATAACCTCTAAGGCACTGAGTGAGGCCTCTACCTGTGTGTCTTGTGGCATATAGCCAATTTCTTTACGCCAACTATGCAAGTGGCTTGAGGTTAATTTATTACCGTCAAAATCAATTGTGCCTTGATGAGCAATTTCCCCAAATAGAGTTTTAAGGAGAGAAGATTTACCCGCACCATTTGGGCCAAGTAAAGTATAGATCTTGCCTTGTTCAAAATGTAGATTGATTTTATCAGCCACCACTAAGTTTCCACGCTTAATAGTTACATCGTTTAAGTTGAGCATAGAAAATCCTTATCGTTTCGCCAACACAATCCAGAAAAAGAACGGCACACCGACTAATGCCGTAATAATACCGACCGGAAATAATGCGCCCGGCACAAGGCTTTTTGATAGCACGGATGACATCGATAAAAATGCCGCACCCACTAACATTGAACCGGGCAGGAAAAAGCGTTGGTCTTCGCCTAGCAACATTCGGGCAATATGCGGGGCAACTAAGCCAATAAAGCCGATAATGCCTACAAAGCTAATGCAGGTGGCCGTCATTACAGACACAATCAGCAATGTTTTCATTCGTAACCAAGTTAAGTTAATACCTAAGCTCAATGCTCGAGCTTCGCCCAAACGCAAGGCAGTTAATTTCCACGCATCTTTGAGTAATAATAAAATACAGACTGTAGTTACGCCAAAGGCAATTGAGATAGTCTGCCAAGTAGCTTTAGTTAAATTACCGAATAGCCAAAACAGAATTTGTTGGGATACTTCAGGTGCAGAAATAAATTGCACCAATGACAGTAAAGACTGAAATAAAAACAATAAGGCAATTCCTACCAGTACTAATATTGCCGAGCTAAAACGCCCTAAAGAGGAAAAGGCAAATAAAATAGCGGAAGAGAATAGTGTCATCACAAAAGCCCCGATAGGTACAGCAATCTCGGTGGGTAAACTAAAACCGCCAAAGGCAATAACAATCGAAGCACCAAAACCAGCTGCAGCTGCTAAACCCAGTGTATAAGGGCTTGCCATTGGATTATTAAGCAAAGTTTGAATTTCCGCTCCTCCGACACCAAGAGCCGCTCCAACCACCAATGCCATTATTGCCATTGGTAAGCGTAGCTCATAGACAATCACTTTGGTGGTTTCTTCAGTTTCGCCTAATTGGAATAAGGCTTTCCAAACTTCATTAAACGGAAGCAGGGAAGGGCCTGTCATAATATCGAAAATGAGGCTGAGTAAACAAATGAGTAAGAAAAAGAGTAATAAAAAACTGCGTTTCTTTTCGATAGTTCGCTGCTTTTTAGCTATTTGTTGGGGAGAGAGCGTTGTTTGCATAAAAATGTAATGTTTGAGAATTATTATCAGACAGGATAAGAGAAAAGATCGATAAATTCAAGAATATCAGAGATACAGACTAAAGTATTCAACCAAGTCCTCTAGTAGCCTTGTCTTTTACCGTAAAAAATTCCTGAATAGCTGCTTCTTCTAAAAGAGTATAATTTTGCCGAATTTCGGTTACGGCATTTCTTAAAATCTCGCCTTTCTTAACTCTTGATGACATTCCCAAGAATACCTTTTCTAAGAAATCTAAATCCGCATAACTACTTAATGCATTACGGGATTCAAGCCAATTAAACATAGGAATAAAGTTTTCAGGAAAAATTGCTCGATATTGATTTATCTGTTGAAAGATATCTCTTTGTATAGTATTCAAATCTTTGCTAAATAAGGCTTGAAAATTTTTAGCTAAGAAATGATCAATCATAATATCCGACACAATACCTTTATAGCGCCCAAATGTGCCTTGGAGTAATTGGGTTGTCAGGCTGTCCGGTCTGTCTGAAATCTTATCGATCAAGCGGTGTAAAACCACACCGCCTTTTAAGCTCTCCGCTAAATTGAGATGTTGAACTAAACCTTTATAGAAATCGCCGGCAAAGTTGCCATATAGGGTTTGTTGCTTGGTTTGGGTGTCAATTTCAAGTGAAATCAGCGAATGGGCAAGAAAATTCATTTATGCTCCAAGTGCTGTTTGGTGATACTCAAACCCAAACTCGTTGGTTTCGCCTTTCGGTACAAACTCAAACAAATGCGTAATGCAGTTTGGAGCATCGCTGTCTTGGTGTGATACAAACAATAGTTGCGTTTGGCTGTTGGTCACTAATTGTTCGATAAACTGTTTGACTAATTTGCGGTTAATGCCGTCTAAGCCTTGTAGTGGTTCGTCTAAAATCAGAATCGGTGGGTGTTTAACCATTGCTCGAGTAATCAAAAGTAAGCGTTGTTGCCCCCACGAGAGCGAGCGAAACGGCTTTTTGGCAACATTGCTTAAATTGAGGCGTTCCAACCATTCCATTGCTTTTAATTGCAAGGCATTCGGCACTTGTTGATACACGCCGATGCTGTCAAAAAAGCCGGAAAGAATGACCTCCATCGCGGAGCAATTTACCCGATAATCCATATGCAACTGGCTGCTGACATAGCCAATATTTTTCTTAATATCCCAAATAGTTTCGCCGCTTCCTCGTTGTTTGCCAAATAGTCGGACTTTGTTGGCATAAGATTGGGGGTGATCGCCGGTGATAATCGAAAGTAAGGTCGATTTTCCTGCTCCATTCGGGCCTTTAATCCACCAATGTTGTTTTGGCTCAACCGTCCAACTGAGGTTGTCTAAAATTTTCTTTTCGCCGTATTGGATAGTCACCTTTTCCAGCTCAAACGGATTGATATTTTCCGGCAGGCTGAGTAGCGGAGCGGCACTTTCAGGCAAAGGGACGTTCACATTCTGTTCTGCAAATTTTAGCTGAGAATAGACCGCTTGCTGTTCAATTTCTGCTCGCTTTCCTTGTAAAATCAGCGATAAATTATCTAATAAGGCAATATGGCTAGCTGCGTCAGGAATATCGTTAAAACGATTTACAATCAGCACTAACGCCATTTTGCTTTGTAGTTCGGCAATCAGTTGTTGCCAATATTGCACCGACTGCTGATCAAGCCCTTCAAACGGCTCATCTAAAATGAGTAAATCCGGCTCGCTCACTAACATTTGGCAAAATAGCACTTTGCGACTTTCACCGGTGGAAAGGTGCATAAATGGGCGTTCAAGCAGATGTTGAATATGCAATTTGTGGGCATAGTTCTCACATAACGCCACTTTTTGACTACCGTTTAAAATCACTTGTCGGGCGGTTAAGCCGAAATCATCGGGTGAGACGCTGTCATTGTTGCGATCTTTGAAAATCTGCTCCAGCATTTTTTGTTGTTGCTCAAAAGAAAGCAGTTGGATATGTTGGAACGAATTGTCATATTCGCCGGAATAGAGCGAGATATTTCCTTGTAAAGCCAGTGAAAAAGCTGTTTTCCCCGAACCGTTTCCGCCTACGACCACCCAAAAGTCATTGGGTTGGATCTGTAAGGCATCAATCGTGAGTTTATGTTGTTTAACCAGTGAAAATCGGGCATTGGTTATTGTGAGTAAAGGTTGTGTTTGCATATCTTTCCCGTTTTAACTTAGTTGTGTACCGCTGACGAACCAATCCGCTCGACCGTTTAAGAAATCTTGCACCGACATTGGTTTTTTGCCTGCCGGTTGAAGCTGGGTAATATTCAGCACGCCCTGTTGAGTGGCGATTTGAATCCCGGTTTTATCCACATTGAGTACCGTGCCAGCTGCTTTTTCTTGATGAGGTAACACCGTGGCTTGGTGAATTTTGATACTTTGCTCAACGCCATCAACGGTTAAGGTTAGAAAACTAAACGGCCAAGGGTTAAAGGCTCGGATATTGCGTTCCAGTTGAACAGCGGGGAGTTGCCAATCCAATTTTGCCTCTTCTTTTGATAATTTTTCGGCATAGTTAGATTGGCTCTCGTCTTGTTTTTCGGCTTTGAATGCGTGGCTTTCTAAACCGTTTAACACTTCAAGCAATGCCGGAGGGGCAAGTTCTGCCAGTTTGGCATACAGTGAGGCGGAGGTTTCATTCGGCTCAATCGGGGTCGTGACTTTATGTAACATATCGCCGGTGTCTAAGCCAACGTCCATTTGCATAATGGTTACACCGGTTTCACTATCGCCCGCCCAAATCGAACGCTGAATCGGAGCTGCACCACGCCAGCGGGGCAGTAGCGAACCGTGTACGTTTAGGCAGCCATATTTAGGGGCATTCAATACCGCTTCAGGTAGAATTAAGCCGTAAGCCACCACCACCATCACATCGGCATTTAAGGCTTTCAGTTCAGCTTGAGCCTCTTCCTTACGCAGAGATTTAGGTTGAAAAACCAGAATGTTGTGAGCCTCAGCAAGTTGTTTCACCGGGCTGGCTTGCAGTTTTTTCCCTCGCCCAGCAGGTTTATCCGGCTGGGTATAAACTGCAATCACGTTATGTTCGGAATTTAATAAGGCTTGTAAATGTTGAGCGGCAAAATCAGGCGTGCCGGCAAAAATAATATTGAGTTTTGACATATTTTTTTATTCGTTCAAGTTATCAATGAAAGACTTATTAAACCATTAAACAGCACAAATAAAAAGTGGCTTGAATATGGTATCATTGCCACATTCAAGATAAGAGAATTAAACAATGGAATTTTTTATCCCCAAAGCGGATACAATTTTTGAAGAAGAGATTAAAAAAAGCCGATTCATCACCTACCTTCGCCACACTGAAGGTATGGAGCAAGCCAAGGCATTTTGGCAGGAGTTGAAAATTCAGCACCCGCACGCACGCCATTGGTGTTGGGCAACGGTAGCAGGCTTGCCGAATGACTCGCAACAATACGGCTTTTCTGATGATGGAGAACCGTCCGGCACAGCAGGTAAGCCAATGCTCAATTATTTGCTTGGTTCAGGCTTGGGGGAAATTACGGCGGTGGTAGTTCGCTACTATGGCGGTATCCAGCTTGGCACCGGCGGCTTGGTGAAAGCCTATGGCAATGGTGTTCAGCAGGCGTTATTGCAGTTGGAACGGGTTCGCAAAGTTTTGCGAAAAAATTACCGCTTGCAGTGTGAATATGAGCAGTTTAATACCATTTCTCATCTCATTAGCGAGAAAGATATTGTGATTGTCGAGCAACTTTTTAGCGATAAAGTGGATTTGTTGCTGGCATTTAACCCGAGCGAGGTTGAGGCCTTTGCAGATGAATTAACTCAACGCTTTTCGGGCAAGCTCGCATTAATAAAAGAAGAAATCTAGTCTATGCAATTTTTTTCGATTATCCGAATTGTTGGCATTTTGGTGATGTGTTTTTCATTCACAATGCTTGTGCCGGCAACGGTTGCCCTAATTTATGGCGATGGCGGTGGGCGGGCATTTTTAGAAGCCTTCGCCTTGAATTTTATGGTCGGTACGCTGCTTTGGTGGCTGTGCCGTGACAACAAAAATGAGCTACGTTCCCGCGAGGGCTTTTTAATTGTAGTGCTGTTTTGGGTGGTGTTGGGTTTGCTCGGGGCTGTGCCTTTTATTATTTTGGAAAACCCCGATTTAAATGTGGCGGAATCCATTTTTGAGTCCTTTTCCGGCTTAACCACCACGGGGGCAACTGTTATCACCGGCCTAGACAGTCTGCCTAAAGCGATTTTATTCTATCGCCAATTTCTGCAATGGTTGGGGGGAATGGGGATCATCGTATTAGCGGTTGCGATTATTCCGCTGTTAGGCATTGGTGGAATGCAGCTTTACCGTGCGGAAATGCCCGGCCCGCTCAAAGAGCAGAAAATGCGACCTCGCATTGCGGAAACGGCAAAAGCGTTGTGGTTGATTTATCTCAGCCTGACGATTCTGTGTGCAGTGGCATTTTGGCTTGCCGGAATGACGGTATTTGATGCTATTTCGCATAGCTTTTCCACGGTTTCGATTGGCGGATTCTCTACCCACGATGCTAGCATCGGTTATTTTAATAATGCGGCAATTAGTTATATTACCGTGTTTTTCCTGCTACTTTCTGCCTGCAACTTTGCATTGCATTTTGCGGTGATCGACCGGTTGCGTGATATTCAGACCCGCAAAAAAGGTGGTATTTTAAGCCGCTTGTATTGGGGCGATTACGAATTTCGCTTTTTCTTGATGGTACAGTTAGGGCTTTTCTTAGTCTGTACCTTGGTATTAGTGGGCTACGGTTATTTCGATAACACCTCTGTCACCATTGAGCAAGCATTGTTTCAATCGGTGTCCATTTCCACTACTGCCGGTTTTACTACTAATGATTTTAGCCATTGGAGTTCGTTTTTACCCACGCTGTTGGTATTGTCTTCCTTTATCGGTGGTTGTGCCGGCTCAACCGGTGGCGGCTTGAAAGTGATTCGGGTGTTGTTACTTTATTTACAAAGTAAACGTGAAATCCACCGCTACATTCACCCCAATGTGATTCAACCGATTAAATTAGGCAACCACGTTTTATCGGAACGGGTAGTTGATGGTATTTGGGCGTTTTTCTCGGCGTACTTTTTCGTGTTTGTGATCTGCTGGCTTGCCTCAATCGCCTGTGGAATGGAAACCTTTGATGCCCTAAATGCGGTGATTGCCACCCTGAATAATCTAGGCCCGGCGTTAGGTAGCGTGAGCAGCAATTTCACCCAAGTGCCGGACAGTGCCAAATTGGTGCTGACTTTTGCGATGGTATGTGGACGTTTGGAAGTGTTCACCTTGTTGGTGATTTTAAGCCCTGTTTTTTGGAAAGATTAAATGAAAACCTTAATTCTCTATTTTACGACTGATGGTCAAACTAAAAAAATTGCCGAACGATTGGCGAGCGTGATTACCCACGAAGTCGAACTGATTTCGCTGAAAGATCAAGCGGTCGATTTTGCCGGAAAAATTGCAAATGCAGACCAAATTGTCATCGGAGCTTCAATTCGCTATGGGCATTTTAACCCGTTGGTTTATCAGTTTGTGGAACAGCATTATTTGGCGTTAAATGCAAAGAAAACCGCCTTTTACGGCGTGAATTTAACCGCTCGCAAAGACAATCGCAACACGCCTGAAACCAATACTTATGTGCGAAAATTTTTAGCCAAAGTGAAATGGAAGCCAACTCTGGTTGAGGTGATTGCCGGAGCATTGTTCTACCCACGCTATAAGCCATTCGACCGAGTGATGATTCGCTTTATTATGAAAATCACCAAAGGCGAAACCGATACCTCTAAAGAATATGAGTACACCGATTGGCAACAGGTAGAGAATTTTGGCAAATTATTAGCCAATCAGTTATAATCAAACTGATCTAAATCAAAAAAATGTAAATTTATTTAAATGTTGTATAAATTTTAAAGATTTTGATTATAATCGCCAGCCCACGTTCTTGCGAAGACCGTGTTTAATCATTGAATGAAAGGAAAGCCCCCTATGAGTATTTTAAAAGAGTTCCGTGAATTTGCGGTAAAAGGTAATGTTGTTGATATGGCTGTCGGTGTGATTATCGGCGGTGCATTCGGTAAAATTGTTTCTTCATTAGTTAGCGATGTTGTAATGCCACCTATCGGTTGGTTAATCGGTGGCGTGGATTTCAAAGATTTAGCCATTGAAATCGCCCCGGCAAAAGAAGGTGCGGAAGCAGTGATGTTAAAATACGGTGCATTTATCCAAAACGTATTTGATTTCTTAATTATCGCACTTGCGGTATTCGGTATGGTGAAAGTGATTAACTCACTGAAAAAAGCTCCAGTTGTAGAAGAAGCTCCTGCAGAGCCAACAGCGGAAGAGAAATTATTAACTGAAATCCGTGATTTATTGAAAAAATAATTAACTGATTTTGAAATAAGGGCTATTTTAGAATATCTAGAATAGCCCTTTGTGTTATGGTTAAAAAGAAAAAAACCGACATAAAGTCGGTTTTTTTCATATCTGTTCGATATTACGCTAATTTTTTGATTTGCGCTGCTAATTTAGATTTGTGGTTAGCCGCTTTGTTAGCGTGGATTAAGTTTTTAGACGCCATACGGTCTACAACTTTTTGCATTTCAACGAAAGCCGTTTGAGCTGCTGCTTTATCGCCTGCTGCTACTGCTGCATATACTTTTTTGATGAATGTACGCATCATTGAGCGTTGGCTTGCGTTGTGTTGGCGGCGTTTTTCAGATTGAACCGCACGTTTTTTTGCTGACTTGATATTAGCCAAGGTCAAACTCCTAAAATATCTGTGTAAAAATTAGATATAAACAAAATCGTTGTTTATATTGCCTATCGATAGTTTTTAATTCATTTTCAACGAGACACGTGCTTGAAAATAACACCGTTTTTCTGATAGAAAACGATAGGGCGAGATTTTAACAGTTTTTTTCTGATTTTCCTATAACAAACTGCTAAAATTATGATCGATTTTTAGGATCAGCCTACAAGCGGTCTGATTTTCCAATAATTTTACCAATATTACTCTTTATTATGAGCAAAAAACTTTTAAGATCAGGCATGATCGTAAGCGGAATGACATTAATTTCCCGCATACTCGGGTTAATCCGCGATATTGTGGTGGCGACTATTTTAGGCACGGGCGTGAGTGCCGATATTTTCCTGTTTGCGAACCGAATTCCCAATTTTCTTCGCCGTTTGTTTGCCGAAGGGGCATTTTCTAAAGCCTTTGTGCCGGTGTTGGCGGAATATAATGCGGATAACGATCCAAACAAAACGAGAGAATTTATTGCCAAAGTATCGGGTACATTAGGAGGTTTGGTAACTGTTGTTACCCTTGTGGCAATGATTGCCTCGCCTGTGGTTGCCGCTCTTTTTGGTACAGGTTGGTTTTTAGATTGGCTTTACGACGGGCCAAATGCCGAAAAATTCACCCAAGCCTCTTTTTTGCTCAAAATCACTTTCCCTTATTTGTGGTTTATTACCTTTGTGGCGTTATCCGGTGCGGTGTTAAATACCATCGGTAAGTTTGGGGTGATGGCATTTTCCCCGGTGTTGCTGAATGTGGCGATTATTGCGGTAGCGTTATGGGGCAGAGATTATTTCGATTCCCCGGATATTGCCTTAGCGTGGGGGGTATTTTTAGGCGGCTTGTTGCAATTTTTATTCCAAATTCCATTTATGAAAAAAGAGGGCTTACTGGTTAAGCCAAAATGGGCGTGGAAAGACGAAGGTGTCACTAAAGTCCGTAAATTAATGATTCCGGCATTATTTGGCGTTTCCGTTACCCAGTTAAATTTACTGCTAAACCAAGTGATTGCCTCGTTTTTGATTACCGGCTCGATTAGCTGGATGTATTATGCCGACCGTTTAATTGAATTTCCGCTCGGTTTATTTGGGATTGCGATTTCAACTGTGGTATTACCTAGCCTTTCCCGTATTGCGAAAAACAAAGAACTCACCGAAATCCAACGTGGAGAACACTTTCAAAACACAATGGATTGGGGGGTGAGAATGGTGCTGTTGCTCGGCATTCCGGCAATGATCGGTATGGCAGTGCTGGCTCAGCCGATTATTATGACAATGTTTATGCGGAGTAAATTTGGTTTTGAAGATGTGCTGGCAACCTCTTATCCACTTTGGGTAATGTGCTTGGGGTTAAACAGCTATATGTTGATTAGCGTGCTGGCAAACGGTTTTTATGCCAACCAAAACACCAAAACACCGGTAAAAGTCGGAATTATTGCCGCCTTAAGTAATATCTGCTTTGGCTTGGCGTTTGCTCCGTTTTTGGGATACATTGGTTTAGCGTTAGCCTCTGCGTGTTCGGCATTAGTGAATGTGAGCTTGCTGTATGTGAACCTTTCAAAGAATGGTTACTATAAAGTAAGCCGTAAAACCGTGCTTTTTGTGTTGAAACTATTCATCGCCGCTTGTGTAATGGGGGCGTTGGTTGCCTATTTCACGCCTGAGATTGAACTTTGGGCATTAATGACAATGTGGCAGAAAATGTATTGGCTGATTTGGCTGATGATCTTAGCCGGCGGTAGTTATTTTGCCTCTATTTTGGTGTTAGGCATTCGTAAAAAAGATTTCCGCTCGGCATAAAATGAAATCATTAAAACTGAAAATCCCGCCGCCGGCTTGGTTCTTGCTTTGTGCCGCTTTAATGTGGCTAGTAGCTCAATATGTGCCGGCGAGCTTGCCGAATTATCAGCATACAGCCATATTTTTTAGCGGTTTAGTTGTGGCGATAATTGGCGGAGCGGTTGCCGTCTCGGCACTTTGGGTCATACACCAAGCTCAAACGACACACAGCCCTTTTCGTCCGCAACAGACCGCTAAATTGGTCACTTGGGGCATTTACCGCAAAAGTCGCAATCCAATGTATCTTTCGTTACTGTTAGGTTTGATTGCTTGGGCATTATGGTTGGGTTCTATGTTGGCGTGGCTGGTTTTACCGCTGTTTGTATGGTTGATAACCTATTTTCAAATCAAGCCGGAAGAGCAAATTTTAGCCCAAAAATTCGGCACGCATTATGCTGAGTATTGCACCCAAGTAAGGCGTTGGCTTTAAATGCAAGCGGTGAGATTTTGTTGGAAATTTGCAAATTTTTCCGAAAATCTCACCGCTTGTGGGGTTAGTGATTGAAATCAGCAGTCATTAAGTCGTGCGAGTTGTCCATCGCTAAATTGATAAAGCGTTCATACTGTTGCAGCACGTCGGCAATCAACTCTTCTTTGGTCATATATTGCACATCATAACCTTTCCGCCCGTCTAAAAAATAAGTAATCGGCTCGTAAATGGTATTTTGCTCAATGTTCGGTAGGTTGTCGTCACCTACCACCAAATCCGATAATTCCCGTGGCACACTTTCAATGCCGTAAATGAAATTGCGTAAATTTTCTTTCACCACTTCAAACTCTAATTTCGGGTTTTGTTCGTTGGTGAAATTCATTTTAGCGATTAAGCCATAGCTTTCAAATTCCTCGATAAGTTCTAAAAATGCCGGTCTGGCAACTTTAATAAAGAAGTGACGGACATCTTGCTTATTGCTTGGGTTGATGATTTTCTCCAAGCGTTGTTTCCAATCTTTACCAGCCCAATGTTGGCTACCTTGCGAGAATTTTTTGTTGAAGTATTGGTTATCTACCATTAATCCTTTCCATAAGCCGATACAGAGAATCAGCATAATGAAGGTAAATGGTAAGGCGATAATCAGTGTCATTGTTTGCAGAGAAGCCAAGCCACCCGAATAGAGTAGCGATAGCGCTAAGATGGCTAATAATGCCCCCCAAAGTACACTTTGCCATTTAGGTGCATTTTCTTCGCCTTGTGAAGCAATGCTGTTGAGAACAAAAATCCCTGAGTCGGCAGAGGTGATAAAGAAAATACTGATAACAATGACAGCAACGAAAGAGGCAATAGAGCCAAACGGTAATTGCTCAAAAAAGGTAAATAACAGTTGTTCGGTATTGCCGCTGACTTCAGCTAAAGCACCGGCAGTTTGTTGATCGAACCAAATGGCAGAGCTGCCGAAGCTGGTCATCCATAAAATGTTAAACAGCGATGGAACAAATAACACCCCTAAAATAAATTCACGAATGGTTCTGCCTTTCGAGATCTTGGCAATAAACAGTCCAACAAATGGCGCCCAAGACGCCCACCATGCCCAATAAAGCACCGTCCAGCCGCTTAGCCAGCCTTGATGTTCTGGTTCATAAGCGAAGGTACGGAAACTCATCTCAAGCAGCGAGCTAAAATAATAGCCTAAATTTTCGGTGAAGCTTGAGAAAAGTAATAGAGTTGGGCCAGTGATTATCACAAAAATAAGTAGCAATCCGGCTAATGTGAGATTGATTTCACTTAAGATTTTAACCCCTTTGCCTACGCCCGAAACGGCAGATAACACGGCAAGAGCCATTGCTACTGTTACGATAACCGCAAGAACAGTAAAATTACTTTGTTCTATTAAACCTAGATTGTTAAAGCCGGCACTGACCTGCATCACCCCAAAGCCAAGCGTAGTAGTTAGACCAAAAATTGTGCTACAAAGGGCAATAATATCAATTAAATGCCCCCAGAAGCCTGAAATACGATGTTTTAGTAAGGGATAAAATCCGGAACGAATAGTTAGTGCTAACTTATATCTGAAGCCAAAATAAGCAAGAGCTAAGGCAATCACACCATAAATTGCCCAAGCGTGAATACCCCAATGATAGAACGTTGTCATCATCGCTTCTTTCATACGCTCCGGCTCAGTTAAATTTTGTTGGACGGGTTTAAGGTAATGCAAAATAGGTTCTGCTACCCCAAAATACATTAACCCGATCCCCATTCCGGCGGCGAATAACATCGCAATCCAAGAGCCAAAACCAAATTCAGGCTCATCGGTATCTGCCCCTAATTTAATATCACCCAATCGGCTGAAAGAGAGAAAAATTAGAAACAGGAAAAAGATTGAGCCTGCAAAAATATAGAACCAGCTAAAATGTTGGAAGAGACTATTTTTGATGGTATCAAGTGAGGTTTGTGCTTGCTGTGGAAAGATGATACAGAAAACGGCAACAAAGCTGACAAAGAGTAAACTCGGTAGGAAAATCGGTGCTCTAAAGGTACTTCCTGTGTTTAATTTTTTGATTAAATCCAATGCTATTTCCTCTATTTTTGAATGGTTAGAGGCTTGAATATAGCAAAAAGATATAAAAATAACAAATTTAAGACGTATTGGTAATAATATTGCAACCTAATGGGTTTGGTAAAAAAATCGGGAAATTTGACCGCTCTTGCACATTCATTATTTGCGAGTAGAATATTTTTCATTTATAAAAAACGAATAAAGAATGCACACACAACATAACGCTCAAAAAATGGTTTTGCCCATTTTACTGCTGATTTCCCTTTCTCATTTGTTGAATGATTTAGTTCAAGCAGTAATGGTTTCGATCTATCCAATGCTAAAAGAAAATTACCAACTGAGTTTTGCTCAAATTGGTATGATTTCACTCATTTATCAAATTACCGCATCTATTATTCAGCCGGGTATTGGGCTTTATACCGATAAATACCCAAAACCGAATTTATTGCCCATCAGTATGCTGATTACGCTTCTTTCCGTGATTTTACTTGCCTTTTCGCCGAATTTTGGCGTGTTACTGATAGCCGCTGCGTTAATGGGGATAGGCTCTGCCATTTTTCACCCTGAAGCCTCTCGGGTGGCTCGAATGGCATCGGGCGGTAAATTTGGTACAGCTCAGTCGCTTTTCCAAGTGGGCGGAAACAGTGGATCGGCGTTAGGTCCGCTCTTGGTTGCTTTATTTATTGTGCCGTTAGGGCAAAGTGCGGTGATTTGGGTTGTTGCATTTGTATTATTGGCATTATGGGTTTTATATAAAGTAAGCCGTTGGGTGAAATATGAAGCCAAACCGCTCATTGTTTCACCAAACCATATTCAACAACGCTTACACGGTAAATTATTAGCCAGAGCATTATTAATTATCGCTTTATTGATGTTAGCGAAATTTATTTATATTGCGAGCCTCAGTAACTATTTCACCTTTTATTTAATGGAAAAATTTCAACTCAATATGGCAACGGCACAGCTATCTCTATTTACCTTTTTAGGTGCAGTTGCTTTAGGCACTTTTGTCGGCGGGCCGATTGGCGATAAGATTGGACGAAATGCGGTGATTTGGTTCTCTTTCTTAGGTATGGCACCTTTTGCTTTGTTGTTGCCTCACGCAGATCTCTTTTGGACGATTGTGTGTGCGATTTTTGCCGGTTTTATTATGTCATCAGCGTTCTCCGCTATGGTGGTTTATGCTCAAGAAGCCGTACCAGGCAGAGTAGGGCTGATTTCCGGCACAATGTTCGGTTTAATGTTTGGTATTGGCGGCTTAAGTGCCGCCGTATTGGGTTTTTTTGCGGATGAATATGGCTTGGAGAGTATTTTTAAAGCCTGTGCCTATTTGCCACTGCTTGGTTTTGCTGCATTAGGGCTACCAAAACGAAATATTTAACGTTTTATTTTTAGCGTTTGACACCAGCTTTTTTCATACCCAATAAGAAAACCCCCACACCGATCCAAACCAAAATGTAGCCGATAGCACGTTCGATGGAGAGTGTCTCATTAAAAATCAGCACACCGCATAAAAATTGCAGAGTAGGCGAAATATATTGCAGCATACCGAGTAGCGACATTGAAATGCGTCTTGCGCCCATTGCAAACCACAGGAGTGGCAAGGTGGTGGCAATGCCGGAACAGAGTAGTACCGTCATTTGTAAAGGGTTGAGTTCACTGAATACTAAGCTGTTTTGGTGGTAACAAAAACATAGATAGACGATGGCAAAAGGCGACATCAGCAAAGTTTCTAACGCCAAACCAGACAAAGGTTCCATTGGGGCAAGTTTACGAATCAGCCCGTAAATACAGAAACTGGCGGCTAGAATCAATGCGACCCACGGAATTTGTCCGGCAGGAATGGCAAGCCATAAAATGCCGCTAATTGCAAACAGCAGAGCCAATAATTGGGCTTTATTCAGCTGCTCTTTTAGAATAAGCCTACCGACAAACACGTTAAAAATGGGGTTGATAAAATAACCTAGACTGGCATCTAAAATATGCTCATTGACGATTGCCCATAAGTAAACCAGCCAGTTCACGCCAATCATAAAAGAAGAAAGCACGAACAGCCCCAGTACTTTTGGCTGTTTAAAGGCATTAATAACCGCTCGGCCTTGTTGGAAAATCAGCAGCAGAAACACAGCAAATAGGGCAGACCAAAGCACCCGTTGAGCCAAAATTTGCTCGGCAGGCATTCCTGATTGGTTGATCGGATACCAATAAATCGGAAAGGTTCCCCAAGTTAAGTAGCACAGTAGGGCATAGTGCCAACCCTGTAATTTGCCTGAAATATTCATTTTGCTTTCCTAAACGAGTGTACAAGCGGTCATATTTGTCGATTTTTTTGCAAATTGCAAATCACAAAACGGCATAAAAAATTAGGCTTTTTCAATGCCGAAAGAAATAACCTCTTCAATTTTTTCCGCATCCATTGCCAGCATTAACAGCCTATCAACCCCAAGGGCGACACCTGAACAGTTTGGAAAACCGGCTTTGAGGGCAGCAAGAAAACGTACATCTAGCTGCTGTGGCTCCAGCCCCATTTTTTCACGTTGCAGATTATCTTGCTCGAAGCGATGAATTTGCTCATCGGCATCGTCTAATTCGTGGAAGCCGTTACAGAGTTCCAGGCCTTTGTAGTAAAACTCAAAACGTTCGGCAACACGGTGATCTTCCGAGCTGATTTGGGCTAATGCCGCTTGGGTGGAAGGGAAATGATAAACTGCCGTTGGTCTTTCTTGCCCGATATTGGCTTCGACAACCTCGCTGAATAAAAATTGTAACAAGGTGTCACGCTGTTCATCATCGTCACATTGCAAGCCGTGTTTTCGGGCTTTTTCCACAAGTTGTGCTTTGGTGGCAGAAAGCGGATCTAATCCGACATAGGTTTGGAACACAAATTGATAGCTGAATGATTCTGCCGGCTCGCAGTCCAAAATTTGTTGCAGTAAATCATCCACTTCATTGATTAAGCGATACATATCAAAATGCGGGCGATACCACTCCAGCATCGTAAATTCAGGGTTGTGTCGCTTACCGGCTTCCTCGTTGCGAAATACTTTACACAGTTGGAAAATCGGTCCACTGCCTGCCGCAAGTAGTCGCTTCATATGATATTCCGGGCTGGTCATCAGATGGAGTGTTTTCGCCTCGGGGGAAAAAGGCGATTGAAACTGTGTATTGAAAGTCGAAAGGTGAACGTCGGTCACCGAAAATTCGCTTAAAATCGGGGTTTCTACTTCTAAAATGCCACGATCGGTAAAAAATTTGCGGATTTCCGTAATGATTTTTGAACGTTGGATCAGGTGAGGAATAGTGGCTGTTGGATGCCAATCAATATTATCGAGTTGTAAATTATTCATAAAAAATGACCGCTTGAAAATGTGTAGCTATTTTAGCCTAAAAAAATGAGTTGCCCTAGTTACCGATCAAGAAAAATAAAGAGGGGGTTTTAACTTTTTTGCAACAAATTAAATTTTCTCATTTTAAACATTAGAAATTTTCTTTCTATCACTGTCCAATTAAGAGCCATTCTCAATACCTTTATGAAGCTTTATTACCTTTTTTGAGGTAGATCACAAAATTACATTTTTTATGTTACAAATTTGTAAAAATAGGTTATCTCATTGCTCAAATAGTGGCACAATATGATTACTTTTTAATGAATTAAGTTATTTAACTTTCGGAGTGCATTATGCAAAGTGTTAATTTTGATGTCGCGATTATAGGTGCCGGTGGTGGTGGCTTGCGTGCTGCTATTGCGGCGGCTGAAGCAAATCCAAATCTAAAAATTGCTTTAATTTCAAAAGTTTACCCAATGCGTAGCCATACGGTTGCAGCAGAAGGTGGTTCTGCAGCGGTAATTAAAGATACCGACTCTTTTGACAATCACTTTAATGATACCGTCGGTGGTGGTGACTGGTTATGTGAGCAAGATATAGTGGAGTATTTTGTAGAGCATTCGCCGATTGAAATGACACAATTAGAACGCTGGGGTTGCCCTTGGAGTCGTCGTGAAGACGGTGAAGTGAATGTTCGCCGTTTTGGGGGAATGAAAATCGAGCGTACTTGGTTTGCGGCGGATAAAACTGGTTTCCACATTTTGCATACTTTGTTCCAAACTTCGATTAAATACCCAAATATTGTGCGTTTTGATGAGCATTTTGTGCTGGATATTCTCACCGACAACGGCGAAGCTCGCGGTTGTGTGGCAATGAATATGATGGAAGGCACATTGGTGCAAATTAATGCCAATGCGGTTGTGATTGCAACTGGTGGTGGCTGCCGTACTTATCGCTTTAACACTAATGGTGGTATTGTAACCGGTGACGGTTTATCAATGGCGTATCGTCACGGCGTGGCTTTGCGTGATATGGAGTTTGTACAATATCACCCAACCGGTTTGCCAAATACCGGTATTTTGATGACAGAAGGTTGTCGTGGTGAAGGTGGTATTTTAGTTAATAAAGATGGCTATCGTTACCTACAAGATTATGGTTTAGGACCGGAAACACCAATCGGCAAACCGGAAAATAAATATATGGAATTAGGCCCTCGTGATAAGGTTTCACAAGCATTCTGGCAAGAATGGCGTAAAGGCAACACCTTAAAAACAGCAAAAGGTGTTGATGTGGTTCACTTAGATTTACGCCATTTAGGTGAAAAATATTTACTTGAGCGTTTACCGTTTATTTGTGAATTAGCGAAAGCCTATGAAGGGGTCGATCCTGCTAAAGCGCCGATTCCTGTTCGCCCGGTGGTTCACTACACGATGGGTGGTATTGAAGTGGATATGAATGCGGAAACCTCAATTAAAGGCTTATTCGCAGTAGGTGAATGTGCTTCATCAGGCTTGCACGGTGCGAACCGTTTGGGTTCTAACTCATTAGCAGAGCTTGTGGTGTTCGGTAAAGTTGCCGGTGAAAATGCGGCTCGCCGTGCGTTAGAAGTGACTGCTCGCAACCAGCCACAAATTGATGCACAAGCAAAAGATGTGGTGGCTCGCTTGCACGCATTAGCGAACCAAGAGGGTAATGAATCTTGGTCGGATATCCGTAACCAAATGGGTGATGCGATGGAAGAAGGCTGTGGTATTTACCGTACACAAGAAAGTATGGAAGCCACTGTAAACAAAATCCAAGAGCTAAAAGAGCGTTATAAAAAAATTAGCGTAAAAGATAAATCCAGCGTGTTTAACACCGATTTACTCTACAAAATTGAATTAGGCTTTATTTTAGATGTGGCTCAATCCATTGCTTGCTCTGCGGTAGAGCGTAAAGAATCTCGTGGGGCTCACCAGCGTTTAGACTATGTTGAGCGTGATGATGTAAACTACTTAAAACACACACAAGCTTACTATAATGCAGACGGTACACCGACGATTAAATACAGCGATGTGAAAATCACCAAATCACAACCGGCTAAACGTGTGTATGGTGCAGAGGCTGAAGCCCAAGAAAAAGCCAAAAAAGCAGCAGAAGCTCAAGCACAACAATAGAGAAGGAGCAGTAAAATGGCAAATTTAGATAAAATGACCATCGAAGTGCTACGCTACAACCCTGAATCAGATAGCGAGCCACATTTAGATAGATATGAAGTGCCGTATGACAGCCAAACTTCACTTTTAGATGCATTGGGTTTCATTAAAGACGAGCTTGAGCCTGAGCTTTCATATCGCTGGTCTTGCCGTATGGCGATTTGTGGTTCTTGCGGAATGATGGTAAACGGTAAGCCGAAGTTAGCTTGTAAAACATTCCTGCGTGATTACAGCGGTTTTATGCGAATTGAGCCGCTAGCGAACTTCCCGATTGAGCGTGACTTAGTAGTGGATTTAAGCCACTTTATTGATAGCATCGAGGCAATTAAACCTTATATTATTGATAATAAAGCACCGGAAGGGCAACGTACTAAACAAACGCCGGCACAATTAGAGAAATATCGTCAATTCTCAATGTGCATTAACTGTGGTTTATGCTACGCGGCTTGCCCACAATTTGGTTTAAACCCTGAATTTATCGGACCTGCTGCGATTACATTGGCTCACCGCTATAACTTGGATAACCGTGATAATGGTCGTGAAGAGCGTATGAAGCTACTCAGCAGCAAAAACGGTGTTTGGAGCTGTACTTTCGTGGGTTACTGCTCGGAAGTCTGTCCGAAACACGTCGGCCCTGCTTCGGCTGTAAACCAAGGTAAACTTGAAAGTGCGAAAGATTATGTTATCTCAATGATCAAACCGAGATAGGAGGAAGAAATGTCAGCAACAAAACGTAGACCTTATGTAAGGGGAATGAAAGCCAGCTGGTGGAAAAAACTCGACTTCTATAAAATGTATATGGTGCGTGAAGCTACCTGTCTTCCAACGGTTTGGTTCTGTATTGTGCTCTTTTATGGAGCAGTTGCGTTAAGTAAAGGCACATTCGCCACCGATTTTGTAGATTTCTTACAAAATCCGTTAGTTGTTATCCTAAACATAATTTCATTGGCAGCAATGTTATATCATGCGGCAACACTTTTTGTGATGACACCTGCCGTCATGTCCGTGATGGTTAAAGGTAAACACTTACCAGTCTCGGTTGGAAGAAATATTCTTTGGGCAGCAACAGGCGTAATTAGCGTAATTGCATTAATCTTGGTTTATATTTAAGAAGGGGAAGAAAATGAGTCTTGATCAAAACCCAAAACGTTCGAATGAACCGCCTGTATGGTTGCTTTTTAGTGCCGGAGGAATGGTAAGTGCATTATTTTTCCCTGTGGTAATCTTTATTATCGGCTTACTGCTTCCATTTGGATTAGTGTCACCGGATAACATTATTGCTTTTGCTCACACTTGGATCGGCAAGCTCGCCATAATGGTATTAGCGATTTTCCCTATGTGGGCAGGAATGCACCGTATCCATCACGGACTACATGACTTGAAAGTTCACACGCCGGCAGGTAATGTGATTTTCTACGGATTGTCTATCTTATACACAATTCTAGTAATCATTGCAGTCGTGCAGATCTAATTTGAGAGGACCATCTGGTATAAAGCAGATGGTCTTTTCATTTTTATATACTAACAAGCGGTCGAATTTATAAGGAAATTTGCAAATATTGGAAATTCTGCCGATAAAACGATCGTTTTGTATTAAATATCTGCAAAAAAGATCTTTTTTCAATTTTTTTACAAAAACCGCTTGCGTTGTTTTTGTTTTTCCCTATAATACGCAGCACACAACGACGCACTGTTGTGAACGATTTAAAATTGATTTCCAGTGCGTCGTTTCTTTTTGTTCTTTAACAATTTATCAGACAATCTGTGTGGGCACTTGTTGATTGACTTGATTGAAAATATTTTTTTAATTTTGAAGTCTTAATAGGTGCTAACTAGAAATTCATTACTTTCGTTTAACCTGATTTTAATTAGGTTTAAATTTGAAAGTGCGATTTTATGTCAGCAGTATTGAGCGATTAAACTTTTTGAATTGAAGAGTTTGATCATGGCTCAGATTGAACGCTGGCGGCAGGCTTAACACATGCAAGTCGAACGGTAGCAGGAAGAAGCTTGCTTCTTTGCTGACGAGTGGCGGACGGGTGAGTAATGCTTGGGAATCTGGCTTATGGAGGGGGATAACTACTGGAAACGGTAGCTAATACCGCGTAATGTCTTAGGACTAAAGGGTGGGACCATTTGGCCACCTGCCATAAGATGAGCCCAAGTGGGATTAGGTAGTTGGTGAGGTAAAGGCTCACCAAGCCCGCGATCTCTAGCTGGTCTGAGAGGATGACCAGCCACACTGGAACTGAGACACGGTCCAGACTCCTACGGGAGGCAGCAGTGGGGAATATTGCACAATGGGGGGAACCCTGATGCAGCCATGCCGCGTGAATGAAGAAGGCCTTCGGGTTGTAAAGTTCTTTCGGTGACGAGGAAGGCGACTGTTTTAATAGAACAGTCGATTGACGTTAATCACAGAAGAAGCACCGGCTAACTCCGTGCCAGCAGCCGCGGTAATACGGGGGGTGCGAGCGTTAATCGGAATAACTGGGCGTAAAGGGCACGCAGGCGGTTGTTTAAGTGAGGTGTGAAAGCCCCGGGCTTAACCTGGGAATTGCATTTCAGACTGGACAACTAGAGTACTTTAGGGAGGGGTAGAATTCCACGTGTAGCGGTGAAATGCGTAGAGATGTGGAGGAATACCGAAGGCGAAGGCAGCCCCTTGGGAATGTACTGACGCTCATGTGCGAAAGCGTGGGGAGCAAACAGGATTAGATACCCTGGTAGTCCACGCCGTAAACGCTGTCGATTTGGGGATTGGGCTTTAAGCTTGGTGCCCGTAGCTAACGTGATAAATCGACCGCCTGGGGAGTACGGCCGCAAGGTTAAAACTCAAATGAATTGACGGGGGCCCGCACAAGCGGTGGAGCATGTGGTTTAATTCGATGCAACGCGAAGAACCTTACCTACTCTTGACATCCAGAGAACCTTGTAGAGATACGAGGGTGCCTTCGGGAGCTCTGAGACAGGTGCTGCATGGCTGTCGTCAGCTCGTGTTGTGAAATGTTGGGTTAAGTCCCGCAACGAGCGCAACCCTTATCCTTTGTTGCCAGCGATTCGGTCGGGAACTCAAAGGAGACTGCCGGTGATAAACCGGAGGAAGGTGGGGATGACGTCAAGTCATCATGGCCCTTACGAGTAGGGCTACACACGTGCTACAATGGCGTATACAGAGGGCGGCGAGCCAGCGATGGGGAGCGAATCTCAGAAAGTACGTCTAAGTCCGGATTGGAGTCTGCAACTCGACTCCATGAAGTCGGAATCGCTAGTAATCGCAAATCAGAATGTTGCGGTGAATACGTTCCCGGGCCTTGTACACACCGCCCGTCACACCATGGGAGTGGGTTGTACCAGAAGTAGATAGCTTAACCGAAAGGGGGGCGTTTACCACGGTATGATTCATGACTGGGGTGAAGTCGTAACAAGGTAACCGTAGGGGAACCTGCGGTTGGATCACCTCCTTACCAAAATCGAGAACGACAGCAAGTGTTCACACAGATTGTTTGATAGATGAATGAGAGAAGATGAGTGAAAGATAGCCATTCAAGCGGTGAAAATCTTGAAGATTTTTACAAAATTGGCTAGAATATTTTACTCTCAAATGGCAAAGTGGAAAGCATCTTTAAATGTTGTCCCCATCGTCTAGAGGCCTAGGACATCGCCCTTTCACGGCGGTAACCGGGGTTCGAATCCCCGTGGGGACGCCATTTAAAGATGATTTTTATTGTCTTCTGTTCTTTAACAATATAGAAACAAGCTGAAAAACTGAGAGATATTTCAAGTTCGTTACGCATAAGTAATTATACATAAGTGATAACGAATAAATTGAAAGTCTGAGTAGTAAAAAAATCTTGACTGAACAAAAGCAGTCAAGTGTTTAGTTGTAAAACTGACTTCATTGTTTTTTACTTTTTATTTCTAAGAAGTTTTAGAAAACATTTGAGGTTGTATAGTTAAGTGACTAAGCGCACAAGGTGGATGCCTTGGCAATCAGAGGCGATGAAGGACGTGCTAATCTGCGAAAAGCTTGGATGAGTCGATAAGAGGCGTTTAATCCAAGATGTCCGAATGGGGAAACCCAGTAGGTGAAGAACCTACTATCACCCAGTGAATACATAGCTGTGTGAGGCAAACCGGGAGAACTGAAACATCTAAGTACCCCGAGGAAAAGAAATCAACCGAGATTTCGTTAGTAGCGGCGAGCGAACGCGAAAGAGCCAGTTAGTGATAGCAGTGAAGTTAGGGGAATGTTCTGGGAAGGACAATCGTAGAGGGTGATAATCCCGTACCTTAAAACTCCATTGTGGTACTAGGCTAACAACAAGTAGGGCGGGACACGTGATATCCTGTTTGAAGATGGGGGGACCATCCTCCAAGGCTAAATACTCCTGATTGACCGATAGTGAACCAGTACTGTGAAGGAAAGGCGAAAAGAACCCCGGCGAGGGGAGTGAAATAGAACCTGAAACCTTGTGCGTACAAGCAGTGGGAGCAGATTTATTCTGTGACTGCGTACCTTTTGTATAATGGGTCAGCGACTTATATTTTGTAGCAAGGTTAACTGAATAAGGGAGCCGAAGGGAAACCGAGTCTTAACTGGGCGTCTAGTTGCAAGGTATAGACCCGAAACCCGGTGATCTAGCCATGGGCAGGTTGAAGGTTGGGTAACACTAACTGGAGGACCGAACCGACTAATGTTGAAAAATTAGCGGATGACTTGTGGCTGGGGGTGAAAGGCCAATCAAACCGGGAGATAGCTGGTTCTCCCCGAAATCTATTTAGGTAGAGCCTTGAGCGGACACCTTCGGGGGTAGAGCACTGTTTCGGCTAGGGGTCCATCCCGGATTACCAACCCGATGCAAACTGCGAATACCGAAGAGTGATACTCAGGAGACACACGGTGGGTGCTAACGTCCATCGTGGAGAGGGAAACAACCCAGACCGCCAGCTAAGGTCCCAAAGTCTATATTAAGTGGGAAACGAAGTGGGAAGGCTTAGACAGCTAGGATGTTGGCTTAGAAGCAGCCATCATTTAAAGAAAGCGTAATAGCTCACTAGTCGAGTCGGCCTGCGCGGAAGATGTAACGGGGCTCAAATATAGCACCGAAGCTGCGGCATCAGATGAAAGTCTGTTGGGTAGGGGAGCGTTGTGTAAGTCGATGAAGGTGGATTGAGAAGTCTGCTGGAGATATCACAAGTGCGAATGCTGACATAAGTAACGATAAAACGAGTGAAAAACTCGTTCGCCGGAAGACCAAGGGTTCCTGTCCAACGTTAATCGGGGCAGGGTGAGTCGGCCCCTAAGGCGAGGCTGAAAAGCGTAGTCGATGGGAAACGGGTTAATATTCCCGTACTTGTAATAACTGCGATGTGGGGACGGAGAAGGTTAGGTTAGCAGACTGTTGGATGTCTGTTTAAGCCGGTAGGTGGAGCGTTTAGGCAAATCCGGACGCTTATTAACACCGAGAAGTGATGACGAGTCTCTACGGAGATGAAGTAACTGATACCACGCTTCCAGGAAAAGCCACTAAGCTTCAGGTTATTATAAACCGTACTATAAACCGACACAGGTGGTCAGGTAGAGAATACTCAGGCGCTTGAGAGAACTCGGGTGAAGGAACTAGGCAAAATAGCACCGTAACTTCGGGAGAAGGTGCGCCGGCGTAGATTGTAGTGTCTTGCACACGAAGGTTGAACCGGTCGAAGATACCAGCTGGCTGCAACTGTTTATTAAAAACACAGCACTCTGCAAACACGAAAGTGGACGTATAGGGTGTGATGCCTGCCCGGTGCTGGAAGGTTAATTGATGGTGTTATCGAAAGAGAAGCTCCTGATCGAAGCCCCAGTAAACGGCGGCCGTAACTATAACGGTCCTAAGGTAGCGAAATTCCTTGTCGGGTAAGTTCCGACCTGCACGAATGGCATAATGATGGCCAGGCTGTCTCCACCCGAGACTCAGTGAAATTGAAATCGCCGTGAAGATGCGGTGTACCCGCGGCTAGACGGAAAGACCCCGTGAACCTTTACTATAGCTTGACACTGAACATTGAATTTTGATGTGTAGGATAGGTGGGAGCCTTAGAAGCAGTCACGCCAGTGATTGTGGAGGCGTCCTTGAAATACCACCCTTTAACGTTTGATGTTCTAACGAAGATTGCGGAACGCGGTCTCGGACAGTGTCTGGTGGGTAGTTTGACTGGGGCGGTCTCCTCCCAAAGAGTAACGGAGGAGCACGAAGGTTTGCTAATCACGGTCGGACATCGTGAGGTTAGTGCAATGGTATAAGCAAGCTTAACTGCGAGACAGACAAGTCGAGCAGGTGCGAAAGCAGGTCATAGTGATCCGGTGGTTCTGAATGGAAGGGCCATCGCTCAACGGATAAAAGGTACTCCGGGGATAACAGGCTGATACCGCCCAAGAGTTCATATCGACGGCGGTGTTTGGCACCTCGATGTCGGCTCATCACATCCTGGGGCTGAAGTAGGTCCCAAGGGTATGGCTGTTCGCCATTTAAAGTGGTACGCGAGCTGGGTTTAGAACGTCGTGAGACAGTTCGGTCCCTATCTGCCGTGGGCGTTGGAGAATTGGTTGGGGCTGCTCCTAGTACGAGAGGACCGGAGTGGACGCACCACTGGTGTTCCGGTTGTGTCGCCAGACGCATTGCCGGGTAGCTAAGTGCGGAAGAGATAAGTGCTGAAAGCATCTAAGCACGAAACTTGCCAAGAGATGAGTTCTCCCACACTATAAGTGTGTAAGGGTTGTTGGAGACTACGACGTAGATAGGCTGGGTGTGTAAGTGTTGTGAGACATTGAGCTAACCAGTACTAATTGCCCGAGAGGCTTAACTATACAACGCTCAAATGTTTTTAGGCTTGTTTTTGTATTGAGAAGAACGAATAAAGAAAAGATAAAGAAATCATAAGATAGAAAGGAATTTTCCCGACGACAAGAGTGCTGTGGTCCTACCTGACCCCATACCGAACTCAGAAGTAAAACGCAGTGACGTCGATGGTAGTGTGGTGATTCGCCATGTGAGAGTAGAGCATCGTCGGGGTTTTAATTTATTTAGTGAGTTTATTAATAAGTAAACAAACAACAATTAGTAAACTGACTAAATAGAACGAATTTGATTGATAACCAGAGTGCTGTGGCTCTACCTGACTCCATCCCGAACTCAGAAGTAAAACGCAGTAACGCCGATGGTAGTGTGGTGATTCGCCATGTGAGAGTAGGGCATTATCAATCTATTAATTTAGGAGCGGTAGTTCAGCTGGTTAGAATACCTGCCTGTCACGCAGGGGGTCGCGGGTTCGAGTCCCGTCCGTTCCGCCAATAATTTAAACATAGGGGCAAATAATTATTTGCCCCTATAAGTACAAAATAAATAGCTATCAATAGGGGCGTAGTTCAATTGGTAGAGCACCGGTCTCCAAAACCGGGTGTTGGGAGTTCGAGCCTCTCCGCCCCTGCCAGATATTAGAAACCGACTGAAATTTCAGTCGGTTTTTTCATTTATATAATTTGTAAATTTTTCTGTTATTTCTCCCGCTTGTGTTAGTTAGTGTCCGGGAGATAGTTGCTAAGATAGGGGAGTAGTAAGTCGTAGTATTTAAAAAAACGTAAGCCCTGTTTTAAACAGGGCTTTTATTAGATTTTTTGACCTGTAATACGACACCATTCTTCTTTTTCTACAACAGGGTCTAGCGTAAAGGCTTCGGTGTAAGCCTCACACACACTTTCAGCCTGAGTAGTAAGAATACCAGATAAGCCTAAATCTCCGTTTGGTTTAACCAGTGTGATAATATTTGGTGCTAACTCTTTGAGTGGGCCGGCTAGAATATTCGCAACAACAACATCGGCTTGTAACTCTTTTGGCTGATCTTTGGCTAAGAAAAGTTGTAGTTTCTCTGCTACGCCGTTCGCCTCGGCGTTGTTTTGACTAGCTAAAATCGCCTGTGGGTCGATATCAATCCCGATGGCTTGTTTTGCACCGAGTTTAAGTGCAGCGATAGCTAAAATACCTGAACCACAGCCGAAGTCGATAACCGTTTTGCCTTCTAAATCTAAGCTATCTAACCATTGTAAGCAGAGCGAGGTTGTTGGGTGTGTGCCGGTACCAAATGCAAGCCCGGGGTCGAGCATCACATTAACTGCATTCGGGTCAGGCACTTCACGCCAGCTTGGGCAGATCCATAAACGCTTGCCAAACTGCATTGGGTGGAAATTATCCATCCACTCCCGTTCCCAGTCTTTGTCTTCGATTTGCTCGATTTTGTGAGCAAAGTTTTCGTCCACTAATTTGCTGGTTTTTAGTGCTTCTACGATGAGATTCATATCAGTTTCCGCATCAAAAAGCCCAACTACATCGGTATTTCCCCAAAGACGGGTTTCCCCCGGAAGAGGTTCAAAAATTGGAGTATCTTGACTATCCATAAAAGTCACCGACACCGCTCCAATCTCGGTTAAAAAATCGCTGATTTCCTCAGCCTGTTTATCTGTACTGTTTAAACGAATTTGTACCCAAGCCATTTTGATTTTCCTATTGTTTATTAATTCGTAAGAGGGCCTTTTGTAGGATATCTATTTTCTTTTTATCTTGCTCCCCAAGTAGCAAACCATTTAATAATGCTGTTGCATTTTTTGTAGAAAGAACACAAGGGGAGAGATACCCTCGAGAGTTTGGATAATTTCTCCAATGATGCCAATAGCTAATTGAGGATTTCCTGAGTTTTTGTGATCATATGTGCCTAAAATAATAACTTGCTCTCCATCTCCATCTCCATCTTCATCAATATAAATTTCTATTGTATCTTCTTTCCAATATGAAACCATTGGTTTTTCCATTACCCTCTTCCCCCCACCGTGATTTTATCCAGCTTCACCGTAGGTTGTCCTACGCCGACCGGTACGGATTGCCCTTCTTTGCCGCAAGTGCCGATGCCGGGGTCGAGTTCCATTTTTTTACCGACCATTGAAACTTGTTGCATTGCTTCAATACCACTGCCGATCAGGGTTGCTCCTGTGACAGGTTTGGTGATTTTGCCTTTTTCGATTAAGTAGGCTTCGGCGGTGGAGAACACAAATTTGCCGGAGGTAATATCCACTTGCCCGCCGCTGAAGTGTGGAGCATATAAACCGTATTCGACCGATTCAATCATCTCTTCAAATTCGTGATTGCCTTCGGTGAGGTAGGTGTTGGTCATTCGTGGCATTGGCAAATGAGCGTAAGATTCGCGTCTGCCGTTGCCTGTTGGGGCAACCCCCATTAGGCGGGCATTGAGTTTGTCTTGCATATAGCCTTTTAGAATGCCGTTTTCAATTAACACATTACGTTGTGAAGGCACGCCCTCGTCATCTACTGTGATTGAGCCCCGCATATTCGGCACCGTGCCGTCATCTACAATGGTGCAAAGCTCAGAGGTGACCATTTGCCCGATTTTACCGCTAAAGAGTGAAGATTCCTTACGGTTAAAATCCCCCTCCAAGCCGTGCCCAACTGCTTCGTGGAGCAAAATGCCCGGCCAGCCGGCACCGAGAACAATCGGCATTGTGCCTGCCGGTGCAGGAATGGCTGTGAGATTCACGAGGGCTTGGCGAACAGCCTCTTTGGCAAGCGATTCCGCACGACTAAAGCCGGTTTCGCTTGCTGCTAAGAACCAGTCTAAATCAAAGCGCCCCCCGGCACCTGCTGAACCTCGTTCACGCTTGCCATTTTGTTCCACCAGTACCGACACAGATAAACGCACTAACGGGCGAATATCCGCAGCCAGTGTGCCGTCAGTCGCTGCTACTAACATTTCTTCATATACCGCTGAGAGATTCGCATTTACTTGAATCACTCTCGGATCTGCCATTCGAGCGGTTTTATCCACCAAATGGAGCAATTCGACCTTTTGTTCACGGCTGATCGTCTCTAGCGGGTTGATTGCCGGATAGCGAGAACAAGCGGTCGTTTTTTTGAAATTTTTTACCGATAATTGACCGCTTGTTGGGCTGATTGAACGAGCGGCAGCGGCACATTGCTCAAGCTGTTTTAATGTGATTTGATCGGCGTAGGCAAAGCCGGTTTTTTCGCCTGATATGGCACGCACACCGAACCCTCGCTCGATATAAAAACCGCCTTCTTTGATGATGCTATCTTCCAAGCTCCAGCTTTCATCTTGGCTGAGTTGGAAGTAGAGATCGGCATAATCAATATGACGGCCGGAGAAGTGATCTAACACTTGAGTTAAGTGTGATAATTCAAGCCCGCTTGGAGCAAGCAAGCTGTTTGAAACCTGATTTAGCATGGTGATTCCTAAAAATAAAAGACGGTAAATTTTAACATAAAATCTACCGTCTTAAGTGAACAATGGTGAATTAACCTTTTAAGCCTTCTTGTTCACGCACATTATCCACACCTTGGTCTGCCTCCACTCGTTGCATAAAGGCGGAAAGTTGGGAAAGGTGAGAGAAATCCAACCCTAGCAGGCGACACCAGTTGAGCATAATGTAGAGATACGCATCGGCAACCGAAATTTCTTCACCAAAGAAAATATGATTTTCTAAATGAGCATTCGCAAAAGCCAGTTGTTCTAAAATTTGCTCAGCCGATTGTTGGCGAATAGTTTTGGTGAGCGTTTCATTGCCTTCCGCATAACTTGGCAAGCGGAACAGTGGCACGAATGATTTATGCACATCTGAATTGAAAAAAGCTAACCAACGAGCCGCTTTGGCTTTATCACGAGCAGTTTTGCTGCCGAATAATTTAGCTTCCGGATAAAGCTCGTCTAAATAGTGGACAATAGCTTGGTTTTGCGTGAGGGCCAAGTCGCCATCAACCAACAATGGTACGTTGCCACGAGGGTTTAAAGCCAGATATTCCGCCGATTTAATAAATTCACGGCTGACAGCTTGAAACGCATAATCTTGATTGGCACGCAATTTCACCCACTCTAGGGCAACGTGTGGCACAAATGAACAAGCACCGGTTAATCCATATAATTTCATCTTTTCTTCCTCATTAAGGTAATAATTTTTCTAAACGCCATAAATCAGCAAAAGTGGCCCTGGCTTTAATTAAATGGGCTTGGTTGCCATCAACCATAATTTCTGCCGCTTGTGGGCGAGAGTTGTAGGTTGAAGACATTGCCGCACCATAAGCTCCGGCAGAACGAATAGCGATTAAATCCCCTTCGGCAATCGCCAGTTCTCTTTGTTTGCCTAAGAAATCCGAGGTTTCGCAAATCGGGCCGACCACATCGTAAACAGCTTTGTCACGGTTTAAGGTTTTATCCACTTCGGTAATTTGCATATAGGCTTCATACAGAGCCGGTCGAATCATATCGTTCATACCGGTATCAACAATCGCAAAATTGCGATCTTCATTTTGTTTCAAATATTCCACTTTCGTCACCAAAATACCGGCATTTGCGGTAATGGCACGCCCCGGCTCAATGATGATTTCTAAGTTTTCATATCCTTTGAGTTTTTCCAGCAAGGCTTTGGCATATTCGGTCGGATGCGGAGGTTCTTCGCCATTGTAAGGCACGCCTAAACCGCCGCCTAAGTCTAAGTGGTGTAGCTCAATGCCGTCTTCACGCAGTTGTTCCATTAAGACGATTAAGCGATCGGTTGCATCTAAAAACGGTTGTAATTCGGTTAATTGCGAGCCGATGTGGCAATCCATACCGGTGATTTTCACATTCGGTAAGGTTTTGGCTAAGCGATACACTTCACGGGCTTGAGTAACGCTCACGCCGAATTTGTTTTCTTTTAAACCGGTGGAAATGTAGGGGTGAGTGTGGGCGTCCACATCCGGGTTTACCCGCAGTGAAATCGGTGCGATTTTGCCTACCTCACCGGCAACTTGGTTAATGCGGTGAAGTTCGGAAACCGATTCAATGTTGAAGCAACGAATCCCGACTTCCAACGCTCGTTTGATCTCGCTGTGCGATTTTGCCACACCGGAAAAGACAACTTTAGAGGCTTCGCCACCAGCTGCTAGAACTCGCTCCAATTCGCCTTGAGAGACAATATCAAAGCCTGAGCCGAGACGAGCCATTACATTTAATAGAGCAATGTTAGAGTTAGATTTGACTGCAAAGCAAACGAGGTGTGGGTGTGAGCCAAACGCATTATTGAATGCGTGCCAGTGGCGTTCAAGGGTGGCTCTGGAGTAAACATAAGCCGGCGTGCCGTATTGCTCGATAATATCGGCAATAGCGACTTCTTCAGCAAAAAGTTGATTGTTTTTATATTCAAAATGGTTCATTGAAAGTCCGTTGTGTTTGGGATTTTGAAAGAGAAGAGGCAACAAGCGGTCATTTTTTCACAAAAATTTGCAAAATTTTAGCAAAAATAGACCGCTTGCAATGCTTATTTTTGTTCGTGTTTAGGGGCTTGCTCAGGGAAGTAGAGTGGGCCTTTGACCCCGCAAGCACTTAAGCCTAAAGTAGTTACTAATGCGATTAAAATGAGTTTTTTCATAGGTTTTCCCGCTTAAAAAATGATGCTTCATTCTAAAACAAAATTAGTACCCTCGCTATAAAAAATTACACCTCAATCTTACTGGTAGATTGAGGTGTAAATTAGGCTACAAGCGAAAAATTGGCTTATTTCAAACTGCCTACCATATCTTCCGGACGAACCCATTCATCAAACTGTTCTGCCATGACTAAGCCTAAGTTAATCGCCTCTTCTTTCAGTGTTGTGCCGTTTTTGTGGGCAGTTTTGGCGATTTTCGCTGCATTTTCATAACCAATGTGAGTATTTAATGCAGTCACTAACATTAGCGATTGGTCGAGCTGTTGTTTAATGCGAGGGTAGTTCGGTTCAATGCCGACTGCACAGTGTTCGTCAAACGACACGCACGCATCGCCTAGCAGTTGAGCCGATTGTAGGAAGTTGTACGCCATCACCGGTTTATAGACATTCAGTTGGAAATGCCCTTGCGTACCGGCAAAGGAGATAGTGACATCGTTGCCTAATACTTGGGCGCAGACCATTGTCATTGCTTCGCATTGGGTTGGATTTACTTTGCCCGGCATAATTGATGAACCCGGCTCGTTTTCCGGAATTAAGATTTCGCCAATGCCTGAACGCGGGCCGGAGGCTAATAAACGCACATCGTTAGCAATTTTATAGAGCGACACCGCAAGCTGTTTTAATGCCCCGTGGGTTTCGACAATCGCATCGTGAGTCGCAAGTGCCTCAAACTTGTTTTGGGCGGTAACGAACGGTAAGCCGGTAAATTTCGCAATGTATTCCGCCACTTTCACATCGTAACCTTTCGGGGTATTCAAGCCGGTGCCGACTGCCGTGCCGCCGAGAGCCAGCTCACGCAGGTGTGGCAGGGTGTTTTCTAATGCTTTGATGCCGAAAGCCAACTGTGCCGCATAGGCAGAGAACTCTTGACCGAGGGTGAGCGGGGTGGCGTCCATTAAGTGAGTACGCCCGATTTTGACCACATCTTTAAAGGCTTCGGCTTTTTCCGCTAAGGTTTTTTGCAGACGTTTGACGCAAGGCAGGGTGTGTTCCACCACTTTTTTGTAAGCAGCGATGTGCATTGCAGTCGGGTAGGTGTCGTTGGAAGATTGGGATTTATTCACATCATCATTCGGGTGAATAATCGATTTTTCGCCCAATTTACCGCCGTTTAAAACGTGGGCACGGTTTGCTACTACTTCATTCACGTTCATATTTGATTGCGTACCCGAGCCGGTTTGCCAAATCACCAGAGGGAACTGATCGCCCAGCTTATTCGCCAAAATCTCATCGCAGGCTTTTGCAATTAAATCCCGTTTTTCGACCGCTAGTACGCCTAAATCGTGATTGGCATAGGCAGCCGCTTTTTTCAGATAGCCAAACGCCTCGATAATTTCCGCCGGCATTGATGCCTCCGGCCCGATTTTGAAGTTATTGCGTGAACGCTCGGTTTGCGCCGCCCAGTATTTATCGGCAGGGACTTGCACTTCGCCCATGGTGTCTTTTTCGATACGGAATTCCATGATTCGCTCTCCTAAATTGTTGGATTAATTGAAAATCAGTAGGCACTAATAATTTAGAGGTATAAGGTGATACTAGCATATAAAAGAAAAAGAAAGGAACTGCGAAGTGCAATTCCTTATTGGTTTTTTTATATTTTATGATTTGGATCACATTATTTAACTACAGGGCGTTAAATCTTTTTCTTAGGCCTGAATTATATAGCGCTTGATTTGCTTCTTGCATTAGTTCCCTTTTTTGTTGATCTGTGAAGGTATAAATATATTGGTGATTTAAGGCCCCGTTTAGCTTAAACAGTAAGTCTTCGGTAACATCAAAGCCCTGGAGAATCAGTTTGATAAAAGTTGACATATACCCTTCTTGAGTAAAATCATGAATGGAATGAATCCCTATTTTTTTCAACATTCTTTCTAACTTTAAATTCATATTTGGTAGGTTTCGGATTTGTGTAGCTCGCTTTTGGCTTATTTTGTACTTCTCCGTTCGGAGTTCCTCTATAATTCCAAAGAGTAGCGAGCTAAATTTTGGTGTATCATCTATGAGAACTTGCGGAATATAATGAAATTTTCTACTTTGTATACCAATTTTTTCATCGCATAAGATACAGGTTTTAGGATACTGACGAATGTATTCAATATCTTTTTTCGCAATACGTAAATAAGTTGCTCCATTTTGATACAATGCAATCATCAATCCATCCTTAAAAACTGCGTAGTAGGAAAAGTAGGTTTTTAGCCGAATTGTTCCAATGATAGGCTCAAATATAGGGTAGATTTCTTCTTTAATTTCATTGATTGTTTGCATATATGTACTCCGATGTAAGGTCATGAAACTTATTTAATAATAAATACTCTTATGGATTAAATTTCAACTAGGATTTTTTAGATTTGTGAAGTGGCTCGAAAAGTTTGAATAAAAAAATGCATAAATACAATTTATTTGAGCCACTTCAAATGAAGTGTTGGAAATATTGTGTATCTTTAGAAGTTTTATCGAATCAAATTATTGTCAATATAAAAAACAAAAATTACTTGCATAAGGGAAATGAAACGAGTATGATAGCAAAGCTTTAGGTATCTAAAGACATTTGATGTAATCATTTATCAAATGGCACTACAGATATTGTAGTGTATACAATGTTCCTAATTTTGGAACTATATAGGTTTAACTGAGCTCCCTTAACTAATTTGTTAAGTGGTAGTTTGGTTTTTTTATTAGCTAAATTTTTTAATTGGAGCTCTGGTCTAATGCAGAACCAAAGAATCCGTATCCGCTTAAAAGCATTTGATCATCGTTTAATTGATCAATCTACTGCGGAGATCGTAGAAACAGCTAAACGTACTGGTGCACAAGTTCGTGGTCCAATTCCTTTACCAACTCGTAAAGAACGTTTCACTGTATTGATTTCTCCACACGTGAATAAAGATGCACGTGACCAATATGAAATCCGTACTCACAAACGTTTAGTTGATATTGTTGAACCAACAGAAAAAACTGTTGATGCATTAATGCGTTTAGATCTAGCTGCTGGCGTTGACGTTCAGATTAGTCTAGGTTAATTGGGAATTTTAAGAGGTTATTACAATGATTGGTTTAATCGGTCGTAAAGTTGGTATGACCCGCGTTTTCACTGAAGACGGCGTGTCTATTCCAGTTACCGTTATCGAAATCGAAGCCAACCGTGTTACTCAAGTTAAAACCCTTGAAAACGATGGCTACTCTGCAATTCAAGTTACTACTGGCTCTAAAAAAGCTAGCCGTGTAACTAAACCAGAAGCAGGTCATTTCGTGAAAGCAGGTGTTGAAGCTGGACGCGGTTTATGGGAATTTCGTACTACTGAAGGTGAAGAATTCACTTTAGGTCAAGAAATCAATGTTGACATCTTTACTGATGTTAAAAAAGTCGATGTTACTGGTACATCAAAAGGTAAAGGCTTCCAAGGTGGTGTTAAACGTTGGAACTTCCGTACTCAAGATGCAACTCACGGTAACTCTTTATCACATCGTGTACTTGGTTCTATTGGTCAAAACCAAACTCCAGGTCGTGTGTTTAAAGGTAAAAAAATGGCAGGACACTTAGGTGCAGAGCGTGTAACCGTTCAATCACTTGAAGTTGTTCGTGTAGATGTTGAGCGTAAATTATTATTAGTTAAAGGTGCCGTTCCTGGTGCAACTAATGGTGATGTTATCGTAAAACCGGCAGTTAAAGCATAAGTCTAGGAGATAGAGATGGAATTACAAGTTGTAGGTGCAAACGCACTAACTGTTTCTGAAACTACCTTCGGACGTGAGTTCAATGAAGCATTAATCCACCAAGTAGTTGTTGCTTATGCAGCAGGTGCTCGTCAAGGATCTCGTGCTCAAAAAACTCGTGCTGAAGTGTCTGGTTCAGGTAAAAAACCTTGGCGTCAAAAAGGTACAGGCCGTGCGCGTTCTGGTGATATTAAATCACCAATTTGGCGTTCGGGTGGTGTAACTTTTGCTGCGAAACCACAAGATCACAGCCAAAAAGTGAACAAAAAAATGTACCGTGGTGCAATCAAAAGCATTCTTTCTGAATTAGTTCGTCAAGACCGTTTAGTGGTTGTTGAGAAATTCGAGATCGATGCACCAAAAACTAAAGTATTAGCACAAAAATTAAAAGATATGGCGTTAAATGACGCTCTTATCATTACTGCAAACGTAGATGAGAATTTATTCTTAGCAGCACGCAACTTATATAAAGTTGATGTGCGTGATGTGCAAGGTATTGACCCAGTTAGCTTAATTGCTTTCGATAAAGTGGTTGTAACCGTAGATGCAGTAAAACAAATTGAGGAGATGTTAGCATGATTCAACAAGAACGTTTGCTAAACGTGCTTAAAGCACCACATATCTCTGAAAAAGCGACAAACAACGCAGAAAAAGGCAATACAATCGTATTCAAAGTTGCATTAGATGCAAACAAAGTTGAGATTGCAAATGCAGTTGAAGAACTGTTTGAAGTAAAAGTTGATTCTGTTCGTACCGTAGTAGTTAAAGGTAAAACTAAACGCCGTGGTGCTAAAGTTGGTCGTCGTAGTGACTGGAAAAAAGCTTATGTAACTCTTCAAGAAGGTCAATCACTTGACTTCGTTGAAGGTGCGGCAGAGTAATCAGAGGAGATAAAATAAATGGCTATCGTTAAATGTAAGCCGACCTCCGCTGGTCGTCGTCACGTTGTTAAAGTTGTAAACGCTGAGCTTCACAAAGGTAAACCTTTTGCAGCACTTTTAGATACTAAATCTAAAACTGGTGGTCGTAACAACTTAGGTCGTATCACAACTCGTCACATTGGTGGCGGTCACAAACAACACTACCGTTTAATTGATTTTAAACGTAATAAATTAGACATTCCGGGTGTTGTTGAGCGTTTAGAATACGATCCAAATCGTTCTGCGAATATCGCATTAGTACTTTATAAAGATGGTGAACGTCGCTATATTTTAGCACCAAAAGGTTTAACTGCTGGTGATCAAATTCAAGCGGGTGCTTCAGCTCCGATTAAAGTAGGTAACGCATTACCAATGCGTAACATCCCAGTAGGTACAACTGTACACAACGTTGAATTAAAACCTGGTAAAGGTGGTCAAATTGCACGTTCTGCTGGTGCTTACGTTCAAATCATTGCCCGTGAAGGTAACTATGTAACTTTACGTCTTCGTTCAGGCGAAATGCGTAAAGTATTAGCTGAATGTACTGCAACCATTGGTGAAGTAGGTAACTCAGAGCATATGCTTCGCGTTCTTGGTAAAGCAGGTGCAAACCGTTGGAGAGGTATTCGTCCAACCGTTCGTGGTACTGCAATGAACCCAGTAGATCACCCACACGGTGGTGGTGAAGGTCGTAACTTCGGTAAACACCCTGTTACACCTTGGGGCGTTCAAACCAAAGGTAAGAAAACTCGTCACAACAAACGTACTGATAAATTCATCGTACGTCGTCGTGGCAAATAATTTAATTCATTAACTAAAAGGTAAACACCAATGCCACGTTCCCTCAAGAAAGGTCCTTTCCTTGACCTACACTTGTTGAAGAAGGTAGAGAAGGCGGTGGAAAGCGGGGATAAAAAACCAATTAAAACTTGGTCCCGTCGTTCAATGATCATTCCATCAATGATTGGTTTGACCATCGCAGTCCATAATGGTCGTCAGCACGTTCCTGTTTATGTTTCCGACGAAATGATCGGTCATAAATTAGGTGAATTTGCACCGACTCGTACATACCGCGGTCACGCCGCAGATAAGAAAGCTAAGAAATAAGAGGTAAAAGATGGAAACTATTGCTAAACATCGTTACGCTCGTACTTCTGCCCAAAAAGCTCGCTTAGTTGCTGATTTAATTCGCGGTAAAAAAGTTTCTGTAGCATTAGAAATCTTAACTTTCACTAACAAAAAAGCAGCGACGCTTGTTAAGAAAGTATTAGAGTCAGCTATTGCAAACGCAGAGCATAATGACGGTGCAGATGTCGATGATCTTAAAGTTGCTAAAATCTTCGTTGATGAAGGTCCAAGCATGAAACGTGTAATGCCACGTGCAAAAGGTCGTGCAGATCGTATTTTAAAACGTACAAGCCACATCACTGTGGTTGTGTCAGATCGTTAATTAAGTAGGAGAATAACAAATGGGTCAGAAAGTACATCCTAATGGTATTCGCCTAGGTATTGTTAAACCTTGGAACTCTACTTGGTTCGCGAATACACAAGATTTCGCTGATAACTTAGACGGCGACTTCAAAGTACGTAAATTTTTAAACAAAGAGTTAGCGAACGCTTCTGTATCACGCATCACTATTGAGCGTCCTGCAAAAAGCATTCGTGTAACTATTCACACAGCTCGCCCGGGTATCGTTATCGGTAAAAAAGGTGAAGATGTTGAAAAATTACGCAACGCAGTTGCGAAAATCGCTGGCGTTCCAGCTCAAATCAACATCGCTGAAGTGAAAAAACCAGAGCTAGATGCGAAATTAGTCGCAGATAGCATCGCTTCTCAACTTGAACGTCGTGTGATGTTCCGTCGTGCAATGAAAAAAGCAGTTCAAAACGCGATGAAATTAGGTGCTAAAGGTATCAAAGTTGAAGTTAGCGGTCGTTTAGGTGGTGCAGAAATTGCTCGCTCAGAATGGTATCGTGAAGGTCGTGTACCTCTACATACGCTTCGTGCAGACATCGATTATAGTACTGCTGAAGCTCACACTACTTACGGCGTAATCGGCGTAAAAGTGTGGATCTTCAAAGGTGAAATTCTTGGTGGAATGGCTGCAGTGATTGAATCTGAAAAAGAACCAGCGGCACAGCCTAAAAAGGCGCCACGTGGCAAAGGTCGTAAATAAGGAGAATCACTGAATGTTACAACCAAAACGCACAAAATTCCGTAAAGTACACAAAGGCCGTAACCGTGGTATCGCGGGTGGCACAGAAGTGAGCTTCGGTTCATTTGGTTTAAAAGCTATTGGCCGTGGTCGTTTAACAGCTCGTCAAATTGAAGCAGCTCGTCGTGCGATGAGCCGTGCGGTTAAACGTCAAGGTAAAATCTGGATCCGTGTGTTCCCAGACAAACCAATTACTGAAAAACCATTAGAAGTCCGTATGGGTAAAGGTAAAGGTAACGTTGAGTACTGGGTAGCCTTAATCCAACCGGGTAAAGTTCTCTATGAAATGGATGGTGTTTCTGAAGAAGTTGCACGCAATGCGTTTGCATTGGCGGCAGCTAAACTTCCGTTCAAAACCACATTTGTAACTAAGACGGTGATGTAATGAAAGCTCAAGAACTACGTAATAAAAGTGTTGAAGAGCTGAATGGTGAGTTAGTGAACCTTTTAGGTGAACAATTCAAATTGCGTATGCAAGCAGCCACCGGTCAGCTTCAACAAACCCACCAGTTAAAACAAGTGCGTCGTAGTATTGCACAAGTTAAAACTGTATTAACCGAAAAGGCGGGTGAATAATGACTGATAAAATTCGTACAGTACAAGGTAAAGTGGTTAGCGACAAAATGGATAAATCATTTGTTGTTGCTATCGAACGTACAGTTAAACATCCGTTATACGGTAAGTTTATCCGTCGTACTACTAAACTTCATGTACACGATGAAAACAACGAAGCTAAATTAGGTGATGTTGTTGAAATTAAGGAATGTCGTCCTATTTCAAAAACTAAATCTTGGACTTTAGTTCGTGTAGTTGAGAAAGCAGTTGTTGCTTAATGAACTATGATTAAATAAAAACCCAGCTTTTGCTGGGTTTTTAGTTTTTGTCATTTTCTAATATACATCTCGCATTAATCGGCCTTCCGCGACCAATTTTGCAATAATATTATTGAAATCATCAACATAAGGCTCTCCTCCGATTTGATCTGCAATTTTGATGAGTTCCGCATCTATCGCTTTACTCATTGCTTTACTGCCACAAATATAGAAATAAGCCCCTTGCTGAATTAAATGCCAAACTAACTCTGCTTGTTGCGATAGGGCATCTTGCACATAAAACTTCTCTGCCTGATCACGTGAAAAAGCAGTAAACAGCTGAGTTAAGGTGCCTTTTGCTAAGTAATTTTCCAGTTCCGTTTGATACAGAAAATCTTTATCACGATAACGCTCGCCGAAGAATAAATAGCTTTCAACCCCCTGATATTGCTGCTCTAACGCTTGTAAAAATGCGATATGCGGAGCAATGCCAGTACCTGAGCCAATCATCACCACCGGGGCTGTTAATGTTTCGGGTAAACGGAAATTCGGATTGGCATTTGCAAAAATCGAGACAAAATCGCCCGCTTGTAATTCGGATAAATACCCACTTGCAGTCCCTTGATAATCTCTACCGTTTAAATGATACGAAACGTGGCGGATACATAAATCAACATAATCAGGGTGAGTTTTACCGCAAGAGCTAATTGAATAGGCTCGTGCGGCTAAGTTAGATAAAATTGGCTCTAAATCGGCTAATGTCACGCTTTTGTTTGGGTCAAAATCGCGTAATACGTCTAATAAATCCCGCCCATAGACATATTGTTCCAATGCTTTTTTATTGGAAATTTTAGTTAAATCTTTGAGTTCATTACTGCCGCAAATTTTTTGAATATCACGCAGTACATTTTTACTTAGTAGTCGGAGTTCTTTATGGCGTAGTAATGCAACTGCATTTTGATCGTTAAACCATTCTGCGTATTCGTTTAATAGTCTGTCCGGTTGCTGCACTTTGACATAAATTAAATCCCCTGCTTGATAGAAAATACCGCTCTCTTTTAATGATAAACGAATATGATACACCGCAGGGCTTGAGTTTGCCAAATGCTTAATTTCCAACACTTCTGCTTGGTATGCCATTTCCTCGCCGTAAGCTTGAACAGAAAGTGAATGTTGAATGGTTTCGTCGTTTGTTGAATGCAATGCCTGCTCCACTAACGGTAGCCATTGTTTAAAAATTTCTTGATAGTTTAAATCGGCATCAACCCTTGCAATTACTGCTTTCGCTTGTTTTTGTTGTAATAATGCATCTAATTGTTTGCTATAGCCACAGAATTTATCGTAAGTAATATCACCCAGCCCGAATATCGCATATTGCAGATTACAAGCGGTCAAATTTTCCAACTTTTCTGTAAATTCATCGGCGTTTTCCGGCGGTTCGCCATCACCAAAGGAGCTGGTTACAATAAGCAATAAACTCTTGGGAGATAATTGGCTTAAATCGGTTTCATTTAATGTAGAAAGTGTGGGCGAGTAGGGAAGTAAAAAGGGTTGGAGAGCTAATTGTTGGGCAAGCTTTTCTGCGTTACCAGACTCCGAACCATAAGCAATGTGGATATGGGGAATGAGAGACATACAAACTCCTCGAAAATAAAAAATTGCGTGTAAAAGAGATCATCTTTTACACGCAATCATTGTTTTTTAATTATTCACCGTAGAAGTCATCAAAGATTTCTTTTGCTGATTCTACTGCTTCAAAGTTGGTCATTAAATCGTTAATTACACGGCGAACGCTGATGTAGCCTGTAATTTTGCCCGCTTCATCAAACATTGGTTGAACGGTGGTATCAACCACATAAACTACACCGCCTTTACCGCAGTTTGGTACGATACCTGTCCAGATTTTACCGGCTTGGATTGTATCCCACATATCTTTATAAACTTCTTTTGGTACAGCTGGGTGGCGTACGATATTATGCGGTTGTCCAATTAATTCTTCACGGGTAAAACCGGTTAATTTGCAGAAAAGGTCGTTAGCGTAAGTAATAACACCTTGTAAATCAGTTGTTGAAATAACTAAAGTATCGTGGACTGCTTTTAAAACAGCTTCATTTGAAGGAACAATTTGTTCAGCCATGTTGAATCTCCATTAATATAAATGAATTTTGTTATGTGTTTATCAGTATAAATACTGACAACATATTTAGGATAATAGATGGAAATATTAATGTAAATCATAAATATGGTTTTTTTGTAAAAATACCTGACTAAATTTATACGATTTATTCTGATGTTAAATTGAGTTTTTATAAAAGTTAATTTATTGTAAAAATTATTGCTTGTGTGAATACATTTTGAAAATTAATAAATTTAGCCTAAAATCTATTCTAATCATTTTAATAATATGCAAACTCGAAAGGAAAACTTATGTCCAAACCTCTAAATTTTGTGATGATTTCCCCTCACTTCCCAACCAATTTTGAAACCTTTGCGGTGCGTTTACGCGAAGCCGGTTTTAATACATTGGGAGTTGCAGATGCCCCTTATGAATCATTGAGCGAAAATCTGCGTCATTCCCTGACTGAATATTATCGTGTAGATAATATGGAAGATTACGAACAAGTTTATCGTGCGGTCGCGTACTTTGCCCATAAATACGGGCGAATTGACCGCATTGAATCGCACAATGAATATTGGCTGGAGTTAGATGCGAAATTGCGTACCGATTTCAATGTGTTTGGTTATAAGAGCGATGATATGCTCTCAATTAAAACCAAAGCCCAAATGAAAGAGGTATTCCGCAAAACTGGTTTGAAAGTGGCACAAGGGCGTGTGTTTAAAGATGATGAAGATGCCCGTAAATTGGCAAAACAGCTTAAATTCCCGGTAATCATCAAGCCAAATTCAGGGGTTGGGGCGAGCGATACTTACAAAATCAAAACGGCGGAAGAGCTAGAAGCTTTCTTCGGTTATAAAACGCCAACGGTTGAATATATTATGGAAGAGTTTATTGACGGCGATATTATTACTTTTGACGGCTTAACCGATAAAGAGGGCAACATCGTTTTCTACTCTAGCCTTGAATATTCAGAAGCGGTATTGGATACCGTTTCAAAAGATGGCGATATGTTCTACTATGTCCCACGTGAAATTTCGCCAAAATTAGTGGAAATGGGCAAACAATGTGTGAAAGCCTTTAACGTAAAAGAGCGTTTTTTCCATTTTGAGTTCTTCCGTGTTAAAGGGAGCAAAAAAGAAGAGTTGTTACCACTCGAAATCAACTGCCGTCCGCCGGGTGGCTTAACTATTGATATGTGGAACTACGCCAACGATTTCGATGTGTTCCGTGAATTTGCCAATATTGTGAAAGAAAACAAATTCTATGCCGATATTCAGCACCCTTGGAACGTGGTTTATATTTCCCGCAAGGCAAACCAAAATTATGTGAATTCGATTGAAGCTGTTTGTGAGAAATTTGCCGGCAATATTATCAGCGTGCAAAGCGTACCGGGCGTATTTGCCAAAGTAATGGGCGAACAAGGCATTTTAGCCCGTACCGAAACAATGGAGCAAATGCGTGAAATTGCACAATTTGCACAAGCGAAACAGTAAGAGGTGAAGTATGCATTTTGAAAAAAGAAGCCACTGGAGTGGCGAATTAGGTCGTGAAATGTCATTCAATGTTTACGGGCATGCAGGTAAACCGGTTATTGTTTTCCCCTCCTCCGGCGGCAATGAAAACGAGTATGGCAATTTCGGAATGATTGAGGCGTGCCGTTCCTTTATTGAACGTGGCTTAATCAAATTTTACACGCCTGATTCTTACGATGCGGAATCTTGGTTATCCAAACATAAATCCGGACACGATATGGCATTAGCTCATAATGCTTACGACCGTTACATTATTCACGAGCTGGTGCCGTTAATCCGCCACGAATCGCACTGGAACGGCACGATGATTGCCACCGGTTGCAGTATGGGGGCATTCCATACGGTAAACTTTGCCCTACGCCACCCGGATCTGTTTGATATTGCCATCGCCTTAAGCGGTGTTTATGACGCTCGCTTTTTCAGTGGTGAGTTTTATGGCGATAAAGCGGTTTATTTTAACTCGCCGATTGATTATGTATGGGGTCAAAATGACGATTGGTTCTTAGACCGCTACCGTCAAAACCACTATGTGATTGCCGTCGGACAAGGCGCGTGGGAAGAACAGCATATTGAAGATACCCGCCGATTACAAGAGGCTTTTAACGCAAAGGGGATCGATGCTTGGTTTGACTACTGGGGCTTTGATATTGACCACGACTGGCCGACTTGGCGTAAACAAATGCCTTATTTCTTAGGCAAGTTGGAAGAACAAGGGATTATTTAATCTATTTGAGGAGAAAAGAAATGAACTTAAAAGCAGTCGCAGTTTCTGCATTAGCAATGAGCAGCGTGGCAATGGCAGATATTGCTGACGTTAAACCAATGGTATTTGAAAGCAAGTTTGATTTCGAAACCACAGTGACCACCTTATCTAACACTTTAAAAGAAAAAGGAATGACGATTTTTGCCGAAATCGATCACCAAGCGGCTGCGAAACAAGCCGGCTTAGAAATGCAACCGGCAACCGTGCTGGTTTATGGCACGCCGAAAGCCGGCACGCCATTAATGGTGAAAGATCCGATGTTAGCATTACAATTGCCATTAAAAGTGTTAATTACCGAACCGAACAAGGGCAAGGTAGAAGTAATGTTAAATCGTGCCGATCAAGTGGTGGCTCACGCTAATACCGATTATGCCGATGTAGAAAACAACCTTGCCAAAGCGGAAAAACTGATTCAAGCGACTGTGGCAAAATAACTTCACGCTATGATCTATTCTCAGGAAGTGGAAGCGTAGATAATTTGCAAATCCCTCGAGAGAGGGATTTTTCATAGTATTGGGTGATACTTAGCTAATGAGTAGGAATCATATAATGAAACTTAACCAAGCTATTGCCGAGCGTATCGTTAAACGCACAATGCAGATTATTCCCAACTCCGTTAATGTGATGGATAACGAAGGCGTGATTATTGCCTCCGGTGATGTCGCTCGTATCGGACAACGACACACAGGAGCGGTGATTGCGTTACGCAACGATCAAGCGGTCGAAATTGATGAAAATCTTGCAAAACAGTGGTGTGATGAAGTGAAAGTGGGCATTAACTTACCGCTTCACTATTTAGGCTCAACCATTGGTGTAGTTGGGATTTCAGGGCAGCCGCAACAAGTTCGCCAATATGCTCAACTGGTGAAAATGGCGGCGGAGCTGATTATGCAACAAGCGTTTGAGTTGGAGCAGGAGCGTTGGCAACGCCGCTATCGGGAAGAGTTTGTGCGTGCTTTGCTCAAAGGTAGCCTAAACTCAGCGGAAATCCGGCAACAGGCGGTCTTTTTCGGGCAAGATTTTGCAAAACCGCTGTCGGTAATGGTGATTAAAATTCACAGCTCTACTGCGGAAAAACTCCAACGCCTGATTGATTTTTTCGACCACCATTTTCCGAGCCTACTCACCGCCGTGATTGGGTTAGATAAAATTGCCTTGCTGAACCATTTATCCAACGAAAAATCGTTAATCCGCAATACCCTAAACAAACTTAACGATTCGGATATTTCCTTCAAAACCGTAGTCGGGCTGGCTGTCGAAAATTTATCGCAAACCCATATTTCCTACCAAACCGCCTGCCATACCCTCAATTATGCCGAGCAGATCCAAAGCCGTAAGCAGATTATTCATTTTGAGGATTTCAAACTGCCGGCTCTCTTGCATCGTTTTAGTCATTCTTGGGAAGCGAAAACCTTGCTTTCGCCGTTCCAAACCTTGCTGGTTTCCGACAAAAAACAGGTGTTGCTGAAAAGTCTGCGTTACTATTTTTTCGCAAATTGTGATCTGGATCACGCTGCCAAGAAATTGTTCATTCACCCAAATACGCTACGTTATCGTTTAGAGAAGATCGAGCAGATAACCGGCTTATCTTTCAATAATATAGAGCAAAAATTTGTGTTGTATCTTGGAGCAGTTCTGTCTTAAAAATTGTAGAAATATACAAACAAGCGGTCATTTTTAACAAATTTTTTGCAAATTTCTCTAAAGATTTTTACCGATAAATACCGAATAATAGGTTGATTTTTCTACAATGAGGAGACTTATTATGTCAGGTATTGCACTTATTCTGACCTTTCTGGTCGCCATCATCATTATGATTTATATGATTGCGAAGTGGAAAGTTCACCCGTTCTTAGCTTTAATGTCGATTTCACTCGCATTAGCTCTTGTTGCCGGTTTACCGCTGGCGAAAATTCCGTCTATTGTGGGCGAAGGGTTTAGTAATACCTTCAAAAGCATCGGTATCGTAATTATTTTTGGGGCGATTATCGGCACGATTTTAGAAAAAACCGGAGCTGCCCTCAAATTAGCCGATATGGTGGTGAAAGTGGTAGGGCAAAAACGCCCTGAGCTGGCAGTGTTGATTATGGGCTGGGTGGTCGGCATTCCGGTGTTTTGTGACAGCGGCTTTGTGGTATTAAACCCAATTCGAGAAGCCATTCGCAAAAAAATTCTTGCCAATCCGGTGGGAATGGCGGTGGCATTAAGTGCCGGTTTATATGCCTCCCACGTCTTTATTCCGCCGACACCGGGTCCAATTGCGGCAGCCGGTGCTGTTGGTTTAAGCCATAATCTACTGCTTGTTATCGGAATGGGCTTTGTGGTCTCGATTCCTGTGTTGATTGCCAGCTACTTCTTCGCCAAATATATCGGTAAACGAGTGAGCGTGGCGGAAGAGGCACAAGCGGATCAGGTGATCAGCCAAAGCTATGAAGATCTGATTAAACAATATGGTAAATTACCGAGCGGTTTTTTAAGCCTTGTCCCGATTTTTATGCCGATTCTCTTAATGGCTATCGGCTCGATTGCCAAAATTGTCGGCGTAAGTGGCGATTTCGGTGTATTCTTACAATTTGTCGGCAACCCGATTATTGCCTTAGCGATTGGGGTAATCTTCGCTATTTTCCTACTTGTTTCTAGCGATAAAATGGCAGAATTTGACAGCTTAACCAATGACACCCTGAAATTAGTCGGCCCAATTCTCTTTATTACTGCTGCCGGTGGCGTGCTAGGCAACGTGATTACCCAAGCCGGCTTTGTGGATTACATCAAACAAAACGCCCACATTATCAGCACTGCGGGGATTTTCTTTCCATTCCTGATTTCGGCGATTTTAAAAACCGCACAAGGCAGCTCAACGGTGGCAATTATCACCACCGCCTCCATTATGGGAATGTTCAACGCACCGGACTCATTAATGAATGCCTTAGGGCTAACCAGTGAAATGGCGGCAGCCTTAACTGTAATGGCGATTGCGGCCGGCTCAATGTGCGTTTCCCACGCCAATGACAGTTACTACTGGGTGGTGACAAACTTTACCAAACTGACTCCGCAACAAGGCTACCGTACGCAAACTACCCTAACTTTCATTATGGGCGTGACGGGAATGCTCACGGTTTATCTACTTTCATTGATTTTACTGTAAGGATTGACGATGAAAATTGTGATCGCACCAGATTCATTTAAAGAGAGCTTAACCGCATTAGAGGTGGCTCAAGCAATTCAACAGGGATTTGCCCGTGTTTTTCCTGAAGCGGAGTATCAGCTTGTGCCGATGGCAGACGGTGGCGAAGGCTCGGTACAGTCGCTGATTGATGCGACTCACGGCAGTTTGCAAAAAATCAGCGTAATTGCACCGCTTGCAAATGAGGTAGAGGGCTTTTTCGGCTTGTCGGGGGATCAAAAAACCGCCTTTATTGAAATGGCAGCAGCAAGTGGCTTGCATTTAGTGCCAATGGAGCTACGAAATCCGCTGATTACCACCAGCTATGGCACGGGGCAGTTAATTAAAGCTGCCTTAGATTTAGGGGTGGAAAAAATCATTCTCGGCATTGGCGGCAGTGCGACTAACGATTGCGGTGTTGGAATGCTACAAGCCTTAGGGGCGACATTCCTAAATGCCGAACAGCGGGAAATTAGTTTTGGCGGCGAAGCGTTAAGCCAAATTCAGCAGATTGATTTAAGCGGTTTGGATTTACGCTTAAAGCAAGTGGAATTTGAAGTCGCTTGCGATGTAGATAATCCGTTGTGTGGCGAGCGTGGGGCTTCAGCAATTTTTGGACCGCAGAAAGGAGCTACACTGGAGATGGTTGAAACGCTCGACTACGCCCTGTTGCATTTTGCCGAAACCGTGAAATCCCAATTAGGCATTGAGATTGCCGAGAAAGCCGGTGCCGGTGCAGCCGGTGGAATGGGTGGCGGTTTACTGCTACTGCCGAATGTAACATTACGCTCCGGCGTGCAAATTATTCTTGAAGCAACCGATCTTGCCGAGAAACTTGCCGATGCGGATTTAGTAGTGACAGGGGAAGGACGAATGGACGCTCAATCTATCGCCGGTAAAACCCCGATTGGGGTGGCAAAAACCGCCAAGCAATTTGGCAAGCCGGTGATTGCGATAGTTGGCTCATTGAAAGAGGATTACCCTGTGGTGTACCAACACGGCATAGATGCGGTATTTCCGATTATTCGACAAGTCAGCAATTTAGAAACAGTGTTAAAATCAGGCAAAGAGAATCTGATTTCAACTGCTGAAAATGTGGCGAGATTATGGAGAATATCCGCTTCCCCAAAATAGAAAAAAGGATAGAAAAAATGAGATGAAAATGGCGTTCCGGTTGAGAGAACGCCATTTTTATTGGATTCAAATGTTCGATTAGTTCCAATATTTATCAATCTCTGCACGAATCGCTTCGGCAGTTTGTTTGCCTTTTTCGCCGACTAACGCACGCCCTGCAATAAAGGCTTTAGCGTTTTTGATCTCTTTGAACAGGTGAATATCTTCCGGTACGATACCGCCGGTGATGGAAACTTCAATGCCTAAGTCAGAAAGTTGTTTCATCAACTCGATATCTTCCGCTGTCCAGCCTTTACCTGCAAGTTCAGCATCACGAGAACGGTGGTAAATAGCTTGAGTTACGCCTAATTCTACCCACTCTTTGGCATCTTTTTCCACCGTCCAGTTGCCGTATATTTCAATTTGAATTTCTTTTTTTACTTTTAGCTCCGGGTGAGCGGCGTTAAATTCGTCCGCTACTTTTTTGCAAGCCGCTTTGGTTGCAGGGTGAGCCGCAGCCGAAACCGTGAGCCAGTCGGCTCCTGCCTCAAATGCCATTTTGGCTAAAATTGCACCGCCATCGGTGGTTTTTAAGTCACACACAATAATGTGATTTGGGTGCAATGCACGCAAGGTAGAAACGGCTTTCATACCCTCAGCAAAAGCAAGAATAGTACCGCATTCAATAATTTCGACTTGGTTTTCCGCTTGTTTTGCATCCGCCACCGCTTTTTCCAGCGAAAGAGAGTCAAGGGCAATTTGTAATAATGGTTTGGACATAGTTGTATTCCTCTATTTGCAAAATATTGATGTTTTTGAACCGCTTGTAGAATATTAGGCTAATGCCTGATCGATTACTGCATACACTTCTTCAGCCGTTTTACAGCGGCGGATTTTATCTAAATCAACACCTGTGTCGCTCTCTGGGTCATCTAGCACTTGGGTGATTTCTACCAAGCCTTGCATATGCTGATCAGAGTCACTCCCTGCAAGGGTTAGCATAACGTGAACCGGCTCATCTTCGCCCTCAAAATAAATCGGGGTGTCAAAAGTCACCAAAGCGAAAGAGGTTTTAATTACGCCTTCTTCTGGGCGAGCGTGAGGCATTGCCAAGCCCGGTGCAAGAATAATATAAGGCCCCATCTCTTTGATTTTACTGATAATATTGTCGTAATAACGTGGTTCAATCGTGCCGGCTTTAACTAATAAATCAGTGCCGATTTTGATTGCGTCTTCCCAATTCGCCGCCGATTGATTGAGCAAAATAGAGTTATTTTCAATAAGAGATTGTTTTAAGTTCATAGTGTTTCCCTTTCGTTAATTTAAGCCGATAATCGCCCAGCGGTTATGCGATTTGCCTTCGATTTTTCCGCCTTTGACGTTGGTGATGTAATCAATCAGCATATTTTGGATTGTGCCTTTTTCAGCCCCCATGGCGACTTTGGATTCCCAAATCACGGGGATCTGTTGTCCTTCCCAGATGCCGCCTTTTTTGGTGAGCTGACCAAAGCGGTAGGAGTTCATTCCCACTTTGTATTTGCCGTCATCGGTGATTGGGCTGCCGTTCGCCAGTTTTAGATCGACAATTTTGCTACCGCTTGGATTGCGTAGGTCGATGTTGTAGCTTACGCCGCCGAATAGGTCGAAGGTAACGTATTTAGATTTACCCCGTACTTCGTTGTAGCGGTAGTCTTTGTCACCGGCTTGAATGGTGTCGAAGTAGTCCGATGACCATTCCATATACTGTTTCAGCTGTTTGCCGGTTAGCTCATACACGCTCACATCGCCACCCGCATAGCGGTAGTTGTAGATGATGTCTTTTTTCTTGATGTCGCCTTTGTCTAAACGCACGGTTTCGTAGTCAAATGCAAAACTCACTACATCTGCACCGCTGTAATGTTGTTGTACATCGTGGATCAATGAGGACATTCCGGTGTCTTGCGAGAAAGCAATCGATACACCGTGATTTTTGCCTTGTGGGATTAAATCTTGTGCAGTTTCACCGATTTTGACGTTGTTTAAGGCACGCAGTTCATCGTGATACGGTTGGTAAATTTTTTCGATTTCCGGATCGCTTGCGAGTTTCTTCACCGGTACGGTTTTAGCGGTTTTAGAAAGTAGTTTTACTTCACCTTTGTCATTCACATCAAAGGCAAGATCAACTTCGGAAACCACAGTGCCGTAGCGGTGCGGTTCGGTAATCAGGGTATTTTTGATGGTTTCACTCGGCACATCTTTATGCATATGGCCGGCGATAATCACATCAATGCCGTCCACCGCATTCACTAAATCCGCCACGCCGGTGTCGGGAATGTTGTTTTCGTTCTCAATTCCCATATGTGCCAGCACGATAATAGCGTCCACGCCTTTGGCTTTGAGATCGGCGATTTGGGTTTTCGCCTCTTCAATCGGCGAAGTGAACTTCATTGCGTCTAAATGACCGGTGTCTTTTTCAAAAATAGCAGACATTGGGGTGGTTAAGCCGATAATCCCAAGTTTCACGCCCTCACGCTCAATGATAGTGGTTGGCTCAACGTAGCGTTTGCCGTCTTTGTGATAGAAGTTGGCAGTGAGAATTTTGGCGTTGATGTCTTTTAAAATTGCATCTAAATTCGGCATTCCGAAGTTAAATTCGTGGTTACCGAGAATGAAGATGTCGTAATTCATCGCATTCAGCACTTTCGGCACGGGGTTGTTTTTCGCTTTGTCTAAGGTTTTAGCGAACTCTTCGACTTGGTTGTCTTGAATCGCATCGCCAATATCAAACAGCAACACGTTTTTGTGGTTGGCTCGCACCTCTTTGACATAGGTTGCGATTTGGGCGAACGAGCCGGATTTGTCTTCCACGTCTGCCCCGTAGCTCCACGGCACAACACGTCCGTGAACATCTGAAGTACCAAGCAGTTTAATGTTTACCTCTTTGGCAACGGCAACGCTAACCGCAGAGAGCATAAACAGGGTGGATAAGATTTTTTTCATTGGATAATTCCTCGTTTGATGAAGTGAGTTTTTACAATCTTTAGCATAGATAGGGGTGATTATTCACCCCTAAACTTACTTATTTTGCATTATGCTGATTGATTAGCTCAACTAATTCATCACCAAATGAGTTTGGATTTAGCATATTTTGTACACCTAATACCGCTTTGCCTTCCGGTACTTCGATTTCGTTGGCTAAATGTTTGCTGGAGACAATAATATCAACCTCGCTTAATTTGCCTTTGTAATCAGTTACCGCACAGGAATCCATAATATTCGGAATACCACGTTTGTCGAGATAGCCTTTGATCTTCATTTTCATCATCATTGATGAGCCTTGACCAGAGCCACACACCGCTAGAATGCGGATTGGGTTTGCAGAATTTTCGGCATTTTCGACCGCTTGTTGTACTACTGCCTCCGCTTTTGGTTCTGCTTTTACTTCATCTAAGCCGTAGCCGTCTAATTGTTCAAGTGTAATGCCACGAGCTGCCGCTTCTGCTTCTTCGGCACGAAGTTGTTTAGATGCGAAGAACATATAAACCATTGCTGCTGCCACAATTACAAAGAAGAAGCCCGGAATGCTGATAATACCTTGTAGGATTGGTGGGAAGAATAATGCCCAGTCAGCCATACCCATCCAACCGTTAAAGGTTGTGCCTTGTGAAGCAAGCATTTGAATAACCCAAGCTGAGCCAAGCACTTCAATAATACCCATCACAAAACAGATTTTCATTACTGCTTTCCAACCACCAAATTGGTTTGCAAAAACACCAATGGTTGCGTTAGAGAAGAACATCGGGATAAAGCCCGGAATAATAAGCACTGGTGAGCCTACTGCAAGCAAGCCGCCTACTGCCACAAATTGACCGATAGCCCCCCACATAAAGCCGAATACCATCGCATTTGGCGAGAAAGCGTAGATAGCGGCACAGTCAATCGCTAATACTGAGTTTGGAATTAAGCGTTCAGCAATACCTTTGAAGGCTTCTGAAAGCTCAGCTACAAACATACGTACGCCGGTTACGATGATTTGAATTGCCACCGCAAATTTCAAGCCCATTTCTAAAATGTACATAAACCAGTTGGTTTTGCCGGCAAGTTCTTTGAGGTTATCTAAGCCGAATGAAAGTAAGATGATTCCAAAGAAGATGGTCATTACTAATGCGGTTGCAGAAATACTGTCGTGGAAAATATTGAGCCAGTTAGGCAATTTCATTTTATCTACAGTATCGTCTTTATCGCCAAGTTTTGGTGCGAGTTTGACTGCAATCCAAGAAGCAATTTGTTGTTGGTGACCAATTGAGAAGCCTGCACCGCCTGTTACCGCTTGGGTTGGTTTATACATAATGTTAGACGAAATACCCCAATAAAGAGCCATCAATACTGAGGTGTAGATAATGGTCTCCCACATTGACGCTCCGATGATCATATAGAACACCGCTACCAAGCCTGCTTGTTGGAACATAATGTGACCGGTGAGCATAATGGTGCGGATACCGGTTAAACGGCGGAATACCACTAATAGAATATTGAGGAACAACGCTCCGATTACGGCATAACCGACCCAAGCGTAGTTCTCGCCCATTGTTTGAATGGTCGATTGCATACTGGTGTAAGGGTCAATTACTGCACCGGTAAGTTGGTGATATTTAGCTAAGCCATCAATAACCGGCTTAAAGTTGGTTACTAAGAAACCAGAACCGGCTTGTACAATCATAAAACCGACAATTGTTTTAATTGTTCCTTTAATAATCGTAGAAGTGTCTTTTTTAAGAAGAATGTAACCTAAGCAAGCTACGATACCTAGTAAGAAGGGTGCTTTATTCAGCACTTGATCCTTTAAGAAAAGGAGAATTTCGGTTAAAAAGTCCATAGGGGGCCTCTTTGTTGAGAGATTAATAGAACTAAAAAACTTCAGAGAAGTTGTCGGAATTAATGATAAACGCTAGAAAAAGATTAAAAAAGATTATTTTTAATTATTTGTGAGCGAGATCACATTTTATTTTTATAATCTCGTCATGGGGGCAGAAAAATATATTTATTCGTGATTATTAAAGATTATTCTTTAAATTAGCTCATATATGCTAAATAAATGGTATTTTAATCAATTTATTAAAATAAATTTTTACCAGTGAAGCATAAAAAATTAGACATAGATCACATTTTTGAATAAAAAAGATGTACAATTTTTTGTGATTGTTTATGATTTGTTTTGATTACATTGTTCTTATTTTAGCGTAAATCAGGAGACTATTATGAGCAAAATTCAAGAAATCACTCGTGAAAGCTGGATCCTTTCAACTTTCCCTGAATGGGGTACTTGGTTGAATGAAGAAATTGAAGAAGAAGTTGTACCGGAAGGCAATTTTGCAATGTGGTGGCTAGGCTGTGTCGGTGTGTGGATTAAAACCCCAGCTGGTGCGAATATCTGTATGGATTTATGGTGCGGTCGTGGTAAATCCACCAAGAAAGTAAAAGATATGGTGCGTGGTCATCAAATGGCAAATATGGCAGGGGTGCGTAAGCTCCAGCCTAATCTACGAGCTCAACCGATGGTGTTAGATCCGTTTGCGATTAACGAAGTGGACTTCATTCTCGCTTCTCACTATCACTCAGACCATATTGATGTAAACGTGGCAGCGGCTATTTGCAATAACCCGAAATTAGACCACGTTAAATTTGTCGGCCCGTGGCACTGTGCAGAATTATGGAAAAAATGGGGCGTGCCGGAAGAGCGTATCATTGTGGTAAAACCGGGCGATGTAGTGAAATTAAAAGATGTAGAAATTCACGCCCTAGATTCATTTGACCGTACTTGTTTAGTGACCTTACCGGTAGAAGGTGCAGAAGAACGTGGCGGAGAACTTGCAGGCTTATGCCCATCAGATGAAGAAATGGGACGCAAAGCGGTGAACTATGTGTTCAAAACCCCGGGCGGTACGATTTATCACGGTGCAGATTCTCACTACTCAATCCAATTCGCTAAACACGGTAAGCAATTTGATATTGACGTAGCACTGAATAACTATGGCGAAAACCCGGTTGGTATTGCGGATAAAATGACTTCAGTTGATTTATTACGTATGGCGGAATGCTTACGCTGTAAAGTGATTATTCCAGTTCACCATGATATTTGGACAAACTTTATGGCAAGTACGCAAGAAATTATTGATTTATGGCGTATGCGTAAAGATCGCTTACAATACCAATTCCACCCATTTATTTGGGAAGTGGGCGGCAAATATGTTTACCCACGTGATAAAGACTTAATTGAATATCATCACCCTCGCGGCTTTGATGACTGCTTCGAGCAAGAGCCAAATATTCAATTTAAATCCATGCTATAGGTGAGCAGTCGCCACTCTCACTGGAGAGTGGCGTTTTAGCAAGTTCATTATGGAGCAGTAGTGATTAGTAATGGGATAAAGTAGTGAACGAAAGTTATAGACACAAAGAGTTATTAGCCCTGTTGGAAGAGCGGAAAGCACTTTCAACAGCAGATATTATGCAGCTGTTAAATATTTCTCCGGCAACAGCAAGACGTGATATCAGTAAATTAGATGGTCAAGGTAAATTAAAAAAGGTTAGAAACGGAGCAGAAGCAATTCTAGCTCCTACAGTTTTTACAGCACACAAAATAACTAACAATGCGCAGGAGAAACGTAGAATAGCGGAAGCTGCCGGTCGTTTATGTAAAGATGGGGAAAGTCTTATTCTGACGTGTGGTTCCACAATGGAAATGCTCGGTGAAGTATTATGTGGTAGAAAATTGCAAATTATTACCAATTATCTACCGCTTGCAAACCAGTTGATTGCAGGTTGCCACGATGATGTAGTGATTATGGGCGGGCAATATAATAAACATAAGAAAGTGATGCTCTCGCTCAACATACAAAATGAGATGACTTATGCTGCTACCACCATGTTTACCAGTGGCAAAGGCTTAACCTCCGAAGGATTATTTAAAACCGATATGATTATTGCCAATGCCGAGCAACAAATGGCCAAGCACGCAGAACGTTATGTGGTGTTATTGGATAGCACCAAGCTCGGCAAAAAAGTCGGTATGCTGTTTAAAGAGTTCGATAAAATTGATTTATTGATTACCGGCAAAGAGGCGGATCCGACTATTATCCAAGCATTAAGAAACAAAGGCCTGGATATTATCTTGGCTTAGCCTGTGCAAGCGGTCAAATTTAATCAAAATTTTACTTATCATCTTCAAGGGAAAACTATGAGAAAACATAAACTGGGTATTTACGAAAAGGCCTTGCCGAAAAACATTTCGTGGCAAGACCGCCTTTCTATCGCCAAAGTCTGCGGTTTTGACTTTGTGGAAATGTCGATTGACGAAACGGACGAACGCTTAGCTCGCCTTGATTGGAGCAAAAAAGAACGTGCCAAGCTGGTGAAAACCATCATCAACACCGGCGTGACCATTCCGTCAATGTGCTTGTCCGGTCATCGCCGTTTCCCGTTTGGTTCCCGTGATGAAGCCACCCGCCAAAAAGCCTATGAAATTATGGAAAAAGCGATTCAACTGGCGGTCGATCTCGGCATTCGCACCATTCAGCTTGCCGGTTATGACGTCTATTACGAAGAGCAGGACGAAGGCACAATCCAACGCTTCCAACAAGGCTTAGAATGGGCGGTGGAGCTGGCAGCAAGCAACCAAGTCACCATTGCGGTAGAGATTATGGACACCCAATTTATGAGTTCGATTTCCCGCTGGAAAAAATGGGACGAGATCATCAAATCACCGTGGTTTACCGTGTATCCGGATTTAGGCAACCTCTCAGCGTGGAACGACAATGTGGCGGAAGAGCTGAAACTCGGCATCGACAAAATCTCTGCCATTCACTTAAAAGACACTTACAAAGTGACTGAAACCTGCAAAGGGCAGTTCCGTGACGTGCCATTTGGTGATGGTTGCGTCGATTTCGTCGCTTGTTTTAAAACCCTTGCCGAACTGAATTACCGTGGCGCATTCTTAATTGAAATGTGGACGGAAAAAGCCGAAGAGCCGATTACTGAAATCATCAACGCCCGCCGTTGGATCGAACAAAAAATGCAAGAAGGAGGATTTACCCTATGACGCAATTAACTGAATTAACCCCTGCATTACAAGCCTTAAGAGAGCGTGTGTTAAAAGCCAATTTAGAATTACCGAAGTATGGCTTGGTAACTTTCACTTGGGGTAACGTAAGTGAAATCGACCGTGAGACCGGTTTAGTCGCCATCAAACCTTCCGGCGTAGAATACGATGCGATGACGGTGGAAGACATTGTATTGGTTGATTTACAAGGTAATCGAGTTTACGGAGATAAAAAACCTTCTTCCGATACCGATACCCACCTTGAATTGTATCGTCAATTTGCAGATATTGGCGGCGTGGTGCATACCCACTCTCGCAATGCTGTGGGTTGGGCGCAAGCCGGATGTGATTTATTGGCACTTGGTACGACTCAAGGCGACTATTTCTACGGTGCGATTCCTTGCACTCGCAAAATGACCGCAGAGGAAATTGCCGGCAGTTATGAGCTGGAAACCGGAAAGGTGATTGTCGAAACTTTCCGAACTCGAGGCATTGAGCCTAAAGCAGTTCCAGGTGTGTTGGTACATTCACACGGCCCATTTACTTGGGGAAAAGATGGACACGATGCGGTGCATAATTCTGTAGTATTAGAAGAGGTGGCTTATATGAATTTTATTAGCCATCAAATTTGTCCACAAATTGGCCCAATGCAACAGGAATTATTAGATAAGCACTATCTGCGTAAGCATGGCGCAAATGCGTATTATGGGCAATAGTTAACCTTAAAAATCATTTTCCAAATTATCAACAGCTTTTGAGGGGCTTTTTATTTAGGATAGCCCCTCAGTCTATCTAAGTTTATAGATAAATTCACAAATAATTACCATTTTCCTTTTCTTGATTTTAATTTTGATTTTTGTTCTAATCTCTGCCTCTTGTTTTTACAAGTCTATTAAGGATCCGTAGTAGATTTGAAATAAACAAGAGTATCTTTGTATTTATTAGAAGGAAACCAAAAGGTGAAAAACAGAAATTATTTTGTTGCAATAGCAACAATATTAGCCTTATCGCCAGAGGTTAACGCAACTGAACTTTCAGATCAGCTTGCAAGTAGAACAAGATATTATCCTTCCGCCACGGATAGTTATTATAGTTACTATAAATATGCACCGACCTATTCGGGCTACTATACATCGAATAGCCGTAATGGTTATTCGTCGTGGTATTATCCAGGTAGCAATACAGGTGTAACAACCAGAACTGTTTCGACAACAGTTAATGGCATTACAGTTACAAAAGTTTATACAACGAGTAATGGAAGAACAACCGTTCGTACTACTTATACCCCCGTTGTAGACAAACCAATTGTAAATAAGCCGACACCGATTGCCAATAAACCCGTTGTAGATACGCCAACTCAACCGGTTATTGATGCCAACCCAATTATGGATCCGCCAGTCCAACCAATAGTTGATAATAAACCCATCACTGATACACAGCCTAATCCAATTACAGATAACAAACCTGTCATTGAATCGCCAATTTATGACACCCGTCCAGTTATCATTAGGCCTACAACACCGGTAAATCTTCATCCTGAACCTGTAGCCGTTGGTGTACCCAATGTAGGTATTCGATGGAATGACCGCTCTCGTGGTTACAACATTGATGATCCTAATAACAAACAAAATGTTAAGTTAACAGGTGAGGGCGTTAAGGTCGGTATTTTAGATAGTGGTTTTAAAAACTATTTAATGCAGGACGATATACTCAAAAAATTTGGTAATCGCGCTGTTATTATTGAAACAGGCCGCACTGCCCCGGCTTCTGCGACACATGGTATTGAGGTCGCAGAAATGGTTGGGGGAGGGAACTCTCGCAATGGAGTAGCGTCTAAGTCAACGTTATTACTTGCGGATATTACCAAAATAACAAATGCGGGTACTGGATTATCCGCAACAGCTCCAATTTATTATGACTTATGGAGTAGGGGAGCCCGTATTTTTAACCAATCATACGGTATTCCAAAGCCTCTTACTTATTTTAATAACAATAGAAACTCACACTATTACTATTTACACCAATTTGATAGTAATGTGTTGCAATTCTATAAGGATAAAGTAAAAGAGGGGGGCTTATTTGTCTGGGCTGCGGGGAATAACCGTGGTGATCTCGATCCATCACTCCAAGCTGGTTTACCTCATTATGAAGCTGACTTGGAAAAAGGTTGGATTTCTGTTGTTGCGGTAGCAACCAGAACTAATCAGGGATTGGGTAACTTTGAATGGAGCAATTTATTGCCATATTCTCAAGCCGGTGTGGCAAAAAATTGGACCGTTACCGCAATGGGTGACTACATCTTTAATTTAGGAGGTAGAAACATTATTGCTAGTGGTTCATCCTTTGCAGCTCCAGCCGTTACGGGTACAGCAGCTCTCGTGAAACAAAAATATCCTTGGATGGATGGTAACCTTATCAAACAATCTATTCTCTCGACGGCAACCGATATCGGCGCTCCTGGAGTTGATGATGTATATGGATGGGGTTTACTTAATATTGAAAAAGCCACTAATGGTCCTGCGCGTTTTGATAAACGACTCGCTTTAGCCGATAACGTGACTGTAAATATTCCAAATGGAAGCTATGAGTTTTCCAATAATATTAACGGTGATGCAGGCTTGGTGAAAAATGGCCAAGGTGAATTAATTTTATCGGGTGCTAGTACTTTTGAAGGGGATACAACACTCAATGAAGGTGCTGTCACTATTAACGGTAAAAAATATGTGTCTAAAGTAAACGTATCTCCAAGTGGTACATTGGTTGTCAATAATACCACGTTAGAAAATGGCGTAAATAACGAGGGTACAGTTGTCAACCAGGGTTATTCTACGATTAAGAGAGCTTACGTTGCTTCAGCACAAAGTACGCTAGTGTCAGATTTAGGTTCAAACTTAAATGTAAAAGGAGAAGTTGACTTAAACGGCTCTACTTTATCACTAGCTGCGGTAAAAGAGGGTAAAGCTCAGTATGTGACCCAAAAAGGTTTATCAATGAGTGCTATTACTTCTGATTCCGCAATTAAGGGTAACTTTGCTGCAATAGAAACCTCAGGGTTATTAACTGCGACGGCGGAAAAAACCAATGAGAATGAAGTAAAAGCAACAGTTAGCCGGAAAAATGTAGCAGACTATGTAAACGAAAACACCTCTGGTGATGCAATGTGGAAAAATGTCGCGACTGCTTTAGAGAGCTCATTTTCGGCATTGGATAACCAAATTGAAGGAAATAATGGTTCTACAAATGCTACAAATGATGAATTCGCACAACAAGCGGCTACTTTACAAAACAGTATTGCAAACATCAATACGCAAAGTGTGGTTTTAGATAGCTTATCTGGTCAAATTTATGCGTCTGCGCAAGCGCTTACTTTTGAAAATTCAGAAACAGTGAATAAAGATCTCTCTAATCGTCTTGTAATGTTAGGAACGCTGGATAATGTAGGTGAGACTGCTGGTGTGTGGGTAACGGGTATTTATGGGAACGGTACTCTAAAAGAAATAGGGTTTGGTGAAGGTAAAACCAATACCTATGCTGGCCAAATAGGTTTTGATAAGCCAGTTACAGACCATGTAATTTTAGGTGCGGCACTTAATTATTCTAAAGCAAAAGTGAACTTCGATCGTTATGGCGGTAGTTCAAAAGCAGATGGAATAGGTGCATCATTATATGCCCGTATAGGCAATAAGCATAAAACACCTTGGTATTTACAAGGTCGAGCCGGTTATGGCAGTGTTGATTCAGATGTAGAGCGTCATATTATTTTGGCGGATAATAACGCAAGTACAGCAAAAATCAACCACCGAGACAGAGTGTTTTCTGCTTATGTCGAATCAGGCTATGACTTCAAGCAAGGTCGCTTTGCGTTAACTCCATTTGTCGGTTTTAGTCATGATGTTGTCAGACGTGGCGCATTCAGTGAGCAAAACAGTCAATTTGGTCTCACCGCGGACAAAGTAACCTATAAACAAACAAGCGGATTGATTGGTTTACGAACATCTTTAGAGGTGAATTTAGCTGGGATGAAAACGACTTTCCAAGGCTATGTAAATCATCAAAAAGCGTTTAATCGAGAAGATCTTAGCTTTAAAGCAAGTTATACAGGTTTACAAGATGCAAAATTCGACGTAAAAGGTATTGGGCTTGTAAAACATAAAACGTGGGTAGGGATTGGTGCATTGGCGGAAGTAAATAAAAATGCTTCCTTATATGTGAATTACGACCTTAAACTCGCAAAAAATAGTGGTCACAACAACGTTGTGACTGCTGGGATTAGAATTAATTTCTAACTGAATCTTTTTAAACAAAACGGGCGTTTATACGCCCGTTTTTTTATAGTTATAGAGATAATAATGTTATTTTATACTTCATTTAATTAGGCAATCTTTACAGCTTGGTAACTACACTGTGGATTAACAATCCGATCACGAGAAGCAATAATTTGTAACTCATAAAGCCCTGATCTAGCAGTTTGTTCCATTACCTCATTGACCGCATTTGCAGTGTGTTCAAAGGCTTCTAGATCGGATTTTCCATTTAATAAGTTCGCCACAAATAGCCCTGCGGTTAAATCGCCTACACCGACAGGTTCTTTGGCAAATTGGTAGAGTGGGCGGCTGATGTGCCAAATGCCATCTTGGTTGGCGAACAGCATTTCAAATTTGTTGCTCTCTTTGCCGACTCGGCTTAAATGTTTAACCAATACTTTTTTCGGGCCTTTGGTTAAAATCACTTTCACTGCCTCGACCGCTTGCTCAAAATTTTCCACCGTTAAACCGGTTAATTCTCTTAATTCCACTAAATTTGGTGTGATAATGTCGGCTTGTGCCATTGCCAGATTGATCAATCCCTCTTTTACGCCGTCTGCCACAATGCAGCCTTTGTCGGGGTGTCCCATTACCGGGTCGCATACATAAATTGCGTTTGGATTTTCTGCTTTCACTTTATGAAAAGCCTGAATAATTTCGGCTACTTGTTCTGCCGAGCCGATATAGCCAGAGAGTACGGCATCGCAACGATGCAGTTCACCGATATTGTGAATGCCATCAACAATGCTACCGATTTGTTCTTTTGGCATCACCATACCGCCCCATTTTCCATATTGGGTATGGTTGGAAAACTGTACGGTATTTAACGCCCATACATCAACACCTAACAGCTGCATAGGAAAAGTTGCAGCCTTATTGCCGGCATAGCCGTAGACAACGTGCGATTGTATGGATAGTATGTTTTTCATTCATTCACTCCTTTAAAGTTTCAATATGTGTTGTTTTTTCGTCATTTGAAGTTGCAAGGACTTGAAGCTCATCAAGAAATCTCTATAATCCCGCCTCGTTCTCTTATCCATTCAATATGCCGACTTAGCTCAGTAGGTAGAGCAACTGACTTGTAATCAGTAGGTCACCAGTTCGATTCCGGTAGTCGGCACCATCACCATCACCTTTATTTTCTGATGAGTCCCCTTTAATGTAAAACGGCAAGATTTTGCAAATTTTCACAAAAATCTTACCGCTTGTAGGGTGAAATTGAATTAGACGTAACCATAATTCATTAAGCGTTGATAACGGCGTTCCAGTAAATCCTCTTTATTAAGTTGATCTAACTCTGCCAAATCTTCAACAATACGCTGTTTAAGGTTTTGGGCGATTTGTTCAACATTGCGATGAGCACCGCCTAATGGTTCCGGCACAATGTTATCAATCAGCTCAAGCTCTTTTAAACGAGGAGCGGTTAAGCCCATTACTTCTGCTGCCGTGGAGGCTTTATCAGCACTTTTCCACAGAATAGAAGCACAGCCCTCAGGTGAAATTACCGAGTAAGTTGAATATTGCAACATATTGACCTTATCGCCTACACCGATCGCTAATGCACCGCCTGAGCCACCTTCGCCGATGACAGTACAGATTACCGGCACTGAAAGCTGTGACATTTCACGCAGGTTACGGGCAATCGCTTCTGACTGACCACGCTCTTCCGCACCAATGCCCGGATAAGCTCCCGGTGTGTCGATAAAGGTGATGATTGGCATATTAAAGCGTTCTGCCATTTCCATTAAACGTAACGCTTTGCGATAGCCTTCAGGAGCGGGCATACCAAAGTTACGTTTCACTTTCTCTTTTACGGTACGACCTTTCTGATGACCGATAACCATCACCGGACGTCCGTCCAGACGGGCAATGCCACCGACAATCGCTTTATCATCGGCAAAGGCACGGTCGCCTGCCAGTTCGTCAAATTCGGTAAAAATATGCTCAATATAATCTAACGTGTATGGACGATTTGGGTGGCGAGCCATACGGGAAATTTGCCACGCATCTAAATTGGCAAAAGTTTTCTTGGTTAATTCTTCGCTTTTCTTTTGTAAACGCTTGATTTCATCATCAAGATTAATTTTGTCATCTTGCTCGCTGACTGCTCTTAAAGACTCGATTTTGGCTTCCAATTCAGCAATCGGCAATTCAAAATCTAAAAATTCTTGGCTCATTCTATTTTCCTTTTTATGGGCAAAATTATGGGGCATTATCGCTTATCAGCCGGTTATTGTCCATTTTCAATTACGCTAAATTGACCCATCGTACCTCTATCACGCAGCATAAAATCGCTCACACCAAAGGTAAATGGCAGTTGCTCGGGGGCAGTATTATCAAAGCGAACCAACAGAGTGATTTCTTGCTCCGCCTCAAGCCAAACGGTATCCCGCCAAGCAAGTTGTTTGATAGGGTATTGCTTGCGGTTTTGGGTTTCAATAATGAATTTTGCACCTTGTAGCGTAAATCCGACCGCTTGTGTGCTATGTAAATACCAACGCTCAACGCTGCCTTTTTGCGCGGTAAAATCAATGCGTTTTGGGTCAAACCGCTTTTGGTTGATTAAATAATCAGCCGGACGAATGGCAAAACGTCTCTCTTGGCTGATTTTCAGGTTAAATTCCTCTAAGTTGAAAGCCGGTAAACTCGGTTTATTATTCAATACCGCTGCCATTCCTTCAGGGCGAAGCTCTAAAATCACGTTATCATTTAATTCATCGTTATTGGCAAAGACCTGCCCGATTTTGTAAAAAATATCTCTTTTTTGACCGCTTATCAGCGATACCGCTTTCCCTTCGCTTAAATCGACCAACAGTTCCACTCGTTCACTCGGTGCAAGTTGAACCGATTCGGTTTCAAGTGGCTCTGCCAGCATTCCTAAGCCGGTGGCGATTAGGTGCAACGGCTGCTTGTTATCTAAGCGTAATTCATAAGCACGGGAAAGTGAGGCATTGACGATCCGCAATCTGACCCAGCCACGAGGCACGTTAAAATAAGGGGATTCCTGCCCGTTGACAAATAATCGCTTACCGAAAAAGTGTGGGGTGTTTTTATCTAACACCTGCACGCCGTCTTTGTTGAGAAGCTGGTCTTGCAGAATTAACGGAATATCGTTTACGCCATATTTATTGGGTAAAGCAGCTTTTTTACTCTGTTCATCTTCAATCAGCCATAAACCTGCTAAGCCTCGATATACTTGAAACGCTGAGTTGAGCATCGTATCGGCGTGATACCAACAAGTACAAGCCGGTTGGCTAATAGAAACAATCGGCGACCAACTGCTTTTCGGCTCCAGAGAGCGGTGTACCGAACCAATCATCTCACTCGAGGCTTGCAATCCTTGAATATTCATTGAGATTTTTTGCGGTAAATTATTGAGATAGGTTAATTTAACAAAATCGCCTGATTTCACCCGCACAGTCGGGGCAAGATATTGCCCGTTCACACCCCATACATCAACCAATTTGCCTTTATCAAATTGGGTTTGTGCAGGGCGTAAATCCAACCGAACTGGCTTTCCTCGCCCAATATCCATTAAAGGCGGAATGTTCAGTTGCGGTCGCTCTGCTGCTAATAGCGGTGTTGGCACTGTTGCAAATGCAGCCGCAAGGGCAGAGCCTTGTAAAAATTGGCGTCGGGTGATCTGTTTTTTCATATTAGGCGTTTTTTTCAGTGTTTTCTAACTGTTCGACTTCTTGATTAAGTTGTTCAAATTTTGCCAACATAATTTGATGACACTTTTCCATTAGCTCTTTGACGTTTTCACGCGAATAGCCTGAAGTATCAATCGGATCAAGCATTTCACAGATTACTGTGCCGTTATTTGAGCGGTTTAAATCGACTTTATTGTGTAAATTAGAGCAAACTACCGGCACAATCGGCACGCCAGCAGAAATGGCTAAATGGAATGCACCAGTTTTAAATGGCAGTAAACCACGCCCACGGCTACGAGTGCCTTCTGGGAACATCCACACCGACACATTGCGTTCTTTCACGATTTGCCCTGCTTTATTCATTGTTTCAATCGCACTGGAACGCTTTTCACGGTGAATAAAAATATTGCCGGTTGCCCAGTAAACCAAACCGAAAAACGGAATCCAAATCAGGCTTTTTTTGCCGATACTCACCGTCTTTTCTGCCACCATTGAGGAAATCGTCACCATATCGTAATTGTTTTGATGATTGCCGATATAGACAACCGGATAGTTAATTTCCGGCTTTTTGCGGGTAATTAATTCCAACCCGACTAATTTATGCAAAGCACCAAACCAACGAGCTACCACACCCACGCTACTTGGGTGACGTAAACGCAGTAACGCATAAATAGTGCCAAAAATAGAAATGAAAATAGCGGCAAGGGCAACAATTAAAATACGAAAAATTTTTAACATAATGGAATAACCTTAAAAATAAATTGTCTAGGAGTATAGCAAAATAAGGCTAGTTTCTAAAGGCTATCCGCATTAAATTGATAGTTTCCTATTTTGCAAAAAATCGGTATATTTAAACCGCTTGTTTATTGATAAGGAGAAAAAAATGAGTAAAGTGACTTTAGCAGGAAACCCGATTGATGTTGCAGGCACATTTCCACAAAAAGGCGATGTGGTTGCCGATTTTACTTTAGTCAACAGTGATTTAAGTGATGTTTCGCTTTCCGATTTTGACGGCAAACGTAAAGTGTTAAATATTTTCCCAAGTATTGACACCGGCATTTGTGCCACTTCTGTGCGTGTGTTTAATCAAAAAGCGGCTGATGTAGCGAATACGGTTGTCCTTTGCATTTCAGCGGATTTACCTTTTGCTCAAGCACGTTTCTGTGGAGCGGAAGGGATTGAAAATGCCAAAGTGTTATCCAGTTTCCGTCATCGTGATTTACACAACAAACTGGGGGTAGATATTATTTCAGGTCCGTTGGCAGGCTTAACCTCACGTTCAGTAATTGTGTTAGATGAAAACAACAAGGTATTACACAGCGAATTAGTGCCGGAAATTAAACAAGAGCCGGATTATGAGGCGGCGTTAGCGGTATTATAATTTGCAGAATTATGCTGGAAAATAACCGCTTGTAAAGCAACAAAAAGCCCGTTGATTCAATTCAACGGGCTTTGTTTTTAGTGATTATTTCTTACGAGAGTGTAAGCCTTTTTTCTCAAGGTTACGGTAAATCAACCATTGCTGTGCAATCGTAATTAAGTTTGAGGTTAACCAGTAAAGCACTAAGCCTGATGGGAACCATAAGAAGAACACGGTAAAGATAACCGGCATAAAGGTCATTACTTTTTGTTGTACCGGGTCAGCTACCGGTGTTGGTGACATTTTTTGTAACAAGAACATCGAGCCACCCATTAATAAAGGCAGAATGTAGTATGGGTCTTGTGCCGATAAGTCTTGAATCCAGCCGAAGAACGGGGCGTGGCGTAATTCTACCGCTTCCATAAATGTCCAATATAAAGCAATGAAAATCGGCATTTGGATTAGGATTGGTAAGCAGCCACCCATTGGGTTCACTTTTTCTTCTTTGTAGAGCTTCATCATCTCTTGGCTCATACGTTGACGGTCGTCGCCGAAACGTTCACGCATTTCAGTAATACGAGGCTGTAACATACGCATTTTTGCCATTGAGGTGTATTGTGCTTTGGTTAATGGGTAAAGAAGGGTTTTCACCACAATCGTCACTCCGATAATTGCCAAGCCCCAGTTGCCAACAACTTTTTGGATTGCAGTCAGTAACCAGAAAAGCGGTTTGGCAATAAACCACGCCCAGCCGTAATCTACGGTTAAATCAAGGTTATTTGCCGCATCAGCCATTTCTTTCTGATCTTTAGAACCTGTCCAAAGTTTGCTGCTTAAATTCGCTTCCGAGTTTGGAGCAACAGTAGTTAACGGACCGCGATAACCGATAGTCGCTACACCATTATTGGTGCGTGAATAAAGGTTGTTATCCGAATCTTGGTTTGGTACCCAAGCAGACACGAAATAGTGTTGTAATACCGCAATCCAACCGGCTTTGGTGTCCACGCTTAAGTTGGCTTTTTCCATATCTTGGAAGCTGTATTTTTTGTAGTTGGTTTCTGAAGAAGAGTAAGCACCACCTGTATAAGTTGGCATTGTTAAGCTACCTGAACTTTCAATCACAGAGTGTTTGAGCTGTCCGTAAGGCTGAACTTCAATCGATTGTGCAGTGTTATTTTTGATATTGAAGTTTACTCCAACATCATAGCTGCCACGTTTTAGGGTGAAAGTTTTGGTGTAAACCACACCCTCTTTTTCAAAGGTTAATGGTACAGAAATTTCATTTTGACCTTCGGCTAATTTGAAACTCTCCGCAGTCACCGCATATTGTGGACGACCGGCATTGGTATCAATCCCGTTTTTACCCACTAAACCGCTTTGAGCAACGTAGATTTTACCGCCGTCTTGCTGTAATAGTTTAAATGGCGTGTTAGAGTGCAATTCAGCATTATGTTTTAACAAATCTGAACCGATGACATCACCGCCTAAGGTATCAATAGTCAGACGTAATACATCGCTTTCCACGGTAATGGTTTTACCTTGCGTGATGCTATCTGCGATTGGATTATTGGCATTGGAAGCAGACGGAACATCACCCGCTTGTTGGGTTTGTGCTGCCACTTGAGCTTGTTTTTGTGCTTGAATTTCAGGATCAAAATCTTGTTGCCATTGTGTAAAAATCAAAATAGACACAAGAAATAAACCCATTAGCAGTAAGCCACGATTATTCATGTTGGAATTCTCTTGTTAGTAATGGATAAAAAGAAAGGTATTTTATAATAGGTTAGCGGGTTTTCCAAACGCCTTTTATGAACAAGCGGTCGGATTTTCCAAGTTTTTTGCAAAATTTTTGGAGAATTTGACCGCTTGTAGTGAATAAGAAACTACCGTTTATCTAAGGTTTTGGTGGAAAGGCGAGCCACTGCACACAAGTTACCTTGTTCGTCTTTAATGTCGATATTCCAGACCTGTACTTCACGCCCTAATTTCAGCGGTGTAGCTTTGGCAATCGCTTTTGTGCCTGCCGGAATTGATTTTAAATGGCTGATGTTTAGCTCCATTCCCACCGCAATTTGATGGGACTCACACACCATTAACGCCCCTGCATTGGCAGTAGTTTCCGCGAGTGCTGCCGATACACCGCCGTGCAATACGCCAAACGGCTGTTGAGTGCGTTCGTCCACCCGAAGCTGTGCTTCAATCCAATCTTCACCGATAGCGGTAAATTCAATCCCTAAGTGTGACACCGCCGATTTTTGGCTGAGTGTGTTTAATTGTTCACAAGTTGCGGTTTGTTTCCAAATGGTCATTATTATTTCCTGTCTAATAAAAAAGCTGTCTATTTAGACAGCTTTCATTATCTCTTTGAGCGAAACATACTACGCCAATAGTACATTATTTGATCGCCCATATTACCTTAAGTCATATAGCACTAAGGAGGTGATTTATGTGAAAAAATCAGAAATTTTATTTCTGGTTGCGTTACTATTTTTAATAGTAACGTCCGCTAGCATTAAAGTACTCAGCATACTCGATGTGCTAGTTCGGTTATTCGCAAGATAACCTAAAATCAGACAGAGGCAGGCTGGTTACCTGCCTCACTTTTTATTCTAAGTCCTTTCTGTTGATATTTCAACCTTAAATCACTTCCAGCAATGCCTGAACAGGGTGCTTAATGGCTTGTTGTTCAAATCGTTTGACTTGAGAGCGACAAGAGTAGCCTGTGGCTAAACAGCGTTCAAGCGGTTTGCCGTGGATTTTTTGTTGCCACGACTGCTCGTAAATCGCTTTTGACATCGCAAGATGTTTGGTTTCGTGTCCGAATGTGCCTGCCATTCCGCAGCAGCCGACCGTTTCGGTTACTAATGTTTCGCCAAAATGGGCAAAAATAGCTTGCCACTCTTTAGGCGAGCTAGGGAGTGCGGTAGATTCAGTACAATGGGAGAATAAATGCCATTGCAAGCGGTTGGAATTTGCCGATTTTTTGCAATTTTCCAGCTCGCCGTTTTTAATCGCTTCCTTTAACCATTCGTGTGCCAATAAGACTTTGAAATCGCCCCGAGCTTCTTTGAGGATCTCTTTGTATTCTTCACGATAAAGCAAAGTTAAGGCAGGATCGACTGCCACCATCGGTAGCCCCAATTTCGCCACACGATTTAAAAAATCGGCTTGGTTTTTCGCCGTTTTTGCAAATTTATGCAAAAAGCCTTTAACGTGTTGTGCTTTACCGCTTGGCTTGAATGGCAGCACAATCGGCTTAAAGCCTAATTTTTGTATAAGAGCAACAAAGTCTGCCACCACTTTGGCATCGTAGTAAGAGGTGAATGGATCTTGCACAATCAACAAGGTTTTGCAATTTTTTGCAGAGAAATCACCGCTTGCAGCTTGTTGTTCAAGGCTTTCTAGGCTCTCGCCTTGATAGCCGATTTCCACCAACTGATGTTGCAGATTTGGCACTGATAATGCTGGCAAATAGGTCATTCCAATAGTTTTGTTTGCAGCTTTTTCAGCGAAGGTTGAAGTGCTGAAAAAATTGAAAAAACGTGGTTGTTTCGCCATTAACGGGGCGATAAATTCTAAGTTTGAGACCACATAATCTTTCAGTGGTCGCAAATAGCGGCTGTGGTAAAGCTCGTTAAATTGCGATCTGAACGTCGGTACGTCAATTTTAATCGGGCATTGGCTGGCACAGGCTTTGCAGGCAAGGCAGGTGTCCATCGCCGCTTTGACTTCGTGTGAAAAATCATACTCTTTGTTTTTATTGAGCGTGTTGCGAATTTTTGCAACAAAATCAGCTAATTTGACCGCTTGTTTCTGCGGTTTGAAGATCAAATCGTCGGGCGAAACATTTTGTTCGGCAAGCAATCTGAGCCATTCACGCACAAGCGTTGCCCGCCCTTTCGGTGAGTAAAGACGATTGCCCGAGACTTTCATTGAGGGGCACATCGTGCTGTGAACATCAAAGTTAAAGCATAAGCCGTTGCCGTTACAATTCATTGCTCCTTTAAATTCTTCTCGCATTTGGATTGGAATTTGGCGGTCAAAATCGGCTCGCATTTGGGAATCAATCGGGTAGAGCGAGGCTTTGCTTTCTAATGGCGTACAAATTTTACCCGGATTCAAGCGGTTGTGCGGGTCAAATAAGGTTTTGATGTAGCGGAGTTCTTGCCACAAAGTTTCGCCAAAGAAACGTTCGCCGTAGTAAGAACGCATTCCTTTGCCGTGTTCGCCCCAAATCAAGCCACCGTATTTGGCGGTGAGTTCGACTACTTGGTCGGAAATTTGCTTAAAGGTTTCCACTTGGGCTTTGTCGCATAAATCAAGAGCAGGGCGAACGTGTAGCACGCCGGCATCAACGTGTCCGAACATTCCGTAAGGCAAATTATAGCGATCTAATAAAGCTCGAAATTCCGCAATGTAATCGGCAAGGTTTTCCGGTGGCACGGCGGTATCTTCTACAAAGGCGATTGGTTTTGCCCAGCCTTTGGCATTGCCAAGCAAACCCACGGCTTTTTTCCGCATTGCGTAGATTTTCTCAATAGAATTTACATCACTTGTGAGTTGATAGCCGATAATCCCACCTTCTCCTTTCGCTATTTTTTGATCGAGGCTTTGGCAGAGTGCTTTCACTTGGGGTTCAATTTGAGCCTGATCGCTTGAGGCATATTCAACAATGTTAATCCCTAAAATCGGGTTGGCTGGATCTTCGGTTAATAAATCTGACACCGAATGCCAGACGATATCTTGCTTGGCAAGATTGAGCACTTTGGAATCTACCGTTTCCACCGATAAGGCTTTTGCCTCTAACATAAAAGGAGCGGAGCGTAGGGCAGCGTCAAAGGAGTTATATTTTATATTAATTAAAGTGCGATATTTGGGAATCGGCAGTAAATTCAGTTTGGCTTCGCAAATAAAGGCAAGCGAACCTTCAGAACCGGTTAAAATACGGGTAAGGTTAAATTCGCTTTCATCATGGTTAAACACATTTTTTAAATCATAGCCGGTAATAAAACGGTTAAGCTGGGGGAGTTCGCTCAGCACTTTGGGGCGTAATGTTTTGCAACGGTTGAAAATTTCTCGGTGCAAGGTTTTGCCGAGAGCGGAGAGGTTCAATTCTTCGATGTTTGCAAAAAAATCAGCAGATTTGACCGCTTGTGTCTCTAAAATATCGCCGTTAATAAGCACAGATTTGATGGCGAGAATGTGATCCGAGGTTTTACCATATTGCAAAGAGCCTTGCCCTGAAGCATCGGTGTTGATCATTCCGCCTAAAGTCGCTCTGTTACTGGTAGAAAGTTCGGGGGAAAAGAACAGCCCGTGTGGCTTTAAAAATTGATTGAGTTGGTCTTTCACCACACCTGCCTGCACCCGCACCCAACGCTCTTCCACATTCAGTTCCAAAATCTGATTCATATGGCGGGAGAGATCAACAATAATATTATTGTTAAGAGACTGCCCGTTAGTTCCTGTACCGCCACCTCTTGGAGTAAAGGTTAAATGTTGATATGTCGGCTTTTGGGCAAGTTTGGTCAAAATGATGACATCGGAAACGGATTTCGGAAACAGAATAGCCTGTGGAATTTGCTGATATACACTGTTGTCTGTTGCGAGCGAAAGTCTATCTGCATAATGTGATGCGATTTCCCCACTAAAATGCTGATTGACGAGTTCGGTTAAATAGGATTGGGTGGTTTTATCCAGTTGCGGTACTTCAGAAAGTCTAGGTATCATAGTTGTGTTTAGTTTTTATAATGAAAGCATTAAATTTTGTTTATCTTAGCAAGATTTAGGGAAATTGGGAATGGAAGGAGGGTTGATTAAAATATGTTCAAAAACCAATTATTTGTGCAAAAAATATTCAAATTTATACATTTCTATACATTTCATTAGGAAAAAACGATTGATTTTTCGAAAATGAAACCACATAATGACAATATTCTTGCTCAATCTAAATTAGAACAAGAATGTTACTCAGAAGATAAATTTTATACAAAAAAGTTCTGTTTTTAGATAAATTTTTGTATAATAGCTTCTGACATTAGCTATCTTGCTTCTTAATTGTTGAAGCATAAAGTTAAAGTTTTAATACTTTTTGTGGGTATTAAGAATTTATTTTAATCGATGACAATATTTAAGAGGATCATCAAAATGAAAAAAACATTAGTTGCATTAGCAGTATTATCAGCAGCTGCAGTAGCTCAAGCAGCTCCACAAGCTAACACTTTCTATGCAGGTGCTAAAGCTGGTTGGGCATCATTCCACGACGGTTTAACTCAATTTGACCACAAAGATGGTGGTGAATTCGGTATTAACCGTAACTCTGTAACTTACGGTGTATTCGGTGGTTACCAAATCTTAAACCAAAACAACTTTGGTTTAGCGACAGAATTAGGTTATGATTATTTTGGTCGTGTTCGCGGTAACAAAACTTTTGAAGGTGAAAATTCAGATAAACGTGCAGCCAAACATTCAGCTCACGGTGCTCACTTAAGCTTAAAACCAAGCTACGAAGTTGTTCCTAACTTAGATGTTTACGGTAAAGTAGGTGTTGCATTAGTTCGTAACGATTACTACGTACAACAAAATGTAGCTAAAGATTCACGCATTAAAGCTCACAACTTAAAACCTTCTCTATTATTAGGTGCTGGTCTTGAGTATGCAATTACTCCTGAATTAGCTGCTCGTGTTGAATATCAATACTTAAACCGTGTTGGTAACTTAGATAAGGCAGCTCGTAAAACAGCTAATATCGAGGGTACAAACTTCCAATACAGCCCAGATATCCACTCTGTATCTGCAGGTTTATCATACCGTTTCGGTCAAGGTGCAGCACCAGTTGAAGCACCAGAAGTTGTAACTAAAAACTTCGCATTCAGCTCTGATGTTTTATTTGATTTCGGTAAATCAAGCTTAAAACCGGCAGCAGCAACTTCTTTAGATGCAGCACACGCTGAAATCAGCAACTTAGGCTTAGCAAACCCAGCTATCCAAGTTAATGGTTACACAGACCGTATCGGTAAAGAAGCATCTAACTTAAAACTTTCACAACGTCGTGCTGAAACAGTAGCTAACTACATCGTTTCTAAAGGTACTAACCCAGCTAATGTAACAGCTGTAGGTTACGGTGAAGCAAACCCAGTAACTGGTCATACATGTGATGCAGTTAAAGGTCGTAAAGCATTAATCGCTTGCTTAGCACCAGATCGTCGTGTTGAAATCCAAGTTCAAGGTTCAAAAGAAGTAACTATGTAATATAGTTATTCAGTTGAAAAATTGAATCAAAAAAAGCCCGCTTGTTAGTGGGCTTTTTTCTTTTTTTATTTCAGTAAATCTTTTAAACTTGATTTCATTTTAGCAACTTGCTCTAAGTAAAGTTGTTTATTTTCGAGTTCATCGGTTAATTTGACAATAGCTTCAGAAAGCGTTAGTTTTTGGCTTTTTGCATATTTAGAGAGCCTTAACCAGCTCGAATACTCTAAATCAATGGATTTTTTCTTGGTTGTTTGCTTTTCAGCATTAAAGAAGCGTTTGCGTTTGGCGCGTACTGATTGGCGCATTTTCTTACGTTGCTCAGGTGTCATTTCCGACTTAATCCATTTTTCCACTTCGTCCGGAGAGTCTTGCAAAGTAGAGAGGAACTGAACTTTTAAATCGATCAAGCTTTGTTCTTCATGCTTAGTAATATTTTCTCCTTCACGATGTTTTTTTAGGAGATATTGCCATTTCCAAGTTGTTTCTTGGGTGATGAGTTTCTGATATCGCATAATCTGAATATGATAGGAAAAAGTAAGCTATATTTAGCAAGTATAGCGGAATTTTGTATAATAAACCAAATTTTCAATAATGAGGCAGATTTGTGACCCTTTCTTTACTTAGTAGCCAAAAATTAGTAATGCAAAATGATTTCTCTCGTTTAGATGAGAAATTGAATTTTTTAGATTTTCAACCTCAAGCAAAACAAGCGTTAAATCAATTTTTACAATCTCAGTCTGGTGCTTTATTAGTCTTAAAATCTGAGCTTTTTCCGGAATTTATCAATGAAATCACGGAATATCTGAAAAAATATAGTGTAGATCTGCCGATTATTAGCAAAATGGATTTCAATAAAAATAGTCTATTTGGTTATTCTGTGTTTTTGGAAAGAGAGCTGAAAACAGAATATGTTAAAGGTGCAATTCACGAGGCAGATAAGGGAATTTTAATTGTTAATATCCGTTCGCTCTTATTGGATATTACCCAATGGGATAAGCTAAAACAGGCATTATTATTTGGTGAATATGAGCCAAATTCTGTTAATCACTCACCCTATTTATCGGCTAAAGAGAAATCAACATTTAAATTGATTTTAGTAGGGGAAAGAGAAGATATTTCTACTTTATCTGCTTATGATGATGGGTTGTATCAATTTGGGCAATATACCGAAATAAAATCCTACTTATCATTATCGGATAATGTGGAGCAGTGGGGAGGTTATGTTCAGAATTATGCTGAGAATCTCATCAATAAGCGATTAACTTCCACAGCGCTTAATCAATTTTTACAGGCCTATATACGTGAAAGTGAAAGCCGAGAGTTGGTGTCTATTTCCCCTACATTATTGAGAAAACATTTATTAGGAATTCAAAATTTTTACCCAAATGTGACCGAAATTGACGAGGTAAAAGGTTATTTTGATTATTTAGAACAGCAATCATCGATATTAAATCAATATACGGTGGGTGATATTCTGACTAATCAACTTTATATTGAAACCGAAGGAGAGGAAATTGGGCAGATCAATGGCTTATCGGTCATTGAGTTTGAAGGCATTCCGCATAGTTTTGGCGAGCCCTTACGCATAAGTTGTAATGTACAATATGGTGATGGCGAAATTACAGATATTGAGCGTAAAGTGGAGCTAGGGGGAAATATCCACTCCAAAGGTATTATTATCGCTCAATCTTGTTTAGCGAATCTGTTAGAACTACCAACCCAGTTACCGTTTTCAGCTTCGATTGCTTTTGAACAATCCTATGGTGAAATTGATGGGGATAGTTCTTCTCTTGCGATTTTCAATGTACTAGTGAGTGCCTTAGCTAAAGTTGGCTTGCCACAATCTATTGCGGTGACAGGTGCTATCGATCAATTTGGGAATGTGCTAAGCGTGGGCGGGGTAAATCAGAAAATTGAAGGCTTCTTTAATATTTGTCATGCTCGCCAATTAACGGGGAAACAAGGTGTGATTATTCCGGCAGCCTGTGTTAGCCATTTGAGTTTAAGTTCAGAAGTTGTTGAGGCAGTGGAGCAAGGTCTATTTAAAATTTGGACGGTGGAAAATGTGTTTGATGCCATAGCGATTCTGTTTGAGCGGGATTTTTATGATGATGAGAAAGCCCCTAACCCAGCCCAAACAGCATTATTTACCTTGATTCACCAGAATCTAGATGAGCGGGAAAGTGAAGAAACAAGCGGTTCATTTTTAAGCAAAATTTGCAAAAAGATAAAGCTAGACTGATCCGACAAGTCAGCTTACAACTGTTCACTGAATTAAAAGTCTGTTACTATCAGCCTGATTTATCAGTTATTGATATAACAGGCTTTTTTTACTTTACAGGATTTTAAAAATAATGAACAGTTGTACACCAATCATCAAACCAAGCTATACTTACGAAGAGCTTTTGCTATCAGGCAAAGGTCAATTATTCGGTGAAAAAGGGCCTCAATTACCGGCTCCACCAATGTTAATGATGGATCGAATCATTGAAATGAGCCAAGAAAAAGGCAATTTTGAAAAAGGGTATATTGAAGCTGAGTTTGATATTAAACCGGATTTATGGTTTTTTAACTGTCATTTTATTAACGATCCTGTAATGCCGGGTTGCTTAGGCTTAGATGCGATGTGGCAACTGGTTGGTTTTTATCTCGGCTGGATTGGTGGCGAAGGCAAAGGACGTGCATTGGGCGTAGGTGAAGTAAAATTCACCGGGCAAATTTTACCGACAGCAAAAAAAGTGACTTACCGTATTCATATGAAACGAGTGGTCAATCGTAAGTTAGTGATGGGTGTTGCTGATGGTGAAGTCGAAGTAGATGGGCGAGTGATCTATACTGCTACTGATTTAAAAGTAGGCTTATTCCAAGATACGACAGCATTCTAATCCTTATAACCTTATAACAAAAAGAGCTACATTTCGTAGCTCTTTCTGCTTTTTTAACAACGTTTGATTAGCGATTCAACCACGCCATATATTCCGCTGTTCCTTCAGCAACGGTTTTAAATGTGCCTGTGTAGCCAGCGGCTCTTAGGTTGGTTAAGTCCGCTTGAGTGAACGTTTGGTAGCGGGATTTTAAATGATCCGGGAATGGGATGGTTTCAATTTCGCCTTTGCCGTGGTATTTGATAACCGCATTCGCAACTTCTTGGAAAGATTCCGCTTTTCCGGTGCCGAGGTTGAAAATGCCAGAAATGCTGTTTTGCCACGCCCAAAGATTCACTTTTGCCACATCTTCCACATAAACAAAATCACGCAAGAACTGCTCTGAACCGGCAAATAGTTTTGGATTTTCCCCTTTCAACATTTGGTTGTTTAAGTGGAACGCAACACTTGCCATTGATCCTTTGTGTTGCTCACGAGGGCCATATACATTGAAATATTTAAAACCACAAACTGGCGATTCTGCCTCAGGCAAAATACGGCGGACATATTCATCAAATAGGAATTTAGAGTAGCCATAAGCATTTAATGGGCCTTCAAACTCCCGTTTCTCGATAAAATTATCCGAGCGTCCGCCATAGGTTGCCGCACTTGAGGCATAGAAGAAAGGAATTTGGCGATCTAAACAAAAATGCAATAACTCTTTTGAATATTCGTAGTTATTTTGCATTAAGTATTTGCCGTCCCATTCGGTGGTTGCCGAGCAAGCTCCTTGATGGAAAACCGCATCAATCTCACCAAAATCATCGCCGGCGATAATAGAGGCGATGAAATCCTCTTTATCGCAATAATCCGCAATATCTAAGTCCACTAAGTTGATAAATTTTTCCCCGTTTTTGAGGTTATCTACTACTAAAATATCTTTGCGACCGATTTCATTTAAGGCTTTAACAATGTTACTGCCAATCATACCTGCGCCGCCGGTGACGATAATCATATTTTTATCCTTTCTAAAGTTGAACTGTGGTTATTATCGTGTCATCACACTTAATTTGCAAATTTTTAAGCCATTTTAACCGCTTGTGCCTGGTTATTTCGCTCGTGCAATTTGCTTTTTCAATTTTTGCATTTTTTCTTTGATGCGTTGGCGTTTTAAATTGGAGATGTGGTCAACAAAAAGCACGCCGTTTAAGTGGTCGATTTCGTGTTGAATACAAATCGCAAATAAATCATCGGCATCAATGATAATTTCTTCGCCTTGGCGGTTAAGGGCTTTGACTTTCACTTTCTCTTTGCGTGGCACTAAGGCACGATGCCCGGGAATGGAGAGGCAACCCTCCTCAATGCCGGTTTCACCGCTACTTTCTAAAATTTCAGGGTTAATCAACACCACTTGATTGGTTTTGTCGCCCTCAATATCAATAGTAATAACACGCTTAAGTACGCCCACTTGCGGTGCAGCTAAGCCGATACCTTCGTGTTCGTACATTGTTTCAAACATATCATCGATAAAACGATTCAGTGCTTCGTCCACCTGTTCCACCGGTTCACACACGGTTGCCAGTTTCTCATCGGGGTAAAGCACAACATCTAATATAGCCATTTTTGTGATCTCTCTCGAAAAGTTTAAAAAATTCGTTTGGCTATTCTAAACGTTTTCTTATTATTAGGGAAATTTTGAGGGTGAAAAAATGGCATATCAGTATGATTTATTGCGTTTGTTGCAGGTTCCGCAAATTGGTCCGCAGCGAATCGGACGGTTATTGGCGGAGTTGGATTTTGCCGAATTTTGTGCCTACGATAAAACACAGTTAAGGCAGATGGGCTGGAATGAAAAGCAGATTCAGCGTTGGTTTAATCCGGATAAAAATTGGATTGAGCAGGCACTAACTTGGGCGGAGCAGCCGAATCAGCAAATCCTGAGTTTATTTGATAAAGCTTACCCTTTCTTGTTGCGGCAAATTTCCACCGCTCCACCGATTTTATTTGTAAAGGGTAATGTCGAAAGCCTTGCTTTACCGCAAATTGCGATTGTCGGCAGTCGGGATTATTCGCCCTACGGGGAATATTGGGCGGGGCAATTTGCCGCTGACTTGGTGAAGCACAATATAGCGGTGACCAGCGGTTTGGCGATTGGTATTGACGGTTTTGCACATAAAAAAGTAGTGGAACATCAAGGGGTTACGATTGCCGTGTTAGGCAGCGGATTAAACCGGATTTATCCTGCCCGCCATCAAAAACTGGCAAAGCAAATTATCGAGTTAGGCGGTGCGTTGGTGTCTGAATTTTCGCCTAATCAGCCCCCGATTGCTGAAAATTTCCCACGTCGAAACCGCATAATCAGCGGTTTATCGCTCGGTACTTTGGTGATTGAAGCAACTATCAATAGTGGCTCATTAATTACCGCTCGCTATGCCCTTGAACAAGGTCGGGAAGTGTTTGCGTTACCGAATGCGGTACAAAACCCTTACGCACAAGGTTGCCACAAGCTGATTAAAGAAGGAGCATTGCTCGTGGAGTGTGTGGAGGATATGTTAGAGGCGGTCGCCTCGCAATATCAACCTCAGCAAATCCCTTTGTTTGATGAGCCTAAACCAGCAGTAAGCACCTCTTTACAAGCGGTCAAAAACAGCGAAAAATTTGCAAAAAATCTGCCAAATCTGACCGCTTGCCAGCAGCAAATTTATCAGCATATCAGCTTAGAGCCGATGGCGATTGATGATTTAGCCAAAGCCACAAGCTTGACGATTGAAACATTACTGGTCGAATTGCTGGGGCTGGAATTAGCCGGTGTGATTAAACAAGTGAGTGGGGGGTATGTGATGGATAATGGGTATTGAACAAGAGCGTTGTCGCTTAACCAAACAAAATTCCCTACCATCAATAAATGGTAGGGAAGATTCCTCGCAGGTAGCAAATAACATCTGATTTTAATTAGGCTTTCGGTTCTGCCGGTTTTTTCGCCAAATAATTATAGGCTACCAACAGAGCGAATAAGCCGACAATAATGAGCGTAATAATATTCTTATCGAAGTATTGAGCCATATAGCCTAACACAATCCCAATACCGCCGAAGTCTGAGTCAGAGAAGGTGGTGTTAGCAAAGCCAAGTGAACCTAGTACAGGTAATAAGAATACCGGTAAGAAAGTAATTAATATACCGTGAATAAAAGCCCCGATAATCGCACCACGACGTCCGCCGGTAGCATTTCCAAATACACCGGCAGTTGCACCACAGAAGAAATGTGGCACCACGCCTGGTAAAATTAACACCCAATTAAGTTGCCCTAGAATGGCTAAGCTTAAAATACCACCTAAGAAACTGGCAAGAAACCCGACTAATACCGCATTTGGAGCATAAGGGAAGACAATCGGGCAGTCGAGAGCCGGTTTCGCATCAGGTACTAATTTTTCGGAGAAGCCGGTAAATGCCGGGACGATCTCAGCTAAAATTAAACGAACCCCTTGCAAAATGACATAAACACCGGCTGCAAACGTGATGGCTTGAATGGTGGCATACACTAAATAATGTTGTCCACCGCTTAATGTGGAAACGTATTCACTGCCTGAAGCAATGGCGAGAATATAGTAAATCGCCATCATCGTGAGTGAAATAGAAATGGAGCTATCACGCAAGAAGCCGAGGTTTTTGGGTAAATCCATTTCTTCGGTAGATTTAGAGCCTTTGCCTACCAGTTGCCCGATTGAACCGGCAAGCACGTAGCCCAATGTGCCGAAATGACCTAAGGCAACATCATTGCTACCGGTCACTTTTTTCATATAGAAGTGAGCGATAGTCGGGAAAAATGCCATAATTAACCCTAAGGTTAATGCCCCGACAAAGACGAGCTGAATACCTTCAAAGCCGGCAACGGTTAGGATTACGCCTATCATACACGCCATATAGAAAGTATGGTGTCCGGTTAAGAAAATGAATTTTAGGCGGGTAAAACGTGCAATTAAAATATTGGCTACCATACCGAATGCCATAATTAGCGCAGTCGCCGTACCATATTTTTCGATTGCCATAGATACAATCGCTTCGTTATTAGGGATAATGCCTTGCACGTTGAAGGCGTGCTCAAACATACCGCCTAAAGGAGTTAGGGAGCTTAAAAGTACCGTTGCACCACCGCTTAATACTAAGAAGCCTAAAATAGTTTTAATGGTTCCTTTAACAATATCGGATACCGATTTTTTCTGTGCAACTAAACCGACCAGGGCAATTAAACCCACTAGAACGGAAGGCACTTTGAGAATATCTAATATAAAAAAGAGTAGCGATTCCATATAACATCCCCGTTATTGGTTAAAGTAAGCGGTCAATTTTTCTTCAAATTCTGCTAATCCAACAATGTTTTTTACCACGATGAGTTTTTCTTCCGGTACATTGCTGCTTGTGGCAATATCTTTTGCCATCACAAATAAATCAGCATCATCAACAACAACGGAGGAAAGGTCGGTATGACTCACTTCCGCTTCGACTCCGAGTTTCGTCAATACTTTTTTAATGTTCATTTCCATCATAAAGCTGCTACCTAAGCCGGAACCACATACTGCCATAATTTTCATAGTAAATCTCCATTAAAGGTGAATGAATGGTTGTCTGAATTTTGAACTGCAGAAATACTATAAAATAGAAATGTTAACGCTACCAAACAGAAAATATTAAAAATGTGATAGCGTTAACATTTTTAGTATTTAATTGGATAAAAAATAATTAGTTGGTATTTTGTTCTGATCTTTCTAAATAGGAAAATTAAGGATTTAGCCATATAATATGGCCCAATTAGGAAAATAGTATGGCAAATGGAACAAGTAGAAATCGAAGATCTTCGGGCAGAGTCACTTTAGCTGATGTAGCTAAAGTTGTTGGTGTTGGACAGATGACAGTATCTCGTGCTTTGCGTACACCAGAAATGGTGTCGGAGCCACTACGTAAACGGATTGAAGAGGCAATCATTGAACTAGGATATATTCCGCATTTTTCTGCTCGGCAATTAGCTTCTGCAGAATCACATAATTTGGTCATTGTGACGACGTCGATTAGCTCAACGGAAAATACCTTAATTTTATCGGCATTACGCAAAAGCTTGGCGGATTCCGCATTGCAAATGGTGATTTTGATCGCTGATCAAGAATCTTGGTTTCAAGAACTGATTAATCATGCTCCTCAAGCGATAGTGTTTTTGAATTTAGATTGCCCTCCTAATGCCCGTGAGTGGATTAAAAACAGCAATATCCCTACCGTAGAAATAGGTGCGATAAAAAAAGAACCGATTCATCTCAGTGTTGGAATTGATAGCCACGAAGCAATGGAGAAAATGATCCATTTTTTGGTGAAAAAAGGCTATCGAGAGATTGGATTATTATCGGCGAAGCAAGATTTATCCATCTTCAAACAATATTTAGAAAGTTGGCATACGACTTTATTTGCACATCATATTTCTCCTTTAAAAATCCACCACGTAGTAGAGGATATTTCGTTTTCGGCAGGAGCAACTTTGTTGACTGAAGCCCTTCTAAATTGGGAAGCAATAGATGCATTGGTTTTTTTATCCGATGAATTGGCTTGCGGAGCATTATATGAAGCATTACGCCGACATATGAGCATTCCAAAAGATCTTGCGATTGCCGGTTTAGGTGGTTTAGAAGTGGGGAGTATTTCCTACCCTAAATTGACAACCATTGCGATCCCTTACGAGCAAATGGGAAAAATAGCAGGTAAACAACTACTTACTCTTTTGAGTGGTAAAACCTTATCAGCAGAAGAGATGATTGTTAAATTACCGACTAAGCTAGTGATTCGTGATAGCACCGCATAATATTGATTTTGCATAAAAATCTATAAAAGATCGTGGCAAGTCTTGTAGAAAATGATAGAATTTAACGCTTTAAAATAATTTCTGATTTTTTTATTCATTTTTTTAGGTTATATATGGCTACTGAGATTAAAACAAAAACCCCCGAGCAAGTCGAACAAAAAGGGGGGAAAAGCAAAGGTGCAAATACAGCATTATGGCTGGTTGCGATTGTATTTTTAGCAGTTGCTGCGGTAGGTAATGCCTATTTTTCATCTCATTTTTCATTAATTGTTCGAGTGCTTTTATTGGTGGTGTTGCTAGTTGGTGCTGTTGCACTAGCGGCAATTACAAATCAGGGGCAAAAGGCAATTCATTTTATTAAAGAGTCTCGAACCGAACTACGCAAAATTATTTGGCCGACACGCCCTGAAGCAACACAAACCACCTTGATTGTATTGGCAATGTGCGTAGTAGTTTCCTTGGTTTTATGGGGTATTGACTCAATCATCGTCGCATTAATTACATTTGTAACAAGTTTAAGGTTCTAAAATGAGTGAAGTAGAAGTGAAAGAAAATGGCTCAAAACGCTGGTATGTATTACAGGCGTTTTCAGGCTTTGAAAACCGTGTGGCAGTAACATTGCGTGAATACATTAAGCTTCACAAAATGGAAGAGCAGTTTGGTGAAGTATTAGTGCCAACCGAAGAAGTCGTTGAAAATGTGGGCGGTAAACGCCGTAAAACCGAGCGTAAATTCTTCCCAGGTTATGTATTGGTTGAAATGGAAATGAATGACGATACTTGGCATTTAGTGAAAAGTGTGCCTCGTGTAATGGGCTTTATTGGTGGTACGGCAGATCGCCCCGCACCAATTACCAAACGTGAAGCAGACCGCATTTTAAACCGTGTACAAGAAACGGCGGAAAAACCACGCCACAGAAAAGAATTCCAACCGGGCGAAAGCATTTTGGTTACAGAAGGTCCGTTTGCAGATTTCTCCGGTACGGTCGAAGAAGTGGATTACGAAAAAGGTCGCTTAAAAGTATCGGTGTCGATTTTTGGTCGTGCAACACCGGTAGAATTAGAATTCAGTCAAGTGGAAAAGCAGAGCTAATTTCAATTAATTTCACACACAAGCGGTTATTTTTCTCAATTTTTTGCAAAATTCAGCGGAAAAAAGACCGCTTGTAACAAGATTTATTCAACAAAGCGAAAGTTTTGCTTGAAAAATAGTCGCAAATTCTTTAAAATTTGCGACCTATTACGAGCCAGCCTGCTGACTCGTATTTTTTATGTAACAGGGGAGCTGATTTTCAGCGTTATCACCCATTTAGAGGAAAATTAAAATGGCAAAAAAAGTCCAAGCCTACGTTAAACTGCAAGTTGCAGCAGGTATGGCTAACCCATCACCACCAGTTGGTCCTGCATTAGGTCAACAAGGTGTTAACATTATGGAATTCTGTAAAGCATTCAACGCTCGTACTGAGAGCTTAGAGAAAGGTTTACCGATTCCGGTTGTTATCACAGTTTACGCTGATAAATCTTTCACATTCGTTACCAAAACTCCACCGGCAGCAGTATTACTGAAAAAAGCGGTAGGTATCAAATCTGGTTCTGGTAAACCGAATAAAGATAAAGTGGGTACAGTAACTCAAGAGCAAATCCGTCAAATCGCTGAAACTAAAGCAGCAGATATGACAGGTGCGACTATCGAAACCAAAATGAAATCAATCGCTGGTACAGCTCGCTCAATGGGCTTAATCGTAGAGGAATAATACAATGGCTAAATTGACTAAAAAAATGAAAGCAATTAAAGCTGGTGTAGATTCTACTAAAGCTTATGACATCAACGAAGCAGTTGAAGTGTTAAAAAAATTCGCAACCGCTAAATTCGTTGAAAGCGTTGATGTTGCAGTAAACTTAGGGATTGACCCTCGTAAATCAGACCAAAACGTGCGTGGTGCAACAGTATTACCACACGGTACAGGTCGTACAGCTCGTGTTGCTGTGTTTACACAAGGTGCAAACGCAGAAGCAGCAAAAGCAGCGGGTGCTGACTTAGTGGGTATGGAAGATCTTGCAGAGCAAATCAAGAAAGGCGAAATGAACTTTGATGTTGTTATCGCTTCTCCTGATGCAATGCGTGTTGTAGGTCAATTAGGTCAAGTATTAGGTCCACGCGGCTTAATGCCAAACCCGAAAGTAGGTACAGTAACACCAAACGTTGCAGAAGCGGTTAAAAATGCTAAATCTGGTCAGATCCGCTACCGTAACGACAAAAACGGTATTATCCACACTACTATCGGTAAAGCAGACTTCTCAGCTGAACAATTAAAAGATAACTTAAACGCATTGTTAGCTGCTTTAACAAAAGCAAAACCAACAACAGCAAAAGGTATCTTCATCAAGAAAGTAAGCATCTCTACTACAATGGGTGCTGGTGTTGCAGTTGATCAAGCATCACTTTAATTTCTAACAGAAGTTAAACTTTACAGGGTCGCAGATTATCTGTATAATTTGCGACCTTAACTTGCGAGAGCAAGCTGATGGTGCTTAGCCTATCTAAGCCCCGTCTAAGACTGTAGGGGTGAAAACTTAATAATCCTACATAGATGGTGAACAGACAGAATTCTCTGCTTCTGGACACCTTAGGCTCAAAGAAGATTGCAGTTTGTAGCAATGCAAGCGGTAATATTTTTGGGATTTTTTGTAAATTCTGCTTGAAAAGGCAGAGTGTATCAGGAGCTAAAACCAATGGCATTAAATCTTCAAGACAAACAAGCGATTGTTGCTGAAGTAAACGAAGCTGCCAAAGGTGCACTTTCAGCTGTTGTTGCGGATTCTCGCGGTGTAACAGTTGAAAAAATGACTGAGTTACGTAAAGCAGCTCGTGAAGCTGGTGTGACAATGCAAGTTGTACGTAATACTTTATTACGTCGTGCAGTGGAAGGCACCGAGTTCGAGTGCTTAACAGATACGTTTACCGGTCCGACTCTTATCGCATTCTCAAATGAACACCCAGGTGCAGCAGCACGTTTATTCACTGAATTTGCGAAAACAAACAAAGAGTTTGAACTTAAAGGTGCAGCCTTTGAAGGTAAAAAACAAGATGTTGCATTCTTAGCAACCTTACCAACTTACGAAGAAGCAATTGCACGTTTAATGGGCACAATGAAAGAAGCTGCGGCAGGCAAACTTGTTCGCACTCTTGCAGCATTACGCGATCAAATGGAAGCAGCAGCTTAATTTTAAGCACTCTTCTTTATTCGTTTAACAACTTATTTTACTTTAGGAATCGATTGTTATGTCATTAACTAACGAACAAATCATTGAAGCGATTGCTTCTAAATCAGTATCAGAAATCGTTGAATTAATCACTGCGATGGAAGAAAAATTCGGTGTTTCAGCAGCGGCAGCAGTAGCAGCAGCTCCAGCAGCAGGCGCAGCGGCAGCAGAAGAGAAAACTGAGTTTGATGTAGTATTAGCAGAAGCTGGTGCAAACAAAGTTGCTGTAATCAAAGCAGTACGTGGTGCAACAGGTTTAGGCTTAAAAGAAGCTAAAGACTTAGTAGAATCAGCTCCAGCTGCATTAAAAGAAGGCATCTCTAAAGCAGAAGCTGAAGCACTTAAGAAAGAATTAGAAGAAGCTGGCGCGAAAGTAGAAATCAAATAATTTTTGATTTATTTTGTCAGAACTTCAAGTTCAACAAACCCCGATGGAAACATCGGGGTTTTGTTTTTTCAGAATTGTGTAATGTAGATATGATTACCTTTATCCATTACTTGCGCAGCAGTGAAAAATGTAAAAATTCCACAAAGTGATCTGCCCAGTGCATTTCGTGGTGGATTTCATTTGCCATAATCCGCAGGCGGATATTGTCTAACGGCACGCCAATCCGAATCAGTGCTTGGTAGTAATTGAGCGAACAATCAATATAGGTTTGGTTCGTATTAGAGATAAAGTGCGAATCGATTTCATCGCCTTCGTTAGTGCCAACCTGAATAAACACTTTGGTATTGGGTTGTAACGGATATTGGTGCGTAAAACGCAGAAAATCCGGCTCACTAAACCAAGAGGCAAGCGAAAACACCCCTAAATGCCCGAAAATATGTGGGTAGCGGCTGCCCATATAAGCGGTGATAATGCCACCCATTGAACTGCCTGCCAATAAGGTATGTTCTTGCTGAGGCTTGGTGCGATAGTGAATATCAATAAAGGGTTTAACCGTTTCCACCACCCATTTGGCATATTCCTCCCCTAAGCCTCCGGCATTTCGGGTTTCAGGGGTTGAGCCGGTGGTTGTTTTCCACGGGCCGTATTCATTTAAGCGATTAGCTCCTGCGTTATCAATGCCGACAATAATCATCTTCGGTAATTCTTGGTGTGATTTAATGGTTGGAATAATTTTCCAAGAATGCCCCGAATAAGACTCTTTGCTGTAAAACACATTTTGCCCGTCGTGCATATATAACACCGGATAACGTTCCCAACCTTCGTTGTGATAATCCTTCGGCAATAGTACCCGAATGCGGCGGTGATGGTGTAAATAGGGAACATATAAAAAATGCTCCTGCATTTCTAAATAGTGGTTAAGTGGTTTTTGTACCATCAGTCTGTCCTTTTGCTTAAATTGTGGCGTATTTTACACCTTAATCAGTCTGAGTTAAAACAAGCGGTCAGAAAAAGTCAAAAATTTGCAAATTGCTGTTACCTAACGCAATCGGTTGCCTTATGCTTTTGAGGAATATAAAAGAGAAACTGTGATCTAAGTCACAGCAATTTTTATTCGGTTTGACTAAAATCCGAACTATCACTTAATAGAGAGGAAAATGTTATGCAGGCTTCATTACAAGATATTCTTGAGGTAGTAAAAGCAAAAAATCTCACTTATCAGCAAAAATTGATGAGTTTAGGCAATATTGCTGAGCGGTTATTTAACCCGATTGAACTACTTGGCTACACTGAAGAAGAGTGGGAACACATTGAAAATCAGATGATTTGCGATTTAAATGAAGGTTATGCGATTTATCGCCCACGTTATATTTTGCCTGATTATAATGTGTATATGCAAAAAGGTTGCCAATTCTTAGATTTACCTCCGCCAACCAATTTAGATGAAGCCTTAGACGGCTTGTTAATTCTGTATTCACACGTTCCGTCCATTACTACTTTTCCGGTGTATATCGGGCGTTTAGACCAACTGTTAGAACCGTTTATAACCGATGAAGAGCAAGATTACATTAAAATCAAGCGTTTCTTAAATCATATCGATAAAACCATTTCCGATTCTTTCTGCCACGCTAACATCGGGCCGAATGACACCAAAGCCGGTCGTTTAATCTTAAAAGCGGTGATTGAGCTTGAAAACACTACACCGAATATGACGATTCGTTATGATAAAACCAAAACATCGCGTGAATTTGCCGAACTGGCGGCGAAAGCGTGCTTGTTGGTGTCCAAACCGTCTTTTGCTAATGATGCCTACTACATTCAAGATTTAGGCGAAGAATACGGAATTGCAAGCTGTTATAACGCCTTACCGGAATGTGGCGGTGCTTACACTCTGACCCGCCTGCGTTTAGGTACTATCGGGCGTGCTTGTGCGAGTGTTGAACAAATGGTCAATGAGATGCTGCCGAAAGTGGCAAAACTCGCCCTTTCCACGATGGATAAACGGCATAAATTCTTGGTGGAAGAAAGCAATTTCTTTGAAAGTAGCTTCTTGGTTCAGGAGGGCTTTATCAAACGTACTAACTTCACAAGTATGATTGCGATTGTAGGTCTTGCCGATGCGGTGAATCATTTACTCAAGCAAGAAGGTTTAAATGAAACCTTTGGGCAAAGCAAACGTGGCGATGAAATTGCGACGCTGATTATGGATAAGCTCCAAGCAGTAAATGACGCTCATAAAGGGCTGTATGTTGAACGAACCAATAACCAATATCTGTTACACGCTCAAGTGGGGGCAAATAACCACGCTGAAGACAAAATGAACACGCCGGCACACCGCATTCGTGTGGGCGAAGAGCCAACCTTATTGGCACACTTAAAACAGTCTGCTCCTTTCCATAAATATTTCCCATCCGGTACGGGGGATTTATTCGCCTTTGACCAAACCTACACTGATCATTTAGATGCGGTGGTGGATATTATTGACGGCTCGTTCGCCCAAGGTTATCGCTACATTACCACTTACCTGAAAAATACTGATTTGATTCGAGTGACAGGCTACTTGGTGAAAAAAAGCGAGGTTGAACGTTATCGCAAAGGCGAAGCGGTATTGCGTGATACCACTTGGTATGGTTCAGGCACCGATGATTGTGCGAAAGTGTTCGACCGCCAGCTGCGTGATGAAGAAAATGTGAATGCAGGGTAACAATGGCTGCACTTTCTGAGATTTTTGTGCCGTTACACCGCATTATCCCCTTCTCGAATGTAGAAGGGCAGGGCAATCGTACCAGCATTTTTCTACAAGGTTGCAAGCTGAATTGCCTGTATTGCCATAACCCGGAAACCATTCCACGTTATAGCAAGGAAGCAAAACAGGTTAGCTTGCAATACTTGTACGATCAAGTGATGGAGGCAGTTCCCTTTATTCGAGGAGTCACTATTTCGGGTGGAGAGCCAACCATTCATCATAAAAAATTAGTGCCACTGTTCGAGGCGTTGCGTGAGCAAGGGCTAACCTGTTATTTAGACAGCAGCGGCTTTTTTGATTTTGAGGCAACAGAGCCGTTAATTAATGTTACCGATAAATTTCTGTTCGATCTCAAAGGAGATGGGGCGGGCTTACAAACGCTATGCTTTGATCGGAAAAACCAAGCCGGCAAAGTGCCTGAACAGGCTCTTCCAAACGTGAATCATATTAAACCTGAAAACTTGGCACGCAATTTGCAAAATTTAGCCAAATTATTACCGCTCGATAAGGTGGAAGAAGTGCGTTTGGTTTACCTTAATCAGTTTTATGATGCCCATCAGTTACTGGAAAAAGTGGCGGTATTGCTAAAACCTTATCCAGATGTGCTACTTAAAATTATTCGGGTGCATACCAAAGGAGCAAGAGATGAATCAGGCTTGGCTCGTTTTGTGCCGACTATCGAACAGACAAATGAACTCGTGGAATTTGCTAAGCAGAGTGGCATTAATAAAATTATTACTATTTACTAATGGAGACTTACGATGGATATACTAATTAGCATAATTGGTGTTTTTGTGTTATTAGGGCTAGGTATTTTATTGTCAAATAATCGCAAAGCTATTAAATTTCGCACAATTTTTGGCGCGTTAGCGATTCAAATTGGTTTTGCTGCCCTTATTCTTTACTTCCCCGCGGGAAGAAATGCATTGCTAGCTACTGCAAATTGTGTGAGCAATATTATTAATTATGGTAACGAAGGTATTAGCTTTGTGTTTGGCAATTTAGCGAATCCGAGTAATAGCAGCATTGGTTTTGTGTTTGCGGTTAAAGTATTGCCTATTATTATCTTCTTCTCTGCGTTAATTTCAATGCTTTACTACCTTGGTGTGATGCAATGGGTGATTAAAATTATTGGTGGAGCATTACAAAAAACACTAGGCACTTCCAAGGCAGAATCAATGTCAGCGGCAGCTAATTATTTTTGTTGGTCAGACAGAAGCTCCTCTAGTTGTAAAACCATACATTAGCCGTATGACAGAGTCAGAATTATTTGCCATTATGGTTGGTGGAACTGCTTCAATTGCTGGTTCCGTTATGGCTGGTTATGCCGGAATGGGCGTTCCTTTAACTTATCTTATTGCGGCCTCCTTTATGGCTGCACCAGCTGGGTTACTATTTGCTAAATTAATGTATCCTCAAACGGAAACCTTGGAGAGTAAAGCAGATGACAATGTTGAAGTTGAAAAGCCAAATAACGTGGTTGAGGCCCTAGCTAATGGTGCTAGTGCAGGTGTTACTTTGGCTATTAATGTCGGTGCTATGTTAATAGCATTTATTGCAGTGATCGCTTTATTAAATGGCTTTATTGGTGGCATTGGTAATTGGTTTGGTTATGAGGGGCTAACCTTACAAATTTTATTAGGTTATTTATTCCAACCACTTGCTTTCTTAATCGGTGTGCCGTGGCAAGATGCCGATATTGCAGGTCAAATGATAGGTATGAAACTTGCTGTTAATGAATTTGTCGGCTACCTTGAGTTTGCTAAATATTTACAGCCTGATGCTGTGGTGCAATTAAGCGATAAAACTAAGGCAATCATTACTTTTGCTTTATGTGGTTTTGCAAACTTTAGTGCAATTGCGGTATTGATTGGTGGTATCGGAAGTATGGCACCAAGTCGGCGTTCAGATATTGCTCGTTTAGGTTTAAAAGCAGTGATTGGTGGAACCTTAGCTAATCTAATGAGTGCAACTATTGCTGGTTTCTTTATTGGTTTAAGTGGTGCCGCATTAGGCTGATACAAGCGGTTAAATTTACTCAATTTTTTGCAAAAAGCCCAAGTAAGTCAAATGATTACTTGGGCTTTGTTTTATGGGCTAGCTTTCAGTTTCGATTTTTGCTGTCTTTTTTCTAGTCGTTTTTTTTGCTGTGTTATTCTTTTCTGCTTTGGCTGTTTTTGTTTTCGAAGTTGTCTGTTTTTTTGTGGATTGGCTAGCAGTAGCTGCTTTTCTTACTTTCTTTGTTTTAACTTCTACTTCCGCATTTTTAGGGTTTTTATCCGCTAACCATGCCTGCACTTTAGCTAAGAATATTTGTCCCATCGGGCGAGGATCGCCAGAAAATAATGTTTGTAATTTATTATTTTCAATAATGTCGCGCCTAATTGCTAAGCGTTCTTCGTGGTTTTCCACTAAACGAATAGCTTGGGTAACGTATTCCTCTGCTGTTTGGGTAATTAACCAATTAGGTAGCCCGAGGCGCTTAAATAAACCTTCATCAATATGTTCATGAACTTCAGGGCCTGTTTTACAGACACCAACTAAACCAAGCGTAACCATATCGATAATACCGTTTGTATTTCCAAATGGGAATGGATTTAGCATCATATCGCAATTATGTAGAATATTTAGATATTCATCATATGGCGAATGCGGGTGTGCGGTTGCATCATTTCCTAAATAGCTTTTGATAAAACGTTCCACATAAGGATGCGTAATTCCACTAGATTGCCCTAATGCAAAATGGAAATGAGTTTTTACCTTCGCCCTATCACGAATGGCTTTCAATGCCTCTAAGAAATATGGGTTTAATTTCATAGTGGTTGATGCAATTCCGATATGGATAACCTCTGGATTTTCACGTAGGTTATAGACCACATTTTTAGGCGCTAATGCGGAAGGCACATAGGGTAGCGCATCTTTTGGAAGACGTAATAATTGCTCACTAAAGCAGCTTTCGGAACCAACATAGTCATCTTCTACGATAACATATTCAATAAAATCAGAGTGTGTGGTTGCTGGATGACCTAGCGCAACAGCTTGAATTGGCGCTAGGCGAGTGTTACTGGCGAAAATAGTGGTTAAATCCATTCCAATGCTTGGCATATAGAATACGGCTGGATTATTTTTATCACAGATATTTTTTAAAAAGCTTAAGCGGTCAAAGAGAGATCCATCTTGTGGTAATAAATGAAATTCGTCGAATACTTGTCGTCCCATTTCGTCTACTGCATCACTACCTAGCCCAATAAGATGGAAATGTTCGCGTGCAGCAATCATTGAGGTTGAATGAGTGCGATAAATAGAATGTGATGAATGGAAATGCTCCAATAATACTACCATGACAGGCTTATTATTTCTGGTGCCAAGTTGTTCAATTTTTCTATCTTCCCAACCGATAGAAAGCAAATGACGACGAATTACAGCATTTAACGACCGTTTTACATTATGTTTATTGGCTTCAATATCATAACTGCAATGCATATAAACATCGTGTGAGATGGCACTCGGTAGCTTGTTTAAGTTTTCAATTTGCGCTAATTTTTCTGGGAACCATTGCAAAATAGCCGCGCGTTTTGCAAAAGCAGAGGATGTACCAATAAATCTAGGTGATTGGAGTGCAAAACAAAGTGATGCGGTGAGATCTGATGAAGCATTCCATGCAGCATCTAGATTCAATAAAATATTAGATTCCGGTAAGTATAAAATACAGAACTTAATTAGTGCTTGTAATGTGGCATCTAAATCAACCGTATTTGGATTAGCAGATTCTTTATTTCTATTGTAAGTACGCAAGATATGGTCTGCGTTTACGTATGGAGAACTGGCAAAAATTAATGCTATCCAGCGTTGTAATGTCAGAAAACGCATAGCACCGTGTTCGGAGATCTCTAATGCAGGATCTTCAAACAAGCGAGTAATCGCTACCGCCATTCGAGTACAGAAATAGATAGCTTTATCATTTTCTAAATTTTCAATCTGCTCTGGCATATTCAATTCAATATTGGAAATGCCACCAAAATTACTATCTAATTTTGAAAGGATAGACAGTAGCTCGGTACAAGCCGATTCATAATCTTTTTTCGCGACCGCCTGCTCAAAACGGATGACGCTAGGCATATTTTCTGCTGACATAATGTATCCTTAGTTGTTTAAAATTCCCCACAGATCATACTCATCTGCATGTGTAATGGTTACTGAAATAATTTGCCCTACTGTCACTAATTGGTTTGAAGGATTATCTACATAGACTACACCGTCAATTTCCGGTGCATCTGCCATTGAGCGACCGATAATGCCTTCTTCGTCAATGTCATCAATAATTACTTGTACGGTTTTGCCGATTTTTGCTTGTAAGCGAGCAGCGGAAATTTCTTGTTGTAGTTGCATAAAACGGTGGAAACGTTCCTCTTTTACTTCTTCCGGCACTTGATCCGGCATATCGGTAGCAACAGCACCTTCCACTGGGCTGAATTTAAAGCAACCAACACGATCTAACTGTGCTTCTTTTAAGAAATCGAGTAATAGTTGGAAATCTTCTTCTGTTTCACCCGGGAAGCCGACAATAAAGGTAGAACGCAGGGTTAATTCCGGGCAAATTTCACGCCATTTTTTAATGCGTTCTAAGGTTCTTTCAATCGAACCCGGACGTTTCATCGCTTTTAAAATTTTCGGGCTGGCGTGTTGGAGTGGAATATCCAAATACGGCAAGATTTTGCCGGCAGCCATTAATGGAATTAAATCGTCCACGTGTGGGTATGGGTAAACATAGTGCAAACGTACCCAAACGCCCATTGAGCCTAATTGCTCACATAGCGTAATTAAGTTACTTTTAATCGGCATACCGTTCCAGAAAACGGTTTTGGTTGCTTCTTCTTTTTTGCGATCTAACGAATAGGCAGAGGTGTCTTGTGAGACGATTAACAGCTCTTTTACCCCGGCATCAACTAGGCGTTTTGCTTCATCTAATACTTGCACGATAGAACGGCTTGCTAAATCGCCACGCATTGAAGGAATAATGCAGAAAGTGCAGCGATGATCGCAGCCTTCGGAAATTTTCAAATAAGCGTAATGCTTCGGTGTTAATTTAATCCCTTGTTTTGGCACTAAGCTGGTGTAAGGGTTAAATTCCGGTTTTGGCACATATTTATGGACGTGGTTCATTACCGCCTCATAGCTATGTGGCCCTGTAATTTCCAATACTTTAGGGTGTACCTCACGAATTTGGTTTTCTTTTGCTCCTAAACAGCCGGTGACAATTACTTTTCCGTTAGCTTCTAACGCTTCACCAATGCTTTCAAGAGATTCTTGTACTGCGGAATCAATAAAACCGCAGGTGTTTACAATCACAAGATCCGCATTTTCATAACTAGGGATGATGTTATAACCATCCGCACGCAGTTCGGTCAAAATACGTTCGGAATCAACTAAATTTTTAGGGCAGCCTAAGCTGATAAAACCAATATTTGGTGAAGCACTCATATAACTCTCAATAACTAAAAAGAAAAATGCCTACAATTTTTGTCTGTAGGCAAAAAACTAACAAGATTCTACAAAATCTTGCCCAAAATAGCGATAACAAGCGGTCAATTTTTAATAAACATTTACAAACTTGAAATTTCGCTAACAATTAAAATTAATCGATATTATTTAGCATTGCTAATACAATCGTGGAAGATTTTTCTGCGGCCAATGGCAGAAATTCTTCAAAAGAAAGGTGGGATTCTTTGTCCGCTACATCCGATACTGCTCTTACGATTACAAATGGAAGGTTAAAACCGTGACAAACCTGCGCAATGGCTGCAGCTTCCATTTCGACTGCAACGACATTCGGGAAATTCTGACGAATTTGATTAATCTTATCATTACCGTTAATAAAGGCATCGCCGCTACAGATTAAGCCTGAAACCACATTGTAACCGGCTTTTTTCGCTTCCTTTTGAGCTAATTCGACTAATTGCTCGTTTGGCGAAAATGCTGGCGGGTTTGCCGGTAGTTGCCCGATTTCATAACCAAAGGCGGTCACATCAACATCGTGATGACGAACTTCGGTTGAAATCAAAATATCACCTACGTTTAAATCTGGATCTAATCCACCGGCAGAGCCTGTATTAATAATCATATCCGGCTGGGTGAGCTGTATCAGTAAGGTAGTGCCGATGGCGGCAGCAACTTTGCCGATACCCGATTGTAATAATGCCACACGGGTGTTATTAATTTTGCCTTCAAAAATTTTACAACCTGCTAATTCAGTGACTTTAGGTTCAACCATTACTTGGCGTAAAATCTCAATTTCTTGTGCCATCGCACCAATAATACCAATTTTCATTACTTTCCTTCTCTAATGTATTGTTTATTTTTTGAAAAAAACGCTATTTTAATAGCATTAATAGTGAGGAGGGGGTGTTTCTTCTGCTTGTGAAGCAACTTGGCTTAGTTGAGCCCCTTTCAATTTCTCAGCAATATGGCGAATCTGAGTTTGTAACTTATCAATTGCAAATTGTTGCTCAATAAGTGCTTGATTTAACTCTTCAATAATCAGCTCTTGGAAAGCAACTTTAGTCTCCAATTCGGTAATTTTTGCCGATAATGTATAATTATTATCCATTTTTTACTAAAAAAAGGTTGTGTGAAACGGAATTACACTTTACCCTATCTACAATTTTCTTAACAGTTATTTTTATAAGGAAAAATTATGTTAAAAACCAAATTATCATTGTTTACTCTTATTGTTGGCGCACTTTTCAGTACAAATGTGATGGCGGAAGAAAAAGCAGATCCTAAATTTGTGGATGATTCCTCTTATGCCGTGGGTGTATTAATGGGTAAAAATATTAATGGTGTGATTGAATCACAAAAAGATATTTTTACCTATAACCAGGATAAAATCTTAGCCGGTGTTCAGGACACCTTAAAGAAAACCGGTAAATTAACCGATGAAGATTTGCAAAAGCAGTTAAAATCGTTAGATGCCTATTTATCTGCGAAAGAAGCAAAGATTAACGAAGAAAAAACCAAAGCAACGGTAGCTGCAGGCGACAAATTCCGTGCAGATTATAAAAAACAGTCTGGCGTAAAAGAAACGGCTTCAGGCTTGTTATATAAAATTGAAAAAGCAGGTGAAGGCAATTCACCAAAAGCGGAAGATACGGTGAAGGTGCATTACAAAGGCACTCTGACTGATGGCACAGTATTTGACAGCTCTTACGACCGTGGTGAGCCGATTGAATTTCAGTTAAATCAATTAATTCCAGGTTGGATTGAAGCGATTCCTATGTTGAAAAAAGGCGGTAAGATGGAAATTGTAGTGCCACCTGCATTAGCTTATGGTGATCGTGCCGCAGGCAAAATACCAGCAAATTCAACCTTGAAATTTGAAATTGAATTATTAGATTTTAAAGCAGCAGATGCTAAGAAATAATTCGTTATTCCTTAATTATTGAAGATACGTAAGCGGTTAGATTTATTATAATATTTGCAAAAAATGTGATAAAACTAACCGCTTGTAATTTGTATTATGACCAAAAAATTCACGCCTTTTTCTGACGAAGATCACGCCATTCTTGCTTCTTACTTTCCGATGGTAGATGGGATTGCGGCACTGATTGGTGAGCATTGCGAAATTGTATTGCATTCGTTAGAGTTTCTGGAACATTCGGCAATTTATATTGCTAACGGACACAATACTAACCGTAAAATCGGCTCTCCGATTACTGACCGTGCATTGAAATCGCTGCATCATATGGCAACGGATAGCGTCTCCAAACCTTATTTTACCAAGGCAAAAGGTGGCGTTTTAATGAAGTCTATCACTATTGCGATTCGTAATGGTAAGCAGCACGTTATCGGGTTACTGTGCATTAATATTAATTTGGAAGTTCCTACCTCACAGTTTCTCAATTCTTTTATTGCCCCTGTAGATACAGCTTCAGAAGTCACATTTGCCAGTTCAGTAGAAGATTTGGTTTCACAAACGATTCAAACGACGATTGATGATGTGATGGCAGATCGTCAAATTTCTAACAATAATAAAAACCGCCAAATTGTGATTTCGCTGTTTGAAAAAGGCATTTTTGATATTAAAGATGCGATCAACCAAGTGGCAGAGAAGTTGGATATTTCCCGCCACACCGTATATCTCTACATTCGACAAATCAAGCAGGATAGTGAGTAATGGATTATGTATTAGCGATAAAATCGCCGGTTTACGGTTCACAAGGGGCATTTTTAGCCTACCAAGTGGCGGAAGAATTATTAAAAGCCAATCATACAATTTGCCAAATATTCTTTTTTCAAGAAGGCGTGAGCAATGCTAATGCCTTAGTGAATCCAGCAAGCGATGAAGTGAATTTAGTCGAGATGTGGAAAAAATTGGCTAAATTGCACCGCTTGCCTCTGCATTTGTGCATTGCTGCTGCCCAGCGTAGAGGCGTGGTGGATGAGCAAATCTCAGCTAATGCAACACATAATTTAGCCGAAGGATTTACCCTAGCCGGGTTAGGCGAATTTAGCCAAGCAGTATTAAAAGCGGATCGATTACTGACTTTTTAAGATGAAGAAATATAAACTTGCCTTTTTATTTACCCAGCCACCTTTTGGTTCCGCAGTTAGCCGAGAGGGGCTAGATGCCCTGCTTGCAGCCAGTGCTTTTTGTGACGAGCAAGAGATAGCTATCTGCTTTATTAATGATGGTGTATTTAATCTCATTGCCGATCAACAACCAGAAAAACTCTTACAAAAAGACCATATTTCTACCTTCAAATTATTGGAATTGTATGACTTAACTGAATGTTTTATTTGCCAAGAAAGTGTAAGTTTACGAGGGCTGGATAATGCAGATTGGTTACTGCGAATGCTTCAATTTAAAACTCACGCTGAGATGATCGCATTGCTCAATCAAGCTGAAAAAGTAATGACGTTTTAAGGAATATTTATGCTTTATACCCTTTCCAAAGCGAATTATGATGAAGAAACCTTAAACTTCTTTTTCTCACATCTTAGTGAGAACGATGCGGTTGTTCTGTGGCAAGATGGCGTGCTACAAGCGGTCAAAAATCCGCAATTTTTTGCAAAATTGCCCCGTTGCTATTTATTGGCACAAGATGTGCAAGCTCGAGGATTGCAAGGGAAGCTCACTGCATTTCAGTGCATTTCATTATCCGAATTAGTCAAATTAACAGCGGTTTATTTTCCCCAGGTTGCACTGTAGCCTAGAGAGGATATTTTTTGTAATACCAAATAATTTAGATTATGATGTGATTCCTAAAAAGGAGAATATTATGAAAACAAAATGTCTTATTCCGTTACTAGCACTTACACCTGTTATGGTGATGGCAGAAGAAAATGACACTTGGGTAGACAAGAAACATGAAACAATAAGCACCACCTTAGATCGTTGGGCGAATAATATTAACAGTTGGCTAGGTGATGCAGACCCTGATAAACCGGGAACGGCTTCTTTACGGGTAATGTTAGATAGCCGTTGGGATAAACACGATAAATTTACTTATAAGCCCCGTGTTCGTGGTAAAATCAAACTCCCTATCTTGAAAAAGCGTCTAAATGTCGTATTTGGTGATGACGAACTGGATAATGAGCTTACCGATAAAAATCATGCTGGAAAATTGTATAAAAACGTCAATCCAAATAAACGCTATAATTCTCGTGAAGCGAGAGATTCGAACTCTTCTATTGGTTTACGTTGGTCTGATGGCATTAAGGCTTTAGGGATTGAGACCGATTTAGATGCTGGTATTCGTTCGGGAAGCGATATTTTCGGACGTTTACGCCTCAGTAAAGATTGGAAAATCACCGACCAGTTCAGCACCCGTCTAGAGCAGATTTATCGTTACGGTTCAGAGAGTAAGCACTATTTACGTACTAACTTTGAAAATAAATATACCGAAACGGATACCACCTTTATTATGAACCACACCAATTTTGAATATCGCCATGATGTAGATGAAGAAAGAAGTTGGGGAAATAGTTTATATCGGCAACATAACTTCAAACCACTCACGCACATCAGCTATGGTATCAGTATGGGGGGGCGTTTAGATAAAGAGTTATCAAAATTTAACTATTGGGGTCCATTTGTCTCCTATCGTCAACCAATCTGGCGCAACTGGCTCTTTATCCAGCCTGAAATCAGTTTTTATAACGACAAAGATAAAGATCGTAAGCACTTTATTCAGACATTTGTACGTTTAGAGGCTATCTTCTAGCTATTAAGCCTCAAGTAGAATCTTGGGGCTTGTTTTTGCAAGCGGTCAATTTGTTGCCAAAATTTACAAAATCCGCTATAATTCCTAACCATTTTTAGCAAAAATTGGCTGACGGCTTGACCGGTCAGCCTTTTGTGCTTGAACGCAAGGGCTGATTTTGTCATTTTAATCAGCAACATTTGCAAATTTCCTGCCCAATTTGACCGCTTGCAGTAGTGATTTTTGACTGCTTGATTGGCGATTGGAAAATGACATCTCGTACAGTTTTTTATAATGCCACTTCCAACCGAGTCTTTCGTGTCGGATTGTGTAATCTCAACCAAAATATATTTCAGAGGCTATCTTAAAAAATGGCATATTCATATTCCGAGAAAAAGCGTATCCGTAAGAGCTTTGGCAAACGCCCACAAGTTCTGAACGTACCTTATCTATTAACAATTCAGCTTGATTCTTTTGAAAAATTTATCGAAAAAGATCCTGAAGGGCAACAAGGTTTAGAAGCGGCATTCCGTTCTGTTTTCCCGATTGTAAGCAATAATGGAGCAACAGAATTACAATACGTTTCTTACGAATTAGGCGAGCCGGTGTTTGACGTGCGTGAATGCCAAATTCGTGGCACAACCTACGCTGCACCATTACGCGTGAAATTGCGTTTAGTATCTTATGACCGTGAAGCCGCAGCCGGTACGGTAAAAGACATTAAAGAGCAAAACGTGTATATGGGCGAAATCCCATTAATGACTGACAACGGTACTTTCGTGATTAACGGTACCGAACGTGTTATCGTTTCTCAATTACACCGTAGCCCGGGCGTGTTCTTCGATTCTGACAAAGGTAAAACCCACTCTTCAGGTAAAGTGCTTTATAACGCACGTATTATTCCTTACCGTGGTTCTTGGTTAGATTTCGAGTTCGACCCGAAAGATAACTTATTTGCCCGTATCGACCGTCGTCGTAAATTGCCGGCAACCATTATTCTGCGTGCATTAGGCTACACCACCGAAGAAATTCTAAATTTATTCTTCGAGAAAATTAAATTTGAAGTAGTTGAGAACAAATTATTAATGACGTTAGTGCCTGAGCGTTTAAGAGGCGAGACTGCATCATTTGATATTGCAGCAAACGGCAAAGTGTATGTTGAAATGGGTCGCCGTATTACCGCTCGTCATATTCGTGCATTAGAAAAAGACAATATCACTCAAATTGAAGTGCCGGTGGAATATATTGTCGGCAAGGTTGCGGCTCAAGATTACGTTGATTTATCTTCAGGTGAAGTGATTTGCCCGGCGAATATGGAAATCTCAATGGAAATGTTGGCGAACTTATCGCAAGCCGGCTATAAAGAGATTGAAGTATTATTTACCAACGATTTAGACCACGGTTCTTATATTTCTGAAACCTTACGCGTTGATCCAACTTATGACCGTTTAAGTGCGTTGGTTGAAATTTACCGTATGATGCGTCCGGGTGAGCCACCAACAAAAGAAGCGGCAGAAGCCTTATTTGACAATATGTTCTTCTCAGCGGAGCGTTACGATTTATCTGCGGTAGGTCGTATGAAGTTTAACCGCTCATTAGATATTCCGGAAGGCGTAGGCAGCGGTATTTTAAGCAACGATGACATCATCGGTGTAATGAAAAAATTAATCGAAATCCGTAACGGCCGCGGTGAAGTGGACGATATCGACCACTTAGGTAACCGTCGTATCCGCAGCGTTGGTGAAATGGCAGAAAACCAATTCCGCATTGGTTTGGTGCGTGTAGAACGTGCGGTGCGTGAGCGTTTATCTTTAGGCGATTTAGATGGTGTAACGCCACAAGATTTAATCAACGCTAAACCAATTTCAGCAGCAGTGAAAGAGTTCTTTGGTTCATCACAGCTTTCGCAATTTATGGACCAAAACAACCCGCTTTCAGAGGTAACACATAAACGCCGTATCTCAGCATTAGGCCCGGGTGGTTTAACCCGTGAGCGTGCCGGCTTTGAGGTGCGTGACGTACACCCGACTCACTATGGTCGTTTATGTCCAATCGAAACGCCTGAAGGCCCGAATATCGGTTTGATCAACTCACTATCGGTGTATGCTCGTACTAATAACTACGGTTTCTTAGAGACTCCATTCCGTAAAGTGGTGAATGGTCAAGTCACTGAAGAGATCGAGTATTTATCTGCGATTGAAGAAAGCAACAATATCATTGCACAGGCAAACTCAGATTTAGATGAGAACTTCCGTTTTACCGATACTTATGTGACTTGCCGTCAGCAAGGTGAATCGGGCTTATTTAAACCGGAAGAAGTTCAATATATGGACATCTCAACCCAACAAGTAGTTTCTGTGGCAGCAGCGTTAATTCCGTTCCTTGAGCACGACGATGCGAACCGTGCGTTAATGGGTGCGAACATGCAACGTCAGGCTGTTCCAACATTACGTGCGGACAAACCATTAGTCGGTACCGGTATGGAAAAACCTATCGCTCTTGACTCAGGTGTAGCGATTGTCGCAAAACGTGGTGGTACAGTTCAGTATGTTGATGCATCACGCATTGTGGTGAAAGTGAATGAAGATGAAACCATTCCGGGCGAAGCGGGTATTGATATTTATAACTTAATCAAATACACCCGTTCAAACCAAAACACCTGTATCAACCAAGTGCCTTGTGTGAACTTAGGTGAGCCGGTTGCTCGTGGTGAAATCTTAGCAGACGGCCCTTCAACAGACTTAGGTGAATTAGCATTAGGTCAAAATATCCGTGTGGCATTTATGCCTTGGAACGGTTATAACTTCGAAGACTCAATGTTAGTGTCTGAGCGTGTGGTACAAGAAGACCGCTTTACCACTATCCACATTCAAGAATTATCTTGTGTGGCGCGTGATACCAAGTTAGGTGCAGAAGAGATCACTGCCGATATTCCAAACGTGGGTGAATCTGCATTAAGCAAATTAGATGAATCAGGTATCGTTTACATCGGTGCGGAAGTGAAAGGTGGCGACATCTTAGTAGGTAAAGTAACTCCTAAAGGTGAAACCCAATTAACACCGGAAGAAAAACTATTACGTGCGATCTTCGGTGAAAAAGCCTCTGATGTGAAAGATTCATCATTGCGTGTACCAAACGGCACTTCAGGTACGGTTATCGATGTTCAAGTATTTACCCGTGATGGCGTAGAGAAAGATAAACGTGCGAAAGAAATCGAAGAGATGCAACTGCGTGAAGCGAAGAAAGACTTAGCGGAAGAGTTGGAAATCTTAGAAGCCGGTTTATTTACTCGTGTTCGCAACCTATTAATTGAAGGCGGCGTTAAAGAGTCTGCATTAGATGGCGTGGCTCGTGAAAAATGGTTAGAACAAACCCTTGAAGACGAAGCGAAGCAAAATCAATTAGAACAGTTAGCGGAACAGCACGAAGAGTTACGCAAAGAATTTGAACGTAAACTTGAGATCAAACGCAACAAGATTATCCAAGGCGACGATTTAGCACCGGGTGTGTTAAAAGTGGTGAAAGTTTACCTTGCGGTGAAACGCCAAATCCAGCCGGGTGATAAGATGGCGGGTCGTCACGGTAACAAAGGGGTTATCTCGAAAATCAACCCTGTAGAAGATATGCCATACGATGAGAACGGTCAGCCGGTTGAAATCGTATTGAACCCGCTGGGCGTACCGTCTCGTATGAACATCGGTCAGATCTTAGAAACTCACTTAGGCTTAGCGGCTCGTGGTATCGGTGATCAGATTGATAAGATGATCAAACAGCAACAAGAAGTGGCTAAATTACGTGAATATATGCAAAAAGCCTACGATTTAGGTCACGGTGCACAATCGGTGGATTTAAGCACATTCTCTGATGAAGAAGTGATGCGTTTAGCCCAAAACTTACGTAAAGGTTTACCACTTGCCACACCGGTATTCGATGGTGCACACGAAAGCGAAATCAAAGGCTTATTAGAGTTAGGTGGCTTGCCGACTTCTGGTCAGATCACACTTTATGATGGTCGTACCGGTGAGAAATTTGAGCGTCCGGTAACCGTTGGTTATATGTATATGCTCAAATTGAACCACTTGGTTGATGACAAAATGCACGCTCGTTCAACCGGTTCTTATAGCCTTGTTACTCAACAACCATTGGGTGGTAAAGCTCAATTCGGTGGTCAGCGTTTCGGTGAGATGGAGGTTTGGGCATTAGAAGCATACGGTGCGGCTTATACTCTTCAAGAAATGCTTACGGTGAAATCGGACGATGTGAACGGTCGTACGAAGATGTATAAAAACATCGTAGATGGTACACATTATATGGAGCCGGGTATTCCAGAATCCTTTAACGTAATTACCAAAGAGATCCGTGCATTAGCGATTGATATGGAGCTGGACGAAGCGTAATTTCGTTTGAATAAATGTAGGGGCGAATAATATTCGCCCACACAAACGAAATAACAAGCGGTCGATTTTGGTAAAAATTTTGTAAAATCTAGCCGCTTGTACTCAAAATTTACTCGCTCGGCTGATGGCGGGGCGAACTTAAAAACCTACCCTAGGGGCAAAAAAGTGAAAGACTTAGTGAAGTTTTTAAAAGCACAAACAAAATCGAACGAAGATTTTGATGTGATTAAAATTGGTTTAGCATCACCGGACAAGATCCGTTCTTGGTCTTTTGGTGAAGTGAAAAAACCGGAAACCATTAACTATCGTACCTTCAAGCCGGAACGTGACGGTTTATTCTGTGCACGTATTTTCGGGCCGGTGAAAGATTACGAGTGCTTGTGTGGGAAATATAAACGTTTAAAACACCGTGGCGTAATTTGTGAAAAATGTGGTGTTGAAGTAACCCAAACCAAAGTACGTCGTGAGCGTATGGGACACATTGAATTAGCTTGCCCAGTCGCACACATCTGGTTCTTAAAATCACTGCCGTCCCGTATCGGTTTAATCTTAGATATGCCGTTGCGTGATATTGAACGTGTGCTTTATTTTGAATCTTATGTAGTTACTGAGCCGGGAATGACCGATTTAGAGAAAAATCAGTTATTAACCGAAGAACAATTTATGGACGCTGAAGAGCGTTGGGGCGATGAATTTGAAGCGAAAATGGGTGCAGAGGGTATCCAAGCATTACTTCGTGATTTAGATTTAGAACACCAATGCGAAACTTTGCGTGAAGAGTTACAAGAAACCAATTCAGAAACCAAGCGTAAAAAAATCACTAAGCGTTTAAAAACCTTAGAAGCATTCTTACAATCCGGCAACAAACCGGAATGGATGGTGATGACGGTATTACCGGTACTTCCACCGGATTTACGTCCGTTAGTACCGCTTGATGGTGGACGTTTTGCGACTTCTGACTTAAACGATTTATACCGCCGTGTAATTAACCGTAACAACCGTTTAAAACGTTTGTTAGATTTAGTTGCACCGGACATCATCGTGCGTAACGAAAAACGTATGTTACAAGAGTCGGTCGATGCGTTATTAGATAACGGTCGCCGTGGTCGTGCGATTACCGGTTCGAACAAACGTCCGTTAAAATCGTTGGCAGATATGATCAAAGGTAAACAAGGTCGTTTCCGTCAAAACTTATTAGGTAAACGTGTAGATTACTCAGGCCGTTCGGTAATTACCGTAGGTCCATACTTACGCTTACACCAATGTGGTTTACCGAAGAAAATGGCATTGGAATTATTCCGTCCGTTTATCTATTCAAAATTAGAAAACCGTGGCATTGCTTCAACCATTAAAGCTGCGAAGAAAATGGTAGAGCGTGAAGATCCAATCGTATGGGATATTCTTGCTGAAGTGATTCGTGAACACCCGATTCTACTTAACCGTGCACCAACACTTCACCGTTTAGGTATCCAAGCGTTTGAGCCGTTATTGATTGAAGGTAAAGCGATTCAGTTACACCCACTCGTGTGTGCGGCGTTCAACGCGGACTTCGATGGTGACCAAATGGCGGTTCACGTTCCATTAACACTAGAAGCACAGTTAGAAGCTCGTGCGTTAATGATGTCCACCAACAACGTACTTTCACCGGCAAGTGGTGATCCGATTATCGTACCATCTCAGGACGTTGTACTTGGTCTTTACTATATGACCCGTGAGAAAGTAAACGGTAAAGGTGAGGGAATGTACTTCCTTGACCCTCGTGAAGCGGAAAAAGCATACCGTACCGGTCAGGCTGAATTACACTCTCGTGTTAAAGTGCGTGTCACAGAATATGAGAAAAACGAAGCAGGCGAATTTGAAGCAAAAACATCATTAGTGGATACCACCATTGGTCGTTCAATCTTATGGATGATTGCACCAAAAGGTATGCCGTTTAGCTTGTTCAACCAAACATTAGGTAAAAAAGCGATCTCTAAATTAATTAACGAGAGCTATCGCCGTTTAGGTTTAAAAGAATCTGTGGTTTTAGCTGACCAAATTATGTATACCGGCTTTGCTTATGCGGCTCGTTCTGGTGCCTCAGTAGGTATCGACGATATGGTAATTCCGGAGCAAAAATATGCAATCATCGAAGCGGCAGAAGCGGAAGTCGCTGAGATCCAAGAACAATTCAACGGCGGTTTAGTAACAGCCGGTGAGCGTTATAACAAAGTGATCGATATTTGGGCTGCAGCAAATGAACGTGTTGCGAAAGCGATGATGGAAAACCTTTCAACGGAAGAAGTAATTAACCGTGAAGGTAATCCGGAAAAACAAGCCTCATTTAACAGTATCTTTATGATGGCGGACTCCGGTGCGCGTGGTTCTGCGGCACAGATTCGTCAGTTAGCGGGTATGCGTGGCTTGATGGCTCGTCCGGACGGCTCGATTATCGAAACCCCAATCACGGCAAACTTCCGTGAAGGTTTGAACGTATTACAGTACTTTATTTCAACCCACGGTGCACGTAAAGGTCTTGCCGATACCGCATTAAAAACAGCTAACTCCGGTTACTTAACCCGTCGTTTGGTTGATGTAGCACAAGATTTAGTTATCATTGAAGATGACTGTGGTACGCACGAAGGTATCGTGATGACACCACTTATCGAAGGTGGTGATGTGAAAGAAGCCCTGCGTGATCGTGTATTAGGTCGTGTGGTGGCAGAAGACGTGTTAAAACCGGGTACAGATGAAGTATTAATTCCACGCAACACCTTATTAGATGAAAAATGGTGTGATGTGGTAGATCGTGAATCTGTCGATGTGATCAAAGTACGTTCGGTAGTAACTTGTGATACAGACTTCGGTGTGTGTGCGAAATGTTACGGACGTGACTTGGCTCGTGGTCACTTAATCAACCAAGGTGAGGCAGTGGGTGTTATTGCGGCACAATCTATCGGTGAGCCGGGTACACAGTTAACGATGCGTACGTTCCATATCGGTGGTGCGGCTTCTGCGGCAGCAAAAGAATCTAGCATCCAAGTGAAAAACGCAGGTACGATTAAATTAACTAACGCTAAATTTGTAACCAACAAAGAAGGCAAAATCGTATTAACTTCTCGTAATACTGAATTAACTGTAATCGACACCTTCGGTCGTACCAAAGAAAACTATAAAGTGCCTTACGGTGCGGTGCTTTCTAAAAACGACGGTGCAGAAGTAGCAGTGGGTGAAGTGGTTGCGAACTGGGATCCGCACACAATGCCAGTTATCTCAGAGGTATCAGGTCGTATCCAATTTAGCGACATCGTAGATGGCTTAACCGTTACTCGTCAAACCGATGAATTAACCGGTTTATCATCTATCGTGGTGCAAGATGTAGGTGAACGTGCAACTGCAGGTAAAGATTTACGTCCGGCATTACGCTTAGTTGATAGCAACGGCAAAGACATCTTAATTCCGGGTACAGACGTTGCAGCACAATACTTCTTACCGGGTAAAGCAATCGTAACCTTAGACGATGGTGCAGAAATCGAAGTCGGTGAAGCCTTAGCACGTATTCCACAAGAATCTGTGGGTACGAAAGATATTACCGGTGGTCTTCCACGCGTGGCAGACTTATTCGAAGCTCGTAAACCGAAAGAGCCGGCAATCTTGGCAGAAATTTCAGGTATCGTGTCATTCGGTAAAGAAACCAAAGGTAAACGCCGCTTGGTAATTACACCGGCGGAAGGTGAAGCATTTGAAGAGATGATTCCAAAATGGCGTCAGCTCAACGTATTCGAAGGCGAGATGGTACAACGTGGTGATGTGATCTCAGACGGTGCAGAAACTCCACACGACATCTTACGCTTACGTGGTGTTCACGCGGTAACCGACTACATCGTAAACGAAGTGCAAGAAGTTTACCGCTTACAAGGGGTAAAAATTAACGACAAGCACATCGAAGTGATTGTTCGTCAAATGTTGCGTAAAGCCGTGATCAGCAACGCTTACGACTCTGAATTCTTAGAGGGTGAGCAAGTTGAAGTGGCACGTGTGAAAATTGTTAACCGCAAACGTGCAGCAGAAGGCAAACCACTTGTTGAGTTTGAACGTGAATTGCTTGGTATTACTAAAGCATCTCTTGCAACGGAAAGCTTTATTTCTGCAGCCTCGTTCCAAGAAACCACTCGAGTGCTTACCGAAGCTGCAGTGGCAGGTAAACAAGATGAATTGCGTGGCTTGAAAGAGAACGTAATTGTTGGTCGCTTAATTCCGGCAGGTACCGGCTTTGCTTACCACCAAAATCGTGCTAAAAAACGTGCCCAACTGGAAGCAGGCATTGCAGTCGTTCCTGAATTTGAAGCACCGGCAGCTAAAGCCAATTCATTCGTTACCGATGCAGACATCGAAGCTGAATTTGAATTTGTTGCAGACGATGCAACCCAAAGTTTAGCAGCGTTGTTAAATGCGGGTGATGAGGAGTAATTTTTAGCGTAAGATAAAAAAGCCCCCGGAATGAAAGTTCTGAGGGCTTTTTGTTTATTATATGATTTCTATTGGAGTTAAAATAACATCATATCCATCATTCCTTATATTATTTATAGTATTAAATAAACTTATCTTCGAGAAAGAACTCATATTAAGAGGAAAACCACTAATTTTCTTAGATTCTATTGCAATAGCAATTACAACAGTTTTCTTTGTTTCTTCTGAAATAGTAAAGACGCTTGTACATTTTTCCCTAAATTCTTTTGAGTTTGCATATAAAGTAGATGCTATATATGCTTGTGAAAATAGGTATGAGGATTTTGCTCCCCAGACATTTTTAATGTGAATAAAACGATGTTTACTATGATCATAAAGGTCGGCAAGTTCAATTTTTGACTTTTCATCAGTCTTAATTAAATTTCGATCAAGTAATAAGAAACCTTTCTGTTTAGAAACCTCATCATTATATATCTGTTCAGCATAATTTTTTCTACCCTCATTTTTTTCTATGGAAATAATTTTGTTTTTTATGTCATCAGCATTCCATTTTGGTAGATAGTCATTTTCAATGGTAATATTTCTTATTTTATCATCTATAAAAGAAATGATATTATCTAAAATATTAAACCATTTGCCATCTAATTTCACGTAATGTTGATTATTTAAAGAAGTTTCGCAAACAATAAGCCTTTCTAGTGAGTTATTGTGATAGAAATCTTTTTCTCCCTCAGTTATTATTCCCATAATATGTATATTTAATAGTTCTTTAAGAGATAGATTCATTTGAAAATTTTCTTGAATAAGGGCTTTGATTTCATCTATATCAAGCTCATCTATTTTGAAATTATTATTTTTAATAGATAATTCATATTCAGAATAATCAAATCGTTTGAATGGATCTGGTAAGTCTAAGTATAAGGTAGATTCTCCGCTATTGATATTTTTATAGAACTTATATAGTTTTCGATAACAATTTAAATTTAACTTATGTATTAATTCCTTATTTTTAACTTGTTGATATGATTTTGGTATCTTAATTTTTTCTTCTTGTCCTAGAATTTTATTAATTTCATCAAGCACCTGCTCTATCTTTCTAATATCTTTTTCTGTGCGGAGAATAATAGATGATTTACCTTGCACTACAAAGTGTTTTCCTGAGAACTCCCCTTTTCCTGATATACTTTTTAATATTTTATTATAGTTTTCATTGTCGAAGTTAGGGTTATAGTTCGCTACACTTCTTTGTATTTGCCTTGTTTGGCTCTTTATAGAAAACTGATGGATAGCAGAAATAGATAAATTATCTATTAATCGCAAGGCGACATCTAATCCAAATTCATCTTCAATATACTCTTGAATAATCTTAAACCCATATCCACCAGTAAGGGCATAAAGGTTATTTTTATAGTTTATTAGATAGATAAAACTATTTGAATAATTCTCGAATGATATTTCAGGTGCTAATGGTGCTATAAATTTACTCCATTCAGGAGTGCTTCTTTTATTTTTTTGTATAAATAAGCTGCTTTTTTCGTCTGAGAAAATCTTTTCGTATTCATTTATAGAAGAGAAATTATCGATAGTAAAAAGTGATCTTAATTTAAAGATATTTATACGATTTGTTTTAGTTCTAGCCATAATAATCTATCCTTTAAATATAAGTATATTATTGTATTGAAAATCTTAGTTATACCTAAATTGACTAACCTAACTTGCTTCTGATAATACAAGAATTAGCACTTGAACCATCTGATAAATGGTATCTTTAATACAAGCGGTCAAATTTCCTCAAAAATCTGCAAATTTTTCTCAACAAACGCTTGAGTTTGAGAGTTGGCGTTGCCAACGGCTCCGAAGGAGCGAGCGTAGCGAGTAAATCCAACCGCTTGTCATTCTTCTAAAGCTGAGCAAATGCCTTATCCGCAGCCTCTAACGTGCGGGCAATATCTTCATCACTATGAGCTAAAGACATAAACCCAGCCTCAAATGCTGATGGGGCTAAATATACGCCTTGTTCTAACATTAGGTGGAAGAAACGGTTGAATTTGGTGGCATCGCATTTCATTACTTCTTGGAAGTTGGTAATGGCTTTTTGTTCGGTGAAGAATAAGCCGAACATTCCGCCAACGTATTGCACTGTAAGCGGTACATTGTGCTTATCTGCAAGAGCTTTAAAGCCTTCAGCGAGGGTTTTGGTTTTTTCCGCTAAAATACTTTCATTGCCTGCTTTTGATAATTCAGTTAAGCACGCCAAACCTGCTGCCATTGCAATCGGGTTGCCAGAGAGTGTGCCGGCTTGGTAAACCGGGCCGGTTGGGGCGATGTATTCCATAATCTCTTTTTTACCCCCAAATGCCCCCACCGGCATTCCGCCGCCGATAATTTTGCCGAGCGTGGTTAAATCTGGTGTTATGTCGTAGTAAGATTGTGCCCCACCGAGTGCGACACGGAAGCCGGTCATTACTTCATCAATAATGAATACCGCACCATATTGTGTGCAAAGCTCACGCAAGCCTTGTAAAAAGCCTTTTTGTGGCGGAATACAGTTCATATTGCCGGCAACAGGCTCAACAATTAAACAAGCGATCTCATTTGGATATTCCTCAAACGCCGCTTTTACTGAATCTAAATCATTATAGGTGCAAGTGAGCGTATGCTTGGCGAAATCAGCCGGCACGCCTGGGCCACTTGGCTGACCAAGGGTTAAAGCACCTGAACCGGCTTTTACTAACAGAGAATCGGAATGTCCGTGGTAGCAGCCTTCAAATTTGATGATTTTATCTCGATTAGTATAGCCACGAGCCAAACGAATGGCAGACATTGTTGCCTCTGTGCCGCTGCTCACCATTCTCACCATTTCAATCGATGGCACTAATTTGCACACTAATTCGGCAAGTGTGATTTCTGCTGACGTTGGGGCACCGAAACTTAAGCCTTTTGGCACGGCTTTTAGCACCGCATCAATAATCGCTGGGTGGTTATGCCCGAGTACCATCGGGCCCCAAGATCCGACATAGTCGATGTATTGTTTGCCGTCGCTATCGGTAATATAAGCTCCTTCGGCTTTTTCAATAAAAACCGGCGTGCCACCCACGCCTTTAAATGCACGCACAGGGGAGTTTACGCCGCCCGGAATCACTTTTTGGGCTTGTTCAAACAGTTGTTCTGAAATAGACATATCAATTCCTTTCTTTTAATGTAAAAATTTGCCTGTTATTGTACTGAAAAGCCCTTGTTTTCGCTAAAAAAATTTACGATTTTGTTGCCTTATGCTATTCTGCATTCCTATTTTATGGCTCATTTTTTGAGGCAATCCCTGTATGTGGCTTACTTTTTTAACCGTATTTATTGTTTCTTTTTTAGCCCTGATTGTGATGCGTCCGGTGGCGGAATTTGTCGGCTTGGTTGATAAACCGAACTTCCGTAAACGCCATCAGGGGTTGATTCCGTTAATTGGTGGTATTGCATTATTTATCGGCAATCTCACCTTCTATTTTATGCAGTGGCAAGATATGCGATTGCCCGAGCTTTATCTGACAGCGGTAACTATTTTGCTGATTATCGGTGTGTTAGACGATAGGTTTGACATTAGCCCGTTACTGCGTGCCGGAATTCAAGCGGCACTTGCCGGAGCTATGGTGGCGAGCGGTTTGTCACTTAGCAGTTTAGGGCAAATTATTGCTCCTTTTAGTATTGAGTTAGGTTGGCTCGGTATTTTCTTTACCGTGTTTATCACCATCGGTGTCATTAATGCGTTTAATATGGTTGATGGGATTGATGGCTTATTGGCTGGGCTTTCCAGCGTCAGTTTTGCCGGCCTCGGCACTTTAATGTTCATTAATGGCGAACCAAGTTTGGGCTATTGGTGCTTTGCCCTTATCTTTGTGTTGTTGCCGTATGCAATGTTTAATTTGAGCCTGTTTGGGGCGAAATGGAAAGTGTTTATGGGCGACTCAGGGAGTATGCTGATTGGCTTTACCATTATTTGGATTTTACTGTTAAGCACCCAAGGTCAAGGCTCGCCAATTAGCCCGATTACCGGTTTGTGGCTGATTGCCGTGCCGTTAATTGATATGGTTGCGGTGATTATCCGCCGCTTGAAAAAAGGTAAAAGTCCGTTCAAACCAGACCGCTTGCACTTACACCATTTAATGATGCGAGCAGGGCTTACCTCTCGCCAAGCATTATTGGTGATTACCCTTTGGGCGGGATTTTGTGCCGCCATTGGGGTATTAGGCGAGGTGTATTATTGGAATCAGTGGGTGATGATGCTGATGTTTATCGGGCTGTTTTTCCTATATGCCTATTCCATTACCCACGCTTGGCGTGTAACCCGTTTTATCCGCCGTTTAAAACGCCGTGCAAAACGTAGTAAACAACTTTAAAGGATATGTTGTGAAAACCTTATTTTATCGACTTTTAGTGCTAATTTTATTTACTGCTATCGGGGCAGGTGCCGGTTATGGTTTAAGTTATACTCAGCCTGAAAAATGGAAAGTGACCGCTCAGTTTGAGCAACCAACTATTCCCGATTTAGGCAATTACTACTCGCTGCTTTCTACTTATCATTTTTTGAATAGTAATAACCAAGAGGCAAATAGCCAAATGGCACAGCAACAGGCAAGTGAACAGGTTTATGCGGAATTTAAACGTAACCTCACGTCTGCCGACTTGCTCCAAGCCTATTTGCTACAAACAGAAGCGGTGAAATTAAAAGCTCAGGTTGCAAAGAAATCACCGGCGGTGGTAGTGGCTGAATTATTGGAGCAATTCCGTTTTGAAAAAGATATGGCAACTTCAGCAGATAATATCAGCTTAATTTCAGAAAATGTGGAAGAGGCGCAAAAATTATTAGCCGATTTTATTCCAGTGGCAAACATGCAAGCTCGAGATAAATTAAATGCGGATTTAATTGCGAAATGGAAAGTATTGTTCCAGCAAATTAAAACTGCTTCGGAGTTGAATATTAACGGTAAGCAAGGCTCACAAGATTGGGCAGCTAAACTGCAAATGATGCGTTCTGTTCAGCCGTTAGACAACCAACTCACGGCTTATCGCTTGGTTAAATCGCCTACCGTTCCACTTAAATCGGAATCGCCTGATCGCCTATTTTGGCTAATGATTGGGGCATTAAGTGGCTTACTGCTGGGCTTTATGCTTAGCTTTGCGGTGAAAGCGAAAGCTCAACCTGCGGAACTTTAATCTAAAATGGCACACAATTTAGTGTGCCATTTCTCTTTGTAACTGATGATGAGTAAAACTGAATTTAACACTATTTGTATTTTGGGTTTAGGCTATATCGGATTACCGACCGCAGTTGCTTTTGCCAATGCCGGCAAGCAAGTAATTGGGGTGGATATTAAGCCGCAAGTGGTGGAAAGCCTCAATCAAGGCACAATTCATATTATTGAGCCGGATTTACAAACTGCTTTCACACAAGCGGTCAAAAAAGGCAATTTTTTTGCTACAGCCAAACCGCAACCTGCCAATGCTTTTATCATTGCCGTGCCAACCCCACTTTGCGGGAAACAGCCCGATCTCACTTATATTCAAAATGCCGCTGCTATGATTGCCCCTTGTTTGCGTAAAGGAAATTTGGTGGTGCTGGAGTCCACTTCGCCTGTTGGTACAACAGAAAAATTAGCCGAATGGTTAAGCCAAGCCCGCCCTGATTTAGCCTTTCCAGCCGATGTGTCTCTTGCCTACTGCCCTGAGCGTGTTTTACCGGGCAATATAATGACGGAATTGGTTGAAAATGACCGCATTATCGGTGGATTAAGCGAGCAATGCAGCCAACAAGCGGTCGATTTATACCAAATTTTTGCAAAAGGACGTTGTGTCACCACCACAGCCCGCACGGCGGAGATGTGCAAGTTGGTGGAAAACAGCTTTCGTGATGTGAACATTGCCTTTGCCAATGAAATTTCAATGATTTGTGAGGCGTTGAAGATCAACGTGTGGGAGCTGATTGAATTGGCGAACCTTCACCCAAGAGTAAATATTCTCCAGCCCGGAGCCGGGGTAGGCGGACATTGTTTAGCGGTTGATCCGTGGTTTATCGTTTCCACATCGCCACAACGGGCTCGTCTTATTCGCACGGCAAGAGAAGTGAATGACAGCAAGCCACAATGGGTAATCGAGCAAGTGAAAACAGCGGTCGCAGACTGTGCAATGGAGCAAAATTGTAAGCCAAATGAGCTAACTATCGCTTGCTTAGGGTTAGCCTTTAAGCCGAATATTGATGATTTGCGGGAAAGCCCAGCGTTAGCGATTACTCGGCAACTTTCCAGTTGGCATCAGGGTAGCCTGTTGGCGGTTGAGCCAAATATTCAACAGCTGGCTGGCGAAAATATCACTTTAGTCGATCTCAATACCGCTCTTTCGCAGGCAGACATTTTAGTCTTGTTGGTGGATCACACTTCGTTTAAACAAATTTCAAGGGAGCAGATAAGGCAACGGTATATTATTGATTGCCGAGGAGTGTGGGTAAGATGAAACCTGATCAATGGCTGTCCGATTTTTTCGGTAGAGAAATTGTGCAAGTAAAAGTAGCGGCCGATGATTTTACGCAAATCGACCGGTTGCAAAAACAAGGTTTTGTGTTTGTGGAAGGAGAATTGGAATTTGAGTTGCCACTTGCAACCTTTTCTGAAAATATGACCGCTTGTCGCCCGGCAGATATGGCAGATTTGCCCGACTTGGGCTTATTGTTTGGCTCGGCATTTCCCGATAGCCGTTTTCGTCTGCCCTATTTTTCAAGGGAAGAAAATCAACGCTTTTATCGCACGTGGATTGAAAATGCGGTGAAAGGGCAGTTGGATGATATTAGCTTGGTTCAATGCAATGCTGACGGGCAAATTCAAGGAGCGGTAACGGTTCGCTTACTGGCTGAACAGCAAGCGAAAATCGGCTTGTTGGCGGTAAAGCCTGATTGCCAACAACAAGGTATCGGTACGGAATTGTTAAATGCTGCAATAGCGTGGGCGAAACAGCAAAATGCAAAAAAACTGATGATTACTACTCAGCTGAGCAACCAGAAAGCGATTCGTTTTTATCAAGCGTTTGGTGCAAGCATTAAGGCGGCGTATTATTGGTTTTACCCTGCTTTGGAAAAATACAATGATGAACAATCCTGATTTTATTCCGTTTAACCAACCCCCGATTGTGGGTTCGGAACAAACCTATATTCTCCAAGCAATGGAAACAGGGCAGCTTTCGGGCGGTGGTAAATTCACCCTTTTATGTGAGCAGTGGCTTGAAAACCTGACCCATAGTAAGGTGCTGCTTACCCCGTCTTGCACGGCTGCGTTAGAGATGGCGGCAATACTGCTTGATATTCAGTCGGACGATGAAGTGATTATGCCGAGCTATACTTTTGTCTCTACTGCAAATGCGTTTGCGTTGCGTGGGGCAAAGATTGTGTTTGTGGATATCCGCCCGGATACAATGAATATTGATGAACGCAAAATTGAGCAAGCCATTACCCCAAAAACCAAAGTGATTGTGCCGGTACATTACGCAGGAGTCGCCTGTGAAATGGATTCAATAATGGCAACCGCCGAAAAATACGGGCTTTATGTGGTGGAAGATGCGGCACAGGCAGTCAATTCGTTTTATAAAGGCAGGGCGTTAGGTTCCATCGGGCATATTGGTTGCTATAGTTTTCACGAAACTAAAAACTATACCTCGGGCGGTGAAGGTGGGGCGATCGTGATTAATGAGGCGAATTTGCTCAAAAGAGCAGAAATAATCAGAGAGAAAGGCACTAACCGTAGCCAATTTTTTCGAGGCGAGGTAGATAAATATCGCTGGCAGGATATCGGCTCAAGTTTTTTAATATCGGAAATTCAAGCGGCTTATTTGTATGCTCAGCTTATAGAGGCAGATAAAATCAACCAACAGCGTTTAACTCTTTGGCACAATTACTACCAAGCCTTTTTGCCGCTTGCCCAAACAGCTCAGTGCGAACTTCCTCACATTGGCGAATATTGTCGCCATAACGGACATTTGTTCTACTTAAAGCTAAATGATTTGAAACAGAGAACTGTTTTTATTGATTTTATGAAGGCACAGAATATCTTAACGGTGTTTCATTATGTGCCGTTGCACAGCAGCCCGGCAGGGCAGAAATTAGGGCGATTGGCAGGCGATGATCGCTTTACTACCTTAGAGAGCGAACGGTTGGTGAGATTGCCACTGTTTTATAATTTGACTAAGCAGGAGCAAGATAGAGTTATTCAAGCGGTGCTTGCTTTTTTCAATCAATAAAAAACGGCTGAGTGTTTCAGCCGTTTTTTTGCTATATGTTGTTACTATGAATAGTAAAGTTCAAATTCTACCGGATGTGGGGTCATATTCACACGTTCAACCTCTTTGCGACGAATACCGATATAAGCATCAATAAAGTCTTTCGTGAACACGCCACCTTGTGTTAAGAACTCAAAATCATTGCTTAATGCATCAAGGGCGGATTCTAAAGAAGAAGCAACCGTTGGGATATCCTTTAACTCTTCCGGCGGTAAGTCATATAAGTTTTTATCCATTGCATCGCCCGGGTGGATTTTGTTGATCACACCGTCTAAGCCAGCCATTAACAGGGCGGCAAAGCAAAGATATGGGTTCGCCATTGGATCCGGGAAACGTGCTTCTACACGGGTCGCTTTCGGGCTGGTCACAGCTGGAATACGGATAGAAGCAGAACGGTTACTTGCAGAGTACGCCAATAACACCGGTGCTTCAAAACCCGGCACTAAACGTTTATAAGAGTTTGTGGTTGGGTTGGTAAAGGCATTTAATGCTTTCGCGTGTTTGATGATACCGCCGATATAATAAAGTGCGGTTTCCGACAAGCCGGCATATTTATCGCCCATAAACACATTTTTGCCGTCTTTGCTTAACGACATATTACAGTGCATTCCCGAGCCGTTATCGCCGGCGAATGGTTTTGGCATAAAGCAGGCGGTTTTGCCGTGTTCTACAGCAACATTTTGCACGATGTATTTGTAGATTTGGGTTTCATCGGATTTTAAGGTCAGGCTGTTGAATCGGGTTGCGATCTCATTTTGACCTGCGGTAGCCACTTCGTGGTGGTGAGCTTCAATCACCAAGCCCATCTCTTCCATTAATAAACACATTTCAGAACGAATATCGTGGGCGGTATCAATCGGTGCAACCGCACAGTAGCCGCCTTTTTTCAACGGACGATAGGCTTTGTTGCCTTCTTCAAATTTACGGTTGGTATTCCAAGCCGCTTCTACATCGTCAATGCGATATGACACATTGTTCATTTCGGTGCTAAAACGTACATCATCGAACAAGAAAAATTCAGGCTCCGGCCCAAACATGACGCTATCGGCAATACCGGTGGATTTCAAGTAGTTTTCGGCACGGGTTGCAATAGAGCGAGGGTCGCGGTCATAAGACTGCATTGTGTTTGGGTCGTAAATGGAACAACGAATGGAAAGGGTAGGAATACGGGCGAAAGGGTCAACTACAGCGGTTTCAGCAATCGGCATTAACAACATATCGGCTTTGTTAATTGCCTTCCAACCTTCTACGGACGAACCGTCGAACATTTTGCCTTCCTCGAATAAGTCTTCCAAATCGTTGGCAACTAAGCTGACAGGGAGCGAAACTCCGTGTTCTTTACCTTTAATATCAGTAAATTTTAATAAGACAAATTTAATATCATTGTCTTGAATCAGTTTAGATACATTAGCGATTGCGTTTGACATAGTAAAATAAGTCCTCGTTGGGATAAATAGATGAATAATAAAAAAGCTCGGTTATCATAGCATTTTTTAACCGAGCGTGTGATGTTTTTTAGTGTTTGAAAGCCAAAAGAAGTTGCAGTAATGTTGCAATTTTTTGCTAAAATCGTACCGCTTGCATATTGTTTGTATGGTGGGGAGAGAAAAGCGTGTAATGTTGCCGATTTATCATATTCTAGGCTCCGAGATTGAGCATCATAACCAACGGGTTTTAACCTTTTTTCAGCAAGAGCTGTTGCCTTTACTGCCGGACTCCGAACATTTTTTCTATGTGGTAGGCAAGCCTTCACTGCAAACTGCTTTTCCTCATTTGCGAATTGAGCAGTTTTCTTCACAAAAAGCGATTGCGAACGCCTTAATTGCAAAAAAACGGCAAAATCCGACCGCTTGTTTTCTGTTACACGGGCAGTTTAACCCTTGGATTTGGCTGGCGATAGCCTTAGGCAGATTGCCGACCACCAACCTGATTTGGCATATTTGGGGGGCAGATTTATATGAAATGGCAACTTCGTGGAAATTTAAGCTGTTTTACCCGTTTCGGCGTATTGCCCAACAAAAAATCTTACAGGTTTGGGCAACAAGAGGCGATCTGGATTATTTGTGGCGAAATGTGCGGGCAAGATCAGAACAGGATCGTTTAATCTATTTCCCCACGAAATTAGGCGATCAAACAAAAATCAGTGCAGTTCAAAATGATCGCTTAACGATATTGCTTGGCAATTCAGGCGATCCAGCGAATGATCATATTCAAGCCTTAAGCGAGATTCATCAACGACTAGGGAATAATGTGCGGATTATCATACCAATGGGCTACCCAGAAAATAATGAAAACTATATTCGGCAGGTGGAAACCTATGGCAAGCGGTTATTTTGGGAGGAAAATTTGCAAATTTTGCGGCAGAAACTGAGCTTTGAAGAGTATGTGACGTTATTGAGCCATTGCGATCTCGGCTATTTCAATTTTAAACGCCAGCAAGGTATTGGCACGATAAGCCTGTTGATTCGCCATAATGTGCCTTGTGTGTTACATTCAGCCAATCCGTTTGGGTTGGATCTACAGGCAGAAAAAGTGCCTTATTTGTTGGCGGAAAATCTGACCCTTTCACACATTCAAACAGTCAAACAACAACTGAAGAGCATCGATAAAAACCGCATTGCGTTTTTTGCTCCGGGCTACACTAAACTATGGCAACAGCGATTAATCGAATTAATGCAAAATGAATAATTTAATACCACTCGGCGGATTTTATCTTGTTTCTGTCGGGCTATTTTTCACCTTACTCTGTCGGCTTTATCAGAAATCGGGGCTTTCTTTCCATTTACTGTTTAGTTTGCTCTATTTTGTTACTTTTTACGCCGGTTTTCCGTTTTCGTTAGCGATGGCATTCGGCTTTGATTACCCGTTGCCGGAGTTGAAAACACAATGGCAGGTTTTTGCAACCGCAGGTGTTGGCTATTTGATTTATTATGTTGTCTATTCACGCCTTTGGAGTGCTTTGTCGCAACCAACTGCTCTTGTTGCAAATTTTCAGGCAAAAACGACCGCTTGTATTCTTGCCGGTGTGGCAGTTGTTGCTCTGCTATATTTCCTTTATTTAAACGGATTCCTGCTTTTTAAACTCGAAAAATATAGCCAACTGTTTGCCAAAGATAGGGTCATACTTTCGGCATTAAAACGATTTTTCTACTTTTTATTGCCGGCGTTGTTAATTTTCTGCTTTCTATATAAGAATAAAACAGCGTGGTGGGCGTTGCTGATTGTTGGTGGGGCATTCGGCATATTAAGCTATGTGGCGGTAGGTGGCACACGGGCAAATTTAGCACTGGCGGTCGGCTTTTTCTTATTGATTGGGCTACAGCAAGGCTATCTCTCATTATCAAAAGTGATTGGCGTAAGCCTAATCGGCGTGGTGGCGATGTTTTTCCTTGCATTAGCCCGTTACAAACTTACCCTTTCCGGTAGCGAGATGATTTACACCTTCTTATATTTAAGCCGAGATACTTTTTCGCCTTGGGAAAATTTGGCTCGTGTATTTTCTAATGAGGTGGAATATCAAGGTTTAATGCCGATTGTGCGGGATTTTTATGTGTATATTCCACAATCTTTATGGCAAGAACGCCCTGAGATCGTCTGGAACACAGCAAATTATTTCACCAAAGTGATTTTAGGCAATCAATCAGGGTTGGCAATTTCACCTACTTTGCTTGGCTCTTTCTATATTATGGGTGGATTTAGTGCTATGGCGTTGGGAATGGGGGTAGTGGCAGTGATGATTAAAGCCTTAGATAACCTATTCGCTTACGCCAAAGCGTGCAATTCCGCCTTGCTGCAAGCCTACTGCTTCGGCAATTTATTCAATTTGATCGTATTAGTGCGAGAGGGAATCGATGCATTTGTTTCCCGTTTTTGCTTTTTCACGCTGATATTTATGGCTTGCTATTGGCTGGCGAAAATCGTTTCAATGGGGAAAAATAATGTTCGATAAGGTTATTATTCGGGGCATTGCGTTACAAGCGGTCAAAAATCGGGAAATTTTTGCAAATTGGCTGATGAATGAAAACCAGATTCAGTTCGGAAGATTAGTTGCAATTAATGCTGAGAAAGTGATTCTGTCGGAAAAAAATCCGTTGTTACGCCGGGTGATAGATGAAGCCGAGTTCAACTATGCAGACGGCATCAGTGTTGTTCAATCAATTCGAAAAAAATATCCGAACTGTAAAATAGAGCGAATTGCCGGAGCCGATTTATGGGAAACCTTAATGCAAAGAGCCGGAGCGTTAAATGTGCCGGTGTTTTTGGTCGGAAGCTCGGCGGATACCCTAACGCTGGTAGAAGCCAAGCTGGCACAATGGAAGGTTAATATTGTCGGTAGGCAGAATGGCTATTTTAAGGTAGAGCAAACACAGGATGTTATACAGCAAATTAAAGCAAGTGGTGCGAAGTTTATTAGTGTGGCAATGGGAACACCAAAACAGGAACTTTTTATCCAACAGTTACAACAACAATATCCACAAGCGTTATATATGGGCGTTGGCGGGACTTATGATGTGTTTGTCGGTAAAGTGAAACGAGCACCTAAAATTTGGCAAAATTTGGGGCTGGAATGGCTTTATCGTTTATTGCGACAGCCTACTCGCTGGCAAAGGCAATTAAATTTACTAAAATATGCCTATTACTATCTGACAAATCAGCTCTAAAAAACGCATTTTTTGATATTTATTAAACGTTTTGAATAAAATAAGACCAAATGATCTGTTTTTTCATATTTTTTTGAAAAAGTGCTAGACAAGGGAATGTGAAATCTATAATATACGCCTCCGTTGCGACGCATTAAGTTGAATTGATGTAAATCGAAGCGTTCGTAGCTCAGTTGGATAGAGCGTTGGCCTCCGGAGCCAAAGGTCGCAAGTTCGAATCTTGTCGAGCGCGCCAGATGTCAATGCGGCACTATCAACACAATGGTGGCTATAGCTCAGTTGGTAGAGCCCTGGATTGTGATTCCAGTTGTCGTGGGTTCGAATCCCATTAGCCACCCCATTCAATACTCTTGTGAGTATCAGACGGCGAGTAGCGCAGCTTGGTAGCGCAACTGGTTTGGGACCAGTGGGTCGTAGGTTCAAATCCTATCTCGCCGACCAATTTATTTTTTGTTCTTTAACAATTTATCAGACAATCTGTGTGGGCACTTGTTGATTGACTTGATTGAAAATATTTTTTTAATTTTGAAGTCTTAATAGGTGCTAACTAGAAATTCATTACTTTCGTTTAACCTGATTTTAATTAGGTTTAAATTTGAAAGTGCGATTTTATGTCAGCAGTATTGAGCGATTAAACTTTTTGAATTGAAGAGTTTGATCATGGCTCAGATTGAACGCTGGCGGCAGGCTTAACACATGCAAGTCGAACGGTAGCAGGAAGAAGCTTGCTTCTTTGCTGACGAGTGGCGGACGGGTGAGTAATGCTTGGGAATCTGGCTTATGGAGGGGGATAACTACTGGAAACGGTAGCTAATACCGCGTAATGTCTTAGGACTAAAGGGTGGGACCATTTGGCCACCTGCCATAAGATGAGCCCAAGTGGGATTAGGTAGTTGGTGAGGTAAAGGCTCACCAAGCCCGCGATCTCTAGCTGGTCTGAGAGGATGACCAGCCACACTGGAACTGAGACACGGTCCAGACTCCTACGGGAGGCAGCAGTGGGGAATATTGCACAATGGGGGGAACCCTGATGCAGCCATGCCGCGTGAATGAAGAAGGCCTTCGGGTTGTAAAGTTCTTTCGGTGACGAGGAAGGCGACTGTTTTAATAGAACAGTCGATTGACGTTAATCACAGAAGAAGCACCGGCTAACTCCGTGCCAGCAGCCGCGGTAATACGGGGGGTGCGAGCGTTAATCGGAATAACTGGGCGTAAAGGGCACGCAGGCGGTTGTTTAAGTGAGGTGTGAAAGCCCCGGGCTTAACCTGGGAATTGCATTTCAGACTGGACAACTAGAGTACTTTAGGGAGGGGTAGAATTCCACGTGTAGCGGTGAAATGCGTAGAGATGTGGAGGAATACCGAAGGCGAAGGCAGCCCCTTGGGAATGTACTGACGCTCATGTGCGAAAGCGTGGGGAGCAAACAGGATTAGATACCCTGGTAGTCCACGCCGTAAACGCTGTCGATTTGGGGATTGGGCTTTAAGCTTGGTGCCCGTAGCTAACGTGATAAATCGACCGCCTGGGGAGTACGGCCGCAAGGTTAAAACTCAAATGAATTGACGGGGGCCCGCACAAGCGGTGGAGCATGTGGTTTAATTCGATGCAACGCGAAGAACCTTACCTACTCTTGACATCCAGAGAACCTTGTAGAGATACGAGGGTGCCTTCGGGAGCTCTGAGACAGGTGCTGCATGGCTGTCGTCAGCTCGTGTTGTGAAATGTTGGGTTAAGTCCCGCAACGAGCGCAACCCTTATCCTTTGTTGCCAGCGATTCGGTCGGGAACTCAAAGGAGACTGCCGGTGATAAACCGGAGGAAGGTGGGGATGACGTCAAGTCATCATGGCCCTTACGAGTAGGGCTACACACGTGCTACAATGGCGTATACAGAGGGCGGCGAGCCAGCGATGGGGAGCGAATCTCAGAAAGTACGTCTAAGTCCGGATTGGAGTCTGCAACTCGACTCCATGAAGTCGGAATCGCTAGTAATCGCAAATCAGAATGTTGCGGTGAATACGTTCCCGGGCCTTGTACACACCGCCCGTCACACCATGGGAGTGGGTTGTACCAGAAGTAGATAGCTTAACCGAAAGGGGGGCGTTTACCACGGTATGATTCATGACTGGGGTGAAGTCGTAACAAGGTAACCGTAGGGGAACCTGCGGTTGGATCACCTCCTTACCAAAATCGAGAACGACAGCAAGTGTTCACACAGATTGTTTGATAGATGAATGAGAGAAGATGAGTGAAAGATAGCCATTCAAGCGGTGAAAATCTTGAAGATTTTTACAAAATTGGCTAGAATATTTTACTCTCAAATGGCAAAGTGGAAAGCATCTTTAAATGTTGTCCCCATCGTCTAGAGGCCTAGGACATCGCCCTTTCACGGCGGTAACCGGGGTTCGAATCCCCGTGGGGACGCCATTTAAAGATGATTTTTATTGTCTTCTGTTCTTTAACAATATAGAAACAAGCTGAAAAACTGAGAGATATTTCAAGTTCGTTACGCATAAGTAATTATACATAAGTGATAACGAATAAATTGAAAGTCTGAGTAGTAAAAAAATCTTGACTGAACAAAAGCAGTCAAGTGTTTAGTTGTAAAACTGACTTCATTGTTTTTTACTTTTTATTTCTAAGAAGTTTTAGAAAACATTTGAGGTTGTATAGTTAAGTGACTAAGCGCACAAGGTGGATGCCTTGGCAATCAGAGGCGATGAAGGACGTGCTAATCTGCGAAAAGCTTGGATGAGTCGATAAGAGGCGTTTAATCCAAGATGTCCGAATGGGGAAACCCAGTAGGTGAAGAACCTACTATCACCCAGTGAATACATAGCTGTGTGAGGCAAACCGGGAGAACTGAAACATCTAAGTACCCCGAGGAAAAGAAATCAACCGAGATTTCGTTAGTAGCGGCGAGCGAACGCGAAAGAGCCAGTTAGTGATAGCAGTGAAGTTAGGGGAATGTTCTGGGAAGGACAATCGTAGAGGGTGATAATCCCGTACCTTAAAACTCCATTGTGGTACTAGGCTAACAACAAGTAGGGCGGGACACGTGATATCCTGTTTGAAGATGGGGGGACCATCCTCCAAGGCTAAATACTCCTGATTGACCGATAGTGAACCAGTACTGTGAAGGAAAGGCGAAAAGAACCCCGGCGAGGGGAGTGAAATAGAACCTGAAACCTTGTGCGTACAAGCAGTGGGAGCAGATTTATTCTGTGACTGCGTACCTTTTGTATAATGGGTCAGCGACTTATATTTTGTAGCAAGGTTAACTGAATAAGGGAGCCGAAGGGAAACCGAGTCTTAACTGGGCGTCTAGTTGCAAGGTATAGACCCGAAACCCGGTGATCTAGCCATGGGCAGGTTGAAGGTTGGGTAACACTAACTGGAGGACCGAACCGACTAATGTTGAAAAATTAGCGGATGACTTGTGGCTGGGGGTGAAAGGCCAATCAAACCGGGAGATAGCTGGTTCTCCCCGAAATCTATTTAGGTAGAGCCTTGAGCGGACACCTTCGGGGGTAGAGCACTGTTTCGGCTAGGGGTCCATCCCGGATTACCAACCCGATGCAAACTGCGAATACCGAAGAGTGATACTCAGGAGACACACGGTGGGTGCTAACGTCCATCGTGGAGAGGGAAACAACCCAGACCGCCAGCTAAGGTCCCAAAGTCTATATTAAGTGGGAAACGAAGTGGGAAGGCTTAGACAGCTAGGATGTTGGCTTAGAAGCAGCCATCATTTAAAGAAAGCGTAATAGCTCACTAGTCGAGTCGGCCTGCGCGGAAGATGTAACGGGGCTCAAATATAGCACCGAAGCTGCGGCATCAGATGAAAGTCTGTTGGGTAGGGGAGCGTTGTGTAAGTCGATGAAGGTGGATTGAGAAGTCTGCTGGAGATATCACAAGTGCGAATGCTGACATAAGTAACGATAAAACGAGTGAAAAACTCGTTCGCCGGAAGACCAAGGGTTCCTGTCCAACGTTAATCGGGGCAGGGTGAGTCGGCCCCTAAGGCGAGGCTGAAAAGCGTAGTCGATGGGAAACGGGTTAATATTCCCGTACTTGTAATAACTGCGATGTGGGGACGGAGAAGGTTAGGTTAGCAGACTGTTGGATGTCTGTTTAAGCCGGTAGGTGGAGCGTTTAGGCAAATCCGGACGCTTATTAACACCGAGAAGTGATGACGAGTCTCTACGGAGATGAAGTAACTGATACCACGCTTCCAGGAAAAGCCACTAAGCTTCAGGTTATTATAAACCGTACTATAAACCGACACAGGTGGTCAGGTAGAGAATACTCAGGCGCTTGAGAGAACTCGGGTGAAGGAACTAGGCAAAATAGCACCGTAACTTCGGGAGAAGGTGCGCCGGCGTAGATTGTAGTGTCTTGCACACGAAGGTTGAACCGGTCGAAGATACCAGCTGGCTGCAACTGTTTATTAAAAACACAGCACTCTGCAAACACGAAAGTGGACGTATAGGGTGTGATGCCTGCCCGGTGCTGGAAGGTTAATTGATGGTGTTATCGAAAGAGAAGCTCCTGATCGAAGCCCCAGTAAACGGCGGCCGTAACTATAACGGTCCTAAGGTAGCGAAATTCCTTGTCGGGTAAGTTCCGACCTGCACGAATGGCATAATGATGGCCAGGCTGTCTCCACCCGAGACTCAGTGAAATTGAAATCGCCGTGAAGATGCGGTGTACCCGCGGCTAGACGGAAAGACCCCGTGAACCTTTACTATAGCTTGACACTGAACATTGAATTTTGATGTGTAGGATAGGTGGGAGCCTTAGAAGCAGTCACGCCAGTGATTGTGGAGGCGTCCTTGAAATACCACCCTTTAACGTTTGATGTTCTAACGAAGATTGCGGAACGCGGTCTCGGACAGTGTCTGGTGGGTAGTTTGACTGGGGCGGTCTCCTCCCAAAGAGTAACGGAGGAGCACGAAGGTTTGCTAATCACGGTCGGACATCGTGAGGTTAGTGCAATGGTATAAGCAAGCTTAACTGCGAGACAGACAAGTCGAGCAGGTGCGAAAGCAGGTCATAGTGATCCGGTGGTTCTGAATGGAAGGGCCATCGCTCAACGGATAAAAGGTACTCCGGGGATAACAGGCTGATACCGCCCAAGAGTTCATATCGACGGCGGTGTTTGGCACCTCGATGTCGGCTCATCACATCCTGGGGCTGAAGTAGGTCCCAAGGGTATGGCTGTTCGCCATTTAAAGTGGTACGCGAGCTGGGTTTAGAACGTCGTGAGACAGTTCGGTCCCTATCTGCCGTGGGCGTTGGAGAATTGGTTGGGGCTGCTCCTAGTACGAGAGGACCGGAGTGGACGCACCACTGGTGTTCCGGTTGTGTCGCCAGACGCATTGCCGGGTAGCTAAGTGCGGAAGAGATAAGTGCTGAAAGCATCTAAGCACGAAACTTGCCAAGAGATGAGTTCTCCCACACTATAAGTGTGTAAGGGTTGTTGGAGACTACGACGTAGATAGGCTGGGTGTGTAAGTGTTGTGAGACATTGAGCTAACCAGTACTAATTGCCCGAGAGGCTTAACTATACAACGCTCAAATGTTTTTAGGCTTGTTTTTGTATTGAGAAGAACGAATAAAGAAAAGATAAAGAAATCATAAGATAGAAAGGAATTTTCCCGACGACAAGAGTGCTGTGGTCCTACCTGACCCCATACCGAACTCAGAAGTAAAACGCAGTGACGTCGATGGTAGTGTGGTGATTCGCCATGTGAGAGTAGAGCATCGTCGGGGTTTTAATTTTAAGCGGGATTAAGTGAAAGCGAAAAGTGACAAAAGCGGAAACTTAATCAAAAGCGAAGCGCAAAGCAAAAACGAATAAAAAGTAAAAAGCTAAGAAAAAGTAAATAAAAAGAAGAGCCGCCTGTAGAGATACAGGCGGTTTTTTGTTGTGGTGGTAAAGGTAAAAAACTCACGGAAAATGACCGCTTGTTATCGGAGAGGAAAGAAGGCTCAAGAATACAAGCGGTTGTTTTTTAGGGAAAATCTGCAAATGCTTTTTTAGCTCCATTCAAGCGTATAAGGCTTAATACCAATCCCTTTACTATTAAGACAGTCTTGTAGATTTCTAATATTATTAACAATATTTTCGGTAATTAGGTTGGCTTGTTTAACTTTTTCTTCAGTAACATTGGGATCTTTTTCGTTGAATAAAATCGCATTTAATAATCTTTCTGCGTGCATACCCTCTCGGCAGTAATGTAAAACACCAACATCATTGAATGCAGTAGCTACGGAACTAATTTGCGTGGTGGCGATGCCTAAAGCCCCATCTTCACCGCCTAATTCTCGGAAGAGCTGATGTTGAGGAAATCCACCACAAGCTAGGAAGAAACTACGCCGAAACACAGTGTTGCCTGCACCGGTCATTTGCATATGTTGCCAAGCCAGCTCAAAATTAGGGTGAGAGCTGTAGCGTTGCTCTAAGTTTACCGGTTTTAAAGCTAACCGAACCAAACAGGTTTCTGGTTTGAATTCAAAGATCTTTGCTGCAACTTGTAACGCTCTGTTTTCGTAGGCATCATCGGCATCTAAGAAGGCAATCAATACCGCTTCACTTTGCATTGCTCCCCAATTACGAGCTTTTGCCACACCACCATTTTGTGGCATTTGTTCTACTCTGATTTTATCCGGTACTTGCGATTGGAGTTGTTTAGCCAGCAAAAAGGTATTATCAGTTGAGCCATCATCTACAATCCACAATGTGTCTAGTTCCGGTTGGTTTAGCACGCTTTGCACCGCTCGAACCAGAGTTTCTTCGGCGTTATAGCAAGGAATAATCACATCAATCATATAAATTTAGCTTCTTGCTCAGTCACTTTTAAAATAGAAGCATAATCGCCCTTCCAATCGCCTAACACAATACGGGTAAATTTTTCTTCCATGTGAATAGCTTGTCGATGTGTATGCCCGTGGATCAGCCTTGAGACCTTAAATTGTTCGACAATATTGGCAGTAAATTCAGGGTTTACATCCATAATTTCTGCCGGTTTCTCGCCTTTTTCTTGTTTGCTTTTTGCCCTAATTTTTTGAGCAATACGAATCCGCCACGATAGTGGTAAGCAAAGAAAGAAAGCCTGTCGCCATTTTTGGTGGACTTTTTTACGAAATTGTTGATATTTCACATCATCAGTACAAAGCGTATCGCCGTGGCAAAGCAAGGTAGATGTGCCGAATAAATCTATAACGTGATAATCAGGCAAAATAACCATACCCGTTTGTTCGCTGAATCGTTTGCCAATTAAAAAATCACGATTTCCGCAAATAAAATAGCATTTTGTACCGCTTGTAGTGAGGGTTTTGATTGCCTGTTTAACGGTTGAAATGAGTTCAGACTGCTCATCATCGCCAATCCAGAAATCAAACAGATCACCTAAGATATAAACCGCTTCTGCAAGTGGTGCTTTTTCTTGCATAAATTGCAAAAAGAGGTGGGTAATTTCAGGCTGATTTTCATTTAAGTGGAGATCGGCAATAAAATAGTACGTCATTTGATATTGTTGATAAAAAAGAAAACGGTTCAATTTTTTACAAAATCGAACCGTTTGTCAAAGGTTTAATTGGCTTAATCTTTAAAGATACCACGAATAAATTGTACCGAAAGGAAGAATAAGAAGGCGAGTACGGCATAAAGTACATAGCTCATAATCGGTTTACTCACGGTTTCCGCTTCGGCTAGTGGCTTGATAGAAACGATATTTCTGAATTCATTTAGCCAGTTAATACGCCAGCCGTAATATTTGATTTGTACACGTTGTTTCTCGTTGGCATAGGCTTGGGCTTTAGCTTGAATATCCGCTGAACCGAATTTGAAATAAGGTGGTAAGCCCCAGCCGGTATCTTCATTACGATAAACCATTACCTTTTTGGTTTCAGGATCTTCCGTAAATAAGAAATAAACATCGCGCACCTCGCCATCAGCAGGATTCGCTTTGCTGATAATACCATCTTTATCCATTCGGCGTACTTCCATACCTGTTACTACGGTATCTTCATAACTTGGCATTGCATAATTAACTGCACCACCTAATACAATAAAAAATGATAGTGAGACAAGAATCAGAAAATACTTAAGTATTGCTCTCATATTAGTTCCTTATAATTTAATGTTGAATAAGTGTTGCACATTTTCGGTTGTAATGCGAGCTAATTCTTCAGTTGAGACGCCTTTTAATGTGGCAACATATTCACAAGTTTCTCGCACATACGCCGGCTGGTTCGGTTTACCACGATAAGGAATGGGGGCAAGATAAGGTGAATCTGTTTCAACCAATAAGCGATCTAACGGTACTTTTCGTACCACTTCTCGGAGTTCTTCTGCATTGCGGAAAGTAATAATGCCCGAAATTGAGATATAAAAGCCGATATCTAAAGCTCGTTTTGCCATTGTCCAATCTTCGGTAAAGCAGTGCAACACCCCGCCGCATTTTTCCGCATGATGTTGTTCCAAGATATCCATCGTATCTTGGCGTGCCGAGCGAGAGTGGATAATGAGTGGCTTATTGAGTTTGTTTGCAATTTCAATTTGCTGAACGAAAAGCGATTGTTGCAACGCTTTGGTTTCCGGTGTGTAGTGATAATCCAAGCCGGTTTCCCCAATAGCAACCACTTTCGGATCTTGGGCGAACTGAAACAATTTTTCGTAATCAAAAGGTTCATCTTCCACATTCAGCGGGTGAACACCACAAGAAAGCGAAACGTCATTACGATGAGCGGTTAAGTTTTTCATTACCTCAAAACGCCCAACAGTGGTACAAACCGAGATAAAATGATGCACCCCTCGGGATTTGGCATTTTCAATCACTTCATCCACGTTTTTGTGGCGAGTTTCGTAGTCTAGTGAGTCCAGATGACAATGTGAGTCTATGATAAATAAGTCTTTCATTTTAGAGATATTTTTGATGATCCATTCGGTTATTTAAAATACGGATAATAAAAAGGTAATTTTGTTTTTGCTGATAATAAATAGTATGCGACTTACAGACGAAGCTAAAAATATTTATGCCTATCTCATTTCTGAGCCGCCCCATTCGAGGAAATATTGATATTTTATCTAGAGTTTCTTTTAAGGATCGTAAATATTCATTTGATTGCTTCAGCCCAAATTGCTCGGTAGTATATTGAGTAATGGATAATAAATCTTTTTTGGCTTTGGCTGAGAATTTATACATTTATAAATGCTCCCTTGCCTGAGCGACAATTTCATCAAAAGTATCATCGCATTCTCCGCTATCAATACCTTCTTGAATCGCATATCGTAACTGAGCCAAATATTGTTCTTTTTCCTCGAGCATTCGTAAAGCCGTTCTCACTACTTCACTGGTAGAGCCATAACGCCCACTTGCCACCATTTCATTCACAAAATCATTTAGAGGTTCGCCTAAAGTCACGCTGGTTGTTCTTGCCATAATATTCTCCTTGTGTGAATTATTCATACAATAACAAAGATAAATAATTTTGCAAGTTATAAACTATATTACAGGGCTAGAAGCCTCTTTTTACGGCTAATTGAACGCTACCTTCTATGAGGGAGGGCTTTTACTCAAACACCAAAACCAACTTCGTCAGGCAATCTAGCAACATCAATTCTGGATTGACAGCGTTGATTTCGGTTAAATCTCGCTGGGTTTGTTGGAGAATTTGATATCCTTTGAGTAAGCCGTGGGTGGTCAGTTGTTGGCTAAAAGGGAGAATACCGTTTTGGAGATCCGGGTTTAGCCAACCGTGGCTGATTGCCATTTTAGCTTTTAGGGCATCGCTAAAGAAACTTTCCAGCCATTCGAGTTGCTGTAAAATCAGCTCTTTTTCTTGGGCGAACGCTTGGAATAGCAAGAAGACATCGTGGCTTTTGTAGAAACGCCAGAAGGTTTGCAAAAAGGTTTTTCGCTGTTGCAAGCGGTCATTTTCGATAAAATTTTTGCAAATCAGCGGTCGTGAGTGACAAAGGCGGAGTGCAATCTCTAAATCGTTGGTTGAGGTTGCAGGGCATTGCGTTTGTAGCCAAGCCATTACTTCTGAGGCTTGTGGGGCGTAAAGTACCCAAGTTTGGCTACGGCTTTGAATGGTGGCTAAAACCGTTGCTTGAAGTGGTGCCTCAAGCAAGAAATAGACGTTTTCACGTGGCTCTTCCAACGTTTTGAGCAGAGCATTACTGCTTGCCTCGGTTAAACGATCAACTCCTCGAATATAAACGACCGTATTCCCCCCCTGTTGGGCGAAATTCTGGAGTTTATAAATCAGCTCACGTACTTGGTCGATACCAATATCTTTACCCTCAATCGGTTCGAGAATGTGGAAATCGGGGTGGTTATTGCTCTGCATAAGCAGGCAACTTTTGCATTCAAGACAAGGTTGATGGCGGAGTTTTTGACTACAAAGCAACCATTCAGCCACCTTGTAGATTAAGGTGTCTGTGCCAAGACCGACATCTGTTTTGAACAGTAAAGCGTGATGGCCTCGCCCCTGTAAAAATGAATCGGTGAGTTGTTGATAAGTACTTTCAAGCCAAGGATACATTATTTCAGCCAGTTTCTAATTGCTTGTTGAATATCCGCAGTCACCTGTTCGATGGGTTGTTCGGCGTTGATGATCACGGCTTTATCGTTGTTTCGGGTTAATTCTAAATAACGCTCTCGGGTGCGGTAGAAGAAGTCAAGGCTTTGCTGTTCGATGCGATCTAATTCGCCTCTGCCTCTGGCTCGTTCTAAACCAATTACCGGATCGAGATCCAGATAAATCGTTAAATCAGGCTCGAATGTGCCAAGCACCGATTCTTTTAAGGTTTCGAGCAAGTGGCGATCCAATTTTCGTCCACCGCCTTGATAGGCTTGCGAAGACATATCGTGGCGGTCGCCTAGCACCCATTTGCCTTCGGCAAGGGCAGGTTTGATCACATTTTCGACTAATTGAACACGGGCAGCGTAGAGCATTAGCAGCTCTGCTTTGTCGCTCACAGGTTCTTCGGTTTCGTGTTTAATTAAATGGCGGAGTTTTTCGGCAAGGGGGGTGCCGCCGGGTTCTCGGGTCATTACTACGTCAGTAATACCGGCTTGTTCCAGCTCTTTGAGAATCACTTGGTGAGCAGTGGTTTTGCCTGCTCCCTCTAAGCCTTCAATTACAATAAATTTTCCACGCATATTGTTCTCACTATTTTTGTTCATTTTTGCGTTTACGTTCAATTTGAATCCATTCTGCCACCGCTTTATTATGCTCATTCAGTGTTTTGCTGAATTTATGACCGCCAGTACCGTCTGCCACAAAATAGAGGTAGGGTGTATTATCCGGGTTGGCAACCGCTTTAATTGAGGCTTCGCTCGGCATTGCAATCGGCGTTGGAGGTAAGCCGTCAATCTGGTAAGTATTGTATGGCGTTACCTCTTCTAAATCTTTGCGGCGGATATTGCCGTTATAACGATCGCCCATTCCGTAAATGACGGTTGGGTCGGTTTGCAGTCGCATATTGTTGCGTAAACGGTTAATAAAGACCGATGCCACTTGTGGGCGTTCGGTCGCAATGCCGGTCTCTTTTTCCACAATCGAGGCAAGAATCAGCATTTCGTATGGTGTTGCAAGCGGTAGATTTTCCGCTCTATTTTGCCAAGCCTGTTCCAACGCCGTTTTCTGCTTTTGATAAGCCCGTTTAAGCAAGGCTAAATCGGTGGAATTGGGCGTGTAGTTGTAAGTATCCGGGGCTATCCAACCTTCGATTTTTTCGTGTGGAATGCCGAGTAAGTCAGCGATTTCTTTCTCCGATTTACCCTGTAGGGTATGCTGTAAATAATCGGCTTTCGCTAGTTGTTCCCGCCAAATTTTAAAGGTTTTGCCCTCAATAAATTGCACATTAAGTTGTACTTCTTTGCCTGAGCTTAAATGAGCGAGCAGATCTTTGACTGTTGTTAAACCTTCGAGTGAGTAAGCCCCCGCCTTGAATTTGCTTAGCTCAGAGTGTAATCGCATTAAATAAGGGATAAGATCGGCATCATTGTGGGTGACAATGCCTTGCTCTTCTAACAGAGCAGCTAATTTTTGGCTGGAAACGCCTTTTTCCAATACGAAAAGTTGATTCGGCTGAATTGTGATTGGGTGTTCGGCTAAAGAGGTGAGTTTTTGGTAGCCGTAAAACAGCCCACCGCAAGCAATAACGCCGGCTAAACCTAACGCAATAAGGATTTTTTTTAGCATTGATGAATAAAATAAAAGTGATAAAAATTGACTGAATTCTACTATAAAGCGGTTGTTTTTTCAGAAAAATTTGCAAATGAGATTTGAGTAAATGGTGGGTCATGAAGGATTCGAACCTTCGACCAACGGATTAAAAGTCCGCTGCTCTACCGACTGAGCTAATGACCCTTAGAGGTGTTTTGAAGATTAATGGTGGGTCATGAAGGATTCGAACCTTCGACCAACGGATTAAAAGTCCGCTGCTCTACCGACTGAGCTAATGACCCTTAGAGGTGTTTTGAAGATTAATGGTGGGTCATGAAGGATTCGAACCTTCGACCAACGGATTAAAAGTCCGCTGCTCTACCGACTGAGCTAATGACCCATAATCTTGCGTAACGAGGGCATATCTTACGGATTTTTAAAACTTTGGCAAGTTTTTTTTATCGAAAAATGGTTGAGTGTGCGGTTTGTAAGCAATTTAGCAAAAAATTAGCCGGATTTGTTGGCGGAAAATGAAAAGAGAAACGGGCTTTTATCTTTTTCTGAAAATAAGCTATAATCACGCCGTTTATTTAACCTATTATAGAAGGAAACCAAAATGGGCTTAGAATTAGTTCCTGCCGGTAAAGAATTACCGGACGATATTTATGTTGTAATTGAAATTCCGGCAAACTCTGATCCAATCAAATATGAAGTGGACAAAGAAACCGGGGCATTATTTGTGGATCGCTTTATGGCAACCGCAATGTTTTATCCGGCAAACTATGGCTATGTGAATAACACCTTATCATCAGATGGTGACCCGGTTGATGTATTAGTGCCAACACCATATCCGTTACAACCGGGTTCGGTGATTCGTTGCCGTCCTGTTGGCGTGTTAAAAATGACCGATGAAGCCGGCGGTGATGCAAAAGTGGTTGCTGTTCCACACACCAAATTAAGTAAAGAGTATGACCACATCAAAGATGTAGGTGACTTACCGGCGTTATTAAAAGCACAAATCCAGCACTTCTTCGAAAGCTATAAAGCATTAGAAGCGGGCAAATGGGTGAAAGTAGAAGGTTGGGGCGATGTAAACGAAGCTCGCCAAGAAATCTTAGAATCATTCGAGCGTGCTAAGAAATAATTATTTATTTTTGGATGCCAAGCAAATTTGTTTGGCATTTTTTGTGGGATATAAAATGAAATTCATCAAAAAATTAAGTTATTCAGTTTTTTTAGCAACAGTGATTACCGCTTGTGCCACAACAGAAAGCATTAACCAAGAAGCGGCTCAAAGTTATGCTCAAGTGAAAACCCAAGCTCGTCAGCAAAATGCGATTGACAATTCGTCTGCCACCGCTAAGCGGATTCACACTGTTTTTCATAAAATGAAGCCTTATGCGGAAAGAGCCAACCAGACTGGTGTACCTTTTCATTGGGAAATTACCGTATTGAAATCGGATGAACTCAATGCGTGGGCGATGCCGGGCGGTAAAATGGCGTTTTACACGGGGTTAGTGGAAAGACTTAATTTATCAAACGATGAAATTGCGGTGGTGATGGGGCACGAGATGGCTCACGCACTAAAAGAACACGGTAAATCAGACCGTACGGTTAGCACTATTACCGGTATTGTAGGGGCTATTGCAGATGTGGCTGTGACTGCATCAACAGGCGTCAGTACCGAAGGTTTACTTAGCACCGGCGTGGATTTGATTGCCACCAAGCCATTCTCTCGTAGCCAAGAAACTGAGGCGGACGAAGTTGGGTTAATTTTAATGGCAGAATCAGGCTACAACCCATCAGCAGCACCGAATGTTTGGGTAAAAATGAGCAAAGCCAATGGCGATTCGGGTTTATCCATTTTCTCGACTCACCCGTCAAATGCCGACCGCCAAGAAAACTTAGCCCGCCTTGTGCCGGAAGCGATGAAGATTTATAACGCTCGTAAATAATTGACAAGCGGTCGTTTTTTGCAAAAAAATGCTCTTGAGTATTCAAGAGCATTTTTCATTAAGCGCTACGCACAAAACCGACTAATTCATACACCTTATCTAACGTTGCTTTGGCTCTAGTTCGAGCTTTTTCTGCCCCTTCACGATAGATTTTTTCCAATAACGCTTCATCTTGGCGATAGTGGTGATAACGTTCTTGCAAATTGGTTAATAGCTCGGAAACCTTATCCGCCACTTCCGTTTTCAAATGACCATACATTTTGCCTTCAAATTCTGTTTCTAATTCAGCAATAGTTTTGCCGGTAATAGCGGAGAGAATATCCAATAAATTTGAGACACCGGCTTTATTCTGTACATCATAACGCACTACAGGCGGTTCATCGCCATCGGTCATTGCCCGTTTGATTTTCTTCGCTACTGCTTTCGGATCTTCCAATAGCCCAATCACATTGTTGCGATTATCATCCGATTTTGACATTTTCTTAGTCGGCTCAAGCAGCGACATCACTCTTGCCCCGGATTTCGCAATAAACACTTCCGGCACCGCAAAAACAGGCTCAATTAGATTGCCTTCGGCATCTTTTTTGCCATACAACGCATTGAAACGGTTGGCAATGTCACGGGTGATTTCCAAGTGCTGTTTTTGGTCATCACCTACCGGTACTTGGTTGGCTTGGTAAAGCAGAATATCTGCCGCCATTAATACCGGATAAGTAAATAAGCCCACATTGACATTCTCTTCATAGCGTGCCGATTTATCTTTAAATTGCGTCATACGCCCCATTTCACCGAAATAGGTATAGCAGTTAAGCACCCAAGCTAATTGGGCGTGTTCCGGCACGTGGGATTGAATAAAAATAGTACTTTTGTTTGGGTCAATACCACAAGCTAAATACAGGGCTAACACGTCTAAGGTTGCTTTGCGTAGCGATTCCGGATCTTGACGAACGGTAATAGCGTGTTGATCGACAATACAATACACGCAGTCATAATCATCTTGCATTTTCACCCAGTTGCGTAACGCCCCTAAGTAGTTGCCAATCGTTAATTCACCTGAGGGCTGCACGCCACTAAATACAATAGGTTTGCTCATTTTATCTTCTCGTTGTAATTACAAAAAATTCTAGAAATTATACCGCTTGTCACCTTATTCGCCTACAATTTTCAACACATCTTTAAATTCAGATGTCACGAAAGTCGGGTTAGATTGTTCAATCGGGATATTATAGTTATAGCCGTAAGTCAGCCCAACTACATCACAGCCGGCGGCTTTAGCAGCAATCACATCATTTTCGGAGTCGCCGACAAAGAGTAATTCTGATGGAGTGATGCCGAATTTTTCGCAGATAAAAAACATCGGGTCAGGGTGCGGTTTGATTTTGGGGAGCGATTGCCCACCAAGCGTTTCATCGAATAAATGATAAATGCCGAAAGCAGAAAGCACCGGCTCGACTAATTTGGTCGGTTTATTGGTAATCACCACCAGTGGGTAGCCGTTTGCTTTGAGGGTTTCTAAGGTTTCTTTCACATTTGGGAACAGGGTACTTTCCTCACATACATAGGTGGCGTAGTATTTATCAAAGCTCGCCCGCATTTTGACTAATTCATCGGCTTGGAAAATTTTGCCGGTGTGAGCAACGGCATTTTGGAAGAAAATATCCGCCCCTTTACCGATCCAAGTCAGCACTTTTTCCTGTGTGACCGTTGGCAAACCGGCGTCTAAAAACATTGAATTAGCGACAAGGGTGAGATCAGGGAGAGTGTTGATTAAGGTTCCGTCTAAGTCGAAACCGATGACTTTGTATTTTTTACTCATAGTATATCCTTCAAACACAAGCGGTCGTTTTATGTGAATTTTTTGCAATTTTTGTAATGAGGGCAAATGATGATTTGCCCCTGCGCTTATTTCGCTTTATTGGCTTTATACGCCCATACCATAATCAGGATTCCGCCGATAATCATCGGTAAAGAGAGCAGTTGCCCACGAGTGATTAAATCTGCGGTGGTATTGACGTTGTGGTCGATTTCTCGGAAGTATTCCACAATAAAGCGGAATGTGCCGTAGCCGATTAAAAATAATCCTGAAACCGCACCTGCCGGACGAGGCTTTTGGATAAAGTAGTTGAGGATAAAGAGTAACACCACGCCCTCTAAAAAGGCTTCATAAAGTTGTGACGGGTGGCGGGGAAGGTAGCCACCGCTTGGGAACAGCACCGCCCAAGGCACATCGGTTACACGCCCCCAAAGTTCATCGTTAATAAAATTGCCGATACGCCCCATACCTAGCCCGAATGGCACTAGCGGTGCAATAAAATCCGCTGTTTGCCAGAAACTGCGTTTTTGGCGGTAGGAAACCCAAATCATCGCTAAAATCACGCCGATTAAGCCGCCGTGAAAGGACATTCCGCCTTCCCAAATGCGGAAAAGGTAGAGTGGATCTTGTAAGAAACGGTCGAAGCTATAAAAGAACACATCGCCGATACGACCACCTAATACCACGCCCCAGAAACAGGTATAGACTAAGCTATCGACTTGCTCGGTTGTCCAAATGCCATTGGAATTTTTTGCCCGTCTCATTCCCAGCCAGTAGGCAAAGGCAAATCCGGCTAAATACATTAGCCCATACCAACGTAGGGCAATCGGACCGATTTCAAACACAATCGGGCTAATTTGTGGAAATTGGATAAATTGTTCGTTCATAGTGTCCTTATTTTAAAAACATATTGATAGCGATACAGACCAAAAGCACTGCAAAGGCTTTTTTCAGCATCGGCACAGGTAGAGCGTTGGCGGCACTTGCCCCCATTTTTGAGGTGAAAAATGAAGTTGCCGTAATACCAAACAGAGCTGGTAAATAAACATAACCGAGTGAATAATCAGGCATTCCTTCTAAGCCCCAGCCACTTACAATAAAGCTGATTGTGCCAGATAAACCTAAAAATGCTCCGCAAAATGAGGAAGTGCCGATGGCACGTTTCATTTCTAAGCCTCGATCGTTTAAAAATGGTACAATAAAGGCTCCACCTGCGATCCCTGCCATACTGGCTAACGCACCGATGATTGAACCTCCGATTATCGTCGTTTGAACGGTAAGTGGTTTATTTTTCGGTGCTCTTTTTATTGAAAAAATCATTTTACCTGCAAGGTAAAGTACCATTACCGCAAAAATTCTAGACATCAGTTGCGGATCGAGGCGGCTTACCACCAAGCCCGATAGAAAAACCGAAACCATCAACGCTGGAATAAAATATTTACTGGTTTGGATATCGACATTGCCTAACTTATGATGGCGTTGTGCCGATGCAAAGGCGGTAATAATAATGGTTGAAAATGATGTGCCGAGTGCGGTAGACATTATATATTCCGGCGGTACACCTGCCATGGGCAGTAGGAAGACCAAACTCGGCACGATGATTAACCCACCACCAATGCCGAACAAGCCGGCTAAAAAGCCGACAAACACCCCTAAAAAAAGGCAGCTTAATAAAATAGTCATCTTATTTTCCTTTTTGATTATGTTGATGCCAAGGACGATAAGGCTTACGAGCTTCTCGTTTATAGGCTTTGGCAGAATCCTGAGAGGTTTTTTTATAAGTATGGGGCGAAGTCTCGCCACGCTCAATGCGTGGTTTCTCACCGGTTTTATCGTCAGTCGCTTTTTGAATATTGTTTTGCAAAACCTGTGCAAACTCTTTCATCGCTTTGCGATAAACATCTCGTTTAAAAGAGACCACTTGGCGGACTGGATACCAAAAGCTGACCCAACGCCAGCCGTCAAACTCCGGATTTTTCATCGTTTTCAAGTTAATCAGGCTTTCATCGCCGATTAATTGTAGTAAAAACCAACGCTGTTTTTGCCCGATACAGATAGGGCCTGAACCTTCATTGCGTACCAAGCGTTTTGGCAGTTTATATTTTAGCCAATATTTAGACGCCCAAAGTAATCGTACATCTTTTTTATTTAAGCCGACCTCTTCATAAAGCTCACGGTACATTGCTGTTTCAATGTTTTCCCCCTCGTTAATTCCTCCTTGCGGAAATTGCCAAGAGTTTTGACCAAACCGTTTTGCCCACAGAACTTGCCCGTGCTTATTACAGATAACGATTCCAACATTTGGGCGGTAGCCATCGAAATCGATCACTCGACCACCTAATTGATAAAAATTCTAGAATGGGAGAATTGTTTCATACTTTGGGTTGATTTGCAAAAAAACCATAAAATATGACCGCTTGTGAATAAACTTGTGGATAACTATTGAATATAAGCGGTATAAGTTGAGGATAACCATACTGAACGTTGTAAAACAGAGTAATTAATCAGATCTAAAAATGCGATCTTTTTCTTAAGCAATGATCTGGATAAAGATCAAGTTGTTGAGTTTTTTCTCGTCAAAATAAGTTTAAATTTTAAAATGCATAAACAGAGCCATGTTTGCTTAATAAATAAAGTAGAGTTATCCCCACCATTTGTGGATAAAGATGTGATAGTTTTTAAAATTAGGCGTGAATAACTCAAATTATCCTTTTGTTATTTTTATAAATTCTAATTAAATCAAAGAGTTAATGGTGATTTTTCTCTCTGTGAATAATCGATTATTTTGCTGGTTACTTTTTGTTCTCTCATATTTTTGTGCTGGTTGGTTTGTAACAAAAATGTGATCTATTTCTCATATTTTGTAAATAATAGTAATTCTTATTTTTATTTTAAAGTAGAATAACCGCACTTTTTCTTAATGATTTATGAGGTTTTAAATGATCATTTCATCTGCAAACGACTACCGCCGTGCGGCAAAACGCCGTGTTCCCCCTTTTATGTTCCACTATGCGGACGGCGGTTCTTACGCCGAACAGACCTTACGTCGTAATGTGAGCGATTTGGAAGACATTGCCCTACGTCAACGTGTGTTAAAAGATATGTCGCAATTAGATACCGGCATCGAGCTGTTCGGCGAAAAATTGTCAATGCCGGTGACCCTCGCCCCTGTTGGTGCGCTGGGAATGTATGCTCGCCGTGGTGAGGTGCAAGCAGCCAAAGCAGCGGATAACAAAGGTATTCCCTTTACCCTTTCCACTGTCTCAATCTGCCCGATTGAAGAGGTCGTGCCCGCAATTAAACGCCCGATGTGGTTCCAGCTCTATGTGCTAAAAGATCGGGGCTTTATGAAAAATGCGTTAGAACGTGCCAAAGCTGCCGGTTGTTCCACGCTGGTGTTCACCGTAGATATGCCGACTCCCGGTGCACGCTATCGTGATATGCACTCTGGAATGAGCGGCCCATACAAAGATATTCGCCGCGTGTTGCAAGCAATGGTTCACCCATTCTGGGCATGGGACGTCGGTATTCAAGGTAAACCACATACGCTGGGTAATGTGTCAAAATATATGGGTAAGCCGATTGATCTGAACAACTACATCGGCTGGCTGACGGATAATTTCGACCCGTCTATTTCGTGGAAAGATTTAGAGTGGATCCGTGAATTCTGGGACGGCCCGATGGTGATCAAAGGCATTCTCGACCCTGAAGATGCTAAAGATGCTGTAAGATTTGGTGCAGACGGCATTATCGTCTCTAACCACGGTGGTCGCCAGTTAGATGGGGTACTTTCTTCCGCCAAAGCCTTACCAAGCATTGCCGATGCGGTAAAAGGGGATATCAAAATCCTCGCCGACTCCGGTATCCGTAACGGCTTAGACGTAGTGAGAATGCTGGCGCTCGGCGCAGATTGCACGATGATCGGGCGTTCCTTTATTTACGCCCTCAGTGCCGCCGGTCAAGCGGGTGTGGAAAACCTACTCGACATCTTCCTGAAAGAGATGAAAGTCGCAATGACCCTCACCAGCAACGCGAATATCAGTGATATTAGCAGAGATGCTTTGGTGGATTTAAGTAAGCTTTAGCTCAAATAGTCACAATCCGCACGTTCTAGGTGCGGATTGTTATTTTAGATAGGCTAATTTGGCATTTTGGTAATATTAATGCGGTGATATTTCAGTGTATCTTGGTTAAAAAAGAGGAATTCATCGTTATCTTTAGTTTTTTCGCCTAGCACATAAATGTTATTGCAATGAATAGATAAGACATAATATCGCTTATTTTCAATTTCAAGATAATCATACGTTGTTCTCAGCTCAGGGCGAATGTAGCCAATGCTCAAAGAAAGTAAGCTAAAATAGATAAAAATAAAAATATAGAAAAAACCAAAGCGTTCTTCGCTTAACATTTTTTGAATATCTAAGTGGAATACGCGGTGATCCCAATGTTTGTGAAATAATAATACTGATAGGGTAGTTGTCCCTAGATAGAGTAGGTGTAAATACATTGGCACTTTGCCAATAAACAGATAGAAACTGATCATTACAGGCAAGCTAAAAATAGTAACAAGAACACTCACCCGTAGCCAGCCAAGGTATTTAAAGTAATGCAGCTTAAAAACTTTATTAACTAAAGCGTATCCTATCAAATAAAAAAGAAAGATAGTTAAAAATGTGCCAAAAACGTAGGCTAGTGCGCGAGCTATACCGGCATTACCAACCTCAACATGCCACCACGGGTAGCCATGAAAAGCAGCAATACCCCAAGCATAACAGTAAGCGGTAGAAAAAGAGATTAAAGTAAAGAAAGCGAGAGTAAGAGAAGAGTTGATGAATTTGTTGAATTTCTGATTAGTCATAACAGTAAATAGATTGCACCTACTTAGTTAAAGATGAAAAACAAGAAAGCAGACTGAGTTTAGCTTCCACCCAACTCCTTTGTTTAGAGGAGAGCTTTATTAAAGCATGGCTTTTGTTGTATTTCAAACCTTTGTTTTTACAAAAAACCAGCATTTTGTAAAAAATGATCGTAAACTGACCGCTTGTAATGCACTCTGAATATATCGAAACATGATAAAAATGATAAAGCATGTTTCGATAATTTACTGTCTTTAGCCTTTTAAATGTTTTGCATGAAAGGCTATATGTTCACCGATAAAGCTACTAATGAAATAGTAGCTGTGATCGTAACCATCACGTAAATTGAATTGGTAGGGTATTCCAAGTCTATCTGCGGTTTCACAGAAGATTTCCGGCTTCAGTTGCTCGCGCAAAAAACTATCTTGGCTACCTTGATCGATTAGAATTGGCAAGCTTGGGCGATATTTTTCCAGCAATGCCACGCTATCATACGCCTTCCAAGCGGTCTGATCTTCGCCTAAATATGCTAAAAATGCTTTTTGCCCCCAAGGAACTTGGGTTGGGGCGACAATCGGTGCAAATGCCGATACACTTTGATATTGCCCCGGATTTTTAAATGCAATGGTTAAGGCACCATGTCCGCCCATTGAATGCCCAAAAATTGATTGTTTACCGTTAGTCGGGAAATGAGCATTAATTAATGTTGGCAGTTCGCTGACAATGTAATCATACATTTGGTAATGTGTTGTCCATTCGCCTTGCGTAGCATTTAGGTAAAATCCGGCACCCTGACCTAAATCATAAGCCCCGTCATTAGCGACATTTACTCCACGAGGGCTGGTATCCGGTGCGACCACAATCAGATGATGTTCATCGGCATAACGTTGAAAGCCAGATTTAGTGATGAAGTTCTGCTCGGTACAGGTTAAACCAGAAAGCCAATATAGTACGGATAGCTTTTGTGTTTTAGCAGATTGCGGCAGATAAATAGCAAATTTCATTTCACAGTTTAGGCTGGCTGAGAAATGTTGCCAAACCTGTTGTTCACCGCTAAAACAGCGGTAGTTTTCAAATTGTTGCATAATATTCCTTACAAGCGGTTTAATTCCGCTGATTTTTTGCAAAAATAAAGGCGGGACTCACCGCCTTTATATTGTAATATCAACCCTTCAAACTTCCCATATCAATCACAAACCGATATTTTACGTCTGATTTCAGCATTCGTTCATAAGCATCATTAATAGTTTGCATATCAATCATTTCCACATCCGGCACAATGTTGTGTTCGGCGCAGAAGTCGAGCATTTCTTGGGTCTCTTTAATGCCACCAATTACAGAGGCGGAGATGCTGCGGCGACCGACAATCATCGGTACGGTGTTGATTGTTTCTTTAAGTTCGCCCACCAGTCCTACCAGCACCAGCGTGCCGTCCAATGCCAAAGTTGGCATATAAGGTTTTAAATCGTGGGTGTATGGCACGGTATCGATGATTAAATCAAAGGTATTTGCAACGTCTGCCATTTGCTTTTCATCGGTTGAAAGCACCACGTGGCTGGCGCCTAAACGGAAGGCATCGTCGGATTTATTGAGCGAGCGGGTAAACAGTGTTACCTCCGCACCCATCGCTTTGGCGAGTTTCACAGCCATATGACCGAGGCCGCCCAAACCGACAACGGCAACTTTTGAGCCGGCTTTCACATTCCAGTGTCTGAGCGGCGAATAAGTAGTGATACCGGCACACAGTAATGGTGCAACGGCTCGGGTATCCAATTTTTCTGATACTTTCAAAACGAAATCTTCGCTTACGACTACACCGGTGCTGTAACCACCTTGGGTTAAGCTGCCGTCGAAACGGTCAATGGCTCCGTAAGTGCCGATATGGCCGTGTTCGCAATATTGCTCCAAGCCGTGTTGGCATGGTGAACAGGTTCGGCAGGAATCTACCATACACCCCACACCTACCAAATCACCGACTTGGAATTTTTTCGCATTTTTGCCAACTTGGGCAACACGGCCGATAATTTCATGGCCGGGAACAATCGGATAAGTATGTGTCCAGCCCCAATCGTTACGGGCGGTATGCAAATCGGAATGGCACACGCCACAGTACAAAATATCAATCAAAACATCGTCTTCACGCAATTCACGGCGTTCAAAACTGTGTGGGGCAAGTGGTGTGGTGGCACTAAATGCGGCATAGGATTTTACTGGATAAGTCATATTCTGCTCCCAAATGGTTAAAACTGTGAATATTATAAAGGGCTTGAATTATTACGAGAAATTGATAATTCTGATAGGTAGGTATCATTTTTCATGATAATTTTAGGCTGTCTGAAACATCTCAATAGCTCGTTGGTACAAAACAAACAAGCGGTCATTTTTCTGCCTTGAATTTACAATCTAAGTGCAAAAAATAACCGCTTGTTTGGTATTATGCGTAATGAATTACCGAACGGATCGACTTGCCCTCGTGCATTAAATCAAAGGCGTCGTTGATTTGCTCCAAGCCCATGGTGTGCGTAACAAATGGACGTAGGCGGATAATCCCTTTCATTGCATCTTCCACCATTTGCGGTAACTGAGTGCGACCTTTCACTCCGCCGAATGCCGTACCTTTCCACGTTCTGCCGGTAACCAGTTGGAACGGTCGGGTGGAAATTTCCTGTCCTGCACCCGCTACGCCGATGATGATAGATTGTCCCCAGCCTCGATGTGCAGATTCAAGGGCAGCACGCATCACATTCACGTTGCCGATACATTCAAAGGTATGATCAACGCCCCATTTGGTCTGTTCGATAATCACCTGCTGAATCGGCTTCTCAAAATCGTTCGGGTTTAGGCAGTCGGTTGCACCAAACTCTTTTGCTAAGGCGAATTTTTCCGGATTGGTATCAATCGCAAAAATCCGCCCGGCTTTCGCCTGTTTTGCGCCTTGAATAACCGCCAAACCAATTCCGCCTAAGCCGAATACTGCCACCGAGTCGCCCTCTTGCACTTTGGCGGTATTGTGTACCGCCCCAATGCCGGTGGTTACACCGCAGCCGAGTAGGCAGACTTCTTCCGGATTGGCTTCGGGGTTGATTTTGGCAAGCGATACTTCCGCCACAACGGTGTATTCGCTAAAAGTGGAACAGCCCATATAGTGATAAATCGGCTTGCCTTCGTAAGAAAAGCGTGTAGTTCCGTCCGGCATCAAGCCTTTGCCTTGGGTTTCACGCACGGCAATGCATAAATTGCTCTTGCCGGATTTGCAGAAATCACACTCACGGCATTCGGCGGTATAGAGCGGAATTACGTGGTCGCCCGGCTGTACGCTGGTTACCCCTTCGCCCACTTCTACCACCACGCCTGCGCCTTCGTGTCCTAGCACTACTGGGAAGATCCCTTCCGGATCAGCCCCTGATAGGGTAAAGGCATCAGTATGGCATACGCCGGTATGGGTGATTTTGACCAAGACTTCGCCCTTTTTCGGGCGTTCGACATCGATTTCTACGATTTTTAAGGGTTCATTAGGGGCAAATGCCACCGCTGCACGGGATTTGATTGTGTTCATTTTTTAACGTTATCTCAATAACAAAACAAAGCACTATTATAGTTTGGTTTAGTTATTCTCTGTAATTGATAATTATGATAATCAGGTATAAGTTGAAGTGATGTATTATCCCCGCCCCGTTCTCACCCCTGCTTTGCCGTTTTCCCACAAGGTTTTCAGCAACACTTTCCATGCTGATAATCTCGGGTTGGGCAACGTCGCCGAACTTTCATAATTACCGCCGGAAATTTCAATAAAATCAATGCCCAATTGCGATAATATTGCCACCACAAATAAGCGATTACCCTCACCCGAGTTAAATGCTTGATTGTATTTTTGAGACGGAGATTTATACTGTGATTTCATCGCAGATCAGCAAACAGGAGCAAACGATGTGGTTTAATTTATTTAATCAAGCGATTGGCGAGCCGTTGCCGGACTTTTGTGCAGGCGAACTGCCGAATGTGCAAGTGCTGGAAGGGCAGTATTGCCGCTTGGAAAAACTGTCTGTCGAAAAACACTTGGCTGACTTAACCGCACTTTACGGCAACGATAGTCCGGCAGAGATGTGGACTTATCTGCCTTGCGAAGCCGCCGGTGATGAAGCCGCCGTCAAACAATGGCTGAGCGAATGGGAACGCTCTGCCGATCCTTACTATTTCAGCATCATCGACAAACAACGCAACAAAGCAGTTGGCACCTTTGCCTTAATGCGTATTGATCCAGCCAATCGCGTGGCGGAAATGGGCTGGGTGATTTATTCGCCTGAGTTAAAGCGTTCACGCATTGCCACCGAAGCCCAATTTTTGGTGATGAACTATGTGTTTGAAACCTTGCAATACCGCCGTTATGAATGGAAATGCGATAGCTTGAATCAGCCCTCAGCCAATGCTGCCAAGCGGTTGGGTTTTGTTTTTGAAGGCATTTTCCGTAACGCTGTGGTTTACAAAGGCAGAAACCGAGACACGGCGTGGTTTTCCATGTTGCCAAATGAATGGCAGGCGATGAAACCCAAATTTGAATGCTGGCTCGACGCAAGCAATTTTGATGAAAACGGCAAGCAACGACGCACGTTACAGTCGTTTTAACGGTGATACCGCCTGAAAGTCCTTTGCAAAATGTGAAAAGAAAACCACCGCTTGAATTGCTCAAACGGTGTTTAAATCACTATTTCACTTACAAAATACGCCATTTTATCTCTATAAAACGAGCCTAAATAATAAGTTTTGCCCACAGGCAATACGGTAGAAACCCCACTAAAATCGGCGGTATATTTGCCTTGATAAATGGCGTTGGTAGATAGATTATCAGGGCTAATGGTGGTGATGTGATAATCTTTTAGGCAATCATAAGTCATTGTATCGCCACAATTTTGAGTGCTAGAACCTGCGGTAATCAGCTTATCGCTCACCCAATGCAAATTGTCAAATACGCCATAATTAAGCTGTGTCGTGGCAACTTCTTTGGCAGGGTTGGTATTGGTTAATTTACTTAAATTTTTCATATGGGCAACATAAATAAATTGACCGTCGGGGGAGAGTTCAATGCCATTATTGCCGTTAAATTCCGTGCCTTGCAATTTTTCAAAGACTTGCGTTTTTGGCGACCAGCGATAGATTGCTCCTGTGGTTTTGCCTGCAAACATATCTTCAAGTGTATTGTGTGGGTGCATCATTACAGTGGTGTAAATTGAGCCGTCCGCCCCTGACACCACGCTGTTGGCGGCTAAATATCTGCCCTTGTCATCTTTGGGCATTGGCACATTGCCAAGCCATTTTATTGTCGGTGTGGTGGTATTGGCGTTCACTTCAAAAACTTCAATGGTTTCACGATTGATATTTTTATCAAAGCCATTGTGATTGACTGCATACAGCAGTGATTTACCACCACCCATCGCACGAATGCTTAAACCGTGAATTTGCATTTCATCTGCGTGCGGTTGTGGCTGGCTGTTTTTAAATTGGGTGGAGGGTTTATCGGCTTTTGGGGCGATGAGTCTTTGGGCGGTTTTTGTTTGGCTATCAATCAAGTATAAACCGCTATGGTGGGTCATACCGCTTGCGATAATCCAGTTAGAATTGGGGATTTGCACCAAGTCTTCTGGGCTTTTTAGATTTTCAATATAGCTTAATTGAGCGATTTCTTGGGCAGTGTCAAGCGTTGCTGTCTGAATGCTTCGTGTATTTTTTATTGTATGATGGATTGGGCTACACGCCACACCCAAAGTGGCAAAAGCTAGGACGATGGCGGTTGTTGTGAATTTTTTCATAAAATTTCTCTTTTATTGGAATGGAATAAGCGTATTTTAAAGTTTTAAAATCAACAACAGAATTGCTATTTCTTGGAAGTTAGTTTTTATTTTTGGAAAAGTGAGTTTTCAGACTGCCTGAAATTTTGCAAAATTTAGAAAGAAAACCACCGCTTGAACTTCAATCCAAGCGGTGTTTTGCTCACTCGTCCACCACCACACTTTTGCCTGTGGTATAAAACTGCCCACCAGCGATATAGTGCAACGTTCTCCATTCATCGCCCATCTCATCAAATTTCCAACGCCCGTTATCAAAAATACTCTCATCTGCCCACGCCGATAGCACTTCACCGATAAACAAGTCGTGATTTTGTTCATTATCAAGATTGCGGATAAGCCGACACACAATCCACCCTGCACAGCCTGACACCAAAGGTACATCGTAGCCGTCTTGGTAAAACAGAGGCAGTCCGTACAGTTTGTTTGGGTGGTCTTTTTTGCTGATAGAACCCAGTTTAACCACCCAATCAATTTGCGATAAAACAGGCACTTGCACGGCAAAATAACCGCTTTGTTCTATCAAGGTGCGTGTGTGGGTGGATTTATCCAGCACCACGGTGAGTTTGGCATTGGGCGAAAAATCCAAAGGACACACCCACGATGCACTCATCACATTTTCATCATTGCCGTGTTTACCACTGATGAGTGCCGTAACACCGTGATTGATGAGGCGGTAAAATTTATCAAGCGGTACAGGTTTTATCATCGTAAACTCCAACATTGATTAACATTTCAAGCATTATAAACATCGGGCAGATGTTTTGCAGATTTTTCAACATATCCGTGATGGGTAAACGGCGTAAAAAGTGCGGTCGATTTGGGCTTCGATTCCGGCACCACTTGCCAAAGACAACAAAAAATTTGTCTATGCTGATTTGCCAAAAGGTGCCGGAAGCAAAGATGATAAAATTGCTTTGTCACGCAAACCCACCATGTGGTTTTCTATGATGGGTTTTAGGCAACAGGATTGGCTGGTGAATATGCCCTTGTATGAGGTAGAATAAACAGAAAATTCAACTGATAAACAAGGAAAATTTGATGGTGACACATACTGTAATTGTCAGTGATCGCTCCAAAGATAATATAACGGTTTATACCAAAGAGCCTGTCTTTTTGGCGATTGCGGATCGTGAAGATTTAAAAGTCTTGAAAGACTTGGAAGAGGCCAATAAAGCCGGCATTTATATTTTGCTGGGGGAAAATCAGCGTTATGTCGGGCAAGCCAGCGGCAAAATTTATGATCGCCTAAAACAGCATAATGAGCAAAAAGATTGGTGGAATAAAATTATTTTCTTTGGGCGGGAAGATGGACGTTTAGATAAATCACAAACGGATTATTTGGAAAAGAAATTAATCGATGAATTTAAAAAAACGGATTTGATTTTAGATAATAACACCTCCGGCAATCTTTCTTTCATTGATAAAACTAATAAAATCAAAGCCGATAATGTATGGAATATTGCCCAAGAAATTATGGACGAAGTGGCGCATATCAATCTATTTGAAAGTGATTTCAGGGAGGAAGAAGAAAATCAAACTCAGCAAATTTATATTGAATTAAACGGGCATAAAATTACAGGAAAAAGCTACCGAGATAATCAAAAAGCGTTCTTTTCATTTTTATTAAACGAACCTGAGTATCGTGAATTGGTGGAAGATTATTGTTTAAGTGGAAAGCCGACACCATCACATTGTCTGGGGAGTGAGCCAAGCCATAGACCTAATGGAATGAAATATACCACTCAGCTTAAAGAAAATATTTACCTTTATACCAATTTGTCGGCAAAAGGCTTACAACAAGCCATTCAAAACTTTGCCAATGCAATGGGGCTGAATATTGTTTTTCATTGGAAATAGATCGTACTATCCAAGCGCCTGAAATTTTGCAAATTTTCGATAAAAAACACCGCTTGAATCTTAATCCAAACGGTGTTTTATCAAATTTAAACCACCTCAATCCATTCTCTATCTGCCAATGCCCCCAAGGCGATTTGGTGAATTAACTCCGTCGGCGCGGTGCAAAGGTTTGACAGAACCCGAACTTTGTAATCCTTGGCAAAAGGCGAAAGGGCGGTATGGGTTACGCAGTTTTGAGTCATAATCCCACAGATGTCAATTTGTTCAATGCCGTGTTGTTTTAAGATTTCAAGCAGATTGGTGTTTAAAAAACTATCGGCGTGGGCTTTTTGTACCAACGGTTTATCTGCCAAAATCCCTGCCACCGAGGAATGGATTTTTGCACCCTCTGAGCCTTTGGCAAATAAAGGATAATCTTCTGCCATCAGGTGCTGAACGCCAATCACAAGCTCCCCGTTTTGTACGGCAGTTTGGGCATAATCGGCAATTTTTTGCCCCAACTCATCAACATTGAATTGATCAAATTTGCCGCCTGCGGAAGCAAAGTATTCGTTTTGTACATCAATCACTAAAAGTGCGGTTTTCATATTGTTCTCCAAAATTATTTTAATTCAATCACTTCGCCATCATTTGGAATAATGACTTTATCCGTTAATTTTTCGCCAATGACAAATGTACGCATATCATCACGGCTGGTGGCGGTATGGTTTACGGTATCCATATGCACTGTAATCAGCTTGGCATTCGGCGCCGTTTGGCTGGCTTTTAACACATCTTCCACGCCCATAATAATGCTGTCGGATAAGCCGTTAATGCGGGCAAAACCGGTATTCATCACAATGTAATGAGGCTGGTATTTGTGCAAGGCTTTGTTTACCTCTGCCGTCCAGACTGTGTCGCCCATAATGTAGGCGGTTTTGTGCCCGTCTTTTTTGATGACCACGCCCATCGCCTCACCCAACAGAGCCGACAGTTGTGGATTGGCATACATCTCAACCGTGCCGTGAGAACCGCCGGTTTTGTGTAATTCTACGCCGTTAAACTCCGCTTTTTCGTGCAACACACTGACATTCTGAAAACCTTGCGAACGAATCAATTTAGCATCATCTTCGTGTTGAACAAAAATCGGCAAGTGTTTTGGAATGGCTTTTTGCGCAGCTTCGTCCCAATGATCTTCGTGGGTATGGGTGACGATCACCGCATCCACGCCTTGCAAGATTTGCTCGGGCGACATCGGCAATTCCACCAACGGCATACGCAATTGGCTGTTAAACGTCCCTTTAAAGCCCTCCATTGCCCCTTTCTTGGCAAAAAACGGATCGACCAAAAAGGTCTGCCCGGCATATTCAATCTTGGCAGTGGCATTACGGATATGCTGATAGCTGTCCAGAGCGAAGGCAGATGCACTGATGGTCAATGCCAGAGCGGTAAGGGTAAGTTTTTTAAACATTTTCAAACTCCAAATAACGAAAAGATAAGCATATTTTAGTGGTTTCACCCCTATGCTAAAATAGGCAACATTGCCATTTATCGCAAGGATGTTGCCAAAATGAAGATGAAACCTCACGCTCCCAAACTTGCCCTTTATGCCCAAAACGGCTGTAATGATTTTGTGTTTAATCTGCCTTTTTCACTGTTTCAGATGGCGCATCAGGGCGAGCGGTTGTTTGATATGAAAGTGTTCGGGGATAAGGGAAAATCGGTGCAAACCGCATTGGGTGCGAAGGTGCAGTTAGACGGGCATTTGGAGCAGATGGACTGGGCGGATATTATTGTGATTGCCGGCTGGGTGGGGGAAATGCCGTCTGAAACCTTTATGCAAAAACTGCAAGCTCATCATCAAAACAATAAGAAAATCATTGCCTTATGTTATGGCACTTACGCCCTCGCCTATGCCGGCATTGCCACGGATAAAACGCTGGTTACGCACTGGGCGGGCGAGGCGGAATTAAAAGCCCGCTTTCCGCATATTCGGCTCGACAGCAACCGCCTGTATATTGATGACGGCAATATTTTGACCTCCGCTGGTGCATTGGCCGGTATGGACTGCTGTTTGTATTTTATCCGCAGCCTTTATGGCGCAAACATCGCAAACAGTTTGGCACGAATGCTTGTTTCCGCCCCGCATCGTGAAGGTGGTCAGGCACAGTTTAGCCAAGTCGCCCCCATTAGCCACGCCAAAGACAGCAAAATCAATGCCTTATTGCAATTTCTAGGCGATAATTTGGATAAACCGCACAAACTGGACGACTTGGCGGACAGCGTGCATTTATCCAAACGCAGTTTCGCTCGTTATTTTAAAAACGCCACCAACCTCACCCTCTCCGAATGGCTCACCGCCAAACGCTTGGCAAAAGTGCAGGAATTATTGGAAAGCAGCGATGACAGCATCGAAACCATCGCCCAAAGATCAGGCTTCGGCAGCGCAAGCAATCTAAGAACGCAGTTTAAAGCACGGTTTGGGGTGAGTCCACAGGTGTGGCGGAGAGGGTTTGGCGGGGCTGAAAACGTGTAGATTTGCAAAATTTCCAATGAAAATGACCGCTTGCCGATCACAAGCGGTGGTTTCAAGTCATCAAATCTTAACTACAATCTTCCCAATCTGCTGATTGCTTGCCATATATTCGTGAGCTTTAACCATTTCATCAAAGGCAAAGATTTTGTCAATTTCAGGGCGTAATTGACCGCTTGCCAAGCCGTCATAGACAAATTGTTTGGCTTGGGCGAGTTTTTCAGGTACGGTGGTAATTTCAAAGAGTTCATACCCCCGCACTGTCAAATGCTTACCCAAAATCGCAAAGACTGGCACAGCAATATCATCGTGGCTTAATGCCCCATAAATGATGTAACGACCGTCTTGTGCCATTGCATTGATGATTTTTGCCGCCTCTTGTCCGCCCACAGGGTCAAACACCACATTCACGCCTTTGCCATTGGTGATTTCAAAAAGTTTGGCGGTTACATCGTTTTCGCTTGTGGCAATCACAAAATCCGCCCCTTTTTCCAAAAGTGCATCGCCTTTGGCGTGGGTGCGAGACAAGGCAATCACCGTTGCCCCTTGCATTTTGGCGATTTGAATGCTTGCCAGACCGACCGAACTGGTTGCACCGCCTAGCACCACCACATCGCCTTTTTGTACTTTGCCAAACTCAATCAGTCCACCATAAGCGGTAACAAACGCCATCCAACTGGCGGACGCTTGTTCCATTGATAAATTATCAGGGTGCTTAACAACGGCGTGTTTGGGCATATTGACGATTTCGCCATAAGTACCGTATTCGGTAAACATAAAAGACGGAATAATGCTGACCTTATCGCCAATGGCAAGCTCGCTCACCCCCTCGCCAATCGCCACGACCACGCCTGCCCCTTCATAACCCAAAGTCGCAGGGAATACAGGGTCAATCACATACGCCCCTTCTCGGTACATCATTTCGGCACGGTTTAAGCCAATGGCTTGGATTTGGATTTGTACTTCGTGTGCTTTTGGTGCAGGAATTACTACATCAACGATTTGCAAGACATCAGGCTAACCTGTTTGATGAAATTGAATTTGTTTGCTCATTGTTTTGACCTTTTGTGTAAATAATGGGCGTATTTTAATGCAATGAATTTATTTTAAAAATCACATCAATTGCAAAACACTTTTGCTAAATTGGCATAAATGGTTTTTCAGGCAGCCTGAACACACAAACATCATTTCAATACCTATTGAAATGAAAAACACATCCTGCTATACTAACCGCCTATGAATATGAACACCGAACACGCCAGCAAACTGTTTGAAAGTCTTGCTTCGCCCACACGCCTTGCCATTTTCCAAGCCCTGACCGCCGAAGGGGGGCGTGGTATGGTGGTGGGCGATTTGGCAAAACAGCTCAATCTTGCCCCCAATAATCTGTCGTTTCACTTAAAAACTTTGGCAAACGCCAACCTTGTTTACAGTGAACAGCAGGGAAAATTTGTCCGTTATTTCGCCAATTTAGCGATGATGAACGGCTTGATTGAATTTTTATTGCATCGCTGTTGTGAAAACGCAAGCGGTGGCGATTGCGAAAAATTTTGCCAATCGTGTTAGCAAATTTTTTTGCTCATTCATTTCAATAACTCTTGAAATAAGGAACATACTATGCACCAAATCAGCATTTATCACAATCCCAAATGCGGTACTTCTCGCAACACGCTGGCTTTGATTCGCCATTTGGGCATTGAGCCGACCATTATTCATTATCTGGACACCCCGCCCGATGAACGCACATTACGCCAATTGATTGAGCAAATGAACATCACGCCCAGAGAGCTTTTGCGAAGTAATGTGCCTGAATATCAACAATTTAATTTGGACAATGATGTGAGCGACGACGACATCATCAAGGCAATGCTAAATGCTCCCATTTTAATCAACCGCCCGATTGTCATCACCGAAAAAGGCGTGCGTTTGTGCCGTCCGAGCGAAGTATTTTTGAGCATTTCACCTGTGGCATTGCAAAGTGATTTTATCAAAGAAGACGGCGAAATCATCCGTGTACAAGGGGCATAAAATGGGCATTTTTGAACGATTTTTGAGTGTGTGGGTGGGGTTGGCGATTTTGCTTGGCGTGGGGCTGGGTATTTGGTTTACGCCTTATTTTCAATGGATTGCCACAATGCAAGTGGCTCAAATCAATTTGCCGATTGCGGTGCTGATTTGGCTGATGATTTATCCAATGATGATACAAATTGACTGGCTTGCCATTAAAAATATCCGCCACAATCCCAAAGGGCTTTGGCTGACTTTAACGGTAAATTGGTTGATTAAGCCTTTTACTATGGCACTTGTGGGCTGGTTGTTTTTTAAGGTATTTTTTGCTGGCTGGGTAGATGAACAATCGGCAAGCGAGTACATTGCAGGTATGATTTTGCTTGGGGTTGCACCTTGTACGGCAATGGTTTTTGTTTGGTCTCAACTGGTCAAAGGCGACCCCAATTACACGCTGGTGCAAGTGTCTTTAAATGATGTGATTATGATTTTTGCCTTTGCTCCGATTACAGGGCTTTTGCTTGGTATGAACGACATCACAATCCCGTGGGACACGCTGTTTTTTAGCGTGTTGCTGTATTTGGTATTGCCTTTGCTTGTGGGAGTTGCCACTCGCAAATCTTTGCAAGATGAACACAAAATTCGCCAATTCAGCCAGCGTTTTAAGCCTTTGTCTATTTTGGGATTGTTATTGACGGTGGTGCTGTTGTTTGCGTTTCAGGCACAAACCATTGTGGATAAGCCGATGATTATCCTGCTGATTGCCATTCCTTTATTGGTGCAGACTTACGGCATTTTTGCACTCAGTGCGATTTGGGCAAAATGGCTTAAATTGCCCCACGCCATTTCCGCCCCTGCTTGCTTAATCGGCACGAGCAATTTTTTTGAATTGGCGGTGGCGGTGGCGATTGCTTTATTTGGTTTAAATTCGGGGGCGGCATTGGCAACGGTGGTGGGTGTGTTGGTTGAAGTGCCTGTGATGTTGTCGCTGGTGTGGTGGATAAACCGAAAATCGCGGGAAAATAAAGGGGTGTAGGTTTTCAGGCAGCCCGAAAAGTTTATTTTGCCCATTTTAAAAAGAAAAACACCGCTTGAATTGCTCAAACGGTGTTTTTCAAACCCACTTACCCTTCAATCCCCACCATCAACTCATCAACAATCTCTGCCACAAAGCGAATGGCTTTAATCGCCCCAATGCCTGTGCCAAGCGAAATGTAGCCCTCATCGCTGTTGTTTTCCAGCATTCCTAAACGCAAGCCACGCAGTCCGCCCATTGTTTTGCCAAGCTCCTCATTGCTTGCCCCTGCTTTGTCCATTGCCACCAATTTTTCAGCCAATTTTCCTGAAAGCGAACGATAATACGCTGGCATTGTGCGAAACAACATCAAATCCAAACCATTTGATTGAACCAATCGTTCTTTTACAGCAGTGTGCATACGGCTCTCAATGCTTGATAAAAACAGCGAGCCTGCAAACACGCCCTCTGCCCCCAGTGCCAAAGCCGCTTTGGCGGTGCGTCTGTCCACAATACCACCAGCCGCCATCACAGGCAAGTTGGTGCTGTCGGCAATCAGTGGCACAATGGAAAAAGTCCCCAAAGCCACTGCCGGCAAAGTCCCGCCTTCATCAAAGCCTGTGGCGACAATAATATCCGCTCCTGCCTGCTCGGCAAGGCGAGTATTTTCTGGCGTTGGGTTTAAATCACGGTAGATGATTTTGATGCCTGCCTGTTTTAATTCGGCAAACAGTTCTGGCTTAATTGTCCCCTCGCCATAGCCTGTATAGACCACCGCAGGGACTTTTTCATCTTTGATAACGGCTACCATTGGGGCAGTCCAAATGTCATTTTCTGCCATTGGGATTAAATTCACACCAAAGGGCTTATCGGTTAAGGCTTTGACTTTTTGGATTTCTTCACGCATTTTTTGGGCGGTTTCCTCTGGGGTGGAAACGGCAGTTTGTGCGGTTAAGCCAGCGTTTGGTCCAAGCACGCCCATACCGCCAGCATTGCCCACAGCAGCAACAAGGCGTGCGTCTGTGAGCCACGACAAAGGGGCTTGGATAATGGGTTTTTCAATATTTAAAATTTGGCAAATGCGATTGTTCATAAAAATACTCTCTATAACTGGAAAAAGATGAGTACATTCTAGCGGAATGAATTTGTTTGAAAAATCGCATAAATTGAGAAATAGATTTGCGGATTTTGCACAAATGGTGCTTTTCAGGCTGCCTGAAAAGTGGTTTTGCCGATTTTACAAAGAAAAACACCGCTTGCATTCTGACAAACGGTGTTTTCAGCTAAAAATCAAATACTTGCTACGGTGAAACGTTGATGTAAATGCGCTTTTTGTTCGAGATCATCGGCAATCGCTACCGCCAAATCTGCCACGCTAATATCCGCAGGCGAACCGTCCGCATTAAACAGCACATCATCTTTACCTGTGCGATACTTACCTGTTCTTTCAAAAGAAACGGGATTGATGGCAAACATCATCGCCGGCGATAAAAATGCCCAGTTGATGTCATTACGGCTGCGAAGCTCATTCAACAACTCCCGCACCACATTGGCGGCAGGATAGACCTCCGCAGGAAAATCAGGGGTATCCACCAGTTGCACGTTCGGAGCAATGTTCAGACTACCAGCACCACCAACCACCAGCAAATAAGGCACATTGGCGGTTTTGGCCGCCGTTAAAATGCTGGCGTGTCCCTGTTTTAAGTCATTGGCAAGATTTGGGTTTTCCCAACCTGCGTTAAAGGCATTGACCACCGCATCAAAGCCCAACAAGTTTTGAGCAAAATCAGGCGCATTGACATCAATCGCCACCGCTTGCACATTGTCGGCTTTTTGTACTTTGTCAATGTGACGAGCAAAGGCGGTAACACGATGTCCACGCTCGGCAAGTTCTTTCACCACCGCCGAGCCAACCAAGCCTGTTGCACCAATCACGGCAAATTTTTTCATAGTAAACTCCTTATATTTAATTGCATGTTGAAGATAAATCAGATGTGTCGTAGTATAGTTATCAAAATTACTTTTTGTAAGTACTTACAAAAACGTAAGTTTAAAAATAATTTTTAACCAATTGATTTTTAAGGAGTTAATTTTATGGAAAACAGAGATAGAGGCTACGTTCTTGCCAAAAACTGCCCAAGCAGACTTATTTTAAACCACTTAACCAGTCGCTGGGGCGTGTTGGTGATGATTGTATTGAAAGACGGCACAAAGCGTTTTTCGGAAATCCGCCGTGCCATTGAGGGCGTGAGTGAACGAATGCTGACCGAAACCTTAAAACAGTTAGAGGCAGACGGAATGTTGGTTCGCAAATCCTTCGACACCGTGCCGCCCCACGTTGAATATACCCTCACGCCCTACGGCACGCAGGCGGCGGAGAAAATCCACGCCCTTGTGGATTGGTTGGAAGTGAATTTAAACGGCATTTTAGCCCAACAAACCGCCTAAAAAATAGCGATTTTCAGGCAGGTTTTGTAGATTTTTATCAAAAACAGGCCGCTTGTTTGTGTTCAAAAATGCAATAAAGAGGATTAAATAATGAGTGAATTTTGTGATTTTATTGTGGAACAGTTGCACCCGCTCGCCCCAATTAATGTGAAACGAATGTTTGGCTGTTGGGGGCTGTTTCGATATGGGAAAATGTTTGCCATTATTGACGATGATCTGCTCTATATCAAAGTTGATGAGAAGAGCAAACCGCTGTTTATTCAAGAAGGCTGTGAGCCGTTTCGGTATTTCACTACCCGAAAAGGCGTGAGAACCCAAGTGGCACTGAATTATTATCAATTGCCAGAAACCGCCCTCGATAACAGCGATGAGTTATGTTACTGGGCAAGATTGGGAATTTCAGCAGGCTAGGCATTGATGTCCGAGATTTTCGCTATGTTAAACACCCAGCTCCAGCCACGCCTTATTGCAAATGCTGTTTTTAATATTGATTTTTCACTCCAAAATCAAAAACTCCTCATCAAACCACCGCCAGTTTTGCTCTATTTTACCAAGCCATTCCCGTACCGTCTGATTGTCCGCCAAATCAAAGGCGTGGCGGATTTCGGTGAGCGAAACAAGCGGTCGTTTTTGCAGAAAATGTTGCAAAGTGGCGGTGTTTAGCGTGGGCGTGGTTGGCACAATCTGTCCGTCTGAAATCTGCTTAATCACGCTTGCAAAACCGTCAAAATCCAGCACGCCTGTTTTTAAAATCTGCCTGTCGCCATAACAAAACAGATAGGCAGGTAAGGCACGAATGCCCCATTTTGTCCGCAGGTCAAAATCGTTTTGCAAGGCGTGTTTGACCGTATCGCTGTGATACGCCTTAAAAAACGCCTCTTTTGCTATGCCCGTTTGAACGGCAACATCGGCAAGCACACGCTCATCGGTGGTCATTCTTTGCTCGACAATGGTGGCAAAACGCAGACGGTATAAAAACGGCTCGGCAAGGTGTGGACTGATGATTTCCACCGCTTTAAACGCCAGATTTAAAGGCAGGGACGATGTGTGCGTCTCATCAAACAACGCCAGTCTGTCCATTTTAATCGGCATTCCGCTAATGACTTGTTCGGCTTCATAAATTTGGGCAAGGCGGGCATTGTAGCGTTTAAAGGCGTGGTCTTTGCCGTCTTTAAAATCATCGCCAATCATAAAATCCGCCACATCACGCACCAGTCCGCCCATCACAAAATGCAGTGCCACTTGCTTGCCAAAATGGGTGTCAAGCTGCCTGAAAAACGGCTCGCTTTCATAAGACAGTCCCATCATCGGGTCGGTAAAGTTATAGATTTTGACTTGCTTAACGCTCGGCATAAAACGCCCCCATGCCAAAGGCGTTGATGTCGCAAAATTCCACAAAAATCCGACCGCTTGCAATAGGTAAAGTGCGGTGCAAAATTTGATTGATTTGGGAACAAAACTCACGATAGCCGATGTAGTTTTCATTGCCAAAAGCACGCACCGTGATGAGTGCCACAGGTTCATCGCCTTGATAATACATCGCTTTGTTATCGTCAAACACAATCAGAATGCTGTCTGCCGACTGGTGCGGGATTAGGCTTACTGCCTTGCCGATGCCGTCTGAAATCTCTTTTTGCACCTCTTTTGAGATACCCGCATTGGTCTGTATGGTGATAAACGCCATCACCGCCCCCAATCCTGTATGACTTTAAGCACGTTATCCGCTATTACCTGTTCTTTTTGCTGATAAGTATGCCCGGTGTTTTCAATAAAAATCAGGGTGTTGTGTTCGGCACTGGGAAAATGGCGGTTGATGTTGTGCAAAAAGCTTTGTGGGTCGCCATAGGTAAACCTATCCAGCGTGCCAATCAATAACGCCCCTGTGTGGGTAATCTGCCCAATCTGCGAAAAATCGCCGTCCGCTTCTTGATGCACATTGTTCAAAACAGGCGAATACAGCCACTGATAAGCGGTGTCTGCGGTGCAAGGCAGCCAGCCGAACAGCTCAAAAGGGAGCATTGTCTGACCTTTGCCGTTTTGTACTTGGCTACGGATAAACGCCCGTTCAGGCTCGCTAATGCTGTTTGTCAAATGGGTAACATTGGCAGGACTCAGCAGGATAAATTTATCCACCCGTTTATCTTGGCTCTTTGCCAGATAATGAATGACTTTGTTCGCCCCCAAAGAATGCCCTGCCAAAATAATCCGCCCATAGCCCTGTTTTTGGGCAAAATCCACATAGGCTTTGACATCTTCCAGTGCTTTGCCGAAGTCTTCGTTATACGAACCGATGGTTTGGGACAGCCCAGTTTTCGCATTGACAATGGGGATTTGGTTAAAAGCGTTACGGGTTTGGGCATAGACAAAATCAATGCCGTTTGCCGATAAGGTCTGCCCTAAATTGACATAAAACGGATTGGAATAAAAATTGCCGTGTATGCCGGTGATGGCAATCATCACAGTGCGGGCTTGGGGGCTGTTAAATAAGACACCGTGCAAAATCGTGCCGGTCTCGGTGGCGATATTCAGTTTTTGCATAAAATCACGCTATTTATTTAGATATGGCGTATTATAAAAGCGTGATTTTTGCTAAAAAAGCAGGTTATCAGATAAAGAGTTTTGCTAAATTGGCAAAAATAGTATTTTTGTGATCTCCATCGAGAAATAGTAAGTTGTAGATTGATTTTTAGTTTTGAGCTTTTATGATTTAGAGAACCATAAAGGTAATAAATGGAAGACGAGATGAAAATATGGGTTCAACAAACAGAAATTAATGTCATTTCAATCCAAGATTAGGATTATATTTGCTTAACCGATATGGCAAATGCCAAAGAAAACCAAACCAGAGCGGCGGATATTATTAAAAATTGGCTCAGAACCCGATACACATTGGAGTTTCTCGGAACTTGGGAAATGCTCCACAACCCGAATTTTAAAGTGGTCGAATTTGACCACTTTAAATCACAAGCCGGATTACATAGTTTTGTACTGAGCGCTTCGGAATGGATAGAACGGACAAATGCGATTGGATTGGTGGTTAAGAAAGGGCGATATGGTGGTACTTATGCCCACAAAGATATTGCATTTGAGTTTGGCAGTGCGATCAGTGTGCCGTTTAAACTCTATTTAATCCAAGAATTTCAACGTTTAAAAGAGAAGGAACAGCAAAGTTTAGGTTGGACGGTAAAAAGAGAACTGGCGAAAGTCAATTATCGAATTCATACCGATGCCGTTAAGCAGTACTTAATTCCGTCAGCACTCAGCCAATCACAACTCCATTTGGTTTATGCTGATGAAGCAGATTTATTAAATATGGCACTGTTTGGTATGACGGCGAAACAGTGGAAAGAACAAAATCCGGCTCAAAAAGGCAATATGCGTGACTATGCCAGTGTAGAGCAGCTGATCTGTTTGGCAAATTTAGAAAACCTCAATGCGGTTTTTATTCAAGACGGCTTATCGCCAAGCGAACGTTTAAGCCGTTTAAACCAGATTGCTATTCACCAAATGCAGATTTTAGCTGAGATCACACCGAAAAAATGGTTAGAGGAATAACCTTGCAAGCGGTCAGGTTTTTGCAGAAATTTGCAAAATAAAGACCGCTTGTTTTCATTAAAAATGCTCGGATTTATAACGCACGCCAAGCTGTTTGCTCGGCGGATAAAAGTCGTGTCCTGCCCTTGTGCCGTGCAGCATTGCCGGGGTGTAGCGGTAGAAGTCGGCTTTATCCCAGTCAAAAGTGGTTTGGATTTCGTCTTCCCGCCCGCTTTGTATCAGCTCCACCAAATTGGGATTAAGCATAATGCTTTTGCCGATGGACACGCTCTCCACCCAACCTGTCTGATACGCTTTGAGCATATCGTCTGCGGTATAAAGATTGCCACTGCCCAAAAACGGCACTCGCCCTTTGATACGCTCGTGCACCACCTGCATACGGGTAAGACTGGTGTCCGCCCCACGCCGCACTTTTTTATAAAAATCCCACAGCGAAATGTGCAGATACTGAATGGGTAGCTCCAACAATTTATCCACCAGGACAAGCGTTTCTGTCATCGTAATGCCACGCTCGCCCGGCTCTTCGGGGGAAAAACGGTAGCCGATGATAAAGTCGGAGCGGTTGTGTTTGGTACGCATCTCATCAATGGCTTTGACGATTTCAAGCGGAAAATTCAGGCGTTTTTCTAGGCTTCCACCCCAAAAATCGTTGTGGTAATTGGTGCTTGCCGAGACAAACTGCTGAATCTGCCAGCCGTTCGCCCCGTGAATCTCCACACCGTCAAAACCTGCCTGCATAACCAGCTCGGACGCATAGGCATAACTTGCCACCATGTCCCATACTTCTTGTTCGCTCATCGTGCGAAAGCGTCCATAAGCATCACCAGTTGGGGCAACGACATCAAAGCCTTGCGTCATTGCGGGGTCGGCACGCAGTCCCGAATGGGCAATCTGCACCACCGCCTTGGCTCCTTGTGCGTGGGCAAGCTCGGCATATTCTTTTAAAGTGGGTAAATGACGCTCGTCAAAAGCGTTGGGGCTCTCAAAGCCGATACCGCTTGGGTGCACATTGGTAAAGGGCATAATGTATAAGCCAAAGCCGTCAAAGCGGTTTTGCCAAAAATTTCTGCCTGCGTCGGTCATCTCGCCGTCCGCCCCTGAGTCGTAAATGGTCAAAGGGGCGACAGTAAGGCGGTTTTTGATAGTAACGCCGTTGTTTAGGGGGTAGGGTTCAAAAAGGGGTTGGTATTTTGGGTTCATTGCTTGTTCCTTGTATTCAAAAGATGGGCGTATTTTAGAGGAATAGATTTGCCTGAAAAACATCATAAATCGAGAAATAGCTTTGCAAAATTAGCACAAATTCGGTTTCAGGCTGCCTGAAAATCGGCAGATTTCTGATAAAAAATACCGCTTGTTTTTCAACAAACGGTGTTTTTATTTATACCAAATTAGTATTCAAGCGGTTTATATTCAACCGGCACCCAAGAGAAACCTTTGGCTTCTTTGCGTAGATGTCCTAAACCGGGGAATGGAAGGTGTGCGCCTGCAATCCACACTTTGCGCTCGGCTAATTGTGGCAAAATGTCTAAACGAGCTTGTCTTGCCCCTTTTGCATCGACATCAAATTCCGCAGCGACCTCAGGTTCAGGTAATTGCAGTGCGTGATTGTGCAATAAATCGCCCCATACAAATAAGCTTTCGCCATTGGAAGTGACTTCCACGCTGGAATGCCCCGGGGTATGCCCTGTGGTTGCCACCGATTTGAAATTCGGGATAATCTCATCGCCCAAATTATAATACTTCACACGTCCTGCAGCAGCATAAGGGGCGACAGCATCTCGTGTCCACTGCGCATATTTTTGGGTATGCTCAGGCATTTCTTTGATCGGTGTATCTAACCAAAATTCCTTTTCTTGATTAGCGATATAAACCGTTGCATTAGGAAATTCCATTTTGCCGTTACGAGTTACGCCACTGAAGTGATCGAAGTGTAAATGGGTTGGAATAATGGTATCCACTTGCTCTGGACGATAACCTGCTTTGATTAGGCTATCCGTTAATTTGCCCACTTTGTCATCAAATACATCGCCTGAACCGGCATCTAAAAGCACCAAGTTTTTGCCGGTATTGATTAAATAGCCTGTCACAGCGGTTTGCACGCCACCATCTGGCAACATTGGGCGGAATTGCCCTGAAATCAACTCATCTAACTGTTGTTTGGTGAGCTTGGTAAACTGTTGATACGCCGGCACGCCGATAGATAAGTAGCCATCATACAATGCGGTAACTTCATATTCACCCAACATCATACGGTAGTAACTGTCTACTTGGGTGCGTTTTTGTTCCACGACATTTTCTTTTGGCTGATATATCGCTGTGGAGTGATGAGTGTGCGCCATAGCGACCGAGCTGAAAAGTGAACCTGTAAGTAATAATACGGTACTGATTTGAGATAATTTGTTCATAAAACACCTGATTAAATATAAAAATGATGACCAATAAGTCATCGTTAAAAGTAGGTGTATTTTAATTGGTTGAAATACTTGTTAAAATCTCATCAATTGCAAAACACTTTTACAAAATTAGCACAAATGAACCCTAAAAACACCACCCTCCACGCCTTAGACATTTTTCTTGCCGTGGCTCGTGAGAAAAACTTTTCCGAAGTGGCTCGTCAGTATGATGTGGCAAGTTCGGTGATTTCTCGGCAAATCAAACAGCTTGAAGATGATTTTGGGCAAACGCTGTTTTATCGCAACACTCGTGCGATGAGTTTGACCCAAGCGGGTGAACAGTTTGCCAAGCACGCTCATGCAATGTTGAGCCAGTTCCAGAGCCTAAATGAAGAACTTCATCGTAGCAACCAAGAGCCGCACGGCATTATTCGCCTGAATGCACCGGTATTCTTCGGGCAGAAACATATTGCACCCCACTTGGCGGAGTTGCACCGCCGTTATCCGAAATTGCATATTCAGCTCACCCAGACCGATGATTTTATCGATCCGTATAGTGAAACGGCGGACGTGATTTTTCGGATATCGGCATTGGTGGACAGTAATCTGAAACTGCGGATCATTGCCCCGCAACGCCATTTTCTGCTTGCCTCACCGAGCTATCTCGCCCAACACGGCACGCCCAAGCAGTTGAGCGATTTGCCTCAACATCAAGGCTTGTTTTATCGAGGGCAGTTGGGCGTGTTACATTGGCGGTTTGGCAAACAAGGGAAGCAGATTGAGGCACAGCCGATGCTGATCAGCAACAATGCCAACAGCTTGATTGAAACAGCGGTAAACGGCGGCGGTTTGCTGATGATGCCGGATTGGGCGGTGCATCACGAGCTACGCAACGGCACGCTGGTGCAAGTGCTGCCCGACCAGCTGATTTCCAGCCAAGAGAGCGAGATTTTTATCTCAATGCTCACCCCACAAAGCACCTATCGCCCAGTGAATGTGCAAGCGGTGATGGATTTTTTTATCGAGAAATTAGACGGTGGGAAGTGTTGGCAGGTGGAAAGTGCGGTCTAAATTTGCAAAGTTTTGAGGAAAAAGACCGCTTGCGTGTAGCAAACGGTCAGTTTGTTTTCAAACATAAAGGCTATGCTTTTAGCCCATACTGATAACCCACGCCCAAATGCTCACGTAAGGTATCCCCTTCATAATCAAGATGATAAATGCCTCGCTCTTGCAAAATCGGCACGACTTTTTCCACAAAATCGCTTACCCCTTTTTGGCTGTCCGGAGCGAGCGAAAAGCCGTCTGTTGCCCCAGCCTTAAACCATTCTTCCATAAAATCCGCCACATCGCTTGCCGTACCCACCACCACAGGGTGATAGTTAATCACGCCATTTGCCAGCACTTCTTTGGGCGACATTCCACGCTGAATCAGCTCCACCGCTCTTGGCGAACGCGGGTCGTGGGGGTGTGGGCTTGCCTGATTTTGTAGATATTCCGGCAAAGGCTCATTCACATCTCGCCCTGTCAAATCCACCCCAATCATCGCCGATAAATAGCGAATTTGCCCATTAAATTCCTCATCACTCATAAAATCAAGGAGCTGCATACGGCGAGCGAGCGCTTCTTCATAACTGTCGCCAATGGTAAACATAAATCCACTAAACATATTGATTTCATCAGGATTTCTGCCGTGAGCCAAAGCGCTTTGTTTTAACACATTGCGGTAACTTCTTGCCTCATCAATGCTAAACGGATTGGCATACACGCCACTGGCAAAGCGTCCTGCCAGCTCCACCCCCTCAGGACTTGGACCTGCCTGAAAAATCGGCGGTTGCCCTTGCGGCGTGGCAGGAATCGGCAATGCCCCTTTGACCTGATAATGCTTGCCTTGATAATTGGCTGGCTTGATTTGGCTCATATCGGCAAATTGTCCTGACACTTTGTCGGTGATGTAGGCATTTTCGCCAAAAGTCCCCCACAGCGTTTGCACCGCTTCCACCATTTCGTGTGCCATCTCATAACGAGTGCTCGTGTCGGGCAAGGGCTTATTGCCAAAATTGTAAGCAGTAAATGGCGTGCCTGTAGTAACGGCATTCCAGCCCATACGCCCTTTGGATAAGGTGTCCAGCGTTTTGAGCTGGCGAGCCAAGTTGTAGGGCAAATTGTAAGTGGTGGAAAAAGTCGCCACCATTCCGATTTTTTGCGTGGCATAGGCAACGGCGGAAAGCATTACCATCGGTTCAAGCGGAAAAGCAGGACTACGACGAGCAATGTCCGTACCACCGCCAGCCCCACCAAACGAAGGTGTATCGGCAATAAACAGGGTGTGGATTTTGCCTTGTTCCGCCGTTTTTGCCATTTCCACATAAAAATCAATGTCGGTATAGGCTCGCTCGTTACTCTCTTCAAACCGCCAAGACTGAAACTCCCCGCCATAACCTGAAACCAGTTGCAGGGCGAGTTTGATTTTTTTATTTGAATTATCAAGATAATCGGTCATTTTATCCTCCTTATTTCACTCTCTCATTTATCCACTCTGCCACATCATCATTAATTTTTTGCCCACCGTTTTCCAACATCAACAAATGTCCAAAATTGGGATATAAAATCAAACTTTTATCAGTAGAGTTGGTTTCGTTATAAAAATCAATAGCGTCTTTGGGTACGACAAACAAATCTTTGTTACCGCTAATCAAAAGTACAGGGGCGGTGAATTTGTCGTCATTGTCTTTTAAATACTGTATGCCTTCTTTAAAACTATTGGGGAATGAAACGGAGAATTTGTCTAACATCAATGGGTCGCCACCCAGCGATAAACCCTCGCCATTAAAGGGCAAATTGAGCGTGGTCATTGCCACCGCACCGCTGACAAAACTGTCTTTGGGTTCTGGTCGTGGCAAATGCCCAAAATTCATTTGGTTATAGCGAAGCACACCTGCCGCCAAAATAAAGCCGTCCGCCCCTTGTGGGTATTGGGTGCCGTAGAGTGCGGCAATGTGTCCGCCCATTGAATGCCCCAGCACAAACACAGGCGTGTTTGGATTTTCTTTTTTGGCTTTTTCTACCACCAAACGCAAATCCTCCACCATTTCAAAATAGCTTTTGATGTGAATTGAGTCTCGTCCGTCTGATTTGCCGTGCCCACGATGGTCAAAGCGATACACGGCAATGCCGTTTTGGTTCATCGTTTTGGCAAAATCGCCAAACACCCCCGAATGGCTCGCCAAGCCGTGCGAAACCACGACCACCGCTTTAGGTTTACTGTTCGGAAGGTCTTTTTGTAGGTGCAGGTTTAGGCCGTCAAGGGTGTGAATTTGGCTAATGTTTGATTTGAGCGGCTGGCTGATACCGGCTTGAGCAGAGGGGTGGGCGTTTGCCAGGGAAGCCAGTGATAAGGCTAATGCAATTGATGTGAATAAGGTTTTCATAAGGAGCCTCTTGTGGTTAATTATCATGCGAATATTATACTTTTTTAAAATCGGTGGAAGAATGATGATTGTTGGGAAGTTCGTTTTTATAAATGGAAAGATAAACAATAAAACCACTGCTTGGATTTAAAATGCAAGCGGTGGTTTTTGTTGGTTATTTTGCAAGAGGTGTCAGCTTGGCTACAGTAAGCGTATAAATGCGACGCCGGCTAAGAGTAAGGTAACGCCGATGATCTGCAGCGGTAGAATGGGTTTTTGTGTAATGCCGAACAGACCGAATTTATCTACCAGCAGGCTGCCGCAAATCAGGCCAGAGAGGACGAGCATCACCACCGAGCCTGTGCCGATTTGGGGGACGAGCCAAACGCCAGCGAGGATAAACAGGCTGCCCAGTATGCCGCCGCTCCATATCCAAAACGGTTTGCCTTCGGTTGGCTGGCAGAGTTTCGGCAGGCTTTTTTCATAAAACAGCACTACCAGTAATAAGCCGATGGCACCGACACCGAAGGAGACTGTTGCTGCGCCGAGTGATGAGCCGAGCTGTCTGCCGAGTTCGCCATTAACGGCGGCTTGGGTTGCTAATGCGGTTCCGCCCAATATGCCGACTGCGCGCCACAGCCATAAATTTGCGTTTTCTTTGCGTTTTATACCGGACAGATGGAGCAGTACTACGGCAATCCATACGCCGAATAAGACTAAACCAATGCCAAACAGGCGGCTGGCCGTGAAGGCTATGTAAGGCGAGTTAAGCCAAGCGAAAGTGTCGATCAGCACGCCCATCAGCACTTGGCCTAAAATCGGCATGACCGCAGTTTGTACGCCGCCGAGCTTGGGGAAGATCAGTACGTTTGCCGTTAGCCCCACCATGCCGAGTAATCCGCCCGTCCATGCCCATAAGGGGACGTTGCCTAAATTGTCGAGACTAAATGCTGGTGTTTGTTGCATGATGAGCGAGAGTCCGAGTAGAAACAGGAGGCCTACGCTGAAAGAGACAAACGAGGTTAAAAATGCCGCACCCACGTGCATACGCAAACGGGCGTTGATGGCTGATTGAAATGCAATCAGCACGCCGGCTAAAATACCGATAATAAATGTCATGACTAACTGGGTTGTGTTGCCGCCTCAAAATGAGTGGTGGTTGAAAAGAAATGCCGTCTGAATGCGGATTCAGACGGCCTTAAGGCTTGGTATCGGCGTTTACCTGATATTGAATAGCCGTTTTGCCTAGCCGGTTTATTCGATGAATTTCACCACGGTTTCGAAATCTTTACGTGCTTTTTGGCGGATTTCTTTATCACGGTAACCGAAGGTACACATCACCGATACGCCCCATTCGCTTGGGTCAAATAATCCTTCCGCTGCTAAAATATCGTTGACTTCTTGGTAAGCGAAACCTTCAATCGGACAAGAATCTACGCCAATCAAAGCTGCGCCTGTCATCATGTTGCCCAATGCGATATAGGTTTGTTTGCTTGCCCAGTCAAACAGACTGCGTTCGTTGTCTAAAATGCCGATATCTTTCTCTTGGAATTTTTTATACACGGCCATGGCTTTTTCACGTGCTTCGCCTTGCAAGCCTCGTCTGTCCATAATTTCAGAAAAATATTGGCTGTCGTAACGGGCATTTTTCTTCGCTAAAATCACCACGATATGGCTTGAGGTTTCCATAGTTGGAATGCCCCAGCAGTAAGGTTTGATTTTTTGCCGTAATTCAGGGTTTTGCAACACTAAAAACTGCCAAGGCTCTGAGCCTACCGAACTTGGACTTAAACGGCCGAGTTCCAGAATATAGTTGAAATCTTCAGCCGGAATTTTTCTGTTACCGTCGTAAGAACGGGTAGATGCACGGTAATGAAAGGCATTGATTACGTCTTCTTTGTTGAAAAATTGCATGGAACACTCCTAAAAATGCAAAACAGTCTTTTCAGACGGTCTGAAAAGTCTAGATGAAATACGAATAAGTATAAAAGATTTAAGTTATTTTTAATAATTGATAATTTTGATATTTAGGTATAAGTTGACGTGATGAGAAAAAACAGACCCTCTGAATGTTCAGACGGTCTTTAACGTTGGTTGTTTACATAAATCCGCGTTCATATTGCTTCGGTACAAACTGCATTTCACTGCTGTCTGCTGCATTTTGGTCATATTGCGCATTCAATACCCAGTACGGATCGCGCAATAAGGCTCTTCCCACAGCCACTAAATCCGCATCGCCCATACCTAAGATATGATCGCCTACCGCCGGATTATCCAACATGCCCACTGCAATTACCGGCTTACCTGTAGCGTGCTTCACTTGACGGGCAAAGTCCACTTGATAACCTGCGTAAAATTCGGGGTGATTGCCTGCATGCAACACACCGTCGCCACCACCGCTGATGTCTAAGACATCTGCGCCGGCATCGGCAAAACGTTTCGCTACCTGCAAACCATAATCCAAGCCAAAGCCGTTTTCACCGTATTCTTGTGCAGAAATGCGGACAATTAACGGCATTTCAGACGGCATCACTTCACGTGCTGCCTGAATCACTTGCTCGCCAAACAACATTTTGTCTTGGCCGTACTCATCACTGCGCTGATTGGATTTCGGCGAATAGAATTGGTGAATTAGATAACCGTGTGCGCCGTGGATTTCAATTGTATCAAAGCCTGCCTCAACGGCACGTTTGACCGAATCCTTAAAGGCTTGAACCAATGCTTTGACTTCGTCTGTCGTCAGCTCGCGAGGTGTAATCAGATTTTGTCCGGCATAATCCAACTCACCGTAGTGAATTGCACTTGGAGCCACTGCATCCGGCTCGTCTTGGGCTTTGCGTCCGGCATGGGCGATTTGCACACCGATTTTTGCCCCTTGAGCATGAACGCTGTCTACCAGTTTTTTGAATGCCTGTTGTTGTTCATCGTTCCATAAGCCTAAGCAGTTTGGCGTAATTCTGCCGTTTGGCGCCACATTGGTCATCTCCATAATAATCAAGCCTACACCACCTACCGCACGGCTGGTGTAATGCACGAAATGCCAATCGTTCGGCATGCCGTCGGTCGCTGAATATTGACACATTGGTGGCATGACCACACGGTTTTTCAATGCCAAGTTTTTAATGTTAAACGGAGTGAATAATTTTCTAAATTTCGCCATGTTGCGTTCCTTAATGAAATAGATTAGGCGGAATAATAATTCAGTGCTATTATCTGTTCAAATTGATTATTGTGATAGTTAGGTATAATAATGAGTGATATAAGAACTCTGGATTTCAATTTGCTCAAAGCCTTTGTGGTACTGCTGGACGAATGCAATGTTAGCCGAGCAGCACAACGATTATCCATTACTCAACCGGCGATGAGCGGTATTTTAAACCGCTTGCGGGAGAGTTTTAACGATCCGCTGTTCGTACGGGTACAACACGGTATGCAGCCCACTGACCGCGCGTTGCAACTGGGGCAGACCGCACGCAACATTCTGCAAGATATCCGCTCCATGCTGCAACCGCCCATATTGGAGCCGGAACATTTGAATATGACTTTGCGTATTGCAGCGATGGATTATGTACAACAAATCATTGCCTTGCCGCTGATTCTGCGTTTAAGACGGCTTGCCCCGAATGTAAAAGTCGCCTTGCTGCCAGTGCAGGGGCAAAATATCAAAACCTTATTTGAGCAAAACAAGATTGATCTTGCTTTAGTCAGCCAACAACATTTAAGCGCTGACATCATCAAAACCGTGTTATATGAGGAACGTTATGTGTGTGCGATGAGTAAAACGCACCCGATGGTCGCCAAGCCGCTCTCACCCCAACAATTCAGCCAATTGCCGTTTGCAATGCTTTCTTACAATGGCGGAGAATTCAGCGGTGCCACAGATCTGGCATTACAAAAGATTGGGCTACAGCGCAAGGTGATGGTATCTGTAAATCATATTTCACTGCTGCCCCAGCTATTGCAAGGCTCCGACTTAGTTGCAGTATTACCCGAACGCTTGGCAAAAACACTACCCAATGTCTATTTACAACTTCCGCCCATAGAGGTAGAAGGCTTCACCATGATGATGGCTTGGCACGAAAGAACCGAACAAGATACGGCACATCGGTGGTTAAGGGAGGTACTGCAGGGTGTGGTAAAACCTAAACAGGCTCTTTAATTATTCTTTCTTTTGCTACGAAAAAAGCCGTTTATATTTTTAGATAAACGGCTTTTTTGCATTCTAATATTAGTATTTTTCTACAAACTGAGCATAGGCATTAATGAAGTTTTGCATTGCACTTTTTAATGTCTCAGAGGCAATTTCACCCTGTTCATCAAATACGCCTGTAAATAAGTTTCCTACGTTTAATGCGAAAGGTAAGGTTGGCATATTTACAAATGAGCCTGAAGTAATAGTACGTACTTGATCAGCGGCACGTACACCGCCTGCCGGGCTTGCGCCAACGGTTACGATACCTGCCGGTTTGCCAATCCATTTGCTTTGCCCCATTGGGCGAGAAACCACGTCAATCGCATTTTTTAGCATTGCAGAAAAGCTTGCATTATGCTCAGGAGTGACTAATAACACGCCATCTGCCACAGCAACCGCTTCACGCACTCGGGTGTATTGTGCCGGGCTGTTTTCATCTAAATCACGGTCGTAAAGTGGTAAGTCTGCAATATCCACAATGTTTAATTGAATGCTTGCAGGTGCCATTTTTTGTAAGTGACGAACAGTCAAGTGACTAAATGAAGTTTTGCTGCCGCTACCAATTAATATTGCAATTTGTTTTGCCATTTTATAATTCCTTAGTACATAGAGAATGTAGGTATTTTATCCCTTTCAATCTGTTTCATAAAGCGCTTATGATGAAAAGCACTATTTACTTATATTAAATAATTTTGCAAATTTTAGGCCAAATTTGACCGCTTTTATCTTTAGCTAAAAAGGTTATAATTTGTAGAAATAGATCTTAATTTAGGGTTTTTATGCTTTTTCTAAACAAAATAAAACAGCTTTTCATCTTCGCCTTTACGCTAGTGTTATCTGCTTGCAGTTTGGTTGTTTATAAGCCAGTTGAAACAATTAAACAGGTAAATGTTGAAAGAGGTTATCGACAAAAAAATGTGATCGCTGAAAGTGCAAAAGACGGTAATATTGTTGTTATCATGTTTTCAGGTGGTGGAACAAGAGCGGCGGCGCTTGGTTATGGAGTGTTGGAAGAGTTTAAAAAGGTAAGGGTGAAAGAAACAAATAAAGGTAATACTTTATTAGAGAATATAGATATTGCCTTTGGCGTATCAGGTGGATCGATATTAGCCACTTATTTTGCGTTGGAAGGAAAGGATATCATTCCTAAATTTGCTGACCGTTTTTTAAAAGCGAACTTTCAAAAAGATATTATTACAGAGGTGTTTTCGTTATCCAATCTTCCTCGTTTAAGTTCTCCTCAATATGGGCGTGGTGATTTATTGCAAGAACGCTTAAATTTTGCCCTTTATCATGGTAAAAAGTTTGGTGATTTAGTGAAAAATCGTAAAGGACCTTTTGCTGTGATTAGCGCAACAGACATGAATATTGGTCAAAAACTGACCTTTACGCAAGAAACCTTTGATGGGCTTTGTTTAAATTTGAATGATTTAGAAATTTCCCGTGCTGTTGCTGCTTCTAGTTCTGTTCCTCTGATTTTTGCGCCGCTTACACTGAATAACAATGGTGGAAATTGCCATTTTAGTATGCCACAAGAATTTAGTGCTAGAGAAAAAGCAATTGATGGACTAATTACAAAAAATATTGAAGAAACGAATCATATACTCAGCCTTTATCAAGATAGTAAAGAACGCCCCTTTATCCATTTAGTTGATGGTGGATTAACAGATAATTTAGGGCTTGCCAGTGTGCTGGAAATATCTGATGTTATGGGTATTGAAGAGATGTACCAGTATATTCATCAGCTTGGGGTGAAAAATATTGTAGTGATTAATGTAAATGCACAAAATGAAGTCTCTAGCGAGATCGATAAGACCGCAAATGTGCCGGGTGTGGCTGATGTAGTGAATACAATAGTTAATGTGCCAATTGATAGAACGACACAAATTAATTTACAGCGTTATCGCCAGTTTACGGATGGTTGGAATGAATATGCAAATAAACAGCCATCGAAGATCGAAATGCATTTTGTTAGTTTAGGTTTAAAAGAATTGCCTGATGGTGATTTAAAAAGAGATGTGCTAAATATTGCAACCTCATTTTATCTGCCGGAAGACGATGTAGATAAATTACGTGAAGCTGCTCGGGTTTTATTACAGCAATCTCAAGAATATAATGCGGCATTAAAAATATTGCAGTAGTAAAAAACCGACCAAGCGGTCGGTTTTTGGTATTTTTTTGCAAATATTTATTCGCTGATGTCGTTTAAATCCAGCAACTCTTGCGAAAGAATAATGCCGGTTAAATCAGCGTAAATGTAATCTTCAGGGAAGAAGGTTACGCCACCGAAATTGACCGGTGTGTCCACTTCTCCAATATCGGTGTTATCTGCTCCCACTGGAATTGGCGCTAAAGCATGAATACCGATATCTAATCTTTCCAAAATATCTAATTGGCGAACCGCACCATAAACGATGATACCTTCCCAGCCGTTATCTACAGCAAGTTGAGCCAGCTCTGCGTCAATTAAGGCACGACGAACTGCACCGCCACCATCGACTAACAGCACTCGCCCTTCACCCTCTTCTTCCAAAACCTCAGCAATTAAACCGTTGCTTTCAAAGCATTTAACCGTGGTAATCTTCCCAAAGAAGGAAGAAGCACCGCCAAAGCTTGAGAAAATTGGTTCAACCACATCAACTTGGTCAGAATAAAGATCGCAAAGTGCAGAGGTATCAATACGCATAATATGCTCCTGTTCGTAGATTATTTAGCTAAAGTATAAACCTTCGCCCAAAATTTGCAAAATTTTATCAAAAAAAGACCGCTTACAGGCTTTTTTCTTATGCTTTATTCTCTAGTGAACCGCTTTTAATATGCAATTCCATTTGGTTGTAAGGAATAGATATACCTGCTTCACCAAAGGCTAATTTTACTTGTTCGATAATTTCCCAATATGCTGCCCAGTAATTTGGCGTCTGAACCCAAGGGCGAACAACAAGTTGAACACTATGCGGTGCTAAAGCGCCGACTGCTACTACAGGTGCCGGATCTTTTAATACATAAGTATTGGCGTCTAAAATGCGTTGGATAATCTCTTTCGCCTCTTTTAAGTTAGATTCATAAGAAATATCAAAGGTGAAATCAATACGGCGTGTCGGGTTGTTAGAGTAGTTGATGATGCTGTCAGAAAACACTTTGCCGTTTGGTAATAACACGGTTTTGTTATCGCCGGTGCGAAGTTCCAACACTAAAAGCCCCATTTGTTCAACCACGCCGGTCATTCCGCCGGTTTCGATTAAATCCCCTTTGCGAAATGGCTTGAAGATTAACAACATCACGCCGGCAGCAAAGTTTTGTAATGAGTTTTGTAATGATAAACCGATGGCTAAACCGGCAGCACCGATTAATGCAACCAGCGAGCTGGTGTTAATGCCGATTTGTGAAAGCGAGGCAATCACCACAATTAACAGCAGTAAAAAATAGCTGATTGAGACAATAAAACTTTGCAGCATTTCATCTTTGGTTGATTTTAATGCCGCTTTGCCTAATAACGCACTTATTACACGGGCAAGAAATTTACCGATTACAAAAATTGCAATCGCAAGTAGAATTTTTGTACCGTAAGGGATAACCCACTCGTTTAATACGGAATTAAAATCCATTGTGCTGACTTTGTTAATTACTTTTTCGGTTTCAGCAACCACGTCAATGTTTGGAGCTGTTTCGGTGACTTTTTCAGTCATATTGTTTCCTTAAAATAAAAATGAAAATAAGCCTAGCGAATTTGCCTCACTCGCTAAGCGGTTTTGTGCTAGAATTTAGAGCAATATTTTCTCTAAAAGACAAGATAATGACAACAGAAAAAATAATTAGTGCCGGTGTTCAATTTTTTACGATCAGTGAAGACGAAGCCGGACAGCGTTTAGATAATTTTTTATTGGCAAAGCTCAAAGGCGTGCCGAAAAGTTTGATTTACCGCATTGTGCGAAAAGGCGAGGTGCGAGTAAACAAAGGGCGAATCAAGCCTGAATATAAACTTCAAGCCGATGATGTGGTGCGTGTGCCGCCGGTGCGTGTAGCGGAAAAAAATGAAGCCCCAATTTCGACTAAATTAAACAAAGTGGCGGAGCTGGAAAGCCAAATTCTGTATGAAGATGATGCAATGCTGGTGATTAATAAACCATCAGGCATTGCAGTACACGGTGGCAGCGGTTTAAGTTTTGGTGTGATTGAAGCCTTGCGTGCGTTACGCCCACAGGCTCGCTTCTTGGAATTGGTACACCGTATCGACCGTGATACATCGGGTATTTTGCTGGTAGCGAAAAAGCGCTCGGCATTACGTTCCTTGCACGAACAACTACGTGAAAAAGTGGTGCAAAAAGATTATCTTGCCCTTGTGCGAGGGCAATGGCAGGCTCACACCAAAGTGATTAAAGCCCCATTACTGAAAAACGAACTTGCCAGCGGTGAACGAATTGTGCGAGTGAGCGAAGAAGGTAAACCTTCCGAAACTCGATTTAGCATTGAGGAACGTTATGCCAATGCCACTTTGGTAAAAGCCTCGCCGATTACCGGCAGAACCCACCAAATCCGTGTGCATACCCAATATGCAGGACACCCGATTGCCTTAGATGATAAATACGGCGACAGCGATTTCGACAGTAAAATGAAAGAAGCCGGTTTACATCGCTTATTTCTACACGCCTATTCTATTCGTTTTGAACACCCCAAAACCGGCGAAGAAATGGTCATTACGGCACCTTTGGATAAAACCTTAAAAGGGGTGTTGGCAAAATTAAGGGCTAATTACTAAATAACGTAATGAGAGAGTAAGATAGCGCAAGCGTCCACGCTTGTGCTGTAACAAACATAGAGTGGTACAAGCGTGGACGCTTGCACCAGCTAAATATAAGCAAAAATATGAAAATCCATTTCAAAAATTTTCAAAAAAATGACCGCTTGTTAGATTTAACCACGCCGCAAATTATGGGAATTTTAAACTTCACGCCGGATTCATTTTCCGATTCGGGCAAGTTTTTTTCTCTCGATAAAGCTCTGTTCCAAGCAGAAAAAATGTTAGCTGACGGGGCAAGCATTATTGATATTGGCGGTGAATCTACCCGCCCGAATGCGGCGATTGTAACGCTAGAACAGGAATTGGAGCGTGTTGTGCCGGTGGTGGAGGCGATCCGCAGCCGTTTTGATTGCTTGATTTCGGTGGATAGTTCTAAAGCGGAAGTATTCAAAGCATCTGCAAAAGCAGGTATGGATATGATTAACGATATTCGAGCCTTAACTGAGCCAAATGCGTTAGTAACGGCAGTAGAATTGGGCTTGCCGGTTTGTTTAATGCATATGCAGGGCAATCCGCAAACAATGCAACAAAATCCACACTATGATGATGTATTGGAAGAGGTGGCGGATTTCCTAAATCAACGGATTTTCGAGTGCATCACCGCAGGCATTCCCAAAGAGCATATTATATTAGACCCCGGTTTTGGCTTTGGTAAAAGCGTGAAGCACAATTACCAATTATTGAAACATCTTAAAGCCTTTGTGGATTCAGGTTTTCCTGTGCTTGCAGGGCTTTCCCGTAAATCAATGATTGGGGCGGTGTTAGATAAACCGGTAGAACAAAGGCTGATTGGCTCTGTGGCAGGAGCGTTATTAGCTGCCCAAAACGGGGCGAAAATTTTACGGGTGCACGATGTGGCAGAAACCGCTGATGCGTTAAAAATCTGGCAGGCAATGCTGGAATCTGATTCTGATAATGAGGAAAAATGATGAAAACCTTAGTTTATGGCATTAAAAATTGCGACACAGTAAAAAAAGCCTTGAAATGGCTCGAAGATCATAATCAAAACCCACAACTGCACGATTACCGTGTGGACGGCTTAAATGCTGATTGGTTAGTAGAAATGGAGGCGAAATTCGGTTGGGAAAACTTAGTGAATAAACGTAGTACCACTTGGCGAAACCTTGATGAGTCAGTTAAAAACAGCCTAAACCGTGAGTCGGCATTAAAAGTGCTAACCGAACAGCCAACTCTGATTAAACGCCCGATTGTAATTAAAGATAATATTGCTTTGATTGGCTTTAATGAGAAAGAGTATGTGGCTGCCTTTAATCTTTAATTAACCTGAGAGCTGCTCCACTCTTTAGAAGGGAGATTTGATAACGATACTCAAATTTCGTATGAGCGTATGGACATTCTGCCAAATCTCCCATAACCCCTCTTTGCTAAAGAGGGAGACTAGATAGAGCGTAAAATTAACATTGTAAAAAATTCATCGAAAGTAACCGCTTGTAACCTATGAAAAATGAAATTATCTCCCTTGCTCAGAACCTAATCCGCCGTGATTCGATTAGTCCGGCAGACAAAGGCTGTCAGCAAGAAATTGCACAACGTCTTGAAAAACTGGGCTTTAATATTGAATGGTTGCCGTTTGGCGACACCTTGAATTTATGGGCAACGCACGGCTCGGAGAATGGTAAAGCAGAGCCTTGCATTGTGTTTGCCGGACATACTGATGTGGTGCCGGTAGGCGATGAAAGCCAATGGGCTTATCCACCGTTTTCGGCTGAAATTGTAGATGGAATGCTTTACGGGCGAGGAGCAGCAGATATGAAAGGTTCGCTTGCCGCACTAGTTGTGGCGGCAGAAACTTTCGTGCAACATCACCCAAACCACAAAGGAAAAGTGGCATTATTGATTACCTCCGATGAAGAGGCAGCAGCCAAAGACGGTACGGTAAAAGTGGTTGAAACCTTAATGGCTCGCAATGAAGCGGTGCATTATGCGGTGGTGGGTGAGCCCTCTAGTAGCAAAGTGTTTGGCGATGTGATCAAAAACGGCAGACGTGGTTCAATTACGGCAAATCTCTATATCGAGGGCGTTCAAGGCCACGTTGCTTATCCGCATTTGGCGGAAAATCCGGTGCATACGTCACTGGGCTTTTTAACCGAGCTGACCACTTACCAGTGGGATAACGGTAACGAATTTTTCCCGCCTACCAGTTTGCAAATTGCCAATATCAAAGCCGGCACAGGTAGTAATAATGTGATTCCGGGCGAGCTTTATGTGCAGTTTAACTTGCGTTATTGCACTGAAGTGACCGATGAAATCATTAAAGCAAAAGTGGCGGAAATGCTCGAAAAACAGGGGCTAAAATACCGAATTAGTTGGAATTTATCGGGCAAACCGTTCCTTGCCGGCAATGGGAAGTTGGTAGAAGCTGCATTACAAGCGGTCGAAAATGTGGCAAAAATTACGCCTCGCTTAGACACCGGCGGCGGTACTTCAGACGGGCGTTTTATTGCGTTAATGGGCGCTGAAGTCGTGGAGTTTGGGCCACTTAACACAACCATTCATAAGGTTAATGAGTGTGTGAGTGTGGATGATTTGGCACATTGTGGCGAAATTTATTATCAAATTTTAGAAAAATTATTGGCAACCGCATAACCCTAAATAGGCAGAATGTTATCAAATTGTATTCTGCCTATTTTTTATGTAGCTATTCTGTTAAACAGCGTTTACACTAGCAGCAGTTTTTATATTTATAGGAAAATGTTATGCAACTCTACTCGTATATCTGCCTGCTGTTTGGGCTTGCGATGTTTATTTCGTTTTTTACCCGAAAATTAAACGAAAATATTCAAACCACCATAGCTATTACAGCCTCTGCCCTTATAGGCTCCCTTCTTATTCTTACCTTCGGTTCTCTTGGCTGGTTTCACGTTGATAAACTTGCCATTTCCATTTTTGAACAGCTCGATTTTAAAAGTTTCCTACTAAACGGAATGCTTGGTTTCTTACTGTTTGCCGGTTCACTTGGAATTAAACTACCGTTAATGAAAGAACAACGCCGAGAAATTGCAGTTTATGCTTTACTTTCTACCTTAATTTCCACTTTCTTAATCGGTGCTTTGATTTATGGCGTGGCAAAACTATGTGGTTTGGAGATCGGTTTTGTTTATTGCTTGTTGTTCGGCTCATTGATTTCGCCAACCGACCCGATTGCCGTATTGGCAATTATCAAAAGCTTGAAAGCTCCAAAACGCCTTTCAATGCACGTTGAGGGGGAATCGTTGTTTAATGATGGTATCGGCTTAGTAATTTTTACCACTATCTTTGCGGTGGCTTTTGGCGGACAGGCTCCAACACTCAGTGGCATTACCGGGCTGTTCTTACAAGAAGCAGTAGGCGGTATTGTTTTTGGCTTATTAACCGGTTTTGTGGCACATAAATTTATTTCTGCAACCGATGACGGAAGCCTTGAGATCTTAATCACCTTAACCATTCCAACCGTTGGCTTTGTGATTGCGAACTACTTACACGTTTCTGGTGCATTAACAATGGTCGTTGCCGGTATTATGATTGGCAACTGGACTCGCCGTTCCGGTTTCTCCGAACAGAGCCAAAAATATCTTGATCACTTCTGGGAGATGATCGACCATTCATTAAACTACCTGTTATTCCTGCTTATCGGTTTAAGCACACTGTTAGTTGATTTCACCTTTATTGGTGGGGTGTTAATGTTGGCAGCAATTCCAATTTGTTTGCTTGCACGCTACATCAGTCTGTGGATTCCATACCAAGTGTTAAAACGCTTCCGCACTTATAATCCTTACACCTTACGCATTATGACTTGGGGAGGATTACGCGGTGGATTAGCCCTTGCGATGGCACTTTCCATACCGGCAGGTGCTGCGGTGGTATCGAGTTCAGAAGGCAATCTTGATGTGCGTGATTTGATTTTGTTAATGACTTATGCGGTAGTCACTTTCTCGATTTTAGTACAAGGTTCAACGGTTGAACCGATGATAAAAAAATCCAAGTTGGTAGATCCAAGAAAAGTGGCACTCAATAAATTAGGTGCACCTGATGATGTAATTCCGCATATTTAATAGCATTGATATAACTGAATAACATATCATTTTGCTAAAGATTATTAGCCATCTAGACGGCTTTATATTTAAATACCTCTCACGTTAATTTGTTGAGAGGTATTTTTTATGTTATTCACAGGATTATTATGTGGCTTTCTACTCGGGTTTGTGATGCAAAGAGGGCGTTTTTGTATTACCGGAGCATTTCGTGATCTCTATGTAACAAAGAATAGCCGTATGTTTGTGGCACTTTTAATTGCAATTACGGTGCAATTGATCGGGATTTGGCTTTTGTATGAAGCCGGCTCTTTTAGTTCTCCGGCGGAAGATTTGCCTTTGCTTGCAGTGATCATTGGGGCATTTCTGTTTGGTATCGGTATTATTTATGCGGGCGGTTGTGCTACAGGCACTTGGTATCGTGCCGGTGAGGGTTTAATCGGCAGTTGGGTTGCACTGATTATTTATGGGCTGTTTTCCGCTTCTATGCGAACCGGTGTGTTAGCACCACTTAATCAAGAGCTAAAAAGCAATGTAATTCAACACCGCACGATTTATGAAACATTTGGTATTTCCCCTTGGGTGTTAGTGTTTACTCTGAGTGTAATTACATTCGCATTAACCTTCTATCATTTAAGAAAACCGAGAGGTAAAACCATCGCGTTAAAACCACGCAAAACCGGCTTAGCTCATATTCTGTTTGAAAAACGTTGGCACCCGTTTGTGACGGCAGTGTTGGTAGGCTTAATTGCACTGCTTGCTTGGCCTCTTAGCAGTGCTGCCGGTAGAAACTTCGGCTTAGGAATTACTACGCCAAGTGCAAATTTGGTTCAATATTTTGTAACCGGTGAAGCTAAATTTATTAACTGGGCAGTATTTTTGGTGTTAGGGATTTTGATCGGCTCGTTTGTGGCTGCAAAGTTCTCGAATGAATTCCGTTTCAGAGTGCCAGATGCGACCACAATGTTACGCAGTGCAGGCGGCGGTGCATTAATGGGAATCGGTGCAAGCCTTGCCGGTGGTTGTTCAATCGGGAACGGATTAGTTGAAACAGCTTTCTTCTCTTGGCAAGGCTGGCTCTCATTACCAATGATGATTCTCGGTACATTTGTTGGAGCGTATTTTACGATTATCCGCCCACAGCGTTTAAAAGGTTAATTTTTTTAAGGAGTAATAAAGATGAACGTACGTTTACCTGCCTCAGGGCTTGTCTGCCCGTTTCCATTAGTCGAAGCCAAAGCGGCGATGGCAAAATTGAATAAAGGCGATAGCTTAACGATTGAATTTGACTGCACTCAAGCAACCGAAGCCATACCAAATTGGGCGGAAGAGGAAGGCTATGAAGTTACCGATTACCAACAACTTGGCGATGCCTTGTGGGAAATTACGGTGGTTAAATAATTAGCAGTAAAAAAGCTCTACTTTCGTAGAGCTTTTGCTTTGAGTTTTGTATTCACTAAGGATTAGAGTAAACCCGGTTGACCTAATGCTGGGTCTGTTGCTCTTGCAGCAATAGCATCTTCAACCGTCATACCTAATGCTTTTGCCACACCTTCACCGTATGCCGGATCACAGGCATAGCAGTTACGAATATGACGGTATTTAATGAAGTCTAATGCATCGCCCATACCTGCAGCAGTATTATTGAATAATGCTTGTTTTTGTTCATCATTCATCATATTGAACAATACACGTGGTTGGCTGAAGTAGTCAGCATCATCTTCACGATAGTTCCAGTGGGCTGCATCACCATTAATTTTCAGTGGCGGCTCTGCATATTGAGCTTGTTCTTGCCATTTGCCGAAGCTGTTTGGTTCGTAGTGAATAGTGCTGCCGTAGTTACCGTCCACACGACCTTGACCGTCACGAGCGTTGCTATGAACCGGGCAACGTGGTGCATTTACAGGAATTTGGTGGTGGTTCACACCTAAGCGGTAGCGTTGAGCGTCCGCATAGTTGAATAAACGAGCTTGTAACATACGGTCCGGAGACACGCTGATACCCGGCACTAAGTTGCTTGGTGCGAACGCAGATTGTTCAACATCAGCAAAGAAGTTTTCAGGGTTACGATTTAATTCAAACTCACCCACTTCAATTAATGGGTAGTCTGATTTTGGCCATACTTTGGTTAAGTCAAACGGGTGGTATGGTACTTTATCTGCATCAGTTTCAGGCATAATTTGAACAAACATTTTCCATTTCGGGAAATCGCCACGCTCAATCGCTTCGTATAAATCACGTTGGTGACTTTCACGATCGTTAGCGATAATAGCAGCTGCCTCTTCGTTAGTTAAGTTTTTAATGCCTTGTTGTGTATGGAAATGGAATTTCACCCAGAAACGCTCATTAGCTGCATTGATGAAGCTATAAGTATGTGAGCCATAACCGTGCATATGACGATATGAAGCCGGAATACCACGTTCACTCATTACGATAGTCACTTGGTGAAATGCTTCTGGTAATAATGTCCAGAAATCCCAGTTGTTAGTTGCAGAACGCATATTCGTGCGAGGGTCACGTTTAACCGCTTTGTTTAAATCCGGGAATTTACGTGGGTCACGTAAGAAGAACACAGGGGTGTTGTTACCCACCATATCCCAGTTACCTTCTTCAGTATAGAATTTTAAGGCGAAACCACGAATATCACGCTCAGCATCTGCCGCACCACGTTCACCTGCAACGGTAGTAAAACGAGCAAACATTTCAGTTTTTTTACCGACTTGGCTGAAAATTGCCGCACGAGTGTATTTAGTGATGTCGTTAGTTACAGTGAAAGTACCGAACGCACCAGAACCTTTAGCGTGCATACGACGCTCAGGAATGACTTCACGCACGAAGTTTGCTAATTTTTCATTTAACCATAAATCTTGCGCTAATAATGGACCACGTGGACCCGCTGTTAAGCTGTTTTGGTTATCAACAACAGGCGCACCGTTGTTCATTGTCAAATGTGTAACAGGACATTTAGACATAATAGAATCCTCATAAATTAGAAATAAGATAGGTAATTAATCCGAAGAGGATTATAGGTGTTGTAGATTTTTTCTCAATCTATCAATTTGATAATTTATGGCTATTAAATATTAATATTTAATAGTTGATTTTAATTGTCAGGTATTCTGAGAAAGATGATAAGCGGTTATTTTTCCACTATTTTTTGCAGTAATGTAGGTGTAAAAACTAACGGCCGAGAAGTAGATTTCAACAAAGAATAGATAATAAAAAAGTACATATCTAAGAAATATGTACTTTTTATGATTTTATTTGCCTAAGTTATCAAAGAATTTCTTCACACCATCAAAGAAACCTTCGTGTTTCTATAAGCAGCCGAATTATTTTGCATAGAATTACACTCAATTTTGCATAGATAAAAGTTAAAAACTATGCAAAATAAATCGCAAAAAATAAAATTCACGCCCTTTAAACCATCATTAAAGGGCGTTTAAATTTTTAGAACTTAAAAACCATATTATCCTCATATTTACCGTTATAACTTGCCGAGGCATTAACCACTATCCTTTCCGCTCCCTCAAATGCTTGCCAGTTTTCTTTTTTGCTCTCTACCATATAGTGAATAAAGCGAATAAACTCGCTTTTGGTTGAGCTAAAGAAGATATAAGGCGGTTTGGTAAGGTCTATTAATCGCAAGAAATCAATTAAATCAAAGTAATTTGCCTGCTTATAACTCTCCTGTCTTGTGCAAAGATAAGGTGGATCAAGTAGTAGTAAAACATTAGGTTTATTCTGATACTTAGGCAGAAGCGTATGGAAACTCTCCTGAATAACCACCAAACCATTTAAATATCCCTCTGCCTCAGGATAGTTTGATTGACGAATACAGTGCCAAAAATCCAACTGAAAAAGTGCGTCTAAACTACTGACTTGATTACCACTAAAAAGTAGCCAAGAACTGAGGCAGTTTAGGTCAATAAAACCTTCAAATTCATTGATTTTATTAATAATTTCTGCCTTTATTTCTTTGTTTATACGCTTATTTTTTGGTATAATTCCATCGACAATTTGGTATATTTCTTGGCGAAGTTGATTTATCTCTTTGATGTGTTTTAGCCTTTCGGCGTAACCGTCAAAATCATTATAAATTACTTGTGCCAATGGCTTTTCACGTTTTGCAGTATGTGCAAGTAATCCGCTGCCTCCAAACACATCTATAATCGTCCACCCCTCGCCATCTCCCTCAATGTTATCATATAAGATTTGCGTGAATTGGGTTAAAAACATCCGCTTTTGACCAATAAACGGCAACGGAGCTTGTTTAAAAATTTGTTTTGCCATAGTTTTTCTCCTATGGCGTTCCGGCGTTCAAGACGCTCCGACACTCAACTTAATTAAATTGATTAATTGATTTGCAGCGTACACACTTAATTTCTAAATTCTGTACGTTTTTTGCTTTTGCCAATAATTTATTACAGCATTGGCATCTTAATTCTTTTAGTTGCATTGTGTTTATATCCAGTGTATTGATATAATGCTATCGCCTTGCAAGGTGATAGCAGCCGTCCAATGCAAGCTGGATTTGCGTTGAGCCGATAAAGTAAGTGTTGCTACCACTTGCTTTATCGCTATCTTTTGGTGCTAACCTCCTTTGAGCATAGCAGCCAACTGATTCGGACTGAATCGCCAGCCCTCATCGCTATTTTTGATTAGATTAAAGCACCACTCCGAACAAAAGTACTTATCCCGTTTTTGTTTAATCCCCAACACAATCCCAAACACGCCTCGCCAGTCATAAGGTTTGCCTTTTGTGCTGGCGAAATAGGCCTTAATTTGTTGCTCGTGTACGTTTGGCAGCTCAATTAAATCCCATTTGCCATCATCAAGGTTAATCACAGTTTGCCTTACTCCACCGTCACGAGGGCTGGAGCTGTAGCACTCATACCACACCTCTCTGTGATAGTGGTCTTTAATCTCGCTCTTTTGTACTACTATTTCGCAATGCGAATATTTGCCTTTAGTGACTTTGCGAATCAGCCAGTCGGTAAAGCGGTCGTACAAATTACCGCCTGAGCCTCTGTAGAGGGCTAGATAAACTTTATTCATTTTGACCTCCTTGCGGTAACTGATACACCGGCTTAATCGCCTGTATTTGCTCTAAATTCTCCGCCGCATTAAGGCGGTCTTCGTATGCTTGTCTTTGCCCTGCCACAATCGCTGCCACCGTTTGATACGCCATCGCTTTTTCGTAGGCTTTTTGGCGTAATGTATCAATCGGCACACCTCGCATTTGAGCAATTAACGCAAGGGTTGGGGTTTGGGTAGTTGGGTCTGCCACCCACGCTTTTGCCTCTTTGGCTTGCTCTAGCCAAGTGTCACGCTCAAATGAGGGTGTTTCGTTATATTTGGCTAAATCATTGATAAAGTCCTGTGCCTTGCGGTTAATTTCTTCCAGTTTTGCAGATTTTTCGGCTGATATGACCGCTTGTTGTTGGGCTTTCGGTAAGACCCAATTTTTGCCGCTCCATACGTGATAATGGCTTGGAGCGATGCCCTTATCAATAATTTTGCCGTTAATCAGTATCGGATTTGTAAGAATCTCGGCATTTTCGACCGCTTGTTCACCTCGTTCGGCGAGGTCTTCAAGGTTTGGTTCAAAATCCGAATTGGCTATAAAATTGCCACTTTTATCAAAAATGTAATACATATTATTTAACTCCAATTACCATATAATTTGCTTTACCATTAATAATGGTGTGTATTGCTCCGTTGCCTGAAATACCGTCATTAACAACTGTCTGACAGGTTACAACTCTACCATTGAGCTCGCAGATATTTCGGTAATGTTTGCCTTTAAAAGATTCGTTCCAATCCCAGGTTGCACCATTTGGGTTAGAGTTGTTGGTAGAGATGATAAATTTACATTGAGACTCATTAAATCCTGATGGTAAAGGTAATGTGCCACCGTGATTAATGACGCCTTGTAAGACCACAATATTTTGTACATTAACCCCCAACCAATTACGCACCGCAGCCGGGCTATCACAATATCGTGTGAAGTTGTCAGTGCCATTATTAACTCTGAAAGCGATCGCCCCAACCATACGGCTTTCGTTTTGGTATGTACTTCTTAGCAATCGGGCAAATATGTCGCCTGCTACATCTCGCTTAACGTAGGTATTAGCATCACCAAGAATACTACCATCGCTATCTAGTAATACTATGCCGCTTTTTTTAGGCATTAATACCCGATTAACTACAGCACCGTTATTGTTAGCTTGCACAATCGCTGCAAAGTGAGCTGCCGATTGCGGTGCTGACTCCCATTTGACTAACCAGTTGGCAGTGTTGTAGGTATGTAATGCCGAATATTCGCCGTTTTTAACGGATAATGTGCCTGTCATCGTGTCACCGGATTTGCTCACACGACCGTTGACATCATCCATTAATGCAATAGTGCCACTTTTTGCCGGCAAATATTGCTCAAACCCTCGGCTGTCAGAGTTAGTCCAAAATTTCCACCGGCGGTCCGGTAGAGCCTCAAATCGTGATTGCCAATTACCACTTGTACCGCTACGCTCAACCTCAAGTCCGGCATATCCGGCATTTGAGGCTTGCACACTGATATATCCTGTTGTGCTACTTATTTTGTATCCAGCTACCGTAAATGGATTACCACGTATATCAGCAAAATCCGCACCATCAATACGCCTCCATTGCGCTGCCGAGTTATTGCCAGCAAAACTTGCCTGCACCCAAACGCCATTATTACTGCCGGCGTGAGAGTGAGGGATATAGAGCATGGCTCTAGCGCCGGCAGCACTCATCGCTAAACCTACACCGTAGCTATAAATACCACTCAAACCAGTTGTACCGGCTGCCCGACCCGATGTACCAAATACAGTATTTTGCCCAAGCAGATTGTTGAGGTTTTGATTTTGGTTATTAGTGTCAACTTTATAAGCGGCATCGGCTAAGTCATAGGCAGCCTTAACCGCATAACTCGTTGCCACCGTATCCGCACTATTGCTGTTTACCGCATTTGATTTTTTGCTGTTGGGGATGTAGTTGTCAAAATTACGAGTATTAGACTGCACCTTAAGATTAATATTATTGCAATATGCCTTAATTGCTTCTGCAACTTGGTTTTGTCGTTGCCCATCTGGTTGCAAATTGCCAAGCAGTAATACATTGCGTAGCTCCTCATATACATCTTGCATACGGTCTTGCACGCCATTGAGCCACTCTGCTGTTACAATTGTGCCAAGCGTGCCGGTGTTAGGGTTGCCATCAATAAAACGGCCGTTATTTGAGTTAATATTAGCTAATTTATTTTTCATTTTTTGGTCTCGGTATTATTTATAGGCAAAATAACAATAGGTATGAGCCGGTTTTAAATCCTTAAAAAACTCCTCCAAAATCCGGTCGCCAAAATCAGTTAAGCGATCACCTGCCATAGATTGCCCGGCACGAAATCGGGTGATATTGTCATCAGCATTTTTAACATCGACTCGCCACATATAGCCCAACACCTCCGGAGGAGAATTTTGAATCGGTATATCACCGGCGTTGGGTAAATCATTGGCTAAATGAGAGAACTCCTTAATCTCAATTTTGTAACCAATAGACTCGGCAAGTTGGATAAAATAAGGGATAGACAAGCCACCCACGGCATTAAGCTGGATAATTACTCGCTTAACTCTGTCGCTATAGGATTTGCTTAAATCGGTTGCAATCCCACATACACGCTCCCAATCGGCTAACATTGTGCGAGAAGTGGAAGGCTCAATTGCTGCTAACATTTGCTCGGCACTAGCCTGCAAACGGTCAAAACAGCGACCATCTACCTCGCATTGCACGATAAATTGCTCGCCGTTAATATCATAAGAGACCGGAGGATAGAGCTTTTTTAAAATCTCGGCGTGATATAACTCCGGCATTATCTCATCTCCTCAACACTTACCGTACCAAGCCTAAACCATTCTACATTTTGCGATAAATCTGCTTGTAAATTAGTAAGAGGCGAGGTGATTTTGCGGTCAACCACTCCAATCAAATCACTCACAATCGCCTCACATTGGGAGACAATCACACTATCAGCCGGGGCTAATTGGTTAAAATAATCCCCTAGAGCGGTTTTAATTTCTGCCGTTATCGCACTTAAACTCACGCCACTTAGCTTAACTTGGATGTTAAAATTAATCCGTCTGGCGGTTGGCTTAATGACTTTTGCCTCTTTGGCGGTAACAGGGCGGACTTCATCAATATAGGCTTGCACCTTATTGACTGTCTCATCACTCGGTAAATCATTATTACTGGTAATCACAATATCAACTGTGCCTAAACCACGGCGGAGTGGGTAAACAAAAGCAGCCTCAACACCGTCAACGTCTAAAGCCCACTCTTTGTAGTCGTAGCGATTGCCTCCGGCAGGTGGTCTGCGAATACGATTAAGCAAACGCTCAAGTAGAGAGCTATCACTCTCCGCATCAGTACCGCCGACAATTTCACGCAATATACAGGCAGTTTTTACGCCTACCGGTGCTGCGGTAAAATTAGCCGGTGTAGAGGCAATAATATTTTGATTTGCCCCCATACTAAGCGACCGGACTCTTAAAACAACGGACGAATCACGAATCGTCCCAGCCTCAATCACCTCATAAAAACGCCCATCAGCTGTCACAACTTGTTTGCCCACCTCAATATGGGAGCCTGCATTACCAAACACCTCAAGCCCCAAGCCACTCGCATAGGTTGCATTACGGCGTTTAATCCCTCGCAACCCTGCGTGTTTTTCCAGATACTCGCTGTCTGCGGTATCCGGGAAAAATTGCTTAATTGCCCATTTTTGATGAGCGTAAACGCCCTCAGCCACCGCAGCTAAGCTACTGGCACGAGCGTAATAATCTGAGTCCACCGCAATATCGGCGGTAGGCTCAAGTGAGACAACATCTCGCAAGATATTGTCTCTAATCTCATCTAAAGTCGGGGTAATAAACATTTTTAAATCACTTTTACGCTATGTTTAAATTGATAGGTTTTGCCACGATTATCCGTGACTTGGATATTAAGATTTAACGAGCCATCTTTCGGCTGCTCGTGTGTGACCACAATACTTTTCGCCCGTCCGTCATCAATAATCGGCTGCAATGCTTCTTCGGCGTACTGTTGAGCTAATAGCCCCACACGGCTTAAATCTTTCTCACGCTGAATAAGATGGAGCAAAGAACCTACACGCCCATCTGCCCACCACGAGCCTTTAGGGGTTGTTAATCGGATATACACAGCATTTTGCAGTGTATCTATTTTTTCACTTGTATAGTCCCGAGTGAGCGGGCTGATTTCTCTGTCCATATTGCTATGGTAGAGCAGTTAAAGATAGGAGTAACGGGGAGAGACTTCCACAAACAACAAGCGGTTAGATTCTGCAAAAATTTTGCAAAAAATAACCGCTTGAAATTAAGCATTGGGTCTGCCTCGTCCATCACCTTGATGAGTATGGTTTTTAAGGGATACTGTACCGGCAGTTACATCTCCACCCGTTTTAAAGCTACCGTTAGTTTGGTTTACGTCACCACTAAAGCTTGCTCCTTTTCCACCTTGCACAGCCATACCACCATTGCCACTAATTTGTCCTTGCGAAACAAACTGCTGGTCGGTCTCTAGTTTTGGGGTTTTAAAATTCGCTCCACTGCTTGCTGTTACACTATACTGCTTGCACTTAACGTTAAAGCTATCGCACTCAATATCAATTACTCGTCCATTTTTTAAAATAATGGTTGAGCCGCTCGAATCATAAATGGCAGTCTCGCCATTTTTTAGATTTTTAACCCGAAATGAGCCATTTTCAGTTGCCACAATAATGCCGTGCGTAGTTTTACCGCCTAACGGAATCACTACCGCTTGTGTGCCGGCAGGTGGCACAGAGGTAAAGCCAAAGTGCTGCATTAACTCTAAGTCTTGGATAGTCTCATCAGCCAAACCGGAAACTTGTACCTGCTGAATATCGCTCCCACTTTTAACTAAATTTAATACCCCCCTAAAAGCAGCACGCACGCTATCTTGCACACCTTTTGCCACCTCTTTTGTCTGTTTTGCCAGTTTTCGCATCATACTTATTGCCCCAACTCCCAAGAGCCTACATACTCCACCGGCTCTTTTTTCTTACGTCCTTTTTTACCTTTTTTCGTTTTGGCTTTCGAGGCTTTATCGCCTTTCTTACCTTTCCGTTTGCGAGCCTCTTCGGCTTTGGCTTGATAAGCGTCCGGTGTCCACACACCATCTAGTTTTAACCGTAGCTCGGTAGTTGTGCCTCCCGTGCGAGAAAGCCTAAAACGCCGCCCCATTAGAAAGAAAATACCGTCTAAATCATACTCCTCGCACACAACGTGAACACGTTGCCCTGCTTGCCACAGTGTGCCGTCTTGGGTTTTATGGTCGGGTACAATAATTGTGAGGCTAAACGACTCCAACTGCCAATCTGACACCTGCTTTTTCGCCTGTTTCATCAAGGCTTCAAGGTTCTCCACATCGCCCAGCACAATGGTTTTCGGCTTATAAAGCTCCATCTCCTCATTTTTGTAAACCCACTTAAAATCGTGCTTGGCATTATCTGAGTCTTTACCGTGCTTTTGAGCTAAAAAAGTCACCTCTGAATAACTTTGCGATACATCATAAGAAAGCGTGGCGTCCACAAAGTTATTTTTGCGGGTATCGCCTGACTCTTTAACACAATACAGCGTGGCAACAGGCGGTTGAGCATAATCTGCACCGCCCACAATCAACACGCCTTTAGGGTCAAACCAACAATGCAAACCGGCGGAGTTGGCACACCGCATAATCGCCTCCCACGCTGATTCGCCCACATCAATATCCACCTTGCTTAAAGTCGGGTTTTTCTCGGCTTTAAGTTGCACCTCTTTTATGCCGAGTGGATTCACAATTTTTTTAACCGCATCAAGCAACGACAACCCTTGCACATTGGTAATCGGAGCAGAGCAATCTACCAAAATAGAGGCTTTATCACGTCCATTAAGGCTAAAGCCCCGCCCGCTTTTGCTAATAGCGTGATGTGTGGTATCCACAATACCGGTTAAAACCGTTTCGCCATTAATTTTAACTACCGCCGTTTTACCCGAATAATTGGGTAATACCTCTAAGTTGCTGGATTTCCCCAACTCAAAATTAAAGCTATCGGCAGGGATTAAAAAATCACTGTCAATATCATAACTTTTCCAGTTTTTATGCTGTGAGCCGTCAATTTCCACTACGATTTCATTTTCAAACATTGCCTACTCCGAATAACAATTTAACAATGTGCCACGCTCAATAAAATTAGGTTTACGGATTTGTGGATTAAGGCGTAATAGCTCGTTAGCCCGGCTGTAATCGGCGTAAAATTGATGAGCAACTTGCGGTAATGTGCCATCAAAAGCCACCTCCTTAACAATTAAAGGTGGTTTTTGATTAATTGCAGACAAAGCAATCTGCATTACTTCGTGGCTACTGTCTCTCAATGCCTCGCTTAACTCGTGCATAGCGGTATAAAGTCCGTTATTCGGCTCATTGACGGCAACATTATTTTGAGAGGCTTGTTGCATCGCACGCACCAAATTTAAGCTATTGAGTAACGCTAATCTCGCTTGTGTGGTCACATATTCAATTTCTGTCGGAGTCAGCTCTTCAGCTTGAGCCTCAATAATCTGCACCGCACTTTTTGCCAGCACAGCAGAACGCATTAACTGCAATGCACAGTTTAAGGCTTGTAAATCAGCGTGTTTAAATTGAGTAGTAAAATAACCTTGATTTTGTCGTTCACGCTGCTTAAAAAATTGAGCTGCCGAGCTAATCCGCTGTGTTTGCTTGGTTTCGAGTAAACGTGGGATTTTTGCGACCTCGTCAAACTCTCGTATTAAATCATTAAATGCCGATTTAACACTTAATACCGTACCAAAATTGTATTTATCTGCTGCCCGCATAAATGCCTTAAAAAACAGACGGATTGCCTCACTGCTTTGCGGTAAAAATGAGGCTTTAGTCACCCCTAACGGCAAATCATAGAGACTATTGTCAAAATCCAATAAGCTAAATAGCTGCTCTCCCATATAAAAAATAGCTGCCCATTGAGAGAGCAACCGCTTTTTAACATTATGCGCAGCCACCACCATTTCCATATTTTTCGCCCACCAAGCGGTCACTTTTTCCACTAAATTTTCAATTTGCAGTAAAAATTTATCAATACGAGAGAGCAAACTGTTCTCAAACACAAAAATAGGCTGCATTTCGGAGGCTTCAGCAAAATTAAGGTCGAGTGAGACATAATTCACATTCTCCGCATCGTGGCGGAGGTTTGCCGAAAGTAACATCATATTTGGCATACGACCACGCACAGGGTGGACTAATACACCTTCCCCCCGTTTTTGCACCATCGCTAAAAAGGCTTTATAGTCGGCATAATAACCCTCGCCAAACAATACCGCTTGTAGCCGTACTGTTTGTTTATTGAGCCCCATATCCTCTAAATCAGCCCCATTCACAAAAGGGTAGGCGTGTTCAACTACCGCTCGCTCAAAGCTATCGTCCACCGCAAGCACATCAAAACGTACACCTTTAAAACTTGCCTGCTGAATAGGCATTGTCCAACCGCTCATTACGCCATCCTTTTGTTAAAATTAAACTGATATTCAGCCACTTTTTCAGCTACCACCGAACCGTCCAACTCCACGGTGATTTGATTTGCAATCGTATGAGATTGCGAGGCAAGCCCTGCCTCAATCCCGGCTGAAATCGTTGCCCCAAATGCCTGAAAGTCGGCTTGATAGGTGGATAGGGTTTGAGTAACCGAATCAACTTTAGGGCGTAACTCCTGTGATACTGCTTGCTGTAAATTTGGGATTGCACTAAGCACTCCTTGCATTGCACCTGTCGCAATATTAGGTACTGCAGGATGTGGAGCAATCTGTGGTAATGTAGGCTTAAAATTCGCAACATTATGTGCCACAGTACTTGCTACACTAGGTAAATAGACCGCAGATGCTTGTTTAGCCTCATAAGACTTAATATCTTTCCGATACTGCTCAAGGGTTTCATTTCTGCGAAAAAAAGAATGAAAACGGCTACCTAAAATCTCTTTTTTGTACTCGTACATTTTACGAGCTTGATAATTAGGATCTCTTAACTCTGCTTTTCGCTCCTCACTCATCGGGGCTTGGTCGCCGTGTAGCATTGTGGCAACGCCTGCAACACTAGCAAAAGAGCCACCAACCGAAAGCAATTTACCTACCTTACCTTTACCTCCACTAGCTTTTGATGATTTATCCAAAACATCACCAATTAGTCCGCCCTTGTCTTTTTTACCGGTTAATAAATCAAGCACACTTGATGCAGCAAGAGCAGCCCCAAAGATTTTAACGGCATCTGTTGCTCCGCTAACAAACTGGATTAAATTAGGGTATTGGTTAGCATAGCTAGTTAAGAGCTCCGCTAAAGTACCTAACACACCGTTTACTTTGTCAAAATTATCCATTTGGGCAAATTCAGTTGCATTCTTTAATGCCTCTACCTTGTGCGAATTAGTATCACGAATAACGGCGTGAGATTGTTCAACCGCCCCATCGCTGCCTTGTACATCAGCACGCACACTATCACCTAACTCTTTATTATTTCGGATAGCGACTAATGCCATTAACGCTTGACGGTCTGATACAACTTGCCCTACTGCGGTAGCCTCAATCAAATCGGTCATTTGTTCTAATAGCTTCTTAGCCTCTTCGCCTTTAGCATTTTTTATCCGCTTTTGGAGCATTTTATACTCGTCGTTATTAACGACAGTATCCTCCATAACAGACATAAATGCCTGTAATGAGTCTTGCCCCTTGCCTTTGTAATGCTCCATTGATTTAAGATAATCAATGGATTTAACCTTGCCATCACTGCCTTTATATTTAATTTTTTCGAGACGGTCGGTGGTTTCTTTTGAGGTAATTTTAGCCAATAGGTTTACAAGATTATTACCAGCCTCATCACTGGTTCCTGCTGTTACTCTAGCTTGCTGGTTAGCGACTAATAAGGCTTCTAGTCCCTCAAGTCCACGCAAGCCAATAGATTTACCGGCAGCCATCTGTTGTGGCAACCAGCGAGCCATATCTGCAAGCTCAAAGTTACCTGCTTGCCCTGCTGCAACTGCCATATCTAAGGCACGACCAATATCTTCTTCTTTGATGCCAAACTGTTGCATAGAGGAGATCGCAATTTTTGCCATATCCTCCGAGCTTGCTCCTGTTGCTACCGCTCCTTTCTGCAAGGTTGGCAATAGGCTCATTGCAGTTTCGGCTTTGACTGTACCGGAGGCAATGAGCGTATCAAGCGTAACTAACGCATCCTCTTTTGTGCCACCCCCAACCTTAACTGCCTCTTGCACCGCTGCTAATAACTCTCTTTTGCCCTCAATACGTCCTTTGACATCACGGTCGGAAAAAGCGGTGTTTGATGCCATTGCTAACTGTCGGTCAAATTCCATCTGGTTTTTGGCAGGCTGACGAGCCATTGCTACACCTGCTGCAATGCCAACTCCTGCACTCATCAACCCACGCCCAAAGCCTTTAGCCTTATCCCCAAAACTGCTTTTTCCCAGCTCTGCATTCAGTTCTCGCACTCGTTGCTTAGTGGCTTCTGAGGCTCGGCGGAGTTCGTTTTGCGAGGCAACACCGGAGCGTTTTAAGCGATCATACGCCGCACGAGTCTGCTCAATTTCACGTTGGATCGCATTTTCAGCTCTAACGCCCAATGTTTCACGGGCTTTGGCTACATCCGCAGCCACTTTACGGGCATTACGATAACTCTGTTCAATCTTTTTATTTGAGGTTTCCGCTGCATTAGCCGCTTTCTGTGCTGATTGGGCTTGTGCATTGCCACTTTGCTGTGCCGCTCGCTCGGTATCCTTAAAGGCTTTTTCTGCATTTTTGGCAGTATCTTTAACCACTTTCGAGGCATTATCCACCGCAGTTAAAATCAGTTTTGCATTTAATTCTTTTGCCATTTTTAAAGTCTCATTAAAATGATTTTAAAGTACAAAAAAGGGGCTTTCGCCCCTATTCAATTTTGCCACGCCGAGTAAAGACATAGCTTTCGTGTTTCACTTCGCTATTCGTACCCATTGGGCTATGCGGTGTTTTTACGCCCTCACTCTCCAAGTAGCTCTCAATCCAGGCAAACACTTCCAACAGTGGCATTTGCCACACTTGCTCGGCTGTGATTGCAAATTTTGAGAGTAAAATCACCGCTTGTCGGTACTGCTTAAAGGCTTCCGCTACGCCAAATCGGGATTTACCGGGCTTTCGCTCTCGCTTTGGTTCGCCCCATTTTCTAACCGCTTTTTTCGCAGTTCCAACGTTGCCTCAATCAAAGTCCAGTAGTCATCAGCGGCAAGGTTATCAAATAAAAATTGAGGGGTAACGGTCTCTTTATCCAAGCCATCAAAGCTCACTTGCTGAGAAAGATAAGCCATATCGACCAACGTTTGCTCACGCTTTGATAAAGCTTCCGAGTTTTCCTCAAGCCCTAAATCAGCTATCATTTCTTGAGCGGTACATTGACCGCCCATTGTCAGCAATCGTACAGTGCAATCACGGTAGATTACGCCGTTATGTTCAAAACCAAGTAGGGTAACTTTCATTACTCTTCCACCTTACGCAATGCGTGCAACTGGATATCTCGTACTGTTTCGTTATCGACAGTATAAGATTCTCCAACTTCCGTCGAGAAACAGCCTAAATAAGAAGTTCTCTTTCCTTCATTACCTAATGGGTATTTTGTTAATTTGGCATTTAACATATTTTCCCAATCAATTTCTTCTCCCTCCTCTGGCACAACAGCAGTGATTGTGATTGAGTATTCTTTAATGCCTTTCGTGTAGCCCTTTGAACGACCTTGAGAGTTCATTGTTTTTACCAACTTACGACCCGTAAGCGTTTTAACATCAAGTTTGGTAATTTCCGCCTCTTGACCATCCACTTCAAGAACGCACGAGCCTTCATAAACAATTGACATCTAGCACCCCCTATAAAATTAACGTAATTTTGTTACGAATAACGTGTAAGCCATTAACCACATCCGCAGGGATTTCTAAATCCAAGTAAGTTGGGTCTTGAGCATTACGCACCACCAATAAGCGAGCTTTCCACGCTTCCACATTTTCGATTACCTCTTCGCCCTCAAGCTGATACAGCACATCTAAAATTTCCGAACGTACTTTTGCCACAATACGGTGCGAGTTTTTCGCACGAGGGAAACGCAAACGCTGACGGGTTTGGATTGCCTTGCGCACATAGTCAAGTGTGCGAATAGTGGTTAAATCCAAATAGCTTGGGTCGTCCGTGTTGGTGACATTTTTGGTGTAAGTGGTAATCGCACGGGTAATCTGCACACGGCTTGCCACTACCTCAATCGGGCTTAAACCGTGATATAACGCTTGGTTTACTTCGCTAAATAACGGCTTTTGCGAATCATCCACCACTGTTAAGCCTTTAATTTCAAGGGTATTCAATGGGCGAGCAGGATCTTCTTCGCCCGCAATTACCGCACCAAGCCCTGCTGCAATCATTGCATTTGATTCAGTCGCACCTTTGTACCAACCGACAATAATACGCTCACTGTTAAGGCTTGCAGTTAAGGTTGTGCCGGTGGCATAAGTGCCACGCCAGCCCATTACACCAATAGCCGGTTTATCTTCAATCGGGGCCGAAACCGATTCCAAATGGCTACGCAACGCCAAGGCATTTTCATCATCTGAAAACGGCGAAATAATCACGTTATAATGCGTGCCGGCAACGCTTGCCAACGCCGGAGCAATTAGGGCATTACGCTGACCATTTTCAAACGCACGAGCCTCAAGGGTTAAACCTGTTGCCGTATTTTTGGTTGCAATGCTAATTTCATTGCCGATTTCGCCTTTTGCTTTTGAGGTCAGTTTAAGTGTCGTTTCACTTTCCACACTTGCCACCACAGGGCTATAACTCGCTGCATTAATCACATTAACTAAACGAGCCACAATCGCCTGTGCTTCTTCGCCTTTTGCGGCTGCAACTTCGTAAGCTGTGCCGGCAATCGTAATACGCACCACACCGGCATAAGTTACTGTGCCTGTAAAACTAACTTGCCCTGTTGCTGCAATACCTGCCTCGTGGTCTTTTAAGCCCACCACCGTTAAACGGATTAGCGGATTATTTTGGATTGCTTGGCGAACCATTAAATGAGCTACCGAGCCTTTACCAAATAAATTTTCCGCCTCCACATCGCTAAAAATCTTTTGCGGAGCAGTAAAAGCAGCCTCACCGTTTAGCATTGGTGCAACAATTAGCACCTCTTGCTCATTGGTCGGCAAGGTGGTTACTGCATCTTTGTTGTTGTATTCGGTCAGCACACTTGGTTTGCGAATACTGTTCGGGATTTTCTCAAATTCAATTTTTGACATTATTTGCCCCCTGTTTCTTTAGCGGATTTGGTTTCTTTGACGACAATCAAATCGCCATCCGCAATGCGGCGTTGATAGTAAAGGGTGTTTTCAACCTCTACTGCCTCTTGTTCAATATAGTGATGCGGTCGGTTTTCTACCGGCACACGCACCCCTTTAGCGGCTTTAACCTTTAGCATTTTTTACCTCCTCATAGCGTTTTTGTGCCAACAAATACCCTTCAAGCTCCCAGATTTTTGAGACTGCCTTGGCATGAGCGACACTTTCGCCAATCTCTACATCAAAGTTGGCTACATCTAAACAGGCACTTTCGCCAGTGACTTTATAACCATTTTTGAGTGTTAATACGCAAATTGTTAATGTGCCATTAACAACATATTGCTCATTAACAATCACACTTTTAATGTCATCAATAGTGAGTTTATTTTTCATTTTTCCTCGCTTACCACCGTAACTGCGGTGGCTGCATTGTTATTCGGGTCAAAAATCCGATTATTAAAGCCCGATAAATCGCCTTGCGGTTCATCTAGCTTGCCTTGATACTGCTTAAAGACTTGCTCATTCGGCTCAAACCCTTCAGGGAATCTACCATCATCAAGCACATTGCACTCGTTGTAGCTGATTTCAAACTCAATAGCATAAGCAGAGAGTTTCTCTTTCTTCACTTCCGCATTATTCCAAATAGTACGGATTCGCTTAGGCTGGATAGGGTGGACTAAACCGTCTAAAGTCTGGTTAATCAATAAGGTCTTAACTGCCCCCAATAGCTGATTTACCCCCACCTCTCGGCTTGTTACGCCACCTAAACGCCCAGCAGTCTGATTTCGCATTGAGCGAGTAATAACCAACACCACAAACACATCAGTGGCTTGATAGCGTTTACCTCTTACTCCCATTGATTTCGCCTCGAACGCCGAGCCACCATAAGAGACAAGACAAGCAGGCAAACGGAGAACATCTAACTTCTCATCGTTAATTTCCCCGGCATAACCAGCAACGGCATACACCATTTTGCCTAAGCCCAGCGTTAAACGCTCAATCAAAGCACGCTCAATTTTGCTAATCATCGCTTATCACGCCCCCAAATACGGTTGCCCCCGTTAAAAAACTGCACTGTATTTTCGCCAGTAGCCGATTCTTCCTCATTGGTTTCATCAACCGCTAACGACACTACGCCCTTAGAGATGTTTTCCAGCTCTTTTAAGCAAAGTTTGTAGCGGTTTTCCACCTCTTCGGTCATCGTTACTAATGATTTGCTGGTTAAATGATAACGAGCCAAATCACAGCAAATACGCTTTAAATTTTGCGGTACAGTCTTTAATGGCAGACGGTAACGCCCACTTAAATAGCCATCAATTTGGCTGGAAGAGTCCGCTAAAGCTACTTCAAGAGTCGCTTCATCAACCACGCCTACCATTTCACGGTCGGTTAGCTCAATGGATTCCTGTTCGCCAATTCGCAAAACGAAATCATTAACCAACGCATACATTACGCATCGCCCTCAACAACAGGTACAAACTCCAAATAAGGGTCGTTAGCTAATGTGATAATCTGCTCATCAGTTAAATCAGCACGAGCAATTTCTACCGCCGTTTTTTTGCTGAAACGATAACCACAACGCCCATACGTTGCCTGTGGGTGGATAGATTTCAGCTTGATTTCAAAGGCGATAGGGTCAATTAAGCCTCCTTCATCTTTGCCATTAGGTTCTTTCGTATCATCTTTCAGCGTTTCATCGCTTTCTGATTTTGTGCCATCTGTTAGATTTTCTGCTTTGTCCGCAGTGTCATCTGTTGCCGTTCCCTCCTGTGGTGGAGGTGGCACACCATCGCCCTGCGGTGGGGTATTTCCAGCAGGTGGCGTTGCAGTTTTTTGCTCAGTATCGACCGCTTGTGTTTGTTTTTTATTACGAGACATAGTTTTCCTTAGTGGGGGATAATCCCCCACATCATTAGGCTAAATAAGGAGATACAATGACTTTAACAATGCCACGATTTACGTTAGTTGAGCCTTCATTTTGCATTGCTTCTGCAATTTTCAAGGCTTTTTTACGCAGTTTAGGTGGCACAACCAGCAAATTAGGCACAAGACCTAACTCAATACCACCATCGCCTTTTTGGCTACACATCTTGTCATACACTTCGTCAAAATTTTCTTCTGTTAGATCTTTTTGAGAGCGGTGAGCCATTTGCCAATAGCCATAACCTGATGCACCACGGCGGTCTGCACCATAACGGATTTTTTTCTCCATAAAGAAGGCCTCTGAATTTTCAGAACCATTCGTCATAAAGCGTGGTTCAGTACGTTTCTGCCAAACAATAGGTTTAATAATCGGGTCAGAAGCACAAAGCAAAAACCAAGCTGGACCTGTACCTTCATCAATGTTTGAATATGGAGTAGATGCACCTGTTCCATCTTCTTTTTCGTAGATTGGATGATCCGTATCAAAAAAGTTCTGTCCGTCATAACATAAGGTTTCATGACCTTTTTTAAGTGCTAAATATGATTGACGAGGTTTTACTTCTTGAATTCGTTTACCTAAGTTTTTAGCCGAGATCATTTTTCCAGCTAACTTATTATCCATTACATCATTTTCGGTAACTTCAATACTGGTTTCCCAATCCTTGTTATCTACTTCATAGGTTCGCATAGATACGTCTTTTAATTTACGAGCTCCTTTCCATTCTTGAGCAATCGGCATTTCGCTCATCCACTCATAAGTGTTAGAGGCACTATCAGATGTAATTTCCATCGTAAATTCTTCGTGAGTCGTATCAACAGGTGTCTTTAAACCCTCATTGAAGTTGAGTTTAATCGCCGTATCTAACGCTTTGATTTTTTCATCTTTAATTAAAGCCATTATTTAACTCCTTTCTTTAATTCTTGTTTTCCTTTCGCAAAGGCTTCCACCGTCATTCCTGATAAACGAGCCATTTCGATTTCTTCGTCGGACAAAGCGACTACTTGATTTTCACCATTCGGCTCTTCACCGCCCGACTGCATACCGTTTAACGCAGGGTTAGGGGTAACGGTTTTCAAAAAGTCGGATAACGCTACTAAGTCTTGCTTACCAAGCTTTTCCGCCCACTCTTTTTGAGCCGGCAATAATCGACCGTCAGAGAGAGCCGTTTGAATTAACGCATCACGCTCTTTATCGTTCATTTGCTGTTTTAAGCCATTCAGCTCAGTTTGCACCGCTTGCAAGTCGCTTAACGCCACAAACTTCGCCGGGTCAGGGTGATTCACTTTGGCAGAGAGTGCAACCACTTGGCTTTTCTCTTTTGCCAGCTCGGTATAAACATCACTTAACGCCACCGGGCTATCGCCTTTGGCTTTCTCAAGTGCGGTCAATTTTTCGGTAATTTGCTCATCGGTCGCATTTGCCGAGAGTGCAAATAATTTAATTAACAGTTCTTTCATTGGAGATTTTTCCTCGCTAGGTTCTAGGTAATGGGCAAATTGGCTTGAGGTTGCTACCACCTCGGCTAAATTGTGCAAAGCTGGGCGATTGGTTAAGGCGGCATTTAATACCTTAATTACACGCCCCGACTTGTCTGCTAAAAACAGCGGAGAAAGGTAACGGTATTCGCCATTTTTAATTTCAGCGGTGGCTTTTTCCGTCCACTTCACCTGTACAAAAATGCCTTGCCCTGAAATATATTCTGCTTTCACCATCCAACCGGCAGCAGGGTTGCCCTTGCCATTGGTTGCCACATAAAGGGTTTGATGCTCATAATCAATCATTAGTCGGATTGTCAAATTATTGATGTCATCAGCAAGCTGATAACCGTTTGAATCATCTACATACCAACCTCCCTCACGCCCGTCTTGCGGGTAAAACCAACCATAAGGAAAAAGCTGGATATGACCATTCGCTTCCTCGTTAAGCTGGAAACTACACGCAATCGGGTTTAGTTTGAATTTCTGCGTAAACACAAAACACCTCAGATACAATATTGAGGTTAGAGAATAGGGGATTGAGAGGAAAGAGTAACGGGGAGCAACTTCCACAAGTTGCAAATTTTCAGAAAAAAGTGACCGCTTGTATTAAGCAAGAAATGTAACCCATTTTAAAACGCTTTAAATCCGTTTTAAAAAATTTTAAAAAAGCTGGAATGATAAATCGTACCACATAAAACAAAAACGCCACAGAGAGTGATTTAGGGGCTATCTGTGGCGATTATCTTATCGCTTAATCCAGCAGTTTTTGCCAGTAGGCTTGCACATCGTCTAAAATATCTTGCCTGTCTTGCGAGGTCAATTGCAAAAACGGGCGGGCTTCAATTTTTACTTTACGCCCACGCCCAGCCATACCACCAAATTGATGAATGGCTGCATAAGGCTCATTCGTGCCAACAATCGCCGAATCATTGTCATAATCGCTAGTAATACTGCCCATTAAATTTTCCGTATCAACTAGCGGCGTGCCTTGCCGATGTTTTATACCCAGCCATTTCGGGCGACCACCCTCATCAAAATTCGTCAGCACTGCCGATTCCATCGTGCCGGCAATATTCCTCATCAAGTCGGTTTTATTTGCCGTTTTAGCAGCAATACGGTTAAGCGTGGCAATAATTTCATCAATGCCGTGGATTTGGATTTCAACCATTTTTAACCTTGTAAGTTGATTTTTAAAGTAAACAGGGGTATATTCCTTTTACGGTTATTAGAAAAGCGGTGATAATCTCCCTGCCGCAGCCTATTTGAGATGGCAAGTCCTGCTCAAATGACCGAGAGCGTGTGTAAGTGACCGGGAGCCTTACCTAATAACCGTATTTTTCAACAGCAGCTTATCCAATTCTTTTTGTCCAATCTCCCTTGTTGATACCAGAAATAATTCACCAAACTCTTCTAAGTATTTCACCACAACAAGAATACGATAATGCTCAAAGTTTCGTATAAAGCTGAAATTTTTGCCTTCTTGCAAAATATGATTAGGCTGAAAAATTACATCGGGAATATTTGCATACACATCAAGCCCAAAATCCTGCCCCTCACGGCTATTAAACTGCTTAATCAGTGTGTCATCCGAAAGCCATACCGTGCCGGCTTTACTGCCAATCTTCTGCTGAGTTTCCTCACTTAACCGACCAGCAGCAAATTTAAAGTTTTGATTAAGGGAATTTCGCACTTTAACCATCTCATCAGGCGAGAGTTTTTTCGCCCCATCTTTGGCAAGTGCCACAGCCTCTTCTAACTTGTTAAACACCTGCTTAAATTCACCACCGTTCATTTCTGCTTTGGCAAATTGGTAAGCCAGCTTTTCAGGGTATAAATCCAAATTCGGCTTATAGGTTAAACGCCCCACATTATAATCAAAACCTTTATCAGCCAATCGCACCGTACCATCAGCCAATTTAAAACCAATGGTCTCTTCTTGGTTGCCTAACTTATCTTTTGGGCGTTTTGCCTTAACTAAAAACGCCTCGCTACTGCCGACTTCGTCAATCCCTTTGCGTTTTAAATCCCGATCACTTAACGCAATCACGGTACAACGGCAATTAAAACCGTTTGGCGGGTAAAAGGTCGCCCAAAACGGATCATCATAACGATAAATTTTACCGTTTAACGCTTGATGAGCAGGGCGGGTGCGTTGGTCGCCTACCGCCGAATACTGCCAATAAGGGCGATTATCCACATTCTCCATATACCGCTGATAACGAGCCGCAGAATAAGCCTGTTGCATATTAGTACGATAAATCGTATTCAAGCGGCGAGGCGTACCAAAATGCTCACCGGTTTTCGGGTCGGCAAGCAATTTGCCGTCAATACCACGACTAATCGCTTTGTCGTGTCCATACACCCAGCCTTTTCGCTCAAATTCAGCCGTAAGCGTTTTCTTCCACTCATTAAAGGATTTCCCCTCACGCCGTGCTTTTTCCATCGACTCATAAATATCTTTGGTCATTTCAAGGCTGGAAAGTCTGCTAATCGTAGTGGCTCGCCCCAATGCAGAGTCAAACAGCTCTTGCTTAAACACTTTGCCGGCAAGGAGTTTTTTCTGGCGTAAAAACTCAATCGCCTGCTTAGGTTCTAACCCAATCGCAAAATTAGCTGTCGGCATTCGCAGCCCCCAATAAATCCGCTAAAAATAACGCATTGGCTAAATAGCGGTTATGCTCTTCACTCACTAAGTCAGGATAGGCTTCTGCCAATTTTTCTGCTGCCTCATCATAAGAGCTACACGCCATTACCACCGCCACAGCCTTTTTCGTGATGGGGTCGAACTGCTTGTTAAAATCCGGCACAGTAAAAGCTTCATCAGCTAAGTTATCTAACGCATCTTGCTCTTTAATACCGGTTTGGGGTTGAGCCGACAAGGCGTTAACCTTACCCCCACAACCACAAGAACAGCCAGTAATCTGTTCCCCATCTTTGACAAAGAAGGGGTTAGGGGGAGATTTAACAAAATGTGCTGATAATCCCACCGCTTGCCCCGCTGTTGGCAGAGGAGCGACACGCCCTAGCACCGCTTCATTTTCTTGGGCTTCAGGGATGCCGAGTTTATCCATCGCCCACTGCACCGGAATCGGCATTCCAATATCCACCAATTTTGGCAAGCTATCAGCAAATAACGCCAAGTCTGCCGGCTCTTTGGTGTCAAACTCAAAGCTCGGGATACGGTTTGGATCAACCCCGGCAAAGTTAATCTGCAAAAACGGCAGAATAATTTGCTGGGTAAAGGTCTGACCTAACTGCTTAACATCAGACACCAACAAATCACGCCGCACTTCGTTATGCACATTGCCGAGTGCATTAGTAGATATCTTATTATCTGCACCACTCGTCAAAGTTTGCCCCAAAATCAAGCGGGCGATAGATTTCTCGCACCAATCCACCATTTGCAAAAACGGATTATTGCCGGCTGCACCGCCTGCGTTTGCGGCGTTATGCAACTCAATACTCATCGACTCCGGCATAATTCCGGCGGCGTTGTGTCCGATTTCCGCTAACGCACGTTTTAACGTGTCTTTTTCGCCTTTGGTTGCCCCTGCCCCATATTTACCGATGCGAATCGGCATACCGTACAGTTCTAAAAACTCGGCAAAGTCGTGAATGCTATAATGCTTAAACATATACAGCCACGCCAGCGAGCGGAATAAATTATTGCGTGCCGCCTGTGTGGAGCGTGATTTATGCGTATGCACCACCCAGCCAAATTCTCGTAATGGCTCACCTTCGGTATTTTGTCGGGTTTTCAGCAACAGATTATCTACCTTATCCCACTTAAACCACGATTGCGGACGGTGGATAAAGGCGTTCGGATACCACAACTTGCCGTTAAACGCCCATTCAATTTCCAATGCAGCAAAACCGTGACCGACTGCATCCATACAGTCCATCACCAAATCTTCAAGGTTGCCGAGCTGATAAAACAGCTCATCGACCTCATCACGCAGTTTTTCTTCCTGCGGTGTAGCATTGCGAGGGGCAACAATCGCCCAATCCACGCCCAATGCGGCACGCTTACGGGTTTGGATATTTGCAAAAATCGCACTGTCCCGTTCTTCAATATCCATAAACAACTCGTGCTGAGCGGTAATATCGCCGTTCTCCGCATCTTCAAAAATCGCCTTCATCTTTGCCGGGGTAATAAAATTGCTTGGGTGGTCGGAAAGCACCCGCCCCGTTGCAGTAATTTCGGCTAAATCCGTTTGCAATTCCTGATTTTTAATTGGGTTTAAATCAGGTTTAATTTGTTTTTTCTGTTTCTTTTTTGCCATTTTAAATTCCTAACACTATAAAGCCCCCTCTTTAATCAAAGAGGGGGTTGGGGGAGATTTTAATGCCGCCACTTACTCTGATACTCACCGTCATCATCGCTCACACTCTCCCACTCAATCGGGGCAGAAGAACTCACGGCATTACGCCATAACATTTCCAACGCATCGGGTCCGTCATCGTGATCGGCTTTCGGAAAGTGGCGTAGCTGGCTTTCAAGGGTCGATTGTGAGCGGTGCAGTAAAATCAAGCCGTTCGCAATGTGTGGCTGTAAACTTTCGATTCGTAATACTTTATCAGTATTAGGTTTTACACTTGCAAGAGGCACTGGGACACCACGTGCCGCAGACCGCTTAATAATCTCACTATTTAAAAACTCCTGAAATTGGATCCCCTCGCCAACCCATCGGTGGCAACTATATTGCATATGTAGCCGAATAATGTCCTCAATAATTAAGTCCGGCAAACGTTTTTTAATTTGTGCCTCTACTATATAAAGCTTTCCGGTTTCACGTTGATAGCCGCCGACTAAAATAGCTGATGGGTCACGACTTGCTCCAGCCTTGCCTAAAGACGGATCGACCGCTCCAAAATAAATAAGGTTTTCCGGCAATTCTGTCCAATATTGAAGCGAATTTGCAAAAATCGCATCATCGCCCGAAACAGGGTCGTTTTGATACTCGGAGTCAAATGCAGAATGTCCGTCACTAGCTCGGATTTTCATCAGGTATAGGATTGGACGAGCCAGCCACGATACGACAGCCCCCTTATCCATTTCGGCTTTATGTTGCTGGTAGAATAAGTCAGATAATGTGTCATCATCCCCCTCTTCGGAGAGATAAATATTCTCCCACTCATCCCATAACACCATATTGTCAGGAAAGCGTAAAATGGCTTTAAAGCGTACTCGCTTCCAGCCCTTAGTATTTAAAACCCTACTCAGCACACTGTCATAATGAAGAATTGTGCCGACATAGATCACATCAAACTTTTCACCTGCAGCACCAAGTTTTAAAACTGCTTTTAAAACCCAGTTATGCAATTTATTACGCTGTGCAGGTGTTTCTACGCTTTCATCATTCTCAATATCATCAAGTACTACTAAATCTGGACGATAAGCTCCGTGGCGACGACCACGCAATTTTTGCCCAGCCCCCACAGCTTCAACTTTTTGGTTTTTAGCCGTCATAATGACACCTGCACGCCAAACCTTGCCTTGTGCAACCTCGGGGAAATCAATTCTTAAACGAGGGTTAGATTCAATTTCCACTTTAATAGCTTCAAGCATACTGTATGCCTGTTCTTTGGTGTCCATCGCAATAATGATGTATCTTTTTAAATCACGGACTAAACACCACAGCGGGAATAATTGCGTACAAATCGTCGATTTTGCCTCACCACGAGGGGCTGCAATCGCTTGGCGAACAGATTTAGAAAGATCACTTACCGAAAGCGGTAAATTCTCAAAGAGATAATGATGCAACTGCGATTTATGCTCAGAACGCACATAATGCGGGAAATAAGCCTGCACAAAATACTCAAAGCCGTGAACAGGGTCTAAAACCTTCTGACGGCGTTCGCTAATGGCTTGTGGTTTATCGTCCCAACCCTCAAAACTCGCTTCGATATTTTGTTGTAACTGTCGCCGTAATTCTTCCAGTTCTTTTTCAAATTCTTTGATTTTCATAAATTACACACAAACTGCGATAAACAATAACCAACCCCAACCATCTGCACCATTAAGCATTAGCTTTATTGCACCGAGAATACAGGCAAGCTGAACAATCCAACGGAAATAGTAATGCTTATGCACCACAGTTTGTTTTTTCTTAGCCATTACTTAAACTCCTTTTTAAACTGCACTTCTAAATCGTCCAGCATTTCCAAAAAGTCAGGCAATAAATGTGGTTTCTTGGTTTTGACGATATTCGCCATCATCTCAATCGCACGCATAGCGGTTGCCATTACACTGGTTTCAGGCAATAGTTTCTTGCTCGATGCAGTCATCTTCGCAAACGAATCTGCAAGTGCCGATAATGCCTCAACCTTAGCGGCTGTTGGCATTTCGGTGTTTTCTTCCAGCTCCGTCATCAACGTGCGATACTTAATTAAAAAACCGGCTAACAAGCCTTGAGCGATATTCTCAATACCACCACTTGCTATTGCTTGCACATCACGGGCTTTTTCCCAGTTATCGCCGTTCTTTTCAGCGTTGGCTTTCCAACGGCGAGCTGTGCCAAACGACACACCGGCACGCTCGGCTGCCATTTCGAGGCTTAAACGGTCAAACACATAGGCTTGCCGAACCGCTTTTTGTACTTCAATATCGTGTGCCATACGCCCTCTACATTCCGAATTTCAAGCGTAACAACTCAAAACCTACAGCAACAATGCCACCTCCTACACCACCGGCAATTAAGGCTTGCTTGCGGTTTTTGGTTGCCATTTCATTCACTAAACGATTAGTCGCTTGGATTTCACGGTGTAAGCGTTCAATTTCTTCGTTTTGCTTATCTACCTTGTCGTTAAGCTCATTTAACCCGCCTAAAATCAGGTCTAATTTTTCCGAATCGGTTTGTTTATGTTTTTTTCGGCTCATTACTTATCCGCCTTTTTATCTAATTTTTGGTTTACTTCTTTGATGGAGTCTAAAATATCGTCCAATTTTTCTCTGATGCCCCGATTAACCTCGTGGGCAAGCTCTTTTGATTGATATTTACTCTCCATTTCCGCTTTTAGCTCTTTTACCGTTTGCTCATTGCGGTTGATACGATCAAATATGACCTTACCTACAAACGCCACTAACGGAGCAACTACAAAAGAGATCAGCATCTGGAACAGTTTTTCATCAATCATAACGCCCCCTTTTGGCTCGCCCGACAGGGTGTAGATTGCCTTGTGCTACCGCCGCACGTAGCCAATTATGCCGTTCGGCAAGATCGGGACGGCGGCGGTAAAAAAGCCACTGTTGCCAACGTTGGCGCAGTTTTTTAATCCACTTTCTCACGGCAAATCTCCTCATAAGTCAGATTGTGAGCTAGTATCTGACGTTTGGTCTCCACCGTGTCCGCTCGGCTTGGATACAGCAGACGGAACGCCGTGCAGCCCGAGACCGTCGTCTCTAAAGTAGCCGTGTTGGTGCAGCTGCATATCAACGGCATCAGAGCTAATACGAGCAGTGTTTTGCGTGTGTTTTTGTTGAGTTTTGGCATTTTTAACCTCTGCTTTTTGTTGTTGGATCTTGGCTTCTTTTTCTGCTTTTTCCGATTCGAGGCGGTTTACCGTAGCAAACAAGCGGTCGATTTCTCGGTTTGCCTTGCGGAATTTGTAAAAAATATAGCCACCTGCAACCACAACAGTAGCCACTACACTAAGGATTAAACTCATCATTCTGCATCTCCTCGGGATTTAAATACGCTCACCACGCCTTTTGTGGCAGGGCTGCCCAGCACACAAATACCGGCATAAGCAAACCACCAGTCGGAAATAAACGGCTTATCGTAAAGGTAGGCGTGAATTAAAATGCCCGACAGCACCAGCCAACTGATAAACTGAATAAAACCAGTCGTGCTGGCTGTGCCGTCTTTATTGGTAATTAAATCAAGTAAAAACTGTTTCATTTTTAATCCTCAATAGTGTCTTTAGCAAAATAGCGAAGATTGTTTGCCATTCGGCGAATCCAGCCTTTACCATAGCGAGAGAAATCATCAAGTTTTGTGAAAAACTCAACCCGTTCAGCAATAAATAGCGTCCCAACATCCGCAACAGAATGACGTTCAATCGCTGCCAACGTAATTTTGCCGATGACACCATCATCAGCTACACCCACAGCACGCTGTAACATGCGAGCAGCATTACCGAACCCGTGATTAACGGCAGCATCAAAGAATTGGAAAGCAATTTCTGGGGCAAATTTTTCGCAGTTGTAGCGTTGCCAGAACGCTTTAAGATAGATTTGCTTAGCTTGCTCACGAGTCATTGCACGCATTGAGCCTGTATAACCATTGGCACGAGCGGTGTGGATTGTTACTCCCCAATTGGTTTCACCACCTTTATCGTTTTTATCATTTGTATAGCCACCTTCATGACCAAGCAAGCGGTCAAATGCAAGGTTGAAATCGGCAATAGTTGCCTTGTTTTTGATAGGTTCAGTCATAAAAAAAGCCTCTTTAAATTCAATTCTGATTTAAAGAGACTTTAATGATTTAGAGCAACGGGGAGCAGGCGAAAGGATTCCACACTTAAAACAAGGTAGCTTGCGAAACGGTATGCTTACGCTGATAATATCGTACTGCCTCCCACGCAACACGATCACACACGCTGTATTTAGGGCAAATTTGCATAATCGCAAGCCTGCCACTTAGTCCACGCTCGGTTAATTGGCAATAATCGGTATAAATCTGCTGATTACGCAACATTCTTAATGCGGTTTCACAACGTGGCAAATAGACCTCACAAGCTCCCATATAAGCCTGTAATTTCACAGCGTCATTTTGCCCTAACACCTCTTTGAGTTTATCAAAATAGACTTTGCCATTAGAAAATTGAAACGAAAAGCCTCCAAAGGCTTTAATCAGCTTTTCGGTTGCAGGTAAACCAATTACACCCACAATTTCTTTCACTGTTTCCGGCAAATAATGCTCAACACTTTCAAATTCAGACATAAAAAATCCCCTTGAATAATTTCCACGAAAGCCATTATCCAAGGGGGTTATTCAAATCTGTAATACTTACTCAAAAATTTTTTGCAAATTTTGCATAAAAAAAGACCGCTTGAAAGCGGTCTTTAACTATAAACTTATTTTTTCTTAGTTGCAGAAATTGATTTCGCAATCGTAAAGGCTGTTTCCCAAGCCTGTTGATTATCTGTAACCTCAATTTTACGGCAAGCAATCGCCTCGTTATTAAAGTCAGTCACATCAACCTTATCTGAATTAACAAGCAAAATAACACGGCGCAAAGCACAAGCAGCAATAGGATTGTGATCGTGACCAAACGAGCCTGTTTCCATTCCGTAAGCTACATTTCTTAACTGTTGATAATCACCACTTACTAGAGCATTTGCAGTTTCTTGTTGAGCTTTTTCAGTTGCTGCCGTTGCACCAAGAGACGCAATGGCGAGTGTTAAAGTTATAAATGTTTTTTTCACGCTTCCCCCTGTTCTTGGATAAATTTATTTAATACGTCTCTAAGCTGTTTGGCTTTATTTACATCAACCACTACACTGGACTGATTAAGCTCAGGCACATAGGGGTCTGTTATGCCAAAAAATAAAAGCTCTCTGTATTCGTGATGATCTCTCACCTCAAGCGTCTGATCTCCACATTTTATAGAATGTATTATTGCCATAATTGCCTCTCAAAATTAAATCTCAACAAAATCTACCACAAAAAAGCCCCAATTTCATCGGGGCTATGCAAAAAAATCTCGTTATTTGGTTCTCAACCCGTGCCGGTGGTTGTAACTTGCCAACATCTGCACTAATTTGTGCAACTGGTCGTCCGTTAGCCATTGCACCCGCTCAATACCAAACGAGCGTTTGGCAATGGCGTGGGCGTAATCCCACGGCTTTTGGCTTTGATAAAGCAACGCCCCAATTTTATTCATCAACCCTTGCCTGTGTTGAGCAGTGTTACTTGCCGTTGGGCGTTTGTTGTACTTTTTAGACTTTACCACAAACCCTTTGGCTTTCATTGTTTGCAGTACGGTCATTAATTCGCTATCGGTCATCATTGAGCAGCTTGGCTTATCCACCGCTTCTAACAACAGCATTTTATAGGCGTTATCATCCAGTTTTAGCTCATTTTTGCCGATATGGATTTTCTGTATCATCTGCTTTCTAGTTTGTGGTTGCATTTTGTTTTTCCTCCTGCCATTTCAGCCAAATTTGGTAGCTTTCTGTATTCTTCACGGCTTCCAGTTGCCCCATTTGCTTCATTCTTTCCACATACATCACGGCATCGTGTTTCTTTTGGTCTGCTTGGCGTTGCTGTTGCTCAAGGCTACTCACTGCTTTCGCTTCACTTCTTACTACTGCAAATTGTGGCTTCACGCTTTCATATACTTTCTTCAAGTAATTATGGTTTGCTAATGGCTCACATCTGCCGGTTTCACGCCGATTCCGTCTTACTTGTTCCACCGTATCCATTAAGGCTTTTTCTAACACATTAGAGGGCGTATAAAGCTCCAACAAACTCTGCACAATTTTCAACGCTCGGCTATTGGCAAGGCTGTTTTTTTGCGGCTTAAATAACCCTAAATACGCCACCACCGCACGCCCACAATTCCCACCGATATTGACTATCGTATTTAACAACTCACGCCCTGCATCATCTTCAATCAACGCCTCCAGCGAGATTTCCGAATGGCAAATCGGGCATTTGCATAGTTTCATAGATTTACCTCACTATCTTCACAGACTGTTTCAATTTCTCTCCATTCGACTTTACTTTCAGGATATGGATTCTCGTGTGAGATATATCCCTCTGTAATAATAATCATTTGTTGCAATACAATTTCGCCATTTTTCTTTTTACACAAACGATAATTTGGTTTTGTTTCTTCAGTGTTAACCCTAAGAGTAATTCTATTAGGGTGTGGCGGTAAGCTAGGACGTGGAGGTAAGCTCTTTTTAGGGTCGTAAATATTCATTTTTGCTCCTTATATAGATAATCTGTATTTAAATAAACAATTAAAAACGTTATCGCTTTTGATTGCTCACTTAAAACAAACGCCGCACCTGTTTTTCAGCTAGACGGATTGTGCGGCGTTGGTTGGGTTAGTGATTACATAATTTCCTTCTTACGATCAAAGACCCCAACAATCACTCAACTCTAAGCCATCAAGTTTTTTATATTGGCGAATCAAAGCCGTTGGGGAAGGAAATGTAGGCAAAGAAACGACGATTTTTTCATTTAACTCCTTCTTACTCATAAAACCTTTGTATTCTTTTTTCTGTTTAGCAGTAAAACGAGATAATTCTTTACGATACCAAACTTCTTCCAAATAAGAGCGGAGCTCATGTGTTTCTCGCACCCACTCCCTACGAAGCTCCCCATCCACATACACAACAAGCTCCAATTTTCGCCCAGCTTGGGTAACATGTACGGTAAGTTGATGTTCTCTATATTGAAATGTAACACTCCCAACAATTCCACTTAAGGCTTGTTTAATTTCTTTCCATTGCTCTGCTGAAATAGCCATTTTTTATTTCCCCTGTATCGCTAAAAATTCACTCTCTTTGATTTCAACCAATCCCTCTGCAATCTCAGGAAATGGTTCATCATTTTTATCAATAGGCATTGGCATTTTAACCAGTAAGGTGTTTTCACAAATGCCTGCTACGGCTAAATAACTTCTACCTGATGTTGGGGAATAACTAAAATCACTTGCAAAATAAAGCATATTCAAACGTTTTAAGATATAGGGCGAAAAATCACGATGTTTCTCATAAATTTCATTAATTGCTTTAAAATCTTCTGCAAGCTCTTTCCCTTTTTTGTAACGTTTATCAGGTTTGACGAGATAAAACTCATCATCAAATTTACTTACCTTGAACCCTTTAACATCTGAAACTTGGCTAATATTGGTTGCTTTACAAGCAATTCCATTAACCATTCGATGAAACCAGCCCGAACCACTTACTAATCCATCATTGAAAGGATATTTTTCTAAAATAGCATTGAGCTTATCCTTGCGTTCTTCTTTAGATACTTGATAATCTGCATAAATGCTTTTTAGTGGCTCTTGGGTTATATCCCCTTTAAAAAATCTAAATTTCATTCTTAACTCCTTACTGGGGTGGTTAATGTTTCCGATTTGCCGTTAATAACTTAAAGTGCACCTTTGGCAACAAATCTTGCACCGTACCTAGATAAACACCACTTCGAATAAAATCGCTTTGGTTTAAATACTTTTGAGCTTGTATAAGCTGGATAATTGCCTCATTTAATTGGCTGTTAAGCCCGCTTTTTTCTTGTTCGGTCATCATATTTATCCTAATTTGTTAATTCTTGGTCTAACACTTCGCCTATTTGGTTAAGTTGTTTTATGGCAGCTTTATGGATATTTCTTGCTTTGCTAAACTCCTCATTTAACACCGCATTACTCACCATTATGAGTACATCAATCACACGATCTATTGTCTCTCTCAGTTCGAGATTTTCTCTTGTTGTCATTTACACACCTCAAAACGGTCTTTGGTGCATTCTTTTACAAAATTCTGCCCGTTGCTCCGCCCAGTCACGGTTAGCGGTCGTTTTTGCCGATAATTTTGCAACTTCCCAATGGTCTTGAGCTTCTGCATAATTGCCTTTGCGTTCTGCTTCAGCTGCTTTTTCGGCATAGTGCTTGTAGCGGTTAAATTTGATCGCCTTTGGTGTTGTTTTCATTTTTTTCTCCTGTGGTTAAAACACTTTATAAATGCCCTTCTATCTTGTCCCCCTCTTTGAAAAAGAGGGGTTAGGGGAGATTTTTAAAGGGCATTGAAAAGGTTTTTTAACTAAGACTTTCTTTTTAACTGATTTAAAATATGCAAATGATTTAATAACGATGCATATTCTTTATCATCAAAGTCCATCATTATTAATTTTGTGTTATCACAAAAGTGTACTGTTACATTCCCGTTAATATTTTCTATTGTACAAACCTTGTCTGTATTAACCACAACAGGTTTATCCGTATAATTAACATTAAAAGTAATAAACATTCTAAACCCCCGCCACATCTAAACTAATCGGCTGATATTTGCCATTTTCATCACGCTTATAAAAGCGGATATAATCTTTACTACCCACTACCTGCACGCTGTCTGAAATTGCCGTCATTGCTTGATTCCAGCGTGCATCATCAATCTCAACACGGCGTAGGGATAGGATTTTCGCCGTAGATAAATTGCCTTCCTTATCCACCTCAAACGCATTATCAATTAATGCTTTAAGTTCTGGTTTTGCCCCCTCCGACCAATCGTGCAAACACTCATCAATCAAGGCTTTTGCTGCGTGGATTCGTTCGTCAAAGCGGATATTCTCTTGCACCGCTAACTGCAACTTATATTCGCCGTCATAGGTAAATAACGTGATATTGCCTTTTGCACCGCCGATTTTTACCCCATATTTTTCAGCCGATAGGCTGACAAAAGCCCCTACATCATCAAATACAGATTGCTTAAAATTACCTAGTAGCTGACTGACTTCTTCGGCACGGTTCACAAATTGGCGTACTAGCTCATCACGCTCTTTATCAATTTCTTTCACTAATGCTTCGGGTTTTAAATTACCATTTGCATCTTTCCAGTAAATTTCATTACCGATTGTTACTTTACTCATAATACTTCCTCTCTATTCCAACCCGACTTTCACGGTGCGGATTGCTTTACCGTTATACTTCACTCGCTTGTTATGAGCAGGGGACGACATAAATCGCACTGTTTTCGCCTCCACCCCCAACCGTTTTGCTAATTCTTCCGCTGTGCCGTCAGCTACATTCTCTTCGCCAACATACAGGGCATAAATCATTCGCCGTTTTTTCATTTCTACACCTTCGTAACACGTTCAGACTCCCACACGCATTTCACACCCCGCACCTGCATTTGATAGCTGTCATACCGTCTGCCGCCTTTGGTTTTCATTCCAAACAGGCTTGCCAAGCCGTTCTTGACTAAATCCTGTGTTTTGCAGTTATCCCGTAAGACCAAGCGGGGTGGGCTTTTCGCTTCAAATTCCACTCGTTCAACTTCCAACTCCATCGCCTCACATTCCAAAGTGGCAATTTCTAACTTCACAAGGCTGTCGTGGATAAACGCATTTAAGGGGTTCATCATTTCGCCTGCTTTTTCGCTGTAAACCTTTTGCATAACTTGCTCCTTAGCTAATCAACATCTTGCTATATTGCTCAACCAAATCTTTACTAATTGGCGTTTGGTTAATCTCGCTAGACCGCACCACGCCACGCATTAACTTACTTAATCGGCGGGCATTACCTTTGCAGGCGTTAATCAGTGGAGCATTAAATTCATTTGTACCTAACGCACTTTCGGCTAGTAACCCTAAATCTTCATCGCTTAACGCATTGCCTAAGTCACAAGCAAAACCTACTCGGCTATAAAGCTGTGCCAGCTCATTATTTTTACCTTTAAGATTAACCAACAATCTCGGCATACCGGCTAACACCACGCCCACGCTGGTTAAATCGTGGATTCGGCGGATAAACTCCAGCGAGCGGGTCGAAAGCAATTCAGCTTCATCAATCATTAGCAACCTTTCAGAGCCTTTTAGCTTGTTCACAATGCTTTCTAATAGCTCGTTATTTACGCCCCTCGCATTTGCCCCCACCGCCTCGGCAATCTTTCGGAGCAAGACTTTAGGTGTGCAACTCGGATCAACCTCAATTAATGTGGCAGAGCTGTTTCGGCGTTCGTATTCTTTGAGCATTTGGGTTTTACCTAAGCCTGCTGCCCCAAAAATCACATTAATTTCGCCTTCAATATGGGCAAACTGCATTACCTCCATTCCACGGCGAGCCGCTAAAGTTGGCACAAAAGCAGCGTTATATTTCGCTTCCACCACCTTCGCCTTATCCCGCTCAATCAGCTCTTCCACTTTGCGATCCATTTCAGCCACATTGCCGTTATAATCGCCTTTGAGATACAGACTGACTGTGGCAACGGATACACCTAAAAGCTGTGCCACTTGTTTTTGTTGATAGCCTTTGCTATCCATTAAGGCTCTAAGTTCTTGATTTTTCATATTCTGATCTCCAATGTTATTTCAGGTAATTTTTCTGCTGTGAATAAATACAATGGGGGTTTGGCTCTGCCGAGATTTCTAAATACTTTTAACCTCTTGCCACCATCAATTGGTTGTACAACAAACGAATCCCCTTCAAATCCTTCTAGCAAGTGGCTGTAATATATTTGACCTCCCACTTGTATTTGCCCTCTTATGCTTTTTCTTAACAGCATTTGCATTTATTTAATCTCCCACTGCTAACTTTTTTTCATAGTCCTCTTTTTCTGCTCGGGTCAAAAAAATCGGTTCTACTTCTTTTTTCGGTTTTCTTGCCGTTGCCAGCAAGCTGAAATCGTTTTTCTGCTCAATGGTTAAAACTGGGTTTAATTCAGCGTTAATTTCATCAAGCTGTTGCTGTTTAAGGTTGGCTCGGCGTTTATGGCGTTCTTTACGCTGCTGTTCCACCATCGCCACCGGAAATGCCTCTCGGGTGTTGCCGTTCCAAATTGCCTCACAAATAAACCTGCCGTCTTTGGTACGCACCTGCACGCTCTCGGCATTGTGAATATCAACCCCGATCACCACTTCTTCACGGTCAAAATCCAGTAATTTCAAATGGAAATAGTGGTTATTGCACCAGCTTATCCAACCTCGCTCCGGCTTACGGATAAACTCCGGTCGGCTCATATCCCGCAGCTCCACCTCTGTTAGCAACACCACATCTTCTGCGTGCAACATCTGCTGATATTTGCGTGCCGGCGTGGTGCGGATTTGCGAGTGAATATGCTCGTTGTTGTACCAGTCAATCACCGATTGGATTACTTCAATCAACTGTTGCCACGTTGGCAATTTACCTTGGGCTTTGCGTTGTAGAGGCGTTAATTTCCCTTTGGCATTTGCCAGTGAGTTCACCGCATACAGGGTTTTGCGAACGGTTTCCGGATCGGCACCGGTTGCATAGCCGGTTGCAAACTTCCTCGCAACCCGCATACCCACCGTTTTATTCAGGATTTCGATAATCCCTCGTCCCTGCGGGTTGCCTGAAAGTCCTGTTTCGTGTCGGATACCGAGGCGGGGTAACATCCCCGTGATTTCCGCATCCAAAAATTTATTCTTTTCACCACCACCGTTATCCGAGTAGTAGATTGCCGGTACACCGTGCTGGCTAATGGCGTGACGCATAGCATCAGCAACTGCAAAAGCGTTCTCACTGAGTGAAAGTGACCAGCCGACCACCTTTCTGCCTGCACCATCAACAATCATTGTCAGCTCAGGGGTAAACGGCTTACCGTGTATCGGGTGGGCTACTTTGAGCTTCAGTGAGTGACCGTCACCAATCCATACATCATTTGCTCGAAGTACCGACCAATCCCGCTTCACATAGCTCAGTAACTGCTTGTAATGCGAGCCGGTGCGTCTGCCGTACTCTTTCACATACAACGGCAACTTATTCATCGCTCGCTGTACTTGGCTTAGGCTAGGGCATTGTTCCAACAGTAACGGGTTGTCTGCATACTGATACGCCCATTCCACTTCAAACTCACGGTAGGCTTCGGTGAGGCAAATACCGTTTTTCTGCCGATATACGCCTAAAAAAGCACTTAGCCACCAAATTTCTTCCGGCTTGGTTTCCTGCCGCACCTGTGGGGCAAGTAATTTCAACCGTTGCTCGGCGTTCTCCGCCTTGCAGTAATCCACTACCCAGCCGTTTAAGGTTCGCACCGAGAGTGTGCGTTTTGCTGTCTTTTTAGCATTTGCTACGGCAACCAGCTCCACCAAGTGCGGTGGCATTTCGCCTTGTTTGGCAAGGTTGCAAAGGTAGGTTATCGCTTTAATCCGGCTCATTGAGCCTTCCAACTCCAACACATACGCTACCAGTGCCATTCGTGCATCAGCAATTTCTCGCTGTTTGGTAGTAAGGTTGCCTAACTCCACCTCCGCACGCACTGCCGGTAACTTTTTCGGTTTGGCTTCCACCACCGCCGACATAAAGCGGGAGCGGATTTCGGTTTGGATTTCTTGAGGGAGGCAGGCTAATTCATACTCAACACCACCGCCACGCCCTTTGCGTTTTTGAGATTGCCAGTTTTCTCGTTTGGCTTGAGCATCTACATTTTTAGGTGCTTTTTCGATAAACTTGGCTATTTCATAAACTGAATAATGTGTTTTTAAACTTAAATTACCCATAAATGTTCCTTTTTGTAACTTTTATGGTTAAAATTAAAACCTATTCGTTAAGATTGGACGTTTATTTCTCTCTGCAAATCTAGCTGCCCAGATCACTTCTGGAGCTACACCGATAGCATTTGCTACCAAACGCTCCATTTTCGGGTAGGGTTTATCTAAAACGGTCTTTAGCGTGTTAGGGCTAACATTACCTGCTTTAGCCAAAGAACGAATCGACCAACCTTTTTTACGAAGTTCCGCCAGAATATCGGCTCTATGCCAATCTTGTTCAGCGGTTTTTTTTGGTTTTTCTAATACACTCATTTAATACACCTTTTTTGTTGTACCTGATGTGATGTATATTAACCGTAATAGTTGTAACTATGCAACTATTTATTTGCCGTAATAGTTCTATTTGCTTATATTTTGTACTTTAATGGGTGTAAACTCTAATGTAATCAATACTTTATATTAACTATTACGGTTATTAATTATCTTTAACACTCCGTAATAGTTTAAAAAATATAACTATTACGCTATAAAAGGGCGTAAATATGAACTTTGAAGACAATTTCCCAGAGAGAATTGATCTTGTTATTAACAAATTGAATGGACCAAGTGAATTTGCAAGGCAAACAGGCGTAACCTTATCTACCATTGCACGCTGGAGAAAAGGGGAAGCAGAGCCATCTAGACCAAATTTAATCAAGATTGCAGAAGTGGCAAATGTAAGTATTGAATGGCTGGCAACAGGCAAAGAAAGCCAGTCACAAGCCCAACAAGGTATCGTAGAAAGAGCCTTTAATAAGTTTAGAGAAATAACAGGTGAACTTATTTCAATGATTAACAGCTTTGGTTCAATTAACGTTTCTGCCGGTTTTGGTAGCTTCAATGAAGGCATAACCAAACCTGACGGACAAGAACCCTACGCAGACAGCTTACTGCAGAAATTAGGTGTAAAAGCCGATAATTGCGGTGTGTTTTGGGCTAACGGTACGTCAATGGAGCCAACCATCTGCGATGGCGACCAAATGCTAGTGGATTTCAGCAAAAAAGAGGCTCGTGGGGACGATAAAATTTACCTTATACAAAACGGCGAAAGCGTATGGGTTAAACGTGTGCGAAGAGAATGGGACTACATTGAATTGATTAGCGACAATGAATCTTACCGCCCAATAAGAATTACAGAAGAAGACGCCCAAAATCTACAAATCATCGGGCAGGTGGTGCATAACGGACATAGCCTAGTTTAAAATTGTTTTAAAACCATCTTAAAACAGTTCAAACCTATGCAAAAAATAATGCAAAAACCGACCATTTTTTTCTATTTTTGCTCATTTTCGTTTTTTGCATAACCCACCCTAAACAAAAACGGCGAAGCCTTGTATTTCCTAGCCTCGCCGTTATTTTTCCGCCCAAATTTTTTTCTTTCTCTCTATGCAAAAATAGTCAGTACCCCATATTTCGGACGATGTTTACCTTGTCCTTCTAAACTCTCTTCAAATTGTCGTAATAGTGCTTTCTGTTCTTCGGTTAAATTCACAGGGGTTTCGACCACCACTTTGCAAATTAAATCCCCTGCGTAGCCACCACGAGGGCTTGTTACACCTTTGCCTCGTACACGGAATAGTTTACCGGTTTGAGTTTCTGCCGGAATTTTGAGTTTTAATTTGCCGTCTAAGGTTGGCACTTCAATTTCACCGCCTAAGGCTGCAAGGGTGAAGCTAATCGGTACTTCGCAATATAAATTCGAGCCGTCACGCTCAAAAATATCGTGTTCTTTCACGTGAATTACCACATATAAATCGCCTGCCGGTGCCCCATTTTCGCCCGCAGCTCCTTCGCCGGATAATCGAAGTTGATTGCCGGTATCCACACCTGCCGGAATGGTAACGGAGAGGTTTTTCGCTTTCTGTACACGTCCGTCGCCGTGGCAAGAACGACAAGGTTTTTCAATGCGTTTGCCGGTGCCGTGACAGCTTGGGCAAACCGCCTCAGTCACAAAGAAACCTTGCTGACGACGAATTCGACCTGAGCCGTGGCAATGCGAACAGGTTTCTACTTTGCTACCGGCTTCCGCCCCTGTACCGTGGCAAGTATCACATTCGGCTAAGGTTTGAATGCGAATGTCTTTTTTACAGCCTTTTACGGCTTCTTCAAGGGTGATTTCGATGTCGTAACGCAAATCATCGCCACGCACTACACGTTGGCGACGACCACCGCCACCAAAGCCACCACCAAACATTTCGCTGAAGATGTCTTCAAAGCCGCCGAAACCACCGCCGCCAAAGCCACCGAATCCGCCGGCACCCGCACCACCTTGTTCAAAGGCAGCGTGACCGTATTGGTCGTACATCGCTTTTTTCTCGCTGTCGGTCAGCACTTCATAGGCTTCGGTAATCTCTTTAAATTTCTCTTCCGACTCTTTACTGCCTTGGTTTTTATCCGGGTGATGCTTTGCCGCCAAACGTTTATATGCTCGTTTGATGTCTTTCTCGCTTGCCCCTTTAGACAGTCCAAGGACTTCGTAATAATCTTTCTTTGCCATTGTTGTTCCGTTTGTAAATTTTTCTCTGTTTTTGACCGCTTGCCAATCAAGAAATTAACAATGCGGATTCACCGCAATATAAATTTCTACTTTGCCGTCGGCTAAATGTTTTTCAAAATCTTTGGTGTAAGCTCGTTTGAGCAAACCTTGTTTGGCACGGTTTTCAATCACAGACCAAGTATCTACCAAAAGAGCCTCGGTGGTTGGAATTTGCTCAAACCAAACAAAATCGTCCATTAAAATCGGGGTATTGCTATTTTCTGTTTCTGTAGCAATGACCGTTTCACCACTTTTATGATCGTAAATTTTATAAAACGGTGGCTGTACATTTTCCGTTGTAGGGTAGAGTTTTAGCATTTGTAAAATTTCCTTTAAAAAGCACCGCTTGTTACGATAGATCTTCTAAGCTAAACACCTGTTTTTTCAGAATTTCATCTATTTGCACACGGTTCAAGCCTGTATCCACTAATGTTTGCTCTAAAACCTGTAACTGTTTTTCAAATTTTTCACGGGCTTTATGCACATTGTAAGCAATAAAATCTGCATTCAAATCGCTTTCAATGCGATAGAACTTGATATTTGAGACACAGGGGTAGAACCACTTGAATTTTGCCGTCAGCTCTTGAATAGCAATAGTACCGTGAGCCTCACTAACGCCTTCATTACCTAAATAAACACTCCCTTGCAAATTTTCAAAGCCGTGTTGTTTCAGCACATTACGGATATCGTAATAGGCATTATTGAATGTATTACCGTGATAGTTTTCTTTTAGACAATTAGTGTCCATATCGAAAGTGATGAGGTATCTGCTCATAAGGTTGCCTTTTGCAAAATTTTTGTGAAATTTAACCGCTTGCACAGCCCCAAAGGGGCTGAATTATGTGTAACCTAGCACGGCTCGTGCTAGGTGGTATATATCTACACAAAAGGGGCGAAAGATATTTCGCCCCTACCAGTTACGCAAGATTATTTATTATCTTTCACTTCTTCAAATTCCGCATCGACCACGCCGTCATCTTTTTGAGATTGTTGTGGTTGCTCGCCGCCTTGTGCTTTTGCTTGTGCTGCTTGCATTAACGGCTCTGAAGCTTTGATTAACGCTTCGATTTTTGCTTCGATCTCGGCTTTATCTTCGCCTTTGGCTGCGGTTTCTAATTCAGAAATAGCCGCTTCGATCTTCGCTTTATCGTCTGCATTTAACGCATCGCCTGCTTCGGTAATTTGCTTACGGGTTGCGTGAGCAATACCGTCTGCTTGGTTACGGGCTTGAACTAACTCTTCAAATTTTTTGTCTGCTTCCGCATTTGCTTCCGCATCACGTACCATTTGTTCCACTTCTTCATCACTTAAGCCTGAAGAAGCTTGGATCTTGATTTGTTGCTCTTTGCCGGTGTTTTTGTCTTTTGCAGATACATTGATGATACCGTTCGCATCAATATCAAAGGTTACTTCAATTTGTGGCATACCACGTGGAGCAGGGTTAATGCCTTCAAGGTTGAATTGACCTAAAGATTTATTATCCGCCGCACGTTTACGCTCACCTTGCAGAACGTGGATAGTTACCGCAGATTGGTTATCTTCCGCTGTTGAGAACACTTGTGATTTCTTGGTTGGAATCGTAGTGTTTTTCTCAATTAAGGTAGTCATTACACCACCCATTGTTTCGATACCAAGTGAAAGAGGAGTAACGTCTAATAACAATACATCTGTTACCGAACCACTTAATACACCACCTTGCACTGCCGCACCGATTGCTACTGCTTCGTCAGGGTTTACATCTTTACGTGGCTCTTTGCCGAAGAAGTCTGCCACTTTTTTCTGTACTAACGGCATACGGGTTTGACCACCGACTAAAATCACATCGTTGATATCGCCCACGGATAAGCCGGCATCAGCTAAAGCAGTTTTTAACGGCTCTAACGAACGGTTTACTAAATCTTCAACTAAAGATTCCAATTTCGCACGGGTTACTTTAATGTTTAAGTGTTTCGGGCCGCTTGCATCTGCCGTGATGTACGGAAGATTTACTTCAGTTTCTTGTGCAGAAGAAAGTTCGATTTTCGCTTTTTCTGCTGCTTCTTTCACACGTTGCATTGCCATTGGGTCGTTGCGTAAATCAACGCCTTGTTCTTTTTGGAATTCTTCAACCAAGTAGTTGATGACACGGTTATCGAAGTCTTCACCACCTAAGTGAGTATCACCGTTGGTTGCACGCACTTCAAAGGTTTGCTCGCCATCGAAGTTATCAATTTCGATAATCGAAATATCGAATGTACCACCACCTAAGTCATAAACGGCAATAGTTTGGTTCTCTTTCTTAGAATCTAAGCCGTAAGCTAAGGCTGCCGCTGTCGGCTCATTGATGATACGTTTTACATCTAAACCAGCGATACGACCGGCATCTTTAGTTGCTTGACGTTGAGCATCGTTAAAGTATGCAGGCACAGTAATAACGGCTTCGGTTACCGGCTCACCTAAGAAATCTTCTGCGGTTTTCTTCATTTTTTTCAAGATTTCAGCAGAAATTTGTGGTGGTGCCAATTTTTCGCCTTTTACCGTTACCCACGCATCGCCGTTGTCTGCTTTGCTGATTTCAAACGGCATAATTTCAATATCACGTTGTACTTCTGCATCAGTAAAGCGGCGACCGATTAAACGCTTGATTGCAAATAAAGTATTTTTCGGGTTAGTAATTGCCTGACGTTTTGCCGGCTGACCAACTAAGGTTTCTTTATCGGTGTAAGCGATGATAGATGGCGTTGTTCTTGCCCCTTCCGCATTTTCAATTACACGAGGTTTGTCGCCGTCCATTACCGCAACACAAGAGTTTGTTGTACCTAAGTCAATACCAATGATTTTACCCATTTTATGATTCCTCTAAATAATAAATTCAGTTTAATTAAGAAACGGGATTGCATTTCCCGTTCAGACGAAACCATAAATAGGGACGAAAATGCGCTGTTCAAGGGCAAAAATAAAAAAAGTGCAAAATTTTTGAAAAAAGTGACCGCTTGTATGCTGGGGGAGATTTGGCAGAAGCAAAGAGGAGGAAATTTGGCAGAATATTTCACGGAGAAAATACCTCCTACCTTGCATACCCCTCAATAGCTTTTTATACTTACGGCAACTCAAACAGAGAAGGATATAATATGAAACTGATTACTACCATTATCCAACCTTCAAAATTAGACCAAGTGCAAGATGCACTTTCAGAAATCGGTATTCAAGGAATGACTATTACCGAAGTAAAAGGCTTTGGACGCCAATATGGGCATACCGAACAGGAGCTTAGCCAAATGAGCCGCATTGACTTTCGTCCTAAAATTAAGGTGGAGATATTGGTTTCTAATTACCAAGCCGATGAAGTGATCAATGCCATTCTCAATGCGTCCTATTCTGGGCAAGTGGGTGATGGCAAAATTTATGTGGCGAATATTGAACAAGTTATCCGCACCCGTACCGGGGAAACTGACGATGAAGCAGTCTAGCTATTGCTAGCTGGGAAGTTTTTTATTATCGTGTTTTAGAGTTATATTTTCAACCTTACTAAAGCAAATTTTCTAATTTTGTGTGAATTAAATGTTTGTTTTTTGTGTAATACGGGTTATTATAGTAATCAAAAATAGTTAGGTTTTAATGGAAGTAGACATTTTTTTGTTATGCTAAATAAACACATTAGTAAAATTATCAATTCTTCATTTTCTCTTGCATTTTTTACACTTATTAGCTTTGCTACCGCCTACTGTTACGGTTGGGGACAAGCCATATTTCATGGCTACCCTTGGTGGCATGTCGAAATCGGCAATGGGAGTATGGCGAGGAGTTTAGCTTATGTATTTGGTACTTCAGTTATCTTATTCTTGTGTTATGCCCTAGGTTATAGTTTACTAAATAAAGTTTTTCAGCTGCATTATTTCCGAAATCTAGGTTGGTTAAGGGTGATTGTGTTGGTTTCTGTGTTTACAGTGCCTGTTATTCTTACTTTTTACTTATTTACCGGGATAGTGCCCATTTATATCTCTTTTATCTATATTTTTGTAAGTGGTGTGAGCGTATTCTTTTTCCGTAAGAGATGGAACAATACCAAGTTCGATCTGGATTTTAGGAAAATGTTGTTGGGAGGAAGCCTTGCGTTCTTTAATATCTTTATTTTTCTCTATTTCAGTTTGCTCTCATTGCATATTGGTTATTTGCGTGCCGGACTAAGAACTACCTATGATTACATCGAAATAGAGAATCAAAAATACTACATATTATCCACCAATAGTGATAACGGCTACATTATGGGAACAAAAATAAGAGGTAATCAATCTTTCTTGTTTTTCAATCGTGATACTCATCAATACTACCATGTTCATGTTGAACAATGTACGGATAGCCGATTATGCAAAGTAATAAATTGAGGTAATTATGGCATTACACCGTTGTCCGGAGTGTCGAAAGCGTATTAGTGACAGTTTAGAACATTGCATACATTGTGGCTTCTCGTTTAAAGAAGCCGATTTAGTGATATATCGGCAAAAGTTAGAACAGCGCCGATTACACAACCAGGAGATCAATCGCAAAAGCGTAAAATTACAACTTATTTGGTTAGTTATTTTTATTGCGGTAATCGCTCTAGCAAGTTGGATAACTCATTGAAATAAAAGCCCGGTATTTACCGGGTTTTTTTATACCTAAAGAGAATAACAAAATAAAAAAGAACATAATTCTCGATTAAAACTGGAGTAAATATTCAATATTATAAGATTTTTCATAAAAAATAAGGGATAAAAACCAGTGATAACCTTATTATTAATATGGCTTTGTTGCATATTGGTTAATTAAAAATAGGTAGAATGTTAATAATTTTCCGTTTGGTATTTATTTGTAAATTAAGTATATTTGCTGTGTATTTGTTTGATTTATAAGGGGTTTTGTTAATTTTATTATCTTGATAATAAGAGAATTGTAAAGATGTTAAAAGCTTGTTGAGGTTTTGAAGTGAAAATCTTACTATTATTGAGATGACTGTCCTCTTATAAAGAGCAGTAAAGTTGTTTATTCGGTGGGTTGTAATTGCCGAATTATTTACGAAGTAAGCTTATTTCTAAGGTTAATTCTAACATCAGAAATAAGCTTTTTTATATATCTAAAGGTATAAAATTATGAACAAAATATTTAAGGTTATTTTTAACCGAACGACGCAAAAAATGGAAGTTGTGTCTGAACTTGCTCGATCGCAAGGTAAAGCTGCTTCTTCTACTGATGAGCGCGGTACTATTAAATTAGCAGCGGCTGGCATTCTAGGGGGAGCAACCCTTATCGGTGGAATGGCAGCCTTTATGCTTTCTGCTACACCGGCAGAAGCGGCGGTGATTATTGATACAATCACAGGGACTAATGGCAATATAGTTGTTACTACAAACTCTAGTGTGCCTACAAATTCTGCTACGAATCCATATAACTACTTTAACCCAGGTAGCTTATCCTATGCAGACAGAACTCAGCCTCAAACATCTGGGGTAACTACAGGTGTTAGTGATAATTCTAGATTATTGTATAAGTCTAATACTACCTCAGCAGTTGTAATTGGACACTATGCTACAGCTTTAGAAGATAAAAATGGTAATAAAGCGTCAGGCGTAGCTATTGGTGATTATTCACATGCTGGAGGGGCATTGTCTCTTGCAATTGGTCCTTTTTCTCGTACTGCAGATACTGGTTCTGTAGCATTAGGTACCTCTGCACGTTCGGAAGGATTTAACTCATTTGCAGCAATGCGTCAATCTGCAGCAATTGCAGATTATTCTGCTGCTATAGGTTCATCATCTTGGGCAAATCAAAAAGCCAGCTTTGCTATTGGTGCTTCGGCTACAGCGCTAGGCAACCGTTCTTTTGCAATTGGTAGCGGTACACCACAGACTGTTGATGGTAGTTTAGGTGCAGAAAATAGACGTTCTATTTATGATGGTCAAAATAATACCTTAGCCGTAGGTTCAGATGCGTTCTCAATTGGTACTAAAGCAAAAACTAATGGTGAAAGTGCCTTTGCAATTGGTACTAATGCACAAGCGGGTGGTTTTGTTGAAAATGCAGAAGGTAAGGTAATTTTGCCTGACGGTACAACTATCACTATTCCTGAATTGAAAACAGTAGTTAATGCTAATAGCTCTGAAAAAGCGAATAATGCTTATGCATTAGGTACAAATACCCGTGCATTATCTAACGATACAGTAGCTTTCTCAACTAATGCTACTGCAAAGGGTGATGGTGCTATTGCATTTGGTGTGGATTCAAAATCAAATGGTACAGGAGCTATTGCATTCGGTAATATTTCAAATGCGACAGGTGCAAATGCAATCAGTATCGGTTGGAACGCTACCGCAAAAGAAGAAAAAGTAATCAGTATTGGTGCTCATTCTATTGCTGAAAAAGCGGGTGGTATCGCAATTGGTGAAACGGCAAAATCTTCAGGAAACCAATCTGTTACTGTGGGTTATAACTCAACAGTAAGTAAGGATAATGCAACTGCTATCGGTTCACATGCTAAAGTTGAAGGTTTAGGTGGTACATCTGTTGGTTATGAAGCGAATGCGAAAGGTAACTACTCAACTGCAATGGCTTATAAATCGGAAGCAAGTGGGAATTATTCTTTAGCAGTAGGTGCTAACACCACTGTTTCTGGCGATAACTCAGGTGCATTTGGTCAAAATAACCGTGTTTCCGGTACAGACACGTTTGTGTTGGGGTCTAATGTTACTGCTAACACAAATGGTTCTGTTATTTTAGGTAATCATTCAACAGTTGCAGAAGCTAAAGCTGTAGCAAGCAAAGAAATCAATGGCGTAACTTATAACTTTGCTGGTCATGATTCTGTAGTAGCAGGTGACTATGTTAGTGTGGGTTCTGATGCTAACGAACGCCAAATCAAATTTGTTGCACCAGGTGAAATTTCTAATACGTCAACCGATGCAATCAACGGCTCTCAATTATATGCGGTGATGACAGAGGGTAGCTGGACTGTAAAAGCAAGCGGCTCAAATAAAGACAGCAAAGTTAACTTTGGTGATGTGGTTGATTTTAAATCAAGCGATAAATCAGTAACGATTACACCAAATTTTGCTGATAAAGAAAATTCATTAGATTTTACAGTGAATGTTGATGGCACAACTATTACCCGTGATGCAACAACAGGTAAGTTATCCGCTGTCGCTGCAAAAGTGGAAAAAGGCACGAATATTGCCTCTGTAGACGCTAAGAAAGATACAACAGGCATTACAACCTACACCATTAATGCTGATGGCACTACGGCAAGCCATGCAGAGTCTTCAAAAGACTACTTAACAGTTACTGCTGGTGCAAAAGATCCTGTAACCAACAAAACTAACTATGAAGTTAAGTTAACAGACAAAGCACTTACAGAGTTTAAGAAAGATGATGACACCAAAACAGGTGTAGTTGCTAACCCTAAAAACAGCGAGTACCTTACTGTTACCGAACATACTACTGGTACGGAAAAACGTGAAGGTGACGATCGTACTTATATCGTGGGCTTGAGTGAGAAAGCGATTACTGACTTCACTAAAGATACGCATGTAACAGGTGGTAGTGTAGTTTATGATAATCAAGGTAACGCAACTGCAACGTTAAACAAAAATGATGGTACAACCGCAGCGGTTACTGGTATTAAAAATAACTTTGTAACCACTTCTGCAACAGATGCAGATGGCAAAAAAGCAACTTTAACCCGTAACGATGGTGGCACAGTTGAAATTGACTTAAGCAAAACGGTTACAACAGCGGTTAATGAAGCAACAGAAAAAGGTTTTGGTTTAACAGCTCAAGACGGTCAAACAGTTAAGAAAAAATTAGGTGAAGCTGTTGAAGTAGTTGGTGGTAACAATAATATCAATACAACTGCTACAGATGGCAAAGTTAAAGTTAACTTAAATAACACCTTAGATTTGACTACGGGTGGATCTGTAACTATTGGCGACACCAAAGTTGATCAAAATGGTTTAACTATCAATGGTGGTCCGAATGTTACTAAAAGCGGCATTGACGCTGGTAGCAAAAAAATCACTAACGTAGCAGATGGGGACGTAAGTGCTACTTCTAAAGATGCTGTTAATGGTTCACAATTATATGCAACAAACCAAAATGTAACAAACTTAACGAATAAAGTTGAGGGTGGCTTTAATATCACAGCCGATAATGGTACTCCTGATAATGTTAAATTAGGAGATACAATTAAATTTACTGATCCTGATGCAAATATTATTACAACGGTAAGCGATAACCAAATTAAATTTGCGTTAAATTCAACTCTTTCTGTAGGTGGTAAAGACGGAAAAGATGGTTCTATTGGTATTAAAGGGCAAGACGGTGAGAATGGTGTAACTATTAATGGAAATGGTACAGTTATTGTTGGCAAAGATGGTCAACCAGGTAGCATTGGCATTAATGGTAAAGATGGCACTATTGGTATTAACGGTAAAGATGGTGCAAATGCAACCATGACCGTTGAAAAAGGTGCCCCGGGCTTAGACGGTGCTTCTGGTAAAGACGGAAAAACAGGTGAGAAAACTACTCGTATAGTTTACACCAATGAAAAAGGTGAGAAAGAAGAAGTTGCTAACTTAAACGATGGTTTACGCTTTACTGGTAATGATGATGACACTGAAAACAAACATAAGCTTAATAGCTTAGTAACTGTGAGAGGTGAAGGTGTAACTAAAGAGCAGTCAAAAACATTTGAATCTGCTACAGGTAACATCAATGTTAAAGCAGACGGTAATTCAATTTTAGAAGTTCAGTTAGCTAAAAACTTGAATTTAACAAATGGCGGTTCTGTTGTTATTGGTAATACTACAGTTAACAATGATGGTTTGAATATTACGAATGGCCCAAGTGTAACTCAAACTGGTATCAATGCAGGTGATAAGAAAATCACTAATGTATCAAACGGTACAATCAGTGCAGATAGCAAAGATGCTGTAAATGGTTCACAACTTCATGAAACGAATCAAAATGTAACTAATGTTTCAAATAACGTAACGAAGTTAGATGAGTTTGTGAAAAAAGGCTTTAATATTACTGCAGATAATGGTCAAGAAGATAATGTTCAATTAGGTGAGAAAATTACTTATACCTCAACTGATAAAAACATTATTACTACTGTAACAAATAATCAAATTGATTTTGCGTTAAATAGCACGTTATCAATTGGTAAAGCAGGTGCTGATGGTAAAGACGGAACTATTGGTGTAAATGGTAAAGACGGTTCTGCGGTAGTATTAAACGGTAAAGATGGCTCTATCGGCTTAACAGGTCCTAAAGGTGAAAATGGTCAGTCTGCAACTGCAAATGTGACAGTTAAGAATGGTCAACCAGGGGTTGATGGTGCGGATGGTAAGACTCGTATCATTTATGAAACCAAAGATAAAAATGGTAATCCTGTTACAGAAGAAGTTGCAACCCTTAACGATGGCTTAAAATTTGGCGCTAACACAGGTGATGTTCACAATGCAAAATTAAATACGCAAGTGAATGTAAAAGGTGCTGAAGGCAATACCGAGTGGAATAAGTTTGACGCTGGTAAAAACATCATGACGCAAATCAATGGTAACAATATTACTGTTGCATTAGCGAAAAATGTGAACTTAACTGAAGACGGTTCTGTAACTATTGGTGGCACAAACATTACTAATGAAGGTATTACCATTAACAATGGCCCGAAAATCACTAATAAAGACGGTAGTGTAAGTGTTGCTAATCAAGATGGAAGCCCAACAAAAATTACTAACGTGAAAGCGGGTGATGTAAACAATACTTCTACAGATGCTGTTAATGGAAGCCAGTTATATACTGTACAAGAAATTGCAAATGCAGGTTGGAATTTAACCATTAATGAAGGACAGAATAGCAGTAATGTTAAGCCTAAAGAGACGGTTGATCTAAATAATAAAGATGGCAACATTCAAATTACTAAAGATGCCCATAATGTAACATTTGCATTAAATAATGAGTTAACTATTGGTGGACCAGGTAAAAATGGTGCTGATGGTAAAGACGGCTCTATCGGTGTTAAAGGTGCTGATGGTTCAACTGGTGTTGCTTTAAATGGTAAAGATGGTTCAATTGGCATTAACGGTAAAGATGGTGCTAATGCAAATATTACTGTTAAAAATGGTAAACCAGGTGTTGATGGCGTAGATGGTACAACTAAAACACGTATTGTTTATGAAACCAAAGATGGTCCGGAAGAAGTTGCAACACTTAATGATGGTTTAAAATTCGTAGGTGATGATAATAAGGTTATCGCGAAGAAACTAAACCAAACTTTAAATGTAACTGGTGGTGCTGATTTAACCAAATTGGCTGATAACAATATTGGTGTAGTAAATACTAATGATGGATTAGTTGTTAAATTATCTAAAGATGTAAACTTAACCAAAGATGGTTCGGTAACTATTGGTAATACAACTTTAAATGATTCAGGATTAACTATTGCTAATGGCCCAAGTGTAACTAACACAGGAATTAGCGCTGGTAACAAGCAAATCACCAATGTATCAAGCGGTTTAACGGATGCTAATGGTCAAAAAACAGATCTTGCTAATGCAACGACAACCAATGCGGTTAACGTAGGCGATTTAAAAGATACTGTTAATAACCTAACTAATGCAACAACGGGTGGCTTTGGTTTAACTGGCGATGATAAGAATACTGAAGTTAAGCAAGACTTAGGTAAAACGATTCAAGTTAAAGGCAAAGATGGTGTAACCGTAACCGCAAATGTTGCTGAAAAAGCATTAGAAATTGCATTAGCCGGTGATGTATCTGTAAGTGGTAAAGACGGAAAAGACGGCTCTATCGGTGTTAAAGGTACAGATGGCAAAGACGGTGTAACTATCAATGGTAACGGCACTGTTGTAGTCGGCAAAGATGGTGCTCCAGGAAAAATCGGTATTAACGGTAAAGATGGTGCAAATGCAACCATGACCGTTGAGAAAGGCGCTCCTGGATTAGATGGCGCTCAAGGCAAGGATGGTAAAGATGGTACTCAAACTACTCGTATCGTTTACACAAACGAAACAGGTGGTAAAGAAGAAGTTGCAACCTTAAACGATGGTTTACGTTTTACCGGTAATAACGAAGTTGAGAACAAACATAAGTTAAACAGCTTAGTTACTATTATTGGTGAGGGTGTAAATAAAGAACAGTCAAACGCTTTCCAATCAGCAGCAGGCAATATTAATGTTGTTGCAGATGGCAATGGTAATTTAACTGTTAAATTAGCGAAAAACCTAAACTTAACTGATTCAGGTTCTGTAACCATTGGTGGCACAAACATTACTAATGAAGGTATTACCATTAACAATGGTCCGAAAATCACAAATGAAGGCGGTAACGTTAAAGTTGGTGATGTAAATGGTGCGCCAGTTAAAATCACGAATGTTAAAGAAGGTGATTTAAGCGAAACTTCTAAAGACGCAGTTAATGGTTCACAGCTTTATGCAACTAACCAAAATGTAACCAACTTAAGCAATAAAGTAGCTCAAGGCTTCAATATTACTGCTGATAATGGTACGGCTGACAATGTTCAATTAGGTGAAACTATTACCTATACTTCGTCTGATAAAAACATTGTGACTACAGTAAGTAACAATACTATCGACTTTAAACTTAGCGATGCAGCTGTAGATAAATTTACGGTTAAATACTTCTCTGTAAATTCAACGGTTCCAGAAAACAGATTAAATGATGGTGCTAAAGGTGTTAACTCTATTGCAATTGGTCCGAATGCAACCTCTGTAGATCAAGGTGCTATTGCACTGGGTACAAACTCAAATGCAAATGGTAATGCTGCAGCAGCGTTAGGTGTCAACTCAAAAGCTGAAGGTATTCAAGCAACTGCGGTAGGTTCTCAAGCAAATGCAACTGCAAATGGTGCAACAGCGATTGGTCGTGAAACAACAGCAAGTGCTGGTGATGCAACAGCAGTAGGTTCTAATGCAAATGCAACCAAAGAAAAAGCAACTGCTTTAGGTGTAGGCTCAAGAGCTGAAGATCGAGCAGCATTAGCGGTAGGTACAAATGCAACTGCAAGCGCACAATCAGCAGTCGCAGTAGGTACTCAATCGGTAGCTGATAAACAGTTCGCTGTTGCAGTAGGTATGGGGGCTCAAGCAACCTTAGAAAACTCTGTAGCATTAGGTAGCGAATCAACTGTAACTGCAGCAACGCCAACAAGTAACGCAACTGTAGGTGGTATTACTTACACTGGTTTTGCGGGAGCTAATGAAAACACAAACTATGTGGTATCAGTAGGCTCCGCAGGTAAAGAACGCCAAATTCAAAATGTAGCAGCAGGCCGAATCACTTCTGATTCAACAGATGCGATCAACGGTTCACAACTTTATGCGGTAGCTGATAAGTTAGTTAAAACTGGCTTTAACATTACAGCCGATAACTCTGGTTTAGATGCTGGTGCGAAAGAAGATAATGTTAAGTTAGGTGAAACGGTTAAGTACACTTCAACCGATACTAATGTTGTTACAACCGTAACGAACAATACAATCGACTTTGGCTTAGCAGATAACATCTCTGTTGGCGGTAAACCAGGTAAAGATGGTACCCCAGGTAAAGATGGTTCAATCGGTGTTAAAGGTGCTGATGGTAAAGATGGTGTAACAATTAAACCAGAAGCAATCGTGTTCCACGGCGTTGATGGCGTAAATGGAAAAGACGGTGCAGATGGTAAAGATGGTAAAGATGGTGCAGCCTCAATCAAAGTTGAGAAAGGCGCTAAAGGTCTTGACGGCAACGACGGTAAAGACGGCGAAAGCAAAACTCGTATCGTTTACGAAAAACCAAACGGTGAGAAAGAAGAAGTTGCAACCCTTAACGATGGCTTAAAATTCGGTGCTAACAATGGCACAGTTCACAATGCAAAATTAAATACGCAAGTGGATGTTAAAGGTGCAGCAGGGAATACCGATTGGACTAAGTTTGATGCCGGTCAAAATGTAATGACACAAATTGTAGATAATACAATTACCGTGGCATTAGCAAAAGACCTAACGGGCTTAAATAGTGCAACATTCGGCACAGAAGGTGATTCTACAGTTATCAATAAAGATGGTGTAACGATTGCTAAGAAAGATCCTAATGATGCAAATAAATCTAATGTTACCTTAACAGAGGATGGCTTAAGCAACGGTGGTAACCAAATCACTAATGTTGACAGCGGCTTAAAAGACAAAAATGGTCAACCTGTAGATCTTAAAGATGCAGAAGGTGATGTTCTTAATAATGCTGTTAACGTTGGTGACTTGAAAAATACTGCAGAAAATCTTTCTACAAATGCTTTTGGTCTGAAAGATAAAGAAGGTAATGAGTTTAAACAAAACTTAGGTACTACAGCTCAAATTACTGGCGATAGCAACATTAATACGAAAGTTGTTGATGTTCAAAACCCGGACGGTACAACAACGAAAGCACTTGAAGTAAGTTTAAATAACGACTTAAGTGTTGGTAAAGACGGTAAAGCTGGTGCAATCGGCGTTAAAGGCCAAGACGGCAAAGATGGTGTTTCAATTAAAGGTGATGACGGTAAAAACGGCGTACCAGGCGAAGCATCAGTTGTTGTAGGTCGTAATGGTGCCGATGGTATTGACGGTAAAGTTGGCGTAAATGGTAAAGACGGTGCGTCTGTTGTATTAAACGGCAAAGATGGCTCTATCGGCTTAACAGGCCCGAAAGGTGCTGATGGTCAGCCAGGTGCAAGCACAAATATTGCTGTTAAAGATGGCAAACAAGGTGTTGATGGCACTGGTAAAGATGGCTTACCAGGTGATAACGGCGAAACTCGTATCGTTTACAAAAATGGCGATAAAGAAGAGCAAGTTGCTAACTTAAATGATGGCTTGATCTTTACTGGTAACAATGCAGATACGTTAAATCGTCATAAGCTAAACACAGTGGTTAATGTTGTGGGTGAAGGTGTTGATAAAGCAGCATCAGCTGTATTTAAATCAGCAGCAGGTAACATCAATGTTAAAGCTGATGGTACAGATAAGCTTGAAATTCAACTTAACCGTGAGCTTAAAGATTTAACAAATGCGAAATTTGTTGAGTACAAACAAGGTGATGATGGTAAAGAGGTTGTTGATAATACTAAACCATCAACAGAGCTTACTAATAAAGGTATCACTATTACACCAGCTAATAGTGAAAATGGCGCAGATGCTAAACCAGTATCCTTAACAGATAAAGGTTTAGATAACGGCAACAACCAAATCGTTAACGTTGATAGCGGCTTAAAAGATAAAGACGGTAATGCCGTGGAGCTTAAAAATGCATCAGGTGATGTGCTTAACAATGCGGTTAACGTAGGTGACTTGAAAAATACTGCGGAAAATCTTTCTACAGATGCTTTCGGTCTGAAAGATAAAGAAGGTAATGAGTTTAAACAAAACTTAGGTACTACAGCTCAAATTACTGGCGATAGTAACATTAATACCAAAGTTGTTGATGTTCAAAACCCAGATGGAACAACAACCAAAGCACTTGAAGTAAGTTTAAATAGCGACTTAAGTGTTGGTAAAGACGGTAAAGCAGGTACAATCGGCATTAAAGGCCAAGACGGCAAAGATGGTGTTTCAATCAAAGGTGATAACGGTAAAGACGGTACACCAGGTGAAGCAACAATCACTGTCGGTCGTGATGGTAAAGACGGTGATGACGGCATTGACGGTAAAGTTGGTGTGAACGGCAAAGACGGTTCAGCAGTTGTACTTAACGGTAAAGATGGTTCTATCGGCTTAAATGGTAAAGACGGTAAAGACGGTTTAACATTTAAATCAGCAGATGGTGCTCAAGGCGTTAATGGTAAAGATGGTGAAAACGGCTTACCGGGTCAAAACGGCACAACACGTATCGTTTACCAACCGACGGATAAAGACGGTAACCCACAAGGTGAGCCTGAAACTGTTGCAACCTTAAACGATGGTTTAATCTTTGCAGGTAACAATGATAAGTTAAATCGTCACAAGCTAAATAGCGTAGTGAACATCGTTGGTGAAGTAGCACAAGGAATTAATGACAAAGAATCATCTGAGAACTTCAAGTCAGCAGCAGGTAATATCAATGTTGTTGCTAATGAGAAAGATCAGCTTGAAATCCAACTTAACCGTGATCTTAAAGATTTAACAAGTGCGAAATTTGTTGAGTACAAGCCAGGTGAAAATGGTGGTAAAGATGTTGTTGACAACACTAAACCATCAACCGAGATTACCAATAACGGTATGACTATTACACCGGCAAAACCAGCGGACGGAGCAGATGGTGAAGTGAAAGCACCAGTTAAGTTAACTCAAGATGGCTTAGATAACGGTAACAACCAAATTGTTAACGTGAAGAGCGGTATTGATGGTATTAATGGTCAGCCTGGTAAAGATGGTAAAGCTGTTGAATCTGTGAATGATTTAACAGATGAGCAGCTAGAAAAAGTAGGTACTAATGCAGCGAACATTAAAGATGTACGTAATGCAACGGATAGCTTAATCAACAAAGGCTTTAACATTACTGCGGATAATTCTGAACTGGCAGATGGTGCTAAAGAAGATAATGTGAAATTAGGGGAAACCGTAAATTACACTTCTAAAGATAAAAACATCATCACAACGGTAAGCGATAATGCGATCGACTTTGCCTTAAACAACAATTTAACCATTGGTGGTCCGGGTAAAGACGGTAAAGATGGTGTTGATGGTAAGGTTGGTGTTAAAGGTGCCGATGGTACAGCTGGTGTGACCTTAAACGGAAAAGATGGCTCAATCGGATTAACCGGTCCTAAAGGTCAAGACGGTAAAGATGGTGCAAGTGCAACTATCTCTGTAAAAGATGGTGCTAAAGGTCTTGCCGGCAACGACGGTAAAGATGGCGAAAGCAAAACCCGTATCGTTTATGAGAAACCAGACGGTACAACTGAGGAAGTTGCAACACTGAACGATGGCTTAAGATTCGTAGGTGATGACGGTAAAGTTATCGATAAGAAGCTAAATGAAACCTTACAAATTTCAGGCGGCGATACCGATTTAGATGATTTATCTGATGATAATATCGGCGTTGTGAATAAAGATGGTAAGTTAATGGTGAAATTAGCAAGAAACATTGACTTAACAGACGAAGGTTCGGTAACAATCGGTGATACTTATATTGACACGAATGTTGTTGGTGTAGGTGATTCGGCATTAACCGGTGATAGCTTAACAGTAGGTGGCGATAATTCGATTACTGTTGACGGTAATAAAGGTACAATCGGTGGCTTAACCAATAAGACATTTGATCCAAATAACTTTACTAGTGGTCAAGCAGCAACAGAAGACCAGTTAAAACAGGTTTATGATGTAGCGAACTCTGGTTGGGATATTGCAGCAAATGGCAATAACAGCACCAATGTTGGTCCTAAAGGTAAAGTTTCATTTAATAATGAAGACGGTAATATCATCATTACTAAAGAAACGACTGACAACAATGTAACCTTTGCATTAAATAACGATTTAACTATCGGTGGTCCGGGTAAAGATGGAAAACCGGGTAAAGATGGTGCAATCGGTGTGAAAGGTGCAGACGGTACAACAGGTGTGACCTTAAATGGTAAAGATGGCACAATCGGTATCAACGGTAAAGATGGTTCGAATGGCACTATGACTTTCGAGCAAGGTAAACCGGGTGTTGATGGTAAAGATGGCGAAACGAAGACTCGTATCGTTTATGAAACCAAAGACAAAGACGGCAACCCTGTTAAAGAAGAAGTAGCAACCTTAAACGATGGCTTAAAATTCGTTGGTGATGATGGTAAAGTCATTACTAAGAAACTAAACGAAACGTTAAGTATTACCGGTGGTGAGAAAGATGCAACTAAGCTCTCAGATGCTAATAATATCGGTGTAGTAAATAACAACGGTACTTTAACGGTTAAATTAGCGAAAGACATTGATTTAACGAAAGATGGTTCTGTAACTATTGGTGATACTACGGTAAATAATGATGGTTTAACTATCAAAGATGGCCCAAGTGTAACTAAAGCCGGTATCAATGCAGGCGATAAGAAAATCACTAACGTTCAAGACGGTGAAATTTCTGCAACCAGCAAAGATGCGGTAAACGGTAGCCAGTTATATCAAGTGCAAGAAGTTGCTAACGCAGGTTGGAACTTAACAGCAAATGGTAAAGACAAAGGCAACGTTAAACCAGGAGCAACAGTTGATCTAAACAACAAAGACGGTAACATTATTATTACTAAAGAAGGTAATAACGTGACCTTCGGCTTGAACAACAACTTAACCATTGGTGGTAAAGATGGTAAAGACGGTCAAATCGGTATTGCTGGCAAAGACGGTAAAGATGGCGTAACCATTAAAGGTGACGGCACAATTACTGCAGGCCGTGACGGTAAAGACGGTGTTGATGGTTCAATTGGAGCTACAGGTAAAGATGGCGCTTCTGTTGTATTAAACGGTAAAGATGGCTCTATCGGCTTAACCGGTCCGAAAGGCGCTGACGGTAAACCAGGTGCAAGTGCAAATATTGCAGTGAAAGATGGTGCTGAAGGTGTTGATGGTACAAATGGTAAAGATGGATTACCGGGTGAGAACGGTAAGACTCGTATCGTTTATGAGACCAAAGATAAAGACGGTAAAACTGTCACAGAACAAGTTGCAACCTTAAATGATGGTTTAATCTTCTCTGGTAACAATGAAGATGTGAAGAACCGTCAGAAACTGAATACTGAAGTTAAAGTGAAAGGTGAAGGTGTGGATAAAACAGCTTCTGAAAACTTTAAGTCAGCATCAGGCAACATCAATGTGAAAGCGAATGGTACAGACACATTAGAGGTACAATTAGCGAAAGCAATTGATTTAACTGAAGATGGTTCTGTAACAACTGGCGACACAACTGTAAATAACAATGGTTTAACCATTAAAGACGGCCCAAGTGTAACTAAAGGCGGTATTGATGCGAAAGGCACGAAGATCACTAACGTTAAAGATGGTGATGTAACGGCAACAAGTAAAGATGCTGTGAACGGTAGCCAGTTGTATAATGCAATGCAGAATACAGGCTGGGATCTCACTGTTGATGGTAATGTAGCTGAAACTTCAGAGAAAGGTGCTCAACGTGTTAATAACAATGGTAAAGTGGCCGTTTCAGGTGGCAAAAACATCGTTGTTTCACGTAAAGGTTCAACTGTTGAAGTGGCAACCTCAAGCAATCCTGAATTTGATTCAGTGAAAGTTGGTGGTACAACTATCAGTTCAACTGTTGCAAAAGATGGCGTAAATGAGCTTAACATTGCAGGTAGCAAGAATGCGCAAACACGTATTACGAACGTTGCTCCGGGTGTGAAAGGCACTGATGCTGTTAATGTGAATCAGTTGAAAGGTGCAGAAAATCGTCTGAACAATCGTATCAGTAACGTAGATAAAGACTTACGTGCAGGTATTGCAGGTGCATTAGCCGCAGGTAATTTATATCACGTAACACAACCTGGTAAATCGATGGTTTCAGCCGGTGTAGGTGCTTACCGTGGTCAAGGAGCTATTGCTGTAGGTTATTCTCGTTTATCAGATAATGGTAAAGTGGGTATCAAATTCAGCGTTAACTCTAACAGCCGTGGTGATACAGGTGCTGCTGCAAGCGTAGGTTATCAGTGGTAGTAACTGCTTGATTAAGCTTTTCTTCCCCACTTTTGGGGAAGAATAAATAAAATCCTTCAAATAGAACGGGGAAATCTGGTTTATTTGAGGGATTTTTTATTGGCTAAATTGGATTTAATGGATAAAACAAGCGGTCAATTCTTTACACTTTTTTGCAAAAAAACGTAAAGAATTGACCGCTTGCATAATTTAAATATAACTTACTCAGAAGTGAGATTAATTACCCCCATTTTGCCAGTTCAATATATTCGGCTAGATCCGGAAATTGTTTCACCCATTTGTTCCATTGCACTTCGTTAATTTCAATAGCGATAATCCGTTCGCCAAAATCATTGAAATGCTCGGTTTTAATGCAGTTTTCCGCTTTAAATTGTGCGTAAATTGCACCGGCAGTAACCGGGAGGAGCAAGTTTTCACACACTAAGTTACTGCGAAGCCTTTCTTGAATGGCTTGGAATAACAACTCAACGCCGCTATTTTCTTGAGCGGAAAGATACACCGCAACTGGCATACCATCAGCATTGCGTTCAATATGCGGTTCTACACCCTCTAATTTATCGATTTTATTGAATACTAATAAAGTAGGTATATCTAACGCTCCGATTTCGTCCAGCACTTGATTTACCGCATCAATATTTTCGTTTTTGCGTTCGTCTGAGCCGTCAATGACGTGGAGCAGTAAAGTAGCTTCGGTGGTTTCTTGCAGGGTAGATTTAAAGGCTGAAACTAAATCGTGCGGTAGAAAACGGATAAAACCTACCGTATCGGCAAGAATTGTCGTGCCGACATCTTGCACCTGAATCCGGCGTAAAGTCGGGTCAAGGGTCGCAAAAAGTTGATCGGCAGCATAAACGCCGGCTTGGGTAATCGCATTAAATAGGGTAGATTTGCCGGCATTGGTATAGCCCACTAAGGATACTGTTGGAATATCGGCTTTTTGTCTGGTTTTTCGATTTTGATTGCGTTGCTTGCTGACTTTTTCCAAGCGGTTGAGTAACTGTTGGATTCGCACTTTAATCAAACGGCGATCGGTTTCGAGCTGAGTCTCACCCGGTCCACGCAAGCCAACCGCACCGCCTTTTTGTTGGTCTTGATTGGTGACTCGGCGAACTAAACGGGTCGATAAATGGCGAAGTTGTGCCAGCTCAACTTGTAGCTTGCCTTCGTGCGATCTTGCCCGTTGGGCAAAAATATCCAAAATTAAGCCGGTTCTATCCACCACACGGCAGCCGCATAATGATTGCAAATTACGGGTTTGAGCCGGGCTAAGTTGATGATTCACCAGCACTACTGTTGCCCCGAGTTGTTCTACCGCTTCGGCAATTTCCTCCGCTTTGCCTTGCCCTACATAGTATTTGATATGTGGACTTTGGCGGCTGGTAGTCAGCGTTGCCAGCACTTCGACACCGGCAGATTCGGCTAATGTTTTAAATTCCAGTAAATTTTCAACATCTTTATGTTGCCCGAGATAGAGATGCACCAAAATGGCTTTATCTTGATTTTCTTGAACGGTAGGTGAAATAGTCTCTGTAGTTTGGCTTGCTTCAGATAAAGCAAAGCCAAACGCAGAATTTTCTTCTGAGTTTGGCAATGATTCGTTTAACATTGGTTGAGTACTAATGTTGTTATTCCGCTTGTTCAGCCGTGTCAGTAGCCGGTTGAGCGTGTTGGGTTTGGTTGTTATTGTTATGCGATAACGCACGGGCAGGAACAACCGTTGAAATAGCGTGTTTATACACCATTTGGCTTACAGTATTTTTTAATAAAATCACAAATTGGTCGAACGACTCGATCTGACCTTGTAATTTAATGCCGTTAACTAAATAAATTGAAACAGGAATACGCTCACGACGAAGTGCATTCAAATATGGATCTTGTAAAGATTGACCTTTTGCCATTGTTATTTTCCTTTTTATAGTTGTGTGATTTTTAAGACACCAAATAATGCGATAAGTGCCAAAGGCGTTTAGATATTATCACAATTCTTTAAATAATGATCGATCTTTTCCACCATTTTTGCTTTAGAACTGGTCGGAGCTAAACTATCTAACCAAGTCAGTTCGCCTTGCCAGCCACGCAGCCAAGTAATCTGCCGTTTTGCCAGCTGGCGGGTGGCACAAATGCCTTTAAAGATCGCCTCATCGAGCGAAATATCGCCTTGCAAATATTCCCACATTTGGCGGTAGCCCACACAGCGAATCGAGGGCAAATTAATATGCAAATCTTTGCGTAAAAATAACCGCTTGACTTCCTCTTCGAAGCCCAGCTCGATCATTTTGTGAAAGCGTTGTTCAATCCGTTGGTGTAGAACTGCTCGATCTTGAGGAGCGATTGCAAATTGTAAGATATTATAAGGTAGAGCCTCACCTTGCTGTGCGGTGAGTTCGGTCATCGTTTTGCCGGTAATGTAAAAAACTTCTAACGCTCGATTGATCCGCTGGCTGTCGTTGGGGTTAATTCTGGCACCGGCAACCGGGTCGATTTTCACTAATTCTTGATGCAATGTTGCCCAGCCGTGTTGTGCTGCTCGGCTTTCGATTTCAGACCGAATGGCTGGATCGGCAGAAGGCAGGGGAGATAACCCTTCAAGCAATGCCTTGTAATAAAGCATTGTGCCACCCACCAAGAGCGGAATTTTACCCTGTGCGGTAATATCTGCCATCTCACGCAACGCATCAGCGTGGAAATTCATTGCCGAATAACTCTCAGCTGGGTCTAAAATATCAATTAAGCGATGCGGTGCAAGGGCAAGTTCTTCCTTGCTTGGCTTCGCCGTGCCAATATCCATTCCTTTGTAAATTAAGGCGGAATCGACACTGATTACTTCAACCGGCAATTCTTGGCGTAAAGCAATGGCTAAATCGGTTTTACCGGAGGCAGTCGGCCCCATTAAAAAAAGGGCAAGGGGTTTTTGAGTCATATTAAGAATTCAGAGGGAGAATTTAGTTTGAATAATTTAAAGGAGTATAGCATATTTGTTTTAATGTTGATTGGTTGCACTCATTCTAAAAAATGTTATTATGTTGTATATCATTTGATATACAAAAGGAGTTTTTGATGGCAAATAGTGCATTAGTAAGCGTAAGAATCAGCCCTGAAATTAAAGAGCAAGCAAGTGAGGTGTTAGCCGGTATCGGCTTGACTGTATCTGATGTGATGCGAATGACATTAGCAAAAATTGCGACAGAAAAACGTTTTCAGTTTGATTATCAGCCTAATTTTGAGACAGCAGAAGTATTAAGGGCTGTTAAGAATGGCGAGGAAAAGCTACATTCAGCAAATAGTATTGCGGATTTAATGGAGCAACTCAATGCGAGAGATTGAGTATAGTAATGCTTTTAAACGTGACTATAAAAAATGTGCGGTTGAGTCTTTATCCTCCTCATTAATTGAGGCGTTGTATTTTCTGATTAATGACAAGCCATTACCTGAGAAATACTGTGATCACGCTTTAACAGGTGAATGGAAAGGCTTTAGGGATTGCCATATCCAACCTGATTTGGTTCTTATCTATCGGAAAGTGGAAGATGATAAGTTAGAACTACTACGAATTGGCAGCCACTCTCATTTATTTGGCTAAAGGGTATTGCCCCTTAGCCTATAAAAACTTGGAAAAATCCACTTCCTTCCTTATTCCCTCCAGCTCTTTTTTCCCATTTGCATAAAGCTCAATTTCTGAGAGCAAAGCAATCACATCACTAAGCGTGCAAGCGGTGGATTTTTCACATTTTTTTGCAAAAAATTCCGCTAAATTGACCGCTTGTGTTTGGTTGAACAGGGCAAATAAAAGCTGTTGCAGGTTTTGCTCTCTGACGGCTTGTGGCACGGAAAGCACTGTGAGCCGTGTTTGGGCTTGCCACTGTTTTTCGCTGATCGAAAAGCCAAGCTCAGTTAGTTCTTCTTTGGTCTGTTGCCAGCGTTCGGTTTGTTGTTGATCTAAACTGAGATTCAGTGGGATCAACAACGCTTGAGATTGCCCTTTTTCCAGTTGTAGCTTGAGTTTAAGCTCGGCTAATGTTGCCAATGAAAGCAGGTAAAAATCTTCCTCTTCTTTAATTAACACCGCTTGGTTTTTCACAATCGCTAGGGCTTGTGAATGGTGGCTTGCAAGCGGTGCAATTTGCGTGATTTTTTGCGAAACTTCTGCTTTTGTCTGAGACTCTTTTTGGCGCTCGGTTTGGGCTTCTATTTTGGGCTCAATAATAGGATTTTGAGGTTTGACGGTTGGTGTTGTCTCGTGCAAATCGCCACCCACCAATTCTTTATACCATTTTTGAGCAGATGAACTCACGCTGGAGTTTCTTTCAAATTTAGGCGTATAGCTTGAGCGATTTGCATTTTTTTGCGTAAATTCGACCGCTTGTGGAACGGTTTGCGACACAAAAATATTTTGCCCTGCGGCTTGGCGGTTAGTATATTGAACATAGCTCGGTAACGGCTCGTTCACTTCATTTCGCAGCTCAAACGTAGGTTGGGTTTGTTGCAGGCTGTTGAGTACGCCTTGCAAAATAAAGTCGTGTACCAGTCTTCCTTGATGAAAACGCACCTCGTGTTTAGCCGGGTGAACGTTTACATCAACCATTGTCGGGTCTAAATCCAAAAAGATCACAAAAGCCGGATAGTAACCACTTGCAATGCTGTCGCCGTAGGCTTGGCGAATGGCGTGATTGATGGTTTTATCCCGCATCATTCGCCCGTTCACATAGCTGTAGCAAAGGTCGTTTTGCAGACGGGCAAGAGCCGGTGAGCCAACCCAGCCGTGCAGGTGCAGATCCCCGTGTTGCCAGTCAATATAAGTGGAATGTTGAATAAACTCATCACCGCAAATGGCTGCAACCCGTTTTTGTTGTTGCTCTACCGAATTATCTTGTACTTTGCGATATTGGTGGACAATTTTACCATTATGGCTTAAGGTAAAACTGATATTCGGTTTGGCAAGGGCAATGCGGCGAACCACTTCGTCAATATGAGCAAATTCGGTTTTATCGGTGCGTAAAAATTTACGCCGTGCCGGTGTGTTAAAAAACAGATTTGCTACTTCAATAGTTGTGCCAATCGGGTGCGAGGCAGGTTGAATTTCCACCGCCATTTCCCGCCCTTGTGCATAGGCTTGCCACGCTTCGGTTTGCTCTGCGGTGCGAGAGGTAAGTGTTAAACGTGAAACCGAGCTGATACTCGCTAACGCCTCTCCCCGAAAGCCAAGGCTTAAAATCGACTCTAAATCTTCTAGGCTACTGATTTTACTGGTGGCGTGGCGAGCAAGTGCCAGCGGTAAATCTTGCTTGCTGATACCACAGCCGTTATCTCGGATGCGGATAAGCTGAGAGCCGCCTTTTTCAATGTCGATTTGAATGGTATTGGCTCCGGCATCTAAACTGTTTTCCACCAGCTCCTTTACAACAGACGCAGGGCGTTCCACCACCTCGCCGGCAGCAATTTGGTTTGCCAGTTGCGGCGGAAGAATGTGGATTAGCTGTGTTGGGGTGTTGGGTGTCATGATGTTTGCCTAAAGTTTGGGTAGTGTTAGGTAAGTATGTTATGCTCGATCCAGTTCCCCTCTTTAGCAAAGAGGGGCTAGGGGAGATTTGGCAGAAGTAAATTTTTGCTCATACGACATTTTGGTATCGTAATCAAATCTCCCCCGCCCCCTCTTTTCTAAAGAGGGGAGTTAGTTACAGATTTTTCATAAAGTGCGTTTACTCACAAATTCCCCCCATTTTATCCAATTTTCTTGGCTTTTGCATATTTCTTCACATAAAAGAACGTGTTAGATTATGGCGTAATTAATCAATGAGAAGAAAGTTATGCAGATGATAGAACTTGCCCAGCAAGCCAAACAAGCCAGTTTTGAGCTGGCTCAATTTGGCAACCTACAGAAAAACCAAGCCTTACTCACGATTGCCGACAGCCTTGAGCAACGTGCAGAAGAAATTTTATACGCCAATGCCAAAGATATTGAATTTGCCCAAGCACAAGGGATTTCATTGGCGATTATTGACCGCTTATTGTTGAATGAAGATCGGCTGAAATGCATTGCCAACGATGTGCGAAACGTTGCCAAATTAGCGGATCCTGTCGGGCAGGTGATGGACGGTGGCGTATTAAACAGCGGTTTGAAAATCGAACGCCAGCGTGTGCCGCTCGGGGTGATTTTAACCATTTATGAAGCTCGCCCGAATGTAACGATTGATGTGGCATCATTATGCCTCAAAACCGGCAATGCGGTGATTTTGCGTGGCGGTAAAGAGACCAAATTTACCAATGCTGTGTTGGTTGATGTAGTGCAAGATGCGTTAGAAAAAGCCGGCTTGCCGAAATTGGCAGTGCAGGTGGTGACGGATCCGGATCGAGCCTTATTGTTAGAGTTACTGAAATTGGATCGCTACATTGATATGGTGATCCCTCGAGGTGGAGCAGGTTTACATCAATTCTGCAAAGAAAATTCGACCATTCCGGTAATTGTGGGCGGCATTGGGGTTTGCCATCTGTTTGTGGAAAAAACGGCGGATCAGGAGAAATCTCTTGAGCTCATCGCCAATGCTAAAACGCAACGCCCAAGTACTTGCAATACGCTAGAGACGTTGTTGGTGGAAAAAGCGATTGCGGTGGAATTTTTGCCGAAATTGGTCGCGAAAATGCAACAGCTTGGCGTCACCATTCACAGTAACGATTTACAAAAAATTGAGGGAATTGAACCGCTTGATCAGGAAAAATTGAGCCGAGAGTGGTTATCGCTTGATCTTAATGTGGTAGTGGTAAATGACTTGCAACAAGCGGTAGAGCATATCCGCCACTATGGTTCGCAGCATTCAGAGGGGATTTTAACCTCTGACTACCAACTTGCCCGTCAATTTGTACAACAGGTTGATGCAGCGGCGGTTTATATTAATGCTAGTACCCGTTTCACCGATGGTGGTGAGTTTGGGTTAGGTGCGGAAGTGGCGGTTAGCACACAAAAATTACACGCTCGTGGCCCGATGGGATTAGAAGCCTTAACCACCTACAAATGGGTGTGTGAAGGCGATTATTTGGTGAGAGGTTAAGATGTTAAATCGACTGTGGAGATTTATTAAGCTCTTTGCCAAGCGTTATAATGAAAATAACATTGCGATTTCAGCCGGTTATCTCACTTATAGCACAATGCTGGCGATAGTGCCGTTTATTGTCGTGCTGTTTTCCATTTTTACCTTTTTTCCGATTTTCCACGAAGCAAACGAGCAGTTAAAAGCGTTCATTTATGACAACTTTGCCCCGAGTGCGAGCGAGATGGTGTCGGAATACATTGAGTTGTTTGTCAGTAATGCTAAACAAATGGGGCTGGTAAGTTTTATCGGCTTATTTGTGGTTACTATTATGCTGATTAAGAGTATTGATGAGGCATTGAATACCATTTGGCACGATAATCGTCAGCGCCCGATGTGGTTCTCTTTTTTGCTTTATTTTCTCATTTTGCTGTTTGGGCCGCTGCTTGCCGGCGCGAGTATTGCAATTAGCACCTATGTGATGTCGCTTTCTATTTTTAATGGAAGTGGGGCGTTATCGCTCGGGCAGCATTTATTAGAATTGACGCCGTTTTTATTAATTTGGTTACTTTTTACCTTAGTGTATAAATTTATTCCGATTAGAAAGGTAAAATTTATACACGCTGCTATCGGGGCATTAATGGCAGCGATTTTCTTTACCTTAGGGAAGAAAGCCTTTATTTGGTATATTACTGCTTTTCCGTCTTATCAGGCAATTTATGGAGCATTAGCGGTGTTACCGATTATGCTGTTATGGATTCAGTTAAGTTGGCAGGTGGTATTACTTGGCGGACAATTTGCGGCGGTTTTAGACGAAATGGAAACAGATAAGGGGAGCGTTAATGATAGGCTTAATTCAGCGGGTTAAATTCGCAAAAGTGGAGGTTGAAGGGCAAACCGTTGGTGAAATTGCGAGCGGTTTGTTGGTGTTGCTCGGTGTGGAAAAAGACGATGATGAAGCGAAAGCGGATAAGCTACTGGAAAAAGTGCTGAATTATCGGGTGTTTTCGGATAGCGAGGGGAAAATGAATTTAAACGTACAGCAAGCCGGCGGCAGCTTATTAGTGGTTTCACAGTTTACCCTTGCGGCGGATACCAATAAAGGCTTGCGACCTAGTTTCTCAAAAGGGGCAAGCCCGGCTGATGCCGAGCGTTTGTATGCCTACTTTCATCAACAAGCCGCTACTAAAATTCACACCCAAACCGGACAATTTGCAGCCGATATGCAAGTCAGCCTACAAAATGACGGGCCTGTTACCTTTTGGTTGCAGGTTTAGGTTTTACCCTCTCTCTGCTTGTTTCACTTAACGTTTCAACAAGCTGTCTCTCTCCCTCAGGGGGAGAGAGTTTATTATTAGATTATTTCGGCAATCTCTGACACTTTGGGCAAAAATAGGTATTACGCTGCCCGATTACTTTGGTTTCAATTGTCTTTCCGCAGTCATTACAGGCTTCCCCTTTTCTTCCATACACTTGCAACACTTGAGCGAAATAGCCCGGTTTGCCATCAGGTTGGATAAAATCTTTCAGTGTTGTGCCGCCTTGAATAATCGCTTTCGTTAGTACTTCTTTGATGGTTTTTACTAAACGTTCGCACTGTTTTTCGGTTAAGTTCTGGGCGGCAAGTTCAGGGTGAATACCTGCCATAAACAGGCTCTCACAAGCGTAAATATTACCCACGCCGACCACGATGTCATTATTCATAATAAACTGCTTGCAAGCGGTGGTTTTTTTGCGACTTTTTGCAAAAAGATAACCGCTTGTAAACGCCTCTGATAGTGGCTCCGGTCCAAGTTTAGCAACCAGTTCGTGCGTTTCCGCTTGTTCCGCCCACAGCCAACAACCGAATTTGCGAGGGTCGTTGTAGCGTAAAATTGTGCCGTTGGTGGTGACTAAATCGATGTGGTCGTGCTTACCGAAAGCGATATCGGCGGTTTGAGACAAAATCCCGAGCGAGCCGGACATTCCTAGATGCACCAAAATATCGCCTTTGTCGGTGCGGATAATCAGATATTTGGCACGTCTTTCTACTGCGGTAATTTTTGCCCCTGCCATTTGGCTTAATTCAGGACTCACCGCCCAACGTAACTTTGGCTGACGAACGATGATTTGTTCAATAGTTTGCCCAACCAAATAGGGCGATACACCACGAACGCTGGTTTCAACTTCGGGTAATTCAGGCATTATTCTCTCCTAAAAAAGAGGCAGTGAATGCTCACTGCCTTTACTTTATTTATGCTTTCGACCGGTAAGCGGGTGGATAATTGCTCCAATAATAGCTCCAATGATAGCGAAAGGTAGCCATTCCATCGAGTAAGATTTTAGAGGCAAGTTTTCGGTAAACCCGACACCGGCAACTGAAGCTATCGCTACAATTGTCACTAATAGGAGTGATAGACGTTGTGCAGACAACGGAAGTTTAATCACTAAATTAATCAGCAACATTAAAATGACAGTCATTGCTATTGGGTAGAGAACTAATAATACCGGAATGGATTTGCTAATAACTTCTTTTAATCCTTGGTTAGCAACAGTAAAACTAATCACAGTAAATAAGATAGCATAAACTTTATATGAAATTTTCGGAAAAATTTCATTAAAGTATTCACTGACTGATACGGCTAAACCGACAGCAGTGGTTAAACAGGCAAGTGAAACAATCACTCCTAAGACACTACGTCCGAGTTCACCAAAGGCTTGGGTAGTCACAGTGTTAAGAATGTAAGTGCCTAGATCCAATTTTCTTTCTGATAACATCGAAAGTGTGTCTGCACTAATTGGCATATTATTACCAATCCAACCTAATGAAATATAAATTACGGCTAGAGCAACTGCTGCAACTAAGCCAGCAGCAACTGTTTGGCGTTGTAATGCGGCTTGGCTTACCCCTTTCCCACGAATAGCATTTAATACAATTACCGAATAGGCTAACGAAGCAAGTGCATCCATAGTTAGATAGCCATCAACCATACCTTTAAAAAAGTAAGATTGTTCATTCGTATTAGACGTAATGATTTGTGGATCGGCATCTAAAATAAAGCCGGCTCGAATAACTAATCCAATGATGGTGATAAGCAAGATCGGAGTAAGAATTGCACCAATGCGATCAACCATTTTACTTGGATTTAGCGCTAACCATAGGGTAAGAGCAAAGTAAATTAAGGTAAAAATTAACATTGATATTTGGCTGGAGTCTCCTAAAAACGGCATTATCGCCATTTCATAGGCAGTTGCTGCCGTGCGTGGACCGGCAAAGAATGGCCCGATCGCTAAATAGATAGAAGTTAGGAATGCTAAAGAAAACCAAGGATGGATTTTGTCTAATGCAGATTTATAGCCTCCATTATAAAATGCACTGACGATAATACCGAGTAGAGGAAGCCCTACTCCAGTTAAAACAAAGCCTGAAATGGCTGAGAAAAATTCTGTACTACTTTCATAACCTAATTTTGGTGGGAAAATCAGATTGCCGGCACCAAAGAAAATAGCAAACAATAAAAAGCCTACTACTAATGTATTTCTAGTCATAACATATTCACACTTTTTCACCTATAAAGCAGGTGATAACACAAAATAACAAATAACAAAACCGAACTCTGAATTTACAAAGCTCGGTTGAAAAAAGACCGCTTGTAGCGGATTAGCTCATATATAAGCCACCATTAACGTGCAGGGTTTCTCCATTGATATAACGAGCATCATCGCTGGCTAAGAAAGCGACTGCTTTAGCAATATCTTGTGGAGAGCCGAGTTCGCCGGCTGGGATTTGGCTAAGAATTGCATTGCGTTGTTCTTCGTTTAATTCATCGGTCATATCGGTGGCAATAAAACCCGGCGCGACCACGTTTACCGTAATGCCGCGGCTTGCTACTTCTTTCGCTAAAGATTTAGAAAAACCAACTAAGCCTGCTTTGGCAGCACAGTAGTTGGTTTGCCCTGGGTTGCCCATTGAGCCGACCACCGAACCGATCGTGATAATACGCCCGCCTTTTTTCATCATCGGGCGTAATACCGCTTTGGATAAACGATAAACCGAAGTTAAGTTAGTTTGAATGATGTCGAACCAATCGTCATCTTTCATACGCATTAATAAGCCATCACGTGTGATGCCGGCGTTATTGACTAACACGTCCACATCGCCAAAGGTCTCTTTGATCTGCTTTAATACGCTCTCGATGGATTCTGCATTGGCAACATTTAGCACTAAGCCTTTGCCGTTCTCACCTAAATAAGCTGAAATGGATTCCGCTCCTTTTTCAGAGGTTGCGGTGCCGACTACGATGTAGCCTTTTGCTACCAATTCTTCGGCAATCGCTTTGCCGATTCCACGGGTTGCTCCCGTGACTAATGCGATTTTGCTCATAAATTCTCCTTAGTATGACGTTATAACGTCAGAATATAAAAAATAAAAAGGGTAATAAAGTAGTTTATCACGGTCGTTAAGCCACCAAATAAGGCATATTTCACCGCACTACCTTGTTTAGGATAAATCCAACGAGGGCGAGTAAATGCCCAAATGGCTGAAAAAACCAGTGGCCCTAAACTACTAAACAGATACATTTGGAACAATACCACCGCCCCTTTTGGATCGCTATTGCTTAACAGCACACCATATAATGCCCAAGCTTGAATAGCGGCAGCTGTAATAGCCGAGCCACCGATAAAGGCGTGGCGGATTTTGGGGTTTAGACTTAAAAAATAGGCTAAAAATGAGCAACCGGCAGCAATGACTAACATTCCCATATTTACGTCTAATGTTTCTTTAGCGATACCAACAGTATAAGCTAAAGGTAAAATCACTAAGGCAATCAATGCACTGGTTAGCATAAAGAGGGTTTCTTTGCTCATTTTACGCTCCTGAAAATTAAGCCTCAACCGCCTCAAAGCTGGCAACATCGTTTACCGCTTTTGCCGATAATTCTTTCACAATACGACCAGCCAAACCGGTTAAGACTTTGTTCGGACCGATTTCATATAAAGTAGTGATGCCATCTTGTGCCATTTTTTCAACGGTTTCCGTCCAACGAACAGGGCTGTAAAGTTGGCGAACAAGTGCATTACGAATGGTATCGGCATCTGTTTCCACTGCCACATCCACGTTGTTGATAACAGGGACAAGCGGTTGATTTAGCTCAATATTTTGCAAGGCTTCGGCTAATTTTTCTGCCGCCGGTTTCATTAAAGCACAGTGTGAAGGTACGCTCACCGCTAATGGTAACGCACGTTTTGCACCTGCTTCTTTGCACAGTTCTCCGGCACGCTCGGCAGCTGTTTTTGTTCCGGCAATCACAACCTGCCCCGGGCTGTTAAAGTTTACCGCAGAGACGATTTCACCGGTCTCGTTTGCTGCTTGCTCGCAGGCTTTGATAATGCTTTCGTTGTCTAAGCCGATAATCGCAAACATCGCACCGCTACCAGCCGGAACAGCCTCTTGCATTGCACGACCACGCAATTCGACCAATTTAATCGCATCTTGGAAATCCAACACACCGGCACACACCAATGCTGAGTATTCCCCCAAGCTATGTCCTGCCATCACGGCTGGTTTTTGCTCAGGGAATTTTTGTTGCCAAATGCGGAAAAGTGCCACGCTTGAGGCAAGCAACGCAGGTTGAGTGCGGTGGGTTTGCCCTAACTCTTCGGCAGTACCGTTTTGCACTAAATCCCATAAGTCATAGCCAAGCACATCACTTGCTTGTTTGAAGGTTTCTTCCACGATTGGATATTGTGGCGCAAGGTCGGCAAGCATTCCAACCGCTTGTGAGCCTTGACCGGGGAAAACCATAGCGAATTTTGACATTTGTTATTATTCCTTCTGTAAATTTTTAAGTTGAAATCTATATCTGAGTTTTCGTTACTTTCTTTGCTTGTGCAAAGAAAGTAACCAAAGAAACACCCCTACTTCACCGCTTATCCTCACTTAGTTTGAATTGGTTTCACGGAAAATTTACATTCGCTTCGCTCAGAGTAAATTTTCCTACCAATTCAAACACGTTCGGGCCGCCTTTCTTTTGGTTACTTTTCTTTGGCGAAGCAAAGAAAAGTAACATTTAATCGGGTGAGTAATAGAGCTTACCGATTTCAATCCGCTGACGCCCTGTTTCCAACCGCCATTTGTTGCTATCTCTTAACGAATAGACGCAACCGCAGTATTCTTGCTGGTAGAAACGTTCACGTTTGCTGATTTCGATCATTCGTTGTGAGCCGCCACCTTTACGCCAGTTGTAGTCCCAGTAAACCACGTCATCAAATTTGGCTGCTGCACGGTGACCACAGTCGTTGATTTGGTTCATATCTTTCCATCGGGAAATGCCTAAGCAACTGGTAAATACAGGGAAACCGTTGTTGTGAGCGTATTCCGCTGCTTTTTCAAACCGCATATCAAAGCACATTGTGCAACGAATGCCTCGTTCCGGCTCCCATTCCATTCCTTTGGCTTTTTTGAACCACTCTTTGCGGTCGTTTTCGTAGTCATCGTCTAAATCGATAAACGGAATACCCCACTTTTCGGCAAAGCGAATATTCTCTTCCTTGCGGATCAAATACTCTTTCAGCGGGTGAATGTTCGGGTTATAAAAATAGATCGTAAACTCAATGCCGGAGGCGTGAATAGCCTCCATTACCTCACCCGAGCAAGGGGCACAGCAAGAGTGCAGCAGTAATTTGTTATGCCCGTTTGGCAGCGTTAATTTCTCACGCACAAACGGGGCATTCGGGTCTTTTTTCTGATTTTGAGCACGGCGTCTCGCTCGTACGCTTTCAATATGTTCTTGGGGTTGTTGGTTTTGTTCAGTCATTGTTATGTTGGGGCAAATAACATTTGCCCAAAAGAATTATAGGTTATGGGGCAAATATCATTTGCCCCTACAAGTGGTTAAATTTATATGATTTTTTGCAAATTAATAAGAGCGATCCACCGATAAATACGCCAATGAAACCAAGGCTTGTTTGTACTCGCTTTCCGGTAAAACCCCTAATGAATCCACCGCTTTTTGGGCTTCTTCACGGGCTTTTTGCATGGCATAATCCAGAGATTGATGTTCTTGCATAATTGCCAATACTTGTGGAATTTGTTCCAATTCGCCGCCGTTTTCGATGGCATTGCGAATCAGCTCTGCTTGAGTAGTTTTGCCTGCTTTGTCGGCAGCGTGCATTGCGTGGAGCAATGGCAAGGTTGGCTTACCTTCCACAAAGTCATCACCTACGTTTTTGCCTAAACTTTCGCTTTGAGCGGAGTAGTCTAAAATATCGTCAATCAGCTGGAATGCCGTGCCTAAGTAGCAACCGTAATTTTTTAATGCGATTTCAATTTCTTCAGAAGCATCGGCAGCAATCGCCACGCATTGGGTTGCCGCTTCAAACAAACGGGCAGTTTTATTGTAAATGACCCGCATATAGTTCGCTTCAGTGGTGTTGGGGTCGTTCACGTTCATTAATTGCTGAACTTCCCCTTCTGCCAACGCATTGGTGGCGGCAGACATCACTTTTAACACCCTCAGAGAGTCTAAATCCGTCATCATCTGGAACGAGCGGGTGTAGATAAAATCTCCTACCAATACACTGGCTGCATTGCCAAAATGGGCGTTTGCAGTCGGTCTGCCACGACGCATATCGGATTCATCGACTACATCATCATGCAAAAGTGTAGCAGTATGTACAAATTCAATAAAAGCAGCCGCCGTGATGTGTTTTTTACCACCATAACCCAACGCACGAGCCGCAAGCACCGCAATTAACGGGCGAATACGTTTCCCGCCGCCGGCAATAATATAATGCCCGAGCTGATTAATCAGTAAAACTTCCGAATTAAGTTGAGCCAAAATTTCTGCATTTACCGCTTGCATATCTTCATTTGCAAGGGCTTGAATTTGTTCTAATGAAAGTTGCACAGCCATCGAATCCATAAAAGTAAGACAAAAATTGGGTAGATTCTACCTTAATTTAGTCCGTGTTCAAAAAAGAATTATGATTTTGTTGTAAAATCGGAGCAGTCTATTGTTTTTTAGTCGCAGTTGAAACAAGCGGTAGTATTTTTACCATTTTTTGCAAATTTCAAAAAATTCTCAAAATCGCTCTTGCTCTTTCGAATCTTTTTCCGTAGAATTGCAACCCTATTTTTATGAATTAATTTAGTGCCTAAAAGCAAAAGCAGTTGGCACATAGCGGAGTAAATATGTACGCAGTTTTCCAAAGTGGCGGCAAACAACACCGAGTAAGCGAAGGCCAAGTAGTTCGTTTAGAAAAACTTGAACTTGCAACTGGTGAGAAAGTTGAATTTGACTCAGTGTTAATGGTCGTTAATGGTGAAGATGTTAAAATCGGTGCACCGGTTGTAGCAGGTGCAAAAGTAGTGGCTGAAGTTGTAGCACAAGGTCGTGGCGAGAAAGTTAAAATCGTTAAGTTCCGTCGTCGTAAACACAGCCGTAAACAACAAGGTCATCGTCAGTGGTTCACAGAAGTGAAAATCACTGGGATTCAAGCATAATTTCAGAGGAGATCTAGAAGATGGCAACTAAAAAAGCTGGTGGTTCAACTCGTAACGGTCGTGATTCTGAAGCTAAACGCCTTGGTGTTAAACGTTTCGGTGGTGAATCTGTATTAGCAGGTAGCATTATCGTTCGTCAACGTGGTACTAAATTCCACGCGGGTAGCAATGTAGGTATGGGTAAAGACCACACTTTATTTGCAACTGCTGACGGTAAAGTTAAATTTGAAGTGAAAGGCGAGAAAAGCCGTAAATATGTAAGCATCATCGCTGACTAATCATTTCAAAATCAATAAGAGACCTCGCCAATGGCGAGGTTTTTTGTATTTTAAGATTTCCAAATATAGAAAACATAGAATAGAAAAAGGAATTTCAGCAATGAAACAACGCCCTTTACTTGGTTTTTCACTTGCATTAACCGCAGCAATGACGTGGGGAACGTTACCGATTGCCGCCCAGCAAGTATTGAAAGTGATAGATGCACAAACTTTAGTTTGGGCTAGGTTCGTTGTGGCATCAGTAGGGCTATTGTTGATTCTAGGATTTGCAAAACGTTTACCCAAATTGACCGCTTGTAGTAAAAAAGAATTTGGTCTAATTTTGTTAGGAGTATGCGGTTTGTCGGCAAATTTCTTTTTGTTTGCAGAGGCTCTGCACTATGTTTCGCCTACCACCAACCAAGTATTGTGGCAGTTAGCTCCATTTTCGATGATTCTATTAGGCGTATTGTTGTTTAAAGAAAAGTTCGGCTTGTTTCAAAAGATCGGCTTTATATTATTGATAGTCGGGCTTGTCGCATTTTTTAACGATAAATTTGCTGAAATTTTGCAGCTCAACACCTACGCTCTCGGAGTTTTATTGAGTGCCGGAGCCAGCTTGATTTGGGTGCTATACGGCGTGGCTCAAAAATTATTATTAGCGAAATTTAACTCTCAGCAAGTGCTGTTTATTATTTACATCGGCTGTTCTCTGCTGATGTTACCGTTTGCCTCACCGGCACAGTTAGGCAATCTTGAGGACGGTTTTCTGTGGGGTTGCTTTATTTATTGCTGTTTGAACACCTTAATTGGCTACGGTTCATACGGTGAGGCGTTGAATCATTGGGATACTTCAAAGGTTAGCATTGTAACCACGATGTTGCCGATTTTTACGATGATCTTTTCCAACCTTAGCCACTATTTTTATCCGCATATTTTTGCCAAGCCGGATATGAATTGGATCAGTTATCTTGGGGCGCTGGTGGTCGTCAGTGGGGCGATTTTAGCGATTGCAGGCGATAAGTTATTTAGGCGTAAATAAAAATTACAAGCGGTTGTAAATGGAGAAAAATTTACAACCGCTTGCTTTTTAAATCACCTCAAGCGTTTCAAGGGCGTATAGAATACCGTCTTCCTCAATCGGCTTGGTGATGAAATCTGCCACCGCTTTTAATTCTGGCACGCCATTACCCATTGCCACACCAACCCCTACGGTCGGGAGCATTTCCAAGTCGTTAATGCCATCGCCAAATGCCATCGCATTTTCAATCTCAATATTCAATGTCGCCAATACATCTTGAATACCGCGTGCTTTCGAGTTCTCTTTTCTAAGAATATCTACTGCATGCGAATGCCAGCGAGCCTCTTTTAAATCATTTGCAAAAATTCCGCTGTTTTCGACCGCTTGTTTCTGCTCTTCGGTGTAGAACAGCAACATTTGCACAATTTTCTCTTTTTCGTAGTAGTGTGGATCGATCAAATAATTCGGTGTGATCGGTAAAACTGCTTCGTGCACAATCGGATTTGTGGCGGAAACCGCAACGGTCATTGGCGTAATAAACGCATACGGAATACCCAAGGCATTGGCTTTTTCAATGATGCGTTCAATTTGCTCACGGCTTAACGAATAATCACTAATCATTTGATCTTTATAGAAATTATATTGCCCGTTAATGGTAACAAACAGCTCAAAACCGGTTTCCGGGTTTAAATAAGGTTTTAGGGCTTCAGGAAAGCAGCCGTGATTTCTGCCGGTGGCAATTGCCGGAATAATACCTTTGGCTTTTAAACGAGGTAATACCTGCTCGGTAATTGATTTTGGAATATAGGCTTTATGTTTTACATAGAGGGTGTCATCAATATCGAAAAAGACAATTTTGATCGGTTTTTGGAGGGATTTCATCTCGGTTTCCTTTTATGTGTGAATGAGGAGATTTTACTCTTTTTTCGAGCGATGTCACAAAAATAGCCGGAAAAAATAAGGCTAAATTTGATAATCTGCAAATAAAAGGAGGAAATGTGAATCTCTTTGGGTTTCGTTGCTTTCGTTGTGATAATCCACTTGCTATTGGTGTGCAAGGTGTTTGCAGCCATTGCCAAAAACTGCTAAAGCCTACGCCTTATTGCCGTCATTGCGGAATGAGTGCGGTGGAGTATCGAAATAGTTGTGGATATTGTTTAAAAAATGAACCGAAATGGCATAAGTTAGTGAGAGTAAATGAATACCGACCGCCGCTTTCGCATTGGGTACATCAATTCAAATTTCAGCAACAGTATTGGTGGGATCAAGCCCTCGCCCGACAATTACTACTGGCAATTAAGCAAGCTCAACGGGAACAAGTTCTGAGCTTGCCTGAAGTAATTATGCCTGTGCCACTTTTTTGGCAACGGCATTGGAAAAGAGGGTTTAATCAAAGTGAATTATTGTGTAATTGGCTGGCAAAGTGGTTACAGATTCCGCTGGATACACAGAGTTTGCAACGTATAAGAGCAACCGTCTCACAAAGAGAATTGACCGCTGCTGAACGGCGGAAAAATCTACGTGGGGCGTTTTGCTATCAACCGTTAAAAGCCTATAAACGAGTGGCGATTGTTGATGATGTGCTTACCACCGGCTCAACTTTAAATGCAATTTGTGCAGAGTTATTAAAAGCAGGGGTAGTGGAAATTCAAGTTTGGGTGTTGGCGAGGGCTTAATTGTTTATTAATGGTAAATAATCTATTTCATTACGGCTGGATTGTGAAGTATAGGTTTTTAAAATAGAATGCCTGCCTCAATCAATTGACCTTTATATCACAATTTATTTTAAGGAAAGCAAATGAACTCTACTTTAACGAATTTACAACCTTTAGCGTTTTTAATCACCCGTGTTGTTGCCGGTTATATGTTTTTATTACACGGCACAGCGAAATTTTTTGAATTTCCAATGTCGATGACCAACGGAAACGGCAGCGTACCTCTTGCCTCCATTTATGGTGTAGGCGGTATTTTGGAAATTGTGGGCGGAATTTTCTTTATTTTAGGTCTATTTACCCGCCAAACAGCGTTTATCCTTTCAGGTATGATGGCATACGCGTTCTTCATTGTTCACGGAGCTCAAGGCAATGTGCTATTACCTTTATTAAACGGCGGTGAATTAGCAGGCGTGTATTCGGTATTATTCTTAACCTATATTTTTATCGGTGGCGGAAAATACTCGTTAGATGCAAAACTCTTTAACAAAGCCTAATTGGTTTTGCAGTAAATAATCAAGCGGTCAGATTTGGTAAAAAATTTACTTAATCTGACCGCTTGTTTTTTTGTTAAAATTAAATTAGCACATTTGCAACGGCGATACCGACAATACAGGCAGTAATTACGCCAACTAAACCCGGAGCCATAAAGCTGTGGTTGAAGTAATATTTACCGATTTTAGTGGTACCGGTTACGTCAAAGTTAACGGTTGCGATATCAGACGGATAATTCGGAATAAAGAAGTAAGCATAAGTTGCCGGCATTAAACCAACTAATAATGGAGCAGGCAAGCCCATTGCAATGCCTACCGGTAATAACATTTTTGCGGTTACGGCTTGACTGTTTACTACTACAGATACCGCAAACAAGGCGAAGGCGAATGTCCAAGGTTGGGCTCGAACCATTTCTGTTACCCCTTCTTTGAACGCCGGCATCGCGTGGGTAAAGTAAGTATCGCTCATCCAAGCAATCCCGAAAATTGCAATGGTTGCTACCATACCGGATTTGAATACAATACCGTTTGGTACTTTTTTCGGGTCGGTTTTGGTTAAAATTAAGATTAAACCACCGAAAGTTAACATCACGATTTGAATGATTTGATCCATACCGGCAACTTTGCCTGTAGCTGCGACAGTTGGCTTAATGGATGGAATCATTGCAATAATCACAATGGTTGCAATAGCAGCTAAGAATAGATAAACCGAGTTTTTCGCACTTGATGGCAGTTTTTCGTCTAAAGATGTTGCACTCGTTTGCTCGATTTGTTTACGTAGCTCAGGGTCTTGCATACGACGTTGATACTCAGGATCGTCTTCCAACTCTTTACCACGGCGTAAGCTATATAATGACATCGCAATCACGCCACAGAAGGTTGCAGTAATAGTTACCCCTACTACATTTAATAAAGTCACCCCTTCAAATCCCGGTAATTTAACGATTTCGGTTAAGTAATAGGCAACTGCGGCAGAAAGCGGGCTACCGGTGATTCCTAGTTGTGAGGCAACAGAGGCTGCAGCCATCGGACGCTCTGGGCGAATTTTATTCTTTAAGGCAATATCACCGATAATCGGCATAATGGAGTAAACTGAATGCCCTGTACCGAGCATTAAGGTCATCAGATAAGTTACAAGTGGTCCAAGAAATGTAATACGCTTTGGGTTGCTACGCAAAATACGTTCGGCAACTTGTAACATAAATTTTAAACCGCCTGCCGCTTCCAAAATAGAAGCACAAGTTACCACAGCTAAAATTACTAACATCACACTAATTGGTGGAGCGGAAAGCGGCATTCCCAAGAAGAACACTTCAACAAATAAGCCGATGCCGGAAACCACCCCTAAACCGATACCACCAAAGCGGCTACCTGCATATAAAAAGGCTAATAAAAGCAAAAATTCTGCATAAAGCATAAGAACCTCATTAAAAATTAAAAGATATTTACTAGGTGTGAGTTTACTCCTAGCTATTTTTTATTACTTTGAAATAAATCAAAAATAAATAACTATAAAGGGGAGTATGAGCAAATTTACTCGTTTTGAGATTACGTTTCAAGATGCTAAAATTTCAATTCGTTATATTTAGGGGTGGTTTTATTTACCTTAGTTAAAAATAAGCAAATTCTGTTTGCCAAAAGTGAATTTTTATGCAATTATTTTGCATAAAATAAATTTTAATGTTTACAGGGAGAAACAAAATGGCATTTAACTTAAAAAACAGACATTTATTAAGTTTAGTAAATCACACCGAGCGTGAAATCCGCTTTTTATTAGACTTGGCTCGTGATTTAAAGCGTGCGAAATATGCAGGTACAGAACAGCAAAAATTAAAAGGTAAAAATATCGCTTTAATTTTTGAGAAAACCTCGACCCGGACACGCTGTGCCTTTGAAGTGGCAGCTTACGATCAAGGGGCTCACGTTACCTATATTGACCCAACCTCCTCGCAAATCGGGCATAAAGAATCAATGAAAGACACCGCCCGAGTGCTAGGAAGAATGTATGATGCTATTCAGTATCGTGGCTTTAAACAATCGGTGGTACAAGAACTTGCCGATTATGCAGGCGTGCCGGTGTTTAATGGTTTAACCGATGAATTCCACCCAACTCAAATGTTGGCGGACGTGCTAACTATGATCGAAAACTGCGAAAAACCGCTTAGCCAAATCAGTTATGTCTATATCGGCGATGCTCGCAATAATATGGGCAATTCGCTACTATTGATTGGTGCGAAATTGGGTATGGACGTGCGGATTTGCGCCCCGAAAGCCTTATTACCGGAAGAATCATTCGTGAAAATGTGTGAAAAATTTGCAGCGGAATCGGGGGCAAGAATGACGGTAACCGAAGATATTGAGGCTGCAATCAAAGGTGTAGATTTTGTGCATACGGATGTTTGGGTCTCAATGGGTGAGCCGTTAGAGAGTTGGGCTGAACGTATTGATTTATTAATGCCTTACCGAGTAACGCCTGAATTAATGCAAGCAACCGACAACCCGAAAGTGAAATTTATGCACTGCTTACCGGCGTTCCACAACAGTGAAACTAAAGTCGGCAAAGAGATCGCCGAAAAATATCCTGCACTGGCAAACGGCATTGAAGTAACGGAAGAGGTGTTTGAATCGCCCGCAAATGTGGCATTCGAGCAAGCCGAAAACCGAATGCACACTATTAAGGCGGTGATGGTAGCAAGCTTGGCATAATAGCTAAGTCTAAAAAGCGGATTATCTTGGGTGGTAATCCGCTTTTTAGTTTAAGGGCTAGCTCATAGAAGCTGAAGGAAATTTATGGCAACCCCCTAATCTGGGGAGTAAATTAAAAATTCAAATAAAAATCTTGGGTAAGTCTTTTAAATTCAGTAGTGTAACAATTATCTAGATCGTAGATGATCAGCTCTTTATGTTCACATGTTTGCTTGTTTAAACTAAAATTCACTACACTGCGTTTAGCCAATTTGCCGGCCTTAGTAAAAATTAACCATTGTTCAACACAATACAATCCAATTTGTTCACTTTGATCAACTAATTTTTCTGCAGCTGCTATTGGTAAAATCAGAGTAATTTTACCGTTCTCTGCTAACCATGATTTTGCTTTTGCCAGCCAATTCAAGTGGCTGTAATGGCTAATTGAGCGAGCTAAATCTCTTTCTGAGGTTCGAGCTGCAAGTGAATCTGCAAAATAAGGAGGGTTACTAACAATCAAGTCAAATTTCTGTTCAAATGCCTGCTGCATCACATCACCTTGCAAAACGGAAATCCGATTTGCCCATGCAGAATTTTGGGCATTTTCGACCGCTTGTTGGTAGGCATTTGGTTCAAGTTCCAACGCAGTAATGTGACAACAATCATCTGTTCTCTGAGCAAGCATAAGTGCTACTAAACCAGAACCTGTACCCAGATCTAAAATATTCTGACAATCTTTTATGTGAGCAATCGCTCCCAATAAAATACCATCTGTATTTACCTTCATAGCACATTTGTCGTGCTGAATAAAAAACTGCTTAAATTGAAATCCTTGCGACATATCCATCTAAAAAATTAACCCCTGAGAATTTTTAATTATCAGGGGTTAATTATATTATTGCAACTTAGTTACAAGAACAGCCTTGTGCGTAGTCTGAACATTCAGCACAAGCTGCAGTGAACATCCATACTAATTTTTCTTGCTCTTTGATGTAATCACTCATTTGAGAGGCAGTACCTTCATCGTTTGCATCATTTGCTAGAGCAAGAATTTCACGTTGTTGTCCTAGTAATGTTTTGAAACCATTTAAAGTACCACGTAAACATTCTTGTGCAGCTGAAACACCAATATGTTCTTGAATTTGTGACTTGGTTAAATATTGGCTGAACGCATTTTGAGGTGTGTGACCTAAGGTTAAAATACGTTCTGCAATTTCATCTACTTTTGTCACTAAATCATCGTAGATTTCTTCAAATTTTGCATGTAATTCAAAGAAGTTCACACCACGTACGTTCCAATGGTAGCCACGTACATTAGTGTAAAACACTTGGTAAGTAGCTAATAAACCATTTAACTCATCTGCTAATTTTTTTGCGACTTCTTTATCTAAACCGATATTTGACATTGCCATAATATGCTCCTCTTAATTGTTAATCTTGAAAAATTAAATTAGATACTGCTTATTTAATTTATTACTATATTACAATCCAAAATGAAAACTAGCAAATGGTTATAATATATACTTTTTATAGGTGGAACCTATCAACTTATACATCTTGAATGATAATGGCTATCAAATTTATTTTTATTCAATTGGTGCAACTTCTTCAGTAGGGATTGGTTGCTTCCCTTCAGCTTCTTCTGCTTTAGCCTCGATATTTTCTTTTTTCAGCGAAAGTGCATCCCAAACACTTGGTTTTTCTGTAGCCACTACATTACCAGCACTGGTACAATAACGTTGCCCTTTATCTCGCCAAACTGGAATTTGTCTGCCACTATCGCAATTCCAGCTACCATAACTATTAATCCCCACCCATTGCATCGTATTAAGTTTCGGTAATCTATACGCCTGAGGCAAGGCTCTCTCAAGATATTGCTTATACACATACAATGCACCACTTGAACCGGTGAGGTTGGTATCCCCATTGTTATCTTTACCCAGCCAGACGGTCGTGACGTGTTCGCCATCAATTCCCACAAACCAAGTGTCTCGAGCATTATTGGTCGTACCGGTTTTGCCGGCTAATTTCAGTTTGGCAAAATCGTTTTGTAAGCTACGAGCCGTGCCTCGTTCCACAACCTGCTGCATCGCATACATTGTTTGCACCGCAGCTTCTGCCGGAAGCACTTGCTCACTTACTTTGGCATTGTCTCGCTGGTAGAACATTTCACCATTGTGAGAAATAATTGCCTCAATGGTGGTTAATGGTGTTTTTAGCCCTTCATTAGCAATGACTTGGTAAGAACGTGTTACATCGTAAGGCGAAATCGAATATGAACCCAGCAAGGTTGATGGGTAAGGTGGAATTTCTGCATTATCCCAGCCCATCTCTTTTTGTTTGGCAATGACTTTTTTTAAGCCAACTTTCATACCAATATTCACCGTTGGAATATTCAGAGAGCGGACTAAGGCGTCCATTAACATCACCGAGCCACTAAAACTGCGATCATAGTTACGGGGTGTCCAGTAGGTTGAACCAACCTTAATTGAAATTTGTTTATTTTGGATCGGTGTATTTAAACGGAATAATTCAGGCTGTGCCAAGGCAATCGCATAAACCGATGGTTTGACTAAAGAACCGATTTGGCGTTTTGACTGAATCGCACGGTTAAAGCCGGCAAATTGGGTTAAGCGGTCTCCTACTATTGCCCTCACTTTACCTGTGCGGTATTCCGCCACGACAATCGCCGATTGCAAATCGCTGACTTTTTTATTTTTACTTTCCAGATCTTCCAAACCGGTAATCACTGCTTGTTCGGCTGAACGTTGCTGTTTACGGTCAAGGGTCGTAAAAATTTTAGTACCGGAAAGTTGAGCTGACTTAATTTCGCCTAACTCATTTTTCAAATCAATGGTTAATGCCTGCATAAAGGCAGGTTGCTCACGGTAAATCGTGCCTTTTTCACGAATATTAAGCGGGCGGGAGCTTAACAGGTCGTAAAGTTCTTGGTTGATCACTTGATGATCCAACAACAATCTTAACACCACATTACGCCGCTCTACCGCTCCTTGCGGATTTCGCCACGGGTTATACAGTGACGGACCTTTTACCATTCCCACCAATAACGCAATTTGGTCTAAGCTAATCTCTTGAATCGGACGGCCAAAATAGAATTGGCTTGCCAATGCAAAACCGTGAATTTGGTAGCTACCGTTCTGCCCTAAATAAATTTCGTTGAGATAGGTTTCTAAAATGCGGTTTTTATCATAGCGAAAGTCCAAAATCACCGACATTAACGCTTCATTTACCTTACGCACCAACGATCTTTCATTGCTTAAGAACAAGTTTTTTACTAACTGTTGCGTTAAGGTACTCCCACCTTGCACCGTTCTGCCGGCTTGGTAGTTAGTGATTAATGCACGGGCAATACCGATTGGGCTAATCCCATCGTGCTGATAAAAGCGGCGATCTTCGGTTAAAATTAGCGATTCAATTAACAAGCGAGGGTATTGTTGTAAGCGTAATGCTTGACGTTCTTCATCGCTATCGGAATGCAGTAACGCCAGTAATTTCGGATCCAAGCGGAACTCCTCGATCAACTTACCCTGCACCAAATCTTCAATATAAGTTAATTTATCTTGTTTGAAAGTTAAACGAAGCACTCGTTGCGATTCCGGTGTTTCTGGAAACGGGAAAGCTCGGCGTAGCAACACCAGCTGATTTTCTTCAATTTTGAAATCACCTGGTGTCGCAACTTGAGAAACTTGGCGATAGCCGTTATCCAGCAAAGCCTGCTTGGTTTGCTCGAGTGTCAAGTTATCTTCAATTTTAATGCTTTCAATACGAGCATACACCTCAGCCGGTAATTCCCATATCTGCCCATCCATTTTGCTGCGGATTTTACCATCTAAATAAATGCCGTAAAAAGCCATACTGCAAGCTCCTATCACCCCGATTTTGAATAAGGTTGAAAGGAAATAGTTTCGCTTTTTCGGTTTTTGCTCAGGCTCTTGCTCGCTCTGCTCGTTTAACTCAACATCTGACATAAAATTAACTTAAATTAGAAAAGGTAAGCGGTCGATTTTTGCAAATTTTTTGCAAAATCGAACCGCTTGTATTTGCCGTCAATTATGGATTGCGGCGGAATTTGCTGAAGTCTGGCTCACGTTTCTCGTTGAACGCATTGCGTCCTTCTTGCCCTTCTTCTGTCATATAGAACAACATTGTTGCATTACCAGCAAGCTCTTGCAGGCCAGCCTGACCGTCACAATCTGCATTCAATGCTGCTTTTAAGCAACGTAAGGCAATCGGGCTGTTTTGTAGCATTTCGCGACACCAACGCACAGTCTCTTTTTCTAAATCAGCATAAGGCACAACGGTATTGATTAAGCCCATATCTAACGCTTCTTGTGCATTATATTGACGGCATAAGAACCAAATTTCACGCGCTTTTTTCTGACCGACTAAACGTGCCATATAGCTTGCACCCCAACCGCCGTCAAATGACCCCACTTTCGGGCCGGTTTGACCGAATTTGGCGTTATCTGCCGCAATGGTTAAATCACATAACATATGCAGAACGTGCCCACCACCAATCGCATAACCGGCAACCATTGCTACAACCGGCTTCGGGCAGGTACGAATATCACGTTGGAAATCCAATACGTTTAAGTGATGCACACCGCTTTCATCTTTATAACCACCGTAATCTCCACGCACTTTTTGGTCGCCGCCGGCACAGAACGCATATTTGCCTTCACCGGTTAATACGATAACGCCGATTTTTTCATCAAAACGGGCATCAGCAAAGGCTTCAATCATCTCTTTTACCGTTTGCGGACGGAAAGCGTTACGTACTTCCGGGCGGTTAATGGTGATTTTGGCGATTCCGTCTTTTGATTTGTGGTAACGAATATCGCTGTAACCTTCGCTGTGATCAACCCACTCAACCGGTGCATATAAAAATTCTTCGCTTGGATATAACATTGGTAAATTCCTTGAAAAATGACATAAAAAATTCTTGTGATTATAACGGAATCGGAGGAAAAAGGTGAGGAAATTATTTTGTGATCCGCCTCACAATTTTTCACATAGTTAATTGCCCTATTTTATAAGAGAATTAAAGTATTCGTATTTATATCTTTTTGATCATAGGGCTTTTATGTCGTTACTGAATTACTACCAAGACCCGAGCGTGTTGCACCTTAATACCACTCCACACCACGCTTATTTTATTCCGTTTGCTAAAGGACAAACGCCGAATCAGTTGGAACGGGAACAATCTGAGTTATTTACTTTGCTAAATGGCGATTGGAATTTTAATTTCTATCCAAGCCCGCACAATCTGCCGGAGGATTTCCTCAACACCACATTTGCTCACAAAATCCCCGTGCCGTCTAACTGGCAAACCCAAGGCTTTGATGCCCATCAATACACTAACATCAACTACCCGATTCCGTTTGATCCGCCTTATGTACCACACCAAAACCCTTGCGGGGTATATCAGCGTGAAATCATGTTTAACTCCAAGCCTAACAAACGCTATTTGCTGAATTTTGAGGGCGTAGATTCGTGCCTGTTTGTTTATGTAAACGGCGAATTTGTCGGCTACGGGCAAATCAGCCACAGCACCAATGAATTTGACATCACTCAACAGCTTAGACAGGGCAAAAACAGCCTCATCGTGGTGGTGCTAAAATGGTGTGACGGCAGTTATTTGGAAGATCAAGACAAATTCCGAATGTCGGGCATTTTTCGTGATGTCTATATTTTGGAGCGTGAGCAAAACTACCTGCAAGATTTCTTTATCCGCTACGAGTTAAACACCGATCTTTCAAAGGCAAAACTCAAGGTGGAAACACAATTTTCCGTCCACACTGAAGCTGTGCATTTTCAACTTTTCGACCCTGAAAACCGCTTAGTCTGCGAGCAAACAAGCGGTGATTTTTGCCAAGAAATTTGCAATTTGTGTTTGTGGAATGCGGAAGATCCGACACTCTACACCCTACGCTTGAGCTACCAAAACGAAATCATTGAGCAAAAAATCGGCTTTCGTCAGATCCGTGTGGAAAATGGCGTGCTGCTATTCAACAACGCCCCGATTAAATTTAAAGGGGTAAACCGCCACGATTCCGACCCGAAAACCGGCTACAGCATTAGCCGTGAGCAAGCATTGGTGGATTTACGCTTAATGAAAGCCCATAACATCAACGCCATTCGCACCGCCCATTACCCTAACGCTCCGTGGTTTAGTGAATTGTGCGATCAACTCGGTTTTTATCTGATTGCCGAAAGTGATGTTGAATCGCACGGCTCCAGTTCGGTGTATATTGAAAGTCCGGAAAACAGTATTTTCCTCAATGTGTCAAACCCAAACAAACAGGAAGAAATTCGCCAACAAGCGGTCGATAATTTCTGTTATTTTGCAAGAGATCCGCTGTTCAAACAGGCGATTTTAGATCGCAACATAGCCAATGTAGAACGGGACAAAAACCGCACTTCAGTTATTATTTGGTCGCTTGGTAACGAGTCCGGCTTTGGTGAAAATTTTGAAGCCGCAGCCTGTTGGGTAAAACAGCGGGATCCGAGTCGTTTAACCCACTACGAAGGCTCAATTTACCAACATTCGGCACATCAAAACGATCTTTCAAACCTCGATTTATACAGCGAGATGTACCCAAGCACCGAGCGGTTAGAGGAATATTTTGCCGACCCGGCCAACCACAAACCTTTTATCTTGTGTGAATATTCTCACGCAATGGGCAATTCGAGTGGTGATATGGAAGATTATTGGCAAACCTTTCAACGCTACAGCAGTGCGTGCGGTGGCTTTGTGTGGGAATGGTGCGACCACGCCCCACTTCTGCCAAATTCAGACAAATACGGCTACGGTGGCGACTTCGGCGAAACCTTGCACGACGGCAATTTCTGTATGGACGGTTTGGTTTCCCAACACCGCATTCCGCACAGCAATTTGCTTGAAGTTAAAAATGTCAATCGACCTGTGCGAGCGGAATTAAAAGCAGGCAAAATTTGGCTGAAAAATCAATTAGATTTTACCAACCTTGCCGATTATCTTACCGTTCATTACACCTTTACTGAAAATGGGACAACCATTGATCAGGGGCAGCTATCGGTAAATTGTGAGCCAAATCAGACCGCTTGTTTAGCCTTAGCGTTGCCGACTCCAAACGACAAGCTACAGCTTTTAACCCTTGATTATCGCTTGAATGACAGCAAGGCTTTATTGGCAAAAGGTCATCATCTAGGGTTCGATCAACTCATATTAAACAACAAAATGGTAAAACCTGAGTTAAAAGCAAACCCACAAGCGGTCATTTTTGTGCAAAATTTTGCAAATGAATGGCAGATCCAAAATGGCGAATATCGCTACACGTTCGATAAACTCAAGGGGATTTTCAGCCGAATTGAGAAAAACGGCGTGCCGATTATTGAACAACCGCTTGATTTCAACATTTGGCGAGCCCCAACCGATAACGACCGCTTAATTCGAGAGTTTTGGCAAAAAGCAGGTTACGATAAATGCTACACACGGGCTTATCGTTCTGAGCTTACCCAGGATGAAAACGGCGTTACCATTGTGGCGGAATGTGGCATTGTAGCTACCGCTCAAAGCCGCATTTTAACGCTGGAAGTGGTTTATCATATCTCGCCCACAGGCGAAATCACGATAAAAGTCAAAGCCCAACGCCCGCCACATTTACCGTTTTTGCCTCGCTTTGGTTTGCGTTTCTTCCTCAATAAAGCCAATAACCAAGTAGAATATTTTGGCTATGGCGAGCGGGAAAGTTATATTGATAAACACCATTTGGCAAAGCTCGGCATTTATCGCCTCAATGCGAGAGAAAACCACACGGATTACCTCAAACCGCAGGAGAACGGCAGCCATTTCGGCACGCATTATGTGAAAGCACAAGATCTCGCTATTGTGGCGGAACAGCCGTTTAGCTTTAACCTTTCGTCTTATACTCAGGAAGAGTTGACCACTAAAACCCATAGCTATGAGTTACAAGAAAGTGGCTCAACGATATTGTGTGTGGATTACAAAATGAGCGGTATCGGTTCAAATTCCTGCGGCCCGAGCTTGAAAGAGCCGTATCGGTTAAATGAAACCAATTTTGAGTGGCTGCTTAAATTGAGTTTTTAACGAAAAATGCTCGTTCAAATTTAATTGAACGAGCATCTCCTTTTATTTCAGCATAATATATTGTGTACTAATACTTTCTACTATATAGCCGATATTGTCTTCAAATCTTAACTCAATATGCTTAAGCCCAAGTACTGAATTTCCTAAATCCATTTTGAGTAAATCGCCTTTAATCTTTTCTAAAACCTCATTTTTGTGTTGCTGGGTAATAGATAAATGATGTTTAGCAAAGATTTTTTTCAAAATATCGTTAATGTTAAATTCAATAGTAGTCCCAAGTCCTTTAAAGTAGATAACAAATTCAGTAGGATCTTGTGTTATTGAAGAGCAGTCTTGAGCCGTTTCTGAGTATTGATACTCAATATTTAATATATTTCCCTCAAAATAGTAACCTTGAGAAAGGAGTTTTTGGCATAGCTTATTTTCTATTTTTTGATGGGAAAATGAATTAGGCCGATATAATTGGCTACTAAATGTAATATATTCACGAGCATTTGCCATATCTGCTTTAGTTAAGCGAACCAGCTCAGAATTAGTAGCTTCAAAATAACGTGGGTCAGTATTTCTTTCTCTTATTTCATTCATTAAATCGTAGCTTGAATTTACGCCATATTTCTCTTTAAATTGTGCAGCAGGCATTCCTCTGGCAACATAGTGGAGCATTGAATAAAAATATTCGGCTTCATCTCGGTTTTCATTTAATGATTCTTGGTATTTAAGTACAGCTTTTGTGCTGATTTTGTTATTTACATCTAATAATTTGTGTTTTAGCAAATAGTTGTCCAACCGCTTGGTTTGATCTTTAAGCGCAACTATTTTCGGATCTAAAATAAACACTGAAATTAAAATAATTGCTATCGACACTGCAGAAAAGAGACGATATTGCGCCAACTGTTTAAATAGTAATAAGGTATAGCAAATAGATAAGGTTATTGTGCCAATCACTAAATAAATACGGGCTTCAGTTAAGCCATAATGGCTGAAACGAATATAGATGGCATACCAAATTAATGTTAACGGCAAAAGTGCTAAATAGGTAAAGTGAGAATAAAACCACTGCCATTTTGCATTTTTTAGTAATAATTGCACCGCTTGTATAGCGAGGCCGAAAGCTAAATAGGGAAGTGCTACGTTTGCAACAACCCCATCTGGCATTTGCCCCTTAGCCGCAATAAAAATTACATAAGCATAAATAATTGCAGTATAGATAATTAATGCCGGAGACAAAATCCAGTTTAGTAACATTTCACTAATGCGGTTTAGATATCTAGAATCATTGGCAGTCTGTTGTTCAAGAGTTAAAAATAAAACAGGGAATGCCCAAAAACTAGAAAAAATGCCAAATTTTTCAAAAATATGAAAGTTGTTTTGTTTATTTAAATCAAATAAAGCAATAATGGCTATGGTAATAGCGCTTAATGTTGCAAAAATAATGCCAGATAAAACGGTAGCAAAGGTAATGTTGGCTAATTTATTAGTGGTTTCGGCTACAAAATAATGGTTGTTTTTGTGCCAATATTGACTAAGCAAACAAAGAAATGCACAAACTATGGTAGCCCAATAACGAGAATCTTCCAATAATGTTAAATTAATTTGATCAAAGAAAAAGACGATTGCTATCGGAATCGGAGCGAATAGCCAATAAGCTTTGGTATCGCGTATCAGGTAAAGCAAAATAAAGCAAATAGGAAAAAGAGCAATTAGATTTTGAAAGCGTTTGATTAATTCGTAGTCGCTCACATTATTGATAAGTAAAATCGTGACGTAAGTAACGAATAAAATTTCCAGTGGATGCTTAATGATGGTGCTTTTTATCATTAAGGTAAAGCGTTGTAGCTTACTTAGCATAATAGATCTCCTATGAAAGGAATATCTCACAGTATATATGTGAATAAATAATAGGTAAACAGTTTTAATCTTTATTTGTTTTTAGAGGTGAATATATTCATTAAAATAAGAAAGCCTAAGTTATTCAACTATAGGCTTTAAAAATAAATTATAACCAACCTTTACGTTTAAAATAAAGATAAGGAGCGGAGGCGGCAACAATCATTAAACCAATCGCCATTGGGTAGCCATATTGAAAATGGAGTTCCGGCATAAATTCAAAGTTCATTCCGTAAGTAGAGGCAACTAAGGTTGCCGGTAGGAACATCACCGACACTACCGAGAAGAATTTCATAATGCGGTTCTGCTCAATATTGATATAACCCATTGCCGCTTGCATTAAGAAATTCACTTTTTGGAACAAGGATTCATTGTGGGGTTGCAGAGATTCAATATCTCGCATAATGTCACGGGCTTGCTCTAGCTGATTATTCGGCAAACGGGTTTTACGCAGTAAGAAACTTAACGCCCGTTGCGTGTCCATCAAACATAAACGCACTTTTGAACTTGCATCTTCAAATTCGGTTAAGCGAGAAAGGGCATCGTTGAAATTCTCATTTTCTTGCTGGCCGTTGAGAATAACCCGACTTAATTTTTCTAAGTCGGCATAAACTTCTTCGATTACGTCTGCGAGCTGCTCGATCTTGGTTTCAAATAAGTCGAGCAACAACTCATACGCATTACTGTCAATCAGTTTCTCACGGCGGGAACGCATTCGATATAAGCGAAATGCGGGCAAATCCCGATCACGCAAGGTAAACAAACGCCCGTCACGGATAGTGAAGGCAACGGTAGCGATATCGGCATAATCGTCATCATCTAAACAGTAAAAGAAAGAATGCAGGTGCAAACCGTCTTCATCTTCAAAAAAACGGGCAGATGCCTCAATGTCTTCCAATTCACGTTCTTCAGCGAGCGTTTGGTCTAAGCGGTTTTCTAATACGGTTCGTTCAGCTTCTGACGGGTCGATTAGGTCAATCCAAATCGCATCATTGAGTAAAGTTGGGTTGGTTTCATCAACGCTGATTAAACGTGCGTTATCTAGTCCAAAAGCACGGATCATTTTTAGCTCCAAATAGTTAGGAGGCTTGGAACAAAAAGGAACAAAGATACTAGGCGAGCATTACCGACCTTGTCGGTAACATTGAGGTTAGACAAGATAGGTTAAACGGGTAAGTATCGACTATGACTGTCCAAAATGTGTAATCCTCAAGAAAAAATAGTGTGCGAATGTTACAGAATTTGGCTTTTCTAGTCAAGAAAGCGGTTATTTACTTAAGAAAATTTGCAAAAAATTAAAGAAAAACGACCGCTTTTTTGCTATGGTTACACCTAAATTTTGAGAAAGAGAAATTGACTATGACTAACCCTCAACCATTAGAACCGACAGAGAACCTCAACCCACAGGCAGAAACCACCCATTTCGGGTTTAAAACCGTAGCGAAAGAAGAAAAACAACAACTGGTGGCAAATGTGTTTCACTCGGTGGCAGGCAAATATGACCTAATGAACGATTTGCTTTCTTTCGGCATTCATCGAGTGTGGAAACGCTTTACTATTGATTGCAGTGGTGTGCGTAAAGGGCAAAAAGTGTTGGATCTTGCCGGCGGCACGGGGGATTTTACCGCAAAATTCTCTCGCATTGTTGGTGAAAGTGGTGAGGTGATTTTAGCTGATATTAACAGCTCAATGTTGGAAGTCGGGCGGGAAAAATTACGCAATTTAGGCGTGGTCGGTAATGTGAGCTACGTTCAAGCGAATGCCGAATGCTTGCCTTTTGCCGATAACACTTTTGATTGCATTGTGATTAGTTTTGGCTTACGCAATGTCACCGATAAAGACAAAGCGTTGCGTTCAATGTTCCGTGTGTTAAAACCGGGCGGTCGCTTACTTGTGTTAGAGTTCTCAAAACCGATTATCGACCCAATCAGCCAGCTTTATAATTTCTACTCCTTTAACATTTTGCCGAAAGTGGGCGAAGTGGTAGTGAATGATGCCGAAAGTTACCGCTATTTAGCTGAATCTATCCGAATGCACCCGAAACAAGACGAGCTAAAAGCAATGATGGAGCAAGCCGGTTTTGAAAGCGTGAACTACTACAACTTAAGTGCCGGTATTGTGGCACTACATCGAGGTTATAAATTTTAGTTTTCTCTTAAATGACTCTCTCCCCTCGTGGGAGAGAGACAGCTTATGAGCGTTTAGCGAAATAAGCAGAGAGAGGGGCAAGCGGTCATATTTATTCAATATTTTGCAAATATTCATCTCTCCCACAAAGGGAGAGGGTAAGTAGGTACTAATGTTAAATAATTTAAAACAACAATTAATGCTGCCACAATTTACCTTTGGGTTGATTGAAACCGCTTTTAATGCGTTACTCAAACGTTCGCCTCATATTGAGCCGAATTTGAAGAAATTGTCCGGAAAGGTACTAAAAATTGCCCTAACTTCGCCTAAAATCGACTTTTTTGTGTTGTTTCGCGAAAACCGAACCGATTGGCTTAGCAATTACGAAGGGGAGGCAGATTGTGCGGTGCAACTAGCATTTGAAATTTTGCCGAAACTGGCGGATAAACAGAAATTAACTGAGCTGATTAATGATAAATCATTGGTGTTAACGGGCGATATTCAAGTGTTGCAACATTTCACCGCATTACTTGAACAGCTCGAAAAAGACCCTGCCGAGCTGCTCTCACCTTTTGTCGGTGATGTGGTGGCTCAAACTAGCACCGATCTCGCCAAAAAAGTGCTAGGCAAAATAAAAGCCCAATTTGAGCAAAATAATCAACATTTGGTTGAGAATTTAATCCAAGAAAGACCGGTGTTGGTGCATCGCCTGCAAGCAGTGAATTTCTACGACCAAGTTGAAGAGTTAGCCCAACAAGCGGTTAAATTAGAGCAAAAATTTACTCACTACGTTCGATCTTCGAGCCATCAGCAAAGCTGATGTTCAAACGCAAGCGTTTGTGCAAAATTAAATTTAACAAAATAAAATTGTGATATGGCTCGAAAAGTTGAGTGAAAGAAATTGCCTCCGGATAGATTAAGCATAAACTTAATCCAAAACGGAGGCTTTTATGTTAATAGAAACAACAATGATCCAAGATATTAAGCAAATTATTGCTCAAGCCCGTGAAAACGCTGTTCGGGCAGTAGATTTCCAACGTGTGCTGATGTATTGGCACATCGGAAAACGGATTTTTGAGCAGGAGCAACAAGGGCAAGAGCGTGCTGATTATGGTGCGTATCTGATTAAAACCCTTGCCAAAGAGTTAGAACCTGAATTTGGAAGTGGGTTTGGAAGGCGGCAATTAGAGCTATTTCGCCAATTTTATCGTGCATTTCCAATTGCGAACGCACTGCGATCGCAATTAAATTGGACACAATATCGTCAGCTTATTCAAATCTCCGATTCTGACAAACGGGAATTTTATTTGGCTGAAAGTTGTAAGAATAATTGGAGTTCACGCCAGCTGGAACGGCAAATTAATAGCAGTCTATACGAGCGATTATTGCTCAGTAATGATAAGGAAAGTGTGCTTGCTGTTGCCAGAAATGAGCTGCAGCCGATTGATCCGAAACAGATCATTAAAGACCCGATGGTGTTGGAATTTCTCGGACTAAAACGGGAAAGTGCCTATTACGAAAAGGATTTAGAGCAAGCCATTATTACCCATTTGCAAGACTTTTTATTAGAGCTGGGTAACGGTTTCTCGTTTGTTGCACGCCAAAAGCGTTTGCACCTGGACGGTGATGATTTTTTTGTCGATTTGATTTGTTACAACCGTTTACTTCAATGTTTTGTGATTTTTGAAATCAAAACTCACAAGCTCACCCATCAAGATTTGGGGCAACTACAAATGTACGTCAATTATTTTGACCGAGTTGAAAAACTGCGGCACGAAAATGCCACTATTGGTGTTTTGCTTTGTGCCGATAAAAATGATGCGGTGGTAAAATTTTCGCTACCTGAAAATCAGAATAAAATTTTTGCCAGCCAATACCAACTTTACCTCCCCTCTGAACAAACGCTGATTGCGGAAGTGCAGAAAGAAATTGAGAATTTTGAGCAGAAATACCCACAGTAGCCTAACAAGCGGTTAAATTTTTACAGAATTTTGCTAAAATCCTCCTAATTACTCTTAAATCTATATTTCAATGAACATCAAAAATCTTAACCGCTTTTACCATATTATCCGCACTTTTCTTCGCTATGGCATTGATGAAGCCGTTCCGAATCTGCCGATTACCCGCAAAATAAAATTAGGGCGTAAGGCTCTGTTTTGGGTGAAGAATCAACATTCAGATAAACCCTATGGCGTGCGTTTGCGTTTGGCGTTGCAAGAGTTAGGGCCGGTTTGGATCAAGCTCGGGCAAATGTTAGCCACCAGACGCGATCTGTTTGCCCCCGAGCTTGCCGACCAACTAGCATTATTACAAGATAATGTTGAACCGTTTGACGGCAAAATTGCTCGTCAAATTATCGAGCAGGCTTTGGGCGGCAAGCTTGAAACTTGGTTTGAAAACTTTGATGAAACGGCTCTAGCTTCTGCCTCGATTGCTCAGGTTCACACGGCAAAATTTAACCAAAATCAACCGCTTGCAGGCAAAGATGTGGTTTTAAAAGTGATTCGCCCGGGCATTGAGTCGGTGATTAAGGCGGATTTAGAATTGATGTATGAAATTGCTCACTTTATCCCTAAATTATCGAATGACGGCAAACGGCTACGGGCGGTTGAAGTGGTGCGAGAGTATGAAAAAACCATTTTAGATGAGCTGGATTTACGCAAAGAAATGCACAATGCCATTCGGCTTCGGGCGAATTTTGAAAACAGTGAAATGCTGTATGTGCCTGAAATGTATCAAGATTTTTGCCATAAAAATTTGATTGTGATGGAGCGGATTTACGGCATTCCGGTGTCTAACATTGCAGAGTTGGAAGCGAACGGTACTGATATGAAATTGCTGGCAGAGCGAGGTGTGCAGGTGTTTTTTACCCAAGTATTCCGTGACAGCTTTTTCCACGCCGATATGCACGCCGGTAATATTTTTGTAAACAGAGAACACCCGGAAAATCCGCAATATATCGGCATTGATTGCGGGATTGTCGGCACACTGAACCACAATGATAAACGCTATTTAGCCGAAAGTTTTGTCGCATTTTTCAACCGAGATTACCGCCGTGTTGCCTTAATGCACGTGGAATCGGGCTGGACGCCGCCGGATACCGATATTGATAAATTTGAGCAAGCCTTTCGTGAGGTATGTGAGCCGATTTTTGCTAAGCCGTTATCGGAAATTTCATTCGGACACGTTTTGCTCAACCTGTTTAATGTGGCAAGAGAATTTAATATGGAAGTGCAGCCGCAGTTGGTGTTGTTGCAAAAAACACTTCTTTATATTGAAGGTTTGGGCAGGCAGGTTTATCCACAGTTGGATTTATGGCAAACCGCAAAACCGTTTTTACAAAACTGGCTGAATGAGCAGGTAGGTGTGAAAGCGATGGTTCGAGACATTAAGCAACGTTTACCGCAATATCGGGAGCATTTTGCGGAGTTTCCGGAGGCATTGTTTAAAGCCTTACAAGAGCAAAAGCAAATTAATTTCCGTTTAGCGGAAATTAACGAAAGTTTAAAAGCACAGAATTCAAACGCAAATAGCCGTTTTCTTATGCTGTCAATTTCGGCGGTTGTGATCTGTGGCACATTTTGGAAATTTGAATCTTTGCCGATATGGCTAAGTGTGCCATTATTAACCGTGTTTCCGCTCATTTTGATTTTGAGCCAACGCAAATAAGCGGTCGTTTTTAATAAATTTTTTGCAAAATCGCTTTTTTATATGTCAAAGTAACATATAATAACCAACGTTTTACGTTATCTATTCCCTATTAAATGAAAGGAGTTTTTATGGGTGGTATTAGTATCTGGCAACTTCTGATTGTGGTTGCAATTATTGTATTACTTTTCGGCACGAAAAAATTACGCACTTTAGGCTCAGATTTAGGTGAGTCGGTAAAAGGCTTCAAAAAAGCAATGGCAGATGAGAAAAAAGACGCTGGATTTGCCAATGCAGAAAAAGTGGACGTGGTTGAAGTAAAAGAGCGTGTTACAACCGAGCAACAAACCACAGTAGTAAAAGATAAAGAGCAGGTTTAACCCGTGTTTGATATAGGTTTTTCTGAATTAGTACTGATTATGATTGTGGGCTTGGTAGTGCTAGGCCCTAAACGTATGCCGATTGCGATTCGTACCGTAATGGGCTGGGTCAGTACTATTCGAGGTTTAGCCGCAAACGTACAAAATGAACTGGCTCAAGAGCTGAAACTGCAAGAGTTAAAAGAGAGCATTAAAAAGGCGGAAGAGCTAAATTTAAGCTCCCTTTCGCCAGAATTAAATAAAACGGTGGAAGATCTGAAAATGTCAGCCACCCAGTTGCAAGATTCGCTTAATTCTGCAAAAAATGAGTTGGAAAAAACGGCTGCGGAAAGTAGCACAATTCCTAAATTAACCGATGAGCAAGTCGCAGAAATTCAGCAAAAAATCGAGCAAGAAAGCCAGGTGCTAGAGGCGCAAGAATTGCAAAAAAATGCGCAAAATAAACCGCTTGAAGTGGATAGTTTATCTGAGCAACTTAATGTTACGCGGACAGAAAAGCCACTTTCGGCTGATGAGCTGGCTGAACAAGCAGAAATGGACGAATCGCTTTTAACGTTGGAATCTTACTATCCGCCAGATGATGATTTAGCTACGCCTCAATCATCAGAATCAGCGCAGAAATCGGAGGCAAATAATGTCGCAAGTTGATGAGTCTCAACCTCTGATTACACATTTAATTGAGCTGAGAAACCGATTACTGCGTAGTTTTATCTGTGTGCTCTTGGTGTTTTGCGGATTGGTTTACTGGGCCAATGATATTTACACCTTATTGGCAACACCTTTAACGGACAATTTACCAGACGGTGCAACAATGATTGCAACCAATGTAGCCACTCCGTTTTTTACGCCAATTAAATTAACTATTGTGGTGTCGGTATTTTTATCGGTTCCCTTTATTTTGTACCAAATCTGGGCGTTTGTAGCTCCTGCGTTATATAAACAGGAAAAACGCTTAGTTTATCCGTTACTGGTGTCTAGCACATTGCTGTTTTATTGTGGCGTGGCGTTTGCCTATTACGTTGTGTTCCCCTTGGTATTTGGCTTTTTAACTTCAACCGCACCGGAAGGCGTTACAATGGCAACGGATATTAGCAGTTACCTTGATTTCGTCTTAACCATTTTTATGGCATTTGGGATCTGCTTTGAAGTGCCGGTTGCGATTATCTTGTTATGTTGGGCAGGCGTAACCACACCTGAAGATTTAAAGGCAAAACGCCCTTATATTATTGTGGCAGCATTTGTAATTGGTATGTTGCTCACTCCACCAGATATTTTCTCGCAAACATTATTGGCAATTCCAATGTGTTTATTGTTTGAAGTTGGTGTGCTATTTGCTCGGTTTTATCGCCCCAAAGATGATGATGAGCCATCAGAGCAGGTTGCACAGTAATATTTTGAAAAGGCATAGCACCTGTTTGCTATGCCTTTCTTATTTCAAGAATAGGTATTTTAAGAATTAGGAAATTAAAAATGCAAGTAATTCAATCCCAATATCCTTTACGCCGTATGCGTCGTTTACGCAAGCACGATTTCAGCCGTCGCTTAGTGGCAGAAAACCAACTTACCGCCAATGATTTGATTTACCCTGTTTTTGTCATCGAGGGTGAAAATCAGCGAGTACAAGTGCCTTCTATGCCGGGTGTAGAGCGTTTAACTATCGATCAGCTTTTAATTGAAGCCGCAGAACTGGTTAAATATGGTGTGCCGGCAGTGGCACTTTTTCCTGTAGTCGGCGATGCGAAAAAATCATTAATGGCGGAAGAGGCTTATAATCCGCAAGGATTGGCACAGCGTGCAGTGCGAGCCTTAAAAGCTCAATTTCCCGAATTAGGTGTGATTACCGATGTGGCGTTAGATCCGTTTACCACGCACGGGCAAGACGGCATTATTGATGAAACCGGCTATGTACTGAATGATGTGACTACCGAGGTGTTGGTAAAACAGGCATTATCCCACGCAGAAGCGGGGGCGGATATTGTTGCACCGAGCGATATGATGGACGGTCGAATCGGTAAAATTCGTGAATCTCTGGAGCAAAATGGCTTTATCAACACGCAAATTATGGCGTATTCGGCTAAATATGCGTCTAATTATTACGGACCGTTCCGTGATGCGGTCGGCTCTGCCGGTAATTTAAAAGGTGGCAATAAATATACTTACCAAGTCGATCCGGCTAACGGCAACGAAGGCTTGCACGAAGTGGCGATGGATATTCAAGAAGGGGCAGATATGGTGATGGTGAAACCGGGTATGCCTTATTTGGATATGGTGTGGCGTGTGAAAGAGAATTTTGGCGTGCCAACCTTCGCCTACCAAGTTTCGGGCGAATACGCGATGCATATGGCGGCAATCCAAAACGGCTGGCTGAAAGAGCGTGAGTGCATTATGGAGGGATTACTCTGCTTTAAACGGGCAGGAGCAGACGGTATTCTAACCTATTTCGCCAAGCGAGTAGCGAAGTGGCTATACGAAGAGGCTCAAGCGAAATAAATACTAGCAAGCGGTGGTTCTAGTGCAAAATCGTTCGTGAATGCAACTTTTTTGCTAAAAATGACCGCTTGTAAAGCCTATATATTTGTTGGTTTTCAAGCTATAATAACGGATTATCATTTAATTGATTGAGAAAAATAAAAATATGAACAGTAGAATTTTAGCAACGGGAAGCTATTTGCCAACAAAGGTGCGTACCAATGCTGATTTAGAAAAAATGGTCGATACCTCTGATGAATGGATCGTAACCCGTTCCGGCATTCGTGAACGCCGTATTGCCGAGGCTGATGAAACAGTGGCAACTATGGGGGCAAAAGCCGCTCAAAAAGCACTGGAAATGGCAGGGATTGCAGCAAATGACATTGATTTAATTGTGGTAGGAACAACCACCAATTCCCATGCTTACCCAAGTGCAGCTTGCCAAATTCAGGGCTTACTTCAGATTGAAGATGCGATTGCTTTTGACGTGGCAGCGGCTTGCACCGGCTTTGTGTATGCCTTAACTGTCGCCGATCAATTCGTGCGTAACGGGCAAGTGAAAAAGGCATTGGTTATTGGTTCAGACATCAATTCCAGAATGTTAGACGAAACCGACCGCAGCACAGTCGTGTTATTTGGTGACGGTGCGGGGGCTGTGATTTTAGAGGCGAGTGAAGAGCCGGGGATTATTTCGACCCATTTACACGCTTCGCCGGATTTAGAAAATAACTTAACCTTAAGAAGCCAAAAGCGTGGCGAAGAGCGTTCCGGCTTTATTGAAATGCAAGGCAATGCGACCTTCAAAATTGCGGTCAACCAGCTTTCAAGCGTGGTAGAAGAAACTTTAGAAGCGAATAATCTACAAAAATCCGATTTAGATTGGCTGATTCCGCACCAAGCGAATTTACGCATTATTACCGCAACGGCAAAAAAATTAGAGATGGAAATGGATCAAGTGGTGGTTACGCTTGATAAATATGCCAATACCAGTGCGGCAACAGTGCCGGTGGCACTTGATGAAGCCGTGCGTGACGGGCGTATTCAACGTGGTCAATTATTGCTCCTTGAGGCATTTGGCGGTGGCTGGACTTGGGGTTCGGTATTAGTGAAGTTTTAAGGCAAGAAAATGTCAGAAAAACAGACTTTTGCAGATAAAAAACGTAAAACCGTTGAGCAAGCCGAATTTACCGAAGATGGACGTTATTTACGAAAAGTGCGGAGTTTTGTATTACGTACCGGTCGTTTGAGCGATTATCAACGTGATATGATGAATAACAACTGGGCAAATTTAGGCTTAGACTACCAGCCAACCCCGTTTAATTTTGAGCAGATTTTCGGCAACAACAACCCTGTGGTATTAGAAATCGGCTTCGGAATGGGAAAATCGCTGGTGGAAATGGCGGAACAAAACCCGAATCGCAACTATATCGGCATTGAGGTGCACACACCGGGGGTGGGAGCTTGTATCGCTTATGCGTTAGAAAAAGGCGTGAAGAATTTAAGAGTGATTTGCCACGATGCCACTGAAATTTTGCGAGACAGCATTGCTGATGGTACATTAGGTGGCTTACAGCTCTACTTCCCAGACCCTTGGCAAAAAGCAAAACACCATAAACGCCGTATTGTGCAGCCTGAATTTATCAGCCGTGTGATCAGCAAATTAAGCCCTAATGGCTTTATTCATTTTGCTACCGACTGGGAAAATTACGCAGAACATATGCTTGAAGTATTACGCCAATTTGAAAGCGAGTTGCAAAATACGTCAGCAACCAATGATTTTATTCCACGTCCGGATTTCCGCCCGCTAACCAAATTTGAAGAGCGAGGGCATCGTTTAGGACACGGAGTGTGGGATTTATATTTTACAAAGAAATGATTTATTCATAGAGGAGAGAAAAAATGGCTATTCAACGTAACGCACGCCAACGTAAAAAAATGCACTTAGGCGAATACCAAGAATTAGGTTTCTTAATTAAATTTACCTTTGCTGAAGGCACAGGCATTGACCAAATTGATGAAACCGTAGATCGTTTTATCGATGAAGTGATTCGACCAAACGGTTTAGCCCTTGAAGCGAACGGCTACCTAAACTGGGAAGGTTTAGTTTGCTTAGAAAAATTAGGCAAATGTGACGAATCTCACCGCCAATTAGTGAAAACTTGGTTAGAAACTAACGGCTTAAAAGAGGTTCAAGTCAGCGAATTATTTGATATCTGGTGGGATTACCCGGCACAAGCTTAATTTACCTAGACTAATTTGACTCAATACAAGCGGTTAGATTTTACTGAAAATTTGCAAATTTTTTCTTAAAAACGACCGCTTGTTTTGTATAGAAAGAGAAAAAGAGATGGAATTTTTAGCTCCTGTTATTTCGCTCATTGTTGGCTTTTTAAGTTTTGTGCTGGTATTAAGAACTTGGCTGCAATTTTGTCGGGTTGATCCTCGCTTACCGATTTCACAAACCTTACTTAAAATTACCGAGCCGATGGTTTCACCGGTTGGGAAACTGATTCCGACCGTTAAAAATATTTGCTTTCCGGCACTGCTAATTGCCGCCGCTTTAGTAACCTTGCAGTTTATTCTGTTTGGTGTAGATTTACCCAGAGCAGTATTAATCGGCTTATTAAGTGTGGTCAAAACTTTCGGGCAAATTCTATTTTTCACCACCTTGATTCGTGCATTAATGAGCTGGGTCACACAAGGCAACCACCCGTTAGACTACACGGTAGCACAAATTACCGAACCGGTGTTAGGCTTTATCCGCAAACTCCTGCCAAGAACGGGAATGTTAGATTTCTCGGTAATGGTGCTAGGTTTCGGCTTATTGCTGTTAAACAGCTTGTTCTACCAAATTTTCGGTGGACTATGGGCGGCTGCTTAAATCGGATTTCTAAAATCTAAAAATGAGGCTCCTTAATCTAAAAGATTAAGGAGCCTTGTCTTGTTATCCTTTATGGGGAAACCTTGTCAGCTGATTTTACTGTACGATGGCGCGAGCGTCCAGGCTCGTGCCAAAACAGTTATAACAATTTACACATAATTAACCGCTTGTACCATTTATTAGATAGCACTAGCGTGGACGCTAGCGCTATCGTTTCTTATTTATCCGCTCTGATTTGATTTAAAAAGCGTTTGGTTCGTTCGTGTTGTGGGTGGTTAAACAGTTGCTGTGGCGAGCCTTGTTCAACGATTTCACCGCCGTCCATTACCACGACTACATCGGCAACATCAAGGGCAAATTTGATTTCGTGAGTAACCACGACCATTGTCCATCCTTCATTTGCCAGTTCTTTCATCGTATTTAGCACGTCTTGCACTAACTCAGGATCAAGTGCCGAAGTCGGTTCATCAAATAGCATCAGCTCCGGCTGAATTGCTAATGCTCGTGCAATACCTACTCGTTGTTGTTGCCCGCCTGACAGCTGAAACGGGTAGAGTTCTGCTTTATCTGCCAGTCCGACCTTTTCTAACAACGCTTTTGCATTTTTTTGTGCAATTTCGACCGCTTGTTGTTGCACAAATACCGGCCCTTCCATCACATTTTCCAATGCGGTTTTATGCGGAAAAAGGTTGTAGTTTTGGAACACCATACCGGATTTGCGGCGTAGCGCTAAAATCTCTTTTTTGCTCTGTTTTACGGCAAAATCAATTTTCAGCGGAGCATTACCACTAAATTCTAATGTGCCTTGCTCGGGCATTTCTAGTGCATTTAAGCAACGAAGAAAGGTGGTTTTGCCTGAACCGGAAGGGCCTAAAATTACCACCACTTGCCCTTTTTGAATATCTAAATCAATGCCGCGTAAAATGGTGTTGTTGCCAAAGGTTTTATGAATATTGCGAATTTTAAGCACAATTCCTCCTTATTTCGCCACAAATCGGTTAAAGCGGACTTCCAATCTCGCCTGAATTAAAAATAGCACCCAGCAGAAGCACCAATAAATCAAACCGGCTTCAATATAAACAGGTAGGAAGTCATAAGACATATTTGCTACCTGTTGAGCAACTCGGAACATTTCGGTTACGGTAACAACGGAGGCAAGAGAGGTATCTTTAAACAGACCGATAAAAGTGTTGCTAAGTGGCGGAACAGCAACTCGAAACGCTTGCGGGGCAATGATACGGCGAAAAGTTTGCATATAGGTCATACCGATAGTATAACCGGCTTCCCATTGTCCTTTTGGCACAGAGGAGATCGCAGCTCGGATCGTTTCCGAGCCATAAGCCCCGATATTGAGTGAAAACCCGATAATTGCCGCCGGAATTGGATCGATAAAAATGCCGATTGCAGGCAAACCATAAAACACAATACAGATCTGAACCAACATCGGCGTGCCGCGAATAATCGAGATATAACCTTTTACCAGCCAAAGTAGCAGGCGATGAAAAATGCCTGTTGTGGGGCTAATTCGCACTAATGCAACCGCAACGGCAATTAACATACCGATAATAAATGAGGCGATTGCCAGCGGAATAGAGACTAAAAATGCCGCTTGTACCATCGGCCAAAAACCGCTTAGCACTAAATCGACCCGAGCTTGGGTCATAAAGGGGATTGAGAGTAGTAGATCGTTTAACATCTGAAAAACCTAAAATCTCCCGTTTTGAGGGAGATTTAAAAATAAAAGGGGCGAATTCGCCCCCAAGCCTAATCCAATGTGGATTATTGTACACTAATATCTTTACCGAAGAACTGCTCGCCTAATTTTTTTAGCGTACCGTCTTCACGTAATTCTACGATTGCTTTGCTAATTTTGGCTAATGCTTCATCATTGCCTTTGTTCGCAATTAAGCCTGCACCCACTTTTTCTTCTTTTTCCCACACAATTTTTAAGCCGGAATTCGGGTTCTTTTTCAAGTAATCTAATAGCGATAAGTGGCTGTTAAAGGTCGCATCAGCACGTTTTTGTTGAATTAACAGTAAGCCTTGAGCCATACCGTCAATCGGCACGATGTCTGCACCGTTTTCACGGGCAATCTCACCATAGTTTGAGCTGAGAGTTTGGGCAGTTTTCACGCCTTTAATATCGGTAGGCGTTTTGATTTTTGCTTCATCTTCACGCACTAATAAGGCGGCACCGTCCCAGCTGTAAGATTCGGATTTATCAAATGTCGCTCGACGTTCCGGGCTGGTTAAAGCCACTTGGTTTGCCACTAAGTCAAAACGCTCACCTTTTAAACCGGCTAACATAGCGTCCCATTGTGTCTCTTTAAATTCCACTTTTACGCCTAATTTTTCAGCCACTGCACGGGTTACTTCTACATCGTAACCGGTTAATTTACCGCTCGCATCGTGATAGGTGTAAGGGGCATAAGTTCCTTCCGTACCCACAGTAATAGCCCCTTTGTTGTTTATACGCTCAAGTAGGCTCTCTTTAGCAAATGCAGAAACAGAAAGGGTAAGAGCTAATGCAGCAATTGATAATTTTTTCAACATAATCATTTCCTTTTAATTGGTAAAACAAATTTTTTGCAAATTTAAGGGGAAAATTGACCGCTTGCAAATAACTAAATGGAATAAGAAATAATAAAATCGTTGATGTGGTTAAAATAGGTAATATTGAGAAGATGAAATAAAAAACACCTTAATAAATTAGCTTATTAAGGTGCTGGTTTTTAACGCTGACGAGCTTTAAATCTCGGGTTGGTTTTGCAAATCACATAAAGTTTGCCTTTGCGTCTGACAATTTGGCAATCCGGGTGGCGTGATTTTGCGGTTTTAAGTGAGTTTAAGATTTTCATTTTATCCTCTATTTTTGATTTGAAAGCGTTGAAGCAAAGCCTTTAAATCTATCTTTAAATTGACTTGCACGACCTTCTGTATTCACTTCACGGCGTTTACCTGTGTAAACAGGGTGAGACGCCGATGAGGTATCTAAGGTGTAAAGTGGGTATTCTTTGCCATCTTCCCATACCATTGTTTTATTGGTTGCCGCACAAGAACGGATAACCCAGCCTTGTTGCACTGAGGCATCATAGAACAACACTTCACGATAATTTTCAGGATGAATCCCTTTTTTCATATTTACTCCAGAATTTAGATAAGGTCATTAACCATAATTAAAATATGGGATACATAATATACGAACTTTAAATACAATTCCATAACTTTTTTATGGTGTTTTGTAAAAAAACGGATTTTTAGGAAGAGAGGCTCTTTTCGCTGTTAAAATTATGGTAATCTAACGTAGGTTTATTTTTTGATAGTGAGGAAATATGAGTCAGAATCCTTATTTAATTGCACCCTCTATTTTATCTGCCGATTTAGCTCGCTTGGGTGACGATGTGGCAGAGGTGCTAAAAGCTGGTGCAGATTTAATTCACTTTGATGTGATGGATAATCACTATGTGCCGAATCTAACCTTCGGGTCGGCGATCTGCAAAGCCTTACGTGATTACGGCATTCAATGCCCGATTGATGTGCATTTAATGGTAAAACCAGTTGAGCGTTTGATTCCGGATTTTGCCAAAGCCGGAGCGGATTATATTACATTCCACCCTGAAGCAACGGAACATATAGATCGAAATTTACAGCTTATCCGTGATTTAGGTTGTAAATCAGGCTTGGTGTTTAACCCGGCAACGCCATTGAGCTATTTAGATTATGTGATGGATAAAGTTGACGTGGTTTTATTGATGTCTGTGAATCCGGGCTTTGGCGGACAATCATTTATTCCGTCCACCTTAGATAAATTGAAAGAAGTCCGTCGTCGTATTGATGAGAGCGGTTATAACATTCGCTTAGAGGTTGATGGTGGTGTGAAAATAAATAACATTGCCGACATTGCAGCCGCAGGAGCAGATATGTTTGTGGCAGGTTCTGCGATTTTTGACCAGCCAGATTATCAAGCAGTGATTGCACAAATGCGAGATGAATTACGGAAAGTAGGGTAATCAAATGAAATTTGATTTATCTCTATAGATTAAACATAAACATAATGATAGAATGGAAAAACAGATATATTCTGGTGTATAGGAATAGTCTGGTTTGACCTTTTTATAAAAGGTTGTATTTAAACTTATTTCGATTACACTATTTAACTCTCGCACTTATGCGATATTCACTATAGGAAAAACAAAATGAGCATTGAAGAACGCGTAAAAAAAATCATTGTTGATCAACTTGGCGCGAAAGCAGAAGATGTAAAACCAGAAGCTTCATTCATTGAAGATTTAGGTGCAGATTCTTTAGACACTGTTGAATTAGTAATGGCTTTAGAAGAAGAATTCGATATCGAAATTCCAGATGAAGAAGCTGAAAAAATTACGACAGTTCAATCAGCAATTGATTACGTTCAAAACAATCAATAATCTGAATTAATGTTAGGCGACCGAATGGTCGCCTAATTTTTTTGTTTTTATTTATGTTTGAAGGAACAATTATTCAAATGGTCGTTAACCAGCCCCATTGACTGCATAAAAGCGTAGCAAGTGATCTCGCCTACAAAAACAAACCCATGTTTTTTCAACGCTTTTGACATTGCTTTTGAGGTTTCTGTATGAGCAGGAACGGCTTCAAGTGTTGGTACATCATTAATTTGCGGCTGATAATTCACAAAAGACCAAATAAACCGACTGAAGTCTTCGCCATTTTGCTGCATTGTGATATAAGCTTTCGCATTTTTTATAATGGCTTCTAACTTTGCTCGGTGGCGGATTAAGCCAGCATTTTGCATCAACAAATCAATTTCTTCTTCACCCATTTTGGCAATTTTTTCAGGATTAAACTGATGGAATGCTTGGCGGTAGGCTTCCCGTTTTTTCAACACAGTAATCCAAGAAAGTCCGGCTTGTTGCCCTTCAAGGCAGATTTTCTCAAACAGTTTTAGGCTGTCAAACTCCAGTTTTCCCCATTCTTCGTCGTGATATTTCATATAAATTTCACTGCTTTTACACCAATCACAACGTATTTTAGTCTCACTCATAGTAAATTTTCCAACCTTCAGCTTTTTTGAGTAAACGAACTTTTCCATCTTTTGAAATATAACCTCCTTTAACAGCCTCCAATAACATAGAAGATTTAGAGAGCTTCGTTGAGAAGACTTCGGCTTGAAATCGCTCTTCAGATAACAAAATATAAATACGATGTGAAGGCTCGGTTGGATCCAATAATTGAATGTCGGCTATACTGAATAAAGGTATGCACGTTTTTTTTAAGAAAGAGTAGCGAAAAGAAGGAGAGCAAGTGTAAGCATCGCTTGGGCTAGTTGGTGTTGCTCGGTAGTCCGAACAGGCTATCAGCAGTAACGAACTTATCATGTGTGCGATATATTTTTTCATTTGCATAGTTTTCCTAAAAATTGACCGCTTGTAGTACACAAGCGGTCGGATTATGCTAAAAAGTTACTCTTATTTTCTTGGTAAATAACGAGTCGGATCGACAGATTTTCCTTTATAACGAATTTCAAAATGTAATTTATTCGTATTGGTTCCTGTACTACCTAAAGTCGCGATTTTCTGACCGGCTTTCACCGTTTCTTGCTCATCAACTTCAATAGTATTGTTGTGTGCATAAGCACTTAAGAAATCATCGGTATGTTTGATGATGATTAAGTTACCGTAACCCTGCAAGGCATTACCGGCATATACCACTTTACCTGCGGCGGCAGCACGTACATCTTGTCCTTTATTGCCGGCAATATCAATGCCTTTATTACCTCCTTCTGCTGAGGAGAAGCCTGAAATTACACGCCCGCTGGTTGGCCATTGCCATTTAATTGATGAAGCTGGTGCAGAAACAGTATTACTACTTTGTACGGCACCACCTGCTGTGCCATCTGTAGCACGAATGGTGGAGGCAGTACGGTCCTCTGTTGCATTTACTGTACCGACAGAAGCAGTTACTGCCGGAGCAGTTGCAGTTGTTGCTTTAATACCGTTATTAACCGGCGTGACATCAGCGTTGGCTGTGCCTGCTTTTACCGGCCCAGTAATATTACCGTCAGAAGCATAGGTTGTGCCGTTTGCACCTTGTTGGTAGGTAATTTGTGGTTCAACCGGTACGGTGACTTTTTCTTCCACGGTAATAGTTTCCGTTGCAGATTTGCCGGTTTTGAGTTTTTGCCCTACGCTTAATTGGTAAGGTTCGCTCATATTATTAAGAGCGGCGATTTCTTTTACATCTTTACCCACAATATAGGCAATCAAGAACATTGTGTCGCCTTTGCGTACGGTATAGGTAGAGCCATCGTAGAACCCTTTTTGAATTTGGTTGTACATTGGGGCATTGTTGGCATCACGCGGGATCTCAAAATTTTGATCCACTTTTTTCTCGACCGTTTTCGTTTTTTTCACGATTTTAGTCGTGGTGGTCGGCTGTGGTGGTTGCTCGGTAATCACCGGATTGGTAATTGGCTGCGGTACAGTCGCCACAGGTTGTGGCACTGAAACCAGCTGGGGCATTGTTTGCACCGGAGTGGTATTCATCGAGCTTGGCATTGGTGCAGATTGAATATCAGACTGCCAGCCACCGCTTGAATTAATTGCACCTGCACTCACATCAACAGGCTGCATCACGCCCGGGCTTAATTCGTTATTACCGGAAGCATTCACCACCGGTGCTGGATTGTTTGAAGAACAGGCTGCCAAAACAGCAGAAACTAAAGGGAGAAGAATAAATTGTTTTTTCATTAAATGATTGTCCTAAAATTATTTCATACTGTCAGGCATTGACGTTGATTGAATATCAGACGGCCAACTGTAACTGTCTTGGCTTGCGCCTGAGCCTTCAATCGGTTGTAATGTGCCTGCAGGTAACATATTTGGATCTTCAACTTGTGGCTGAGTAGGCGAGCTACAAGCGGTCAAAAATGCACAAGAAATTGCAAATGCCAAAAGGGTTCTGTTCATTTTCTCTGCCTATTAACGAACACGTAAGACTTGCCCGACTTTCAGTGGAGAGCCGGTATTTAAACCATTTAGCTGTGCAATTTGATTGGCATTGGTGCCGGTTAGATAACCGATTAAATAAAGCGTATCACTTTTACCTACCGTATAGTGACTTTCTGTGTAGCAGCCTTTGGTAATTTGTGAATAGATAGGGGCATTATTTGCATCACGCACCACTTGACAGTTCCCTACTGTTTCAACTTGAGAGCTATCACTACCACTTGAAACAGGCATTGGTGCTGGTGCTGCCGAAATTGGTTGTGGTGCAGAGTAAGTCGGCTGCTGATAGGTTGGCTGAGTTGCAATAGGTTGATTCATTGAGGCAGGCATTGGTGCAGTTTGAATGCTATCTGCTGATTGCCAAGTTGCATTTGCTTCTGTTGTTTCTACCGTAGAAGTGGATTCCCCCGAATTGCTTGAACAACCCACTAAAGCAAAAGAAATCAGAGATAAAACAAAAAGTGATTTTTTCATTTTTATATCCTTAAAATTTATTTCATTAATGTATAAATTACATAGGCAACAACGGCTATAACGATTGTTCCCCAACCAATTAATTCGATAGAGCGGCGAATTTTTTCTTCATATTTTTTGCCACCCCAAGCAGAGAGTTTTGCTACCAAAATAAAACGGGCAAAGCGAGAAATCGCAGCAGTAATCACAAACGGGAAGAAAGCCATCTGCATTACACCGGCACAAATTGTAAATACCTTATAGGGAATAGGTGAAAATCCGGCTAAAAACACAACTGCGACCCCCCAAGTTTCAAACCATGATTTCGCTTTATCAAAGTTTGCTTGCATTCCCCAATTTGCGATGACACCTTGCACCCAATCGGTAGCATATAAGCCGATAAAATAACCGATAACACCACCGGCAACCGAAGCAAGGGTAGTGTAAAGTGCATATTTAAACGCATTTTGCGGTTTTGCCATCGACATCGGAATCAACATCACATCCGGCGGAATCGGGAAAAAGATCGCCTCAATAAAACTGACAAAACTCAACCAAAAGGCAGCAAAGCGGTGCTTAGACCACTGCATTGTTTTGTCATAAATTGTTTCAAACAGTTTCATTAAAAATGCCTTTTAGGGTTGCAATGGTTTTATGAGCTGTCATATCCACTTGAATTGGTGTGATAGAAACGCAATCTCGGTTTAATGCATAAAAATCAGTACCAAAACTTTCATCCAGTGGTTCACCTGTTACACCAATCCAATAGACATCAGCATTACGAGGATCTTTTTGCTTCACAATTTCCGCAGCGGGTGAACGTTCACCTAAGCGGGTGATCATTGTGCCTTTTAGCTCGGCATAAGGTAAATTCGGCACATTAACATTGAGAACGTGGTTTGATGGAAAACGTTGCGTTTCCATTTTTTCCAATAAATCTAACACTACCTGTGCTGCCGTTCCAAAATGATTTTCACCGTCTAAAAACGAAGAGTGTTTACGCCCAACCAGTGATATTGCAATACTTGGTAATGGCAAGTGGCGACCTTCCAATGCTGCCGCTACCGTACCGGAGTAAACCACATCATCGCCTAAATTTGCCCCGTGATTAATGCCGGAGACCACCAAATCAAATTTTTCTGCAAATTTGCCGTCAAATAAGCCGTTTAAGGCTAAATGTACGCAATCGGCAGGCGTGCCGGCGATCACTGCATAATTATATTCATCAAAACGATGCACTCGTAGCGGATCGACTAAGGTTAAGCAACTTGAAGCTGCACTGCGGTTACGATCCGGTGCGATAATGGTCACGCTATGTCCGGCCTCACGCAAGGTTTTGGCTAAGGTTTGAATGCCAACAGCGTGAAAACCATCGTCATTACTAATTAAAATTCGCATAATTTCCTTTAGATCTTACATCTTGATAGAGTCTAAATACAAAGATCGCAATTCTAACAATTTTTCGACACTTTTTTTAGTCTAAAGTGTAAAAAGCGGTAAGATTTTACCAAAGTTTTACAAATTGCAAAAAATCATTTAAATCTTACCGCTTGTGAGTGCTTAGGCTTCGTTTTCTTCGGCAAGTAGAATTAACTCTCGCACCAGTGCAGTGGCATAACTACCTGAATCTAAAAAGAATTTTAACCGTAGCCCTTCTTGTTCAAATTGCCATTCTAAATTTTGTGGCTTACAAAGCATTGCTCGCCGAGCGGCTGCCATACGCTCTTTTTGCATTAATGCAACCAGTTGAGCGTGTTGTTCGATGATAGTTTTTTCAGCAGGATTGCATTCTAATTCAAGCGATCTTTCGCCTATCAACGGGGCGGTGAGAAGTAGATCTTGCTGTGCTAAACGGGCTTGAGTTTCGGCAATTTCGTCCGATTTCACGCAGAAAAAGCTGTTAGAACCGGCAAGTTGAACGTAATCATTTTTTAATACTTTTTGGGTTAAGCCGTCACTAATCCGCTGTGAAACCACTAAATTAAAGACTTCCGAGCGGGCAGCAGAAAGGTAGAAACTGCGTTTTTTGCGATCTTTCACGCTAATTTCCCCATTTGCCCAACGCAGAGCTTGAGTCAGGTTATGTCCGTCTCGCCCGAAACGTTGTTCGGTAAAATAATTGGGAAATCCGACTGCTTGTAACTGTTGCAAACGGTAAATCAAGTCTTCGCTTTCTGCTACATCACGCAGTAATAATTCAAAATGATTGCCGGCGAGCGAACCAACACGAATTTTGCGGTTATGGCGGGTAACTTCTAGCACTTCCACACCTTCGCATTCAAAGGTAGAGAAATCGGGCGTTTCTTTGCCTGCTAAATGCAAGCAGAACCATTGTTCAGTCACGGCGTGGCGGTCTTTTAAGCCTGCATAACTCATTTCACGCTCGGAAATGCCGACAAATTTGGCTAACTTTTCCCCCACAAACAGCGTGTTGGCGTTGGTTTTGCGGATTTTAACCGCCACAAATTCCCCTTCACCCGCTAGTTCGTAGCCCAGTTCTTCACGCACAATAAAATCCGCATATTCAGCTTTTAAACGCCCAACGGCTTGAGGAGGAGAGTATAAATAATTCAGTTTCATCAGGTTCTCATATTAAGGATATACATAAGATTGAGAAATTATACGTTAAACCTTTCGATCTAGATCATAAAAAGCAAAATAAAAAGCACAAAACGGCTACAAAATTTGGTATAGTGCTTGATGTTAGATTTAAGTTCAACTTCATATAGGAGAAACAAAATGGCACGTCGTCCACTTGTAATGGGTAACTGGAAATTAAACGGTGATAAAGCCTTTACCAAAACCCTGATTGCAGATTTAAAAGCAGAATTACACGGCGTTGAAGGCTGTGATGTGGCAATCGCACCACCGGTGATGTATTTGGCACACGCTGAAGCATCTCTAGCCGGTTGTGGCTGTGGTTGCAGTGATAAAGGCTTAATCGCACTTGGTTCACAAAACGTGGATGTGAACGTAAAAGGGGCATTCACCGGTGATATTTCACCTGAAATGTTAAAAGAGTTTGGGGCGAAATATATTATTATCGGGCATTCAGAACGCCGTACTTACCACAAAGAAAGCGATGAATTTATTGCTCAAAAATTCAAAGTATTAAAAGATGCCGGCTTAGTGCCTGTATTATGTATCGGTGAATCTGAAGCTGAAAATGAAGCAGGTAAAACCGAAGAAGTGTGTGCAAGACAAATTGATGCGGTCATCAACGCACACGGTGTGGAAGCGTTCAACGGTGCAGTTATTGCTTACGAACCAATTTGGGCAATCGGTACCGGCAAATCAGCCACTCCGGCACAAGCACAAGCTGTGCATAAATTTATTCGTGACCATATTGCGGCTAAATCACAAGCGGTGGCAGATCAAGTAATTATTCAATACGGTGGCTCTGTAAACGATGCTAACGCAGCAGAGTTATTTACCCAACCGGATATTGACGGTGCATTAGTGGGTGGTGCTTCACTTAAAGCACCTGCTTTTGCGGTGATCGTTAAAGCGGCAGCGACTGCTAGAGCCTAATCTAACCGATTTTACAAGCGGTCATATTTCCTCGATTTTTTGCAAAATTTCAGGGAAAAATGACCGCTTGTTGTTTTGTTTGCAAACTATTTCTACTCACTTTCCTTTTTATAACCGCCAAAAAAATCCACTACCTGTTGAAGATCTTCCGCATTTTCAACATAGGCAAGCAGCCTTCTTCCACTATGTAAATCAATGACTAAAATTTTTTCATCTGCTTTTCCTTCTGCAATATTGACTTGATAAATCTTGTTGTAATTAAAAAAGACATTCGCAAAGAAAAAACCGTGCTGTTTTAATAACAAGCGAGGGGAGCGGAAAAAGGTGAGATAGACCGACAGAATAATGCACGTCGCCAGTAGATAAAGTGTAAAGGGCTGGATTTGATTTTGTACGCCATAGCTAATTGACAATATAATTAAACCAATCAATAGCCAAGTATCAATTGTTTTTTGCTTTTTTAAGCGGATTTCCAGTAAGGTTGTGCCTTTGAGTTTGTGCATAAAAACTTGGTCATAAATGGCGAATACTAAGCCAAGTAAAATAAAGAGAATAAGGATGGTATTGGTCATAATTAAACAAGTGAATTTATTTGGGCTAAAGCGTATAAAAAACCGCCTGAATGTTCAAGTTCAAGCGGTCTTTTTCACAGAAAATTTTGCAACTAAGCTAATGCACCGGTTGCAGCACCGAGGATACCGATAACAAAGAAACCGAGGATAATCCAGATAGCATTTACTCGATTACGCAGTAACCACATACAAGCAAAGGTTAATAATAATGGGAGTAAGCCCGGCATTAAGCTGTCGAGAATGCTTTGCACGGTGGTAACTTCGATGGTACCGTCTTGTTTTTGAATGGTTGAAAGCACAAGTGGAACGTTAATGCTTGTCCATTTTTGTACCAATGCCCCCATAATAAACAGACCTAAGATTGAAGCACCTTCGGTTAATTTTTGCAATAAACCGCCGCTCATATCTTGTACAACATCTAACCCTTTTTTATAGCCATACACTACGCCATAATAGCGTGCGGCTAAACGCACTATGTTAAATAAGGCGAAAAACAGGATTGGACCTAAAAGCTCGCCTTTTAAGGCTAAGACTGCCCCTAACCCAGCAAATACAGGGCGAATGGTTCCCCAGAAAATTGGATCACCCACACCGGCTAATGGTCCCATTAAACCAACTTTAATACCGTTAATTGCGGCATTGTCGATTTCTTTACCGTTGGCACGTTCCTCTTCCATCGCAATGGTTACCCCTAAAATCGGTGCAGCGACGAAGGGTTGGGTGTTAAAGAACTCAGAATGGCGTTTAATCGCTTCTTTGCGACCCGGGTCATTTGGATCCGGATATAAACGTTTGATAACCGGTACCATCGCATAGGCAAAACCAAGAGCCTGCATACGCTCAAAGTTCCACGAACCTTGGAATAAGTTTGAACGACGTACAACGGCATTCAAATCGCTTTTTGTTACTTTTTTGATTTCAGTTGTCATTTTAAATGCCCTCTTAGTCTAAACGGTTGTCTAAATCATTTTTTGGTGCAGCTGCCACTACTACCTGCTGGCTTTTGTTATATTTAGGGTGCATATGGATATAAACCATCGCAATAACCGTACCTAATACCCCAAGGGCAACAAGGTTGAAATCGGTAAAGCCTGCAATCACAAAGCCTGCGAAGAAGAACGGCATTAAATGACCTGCACGCATCATATTGATTACCATCGCATAACCCACCACGGCGATGAAGCCACCGGCAATTTTCAGCCCGGTTGTAACCACTTCAGGAATGGCATTTAACATTGTTTGAACCGCATCTGTACCTGCTGTTAATGCCACAATTAATGCTGGAATGGCAATACGCATTGCTTGAAGCAATAAAGCACCACGATGTAACCAGTCTAAACGGCTTAAGTTACCGTCTTCAATTGATTTATCTGCTGCGTGTTGGAAACCTACGGTGATTGCACGCACAACATAGGTTAATACTTGACCGGCAGCTGCAAGCGGAATAGCGATGGCGATACCGGTTGAAATATCTTGACGACCTACAATGACTAAAATGGTTGAGACAATAGAGGCTAATGCCGCATCTGGTGCAACAGCGGCACCGATGTTCATCCAACCTAAAGCTAATAACTCTAATGAACCACCAACAATAACGCCGGTAGTCACATCACCAAGCACTAAGCCTATCATCGTACAGGCAATTAACGGACGGTGGGTTTGCCATTCATCAAGAATTGAGCCCATACCTGAGATACAGGCAACGAGGAATAAAAGCACAATTTGTAATGCTGAAAGTTCCATAGTAATTTCCTTTAGATTAAGTTATGTTTTTTCAATAAATCCATCATATATTGACGGCTATCGCTTGAGACTTTGCGTACTTCTAATTCAACGCCTTTCGCATCAATTGCTTTGAAGGCATCAATATCTTTTTGATCAACAGCAACAGCGTGGCTAACCATTTGTTTCCCTTCTTTATGCGAAATACCGCCCACGTTAATGCTATTGAGTGGTACACCACCTTCAATTAAGGCTAAGACATCACTTGGGTTAGTAAAGAGTAACATTACACGATCATCGGCATATTCAGGGTTGTTATAGACACGAATCATTTTAGGTACATCAACAACGTGAGCCGTTACGCCAAGAGGAGCAACACTTTTTAGCATAGTGGTACGCACGCTGTCTTTTGCTACACCTTCGTTTACCACAATAATGCGATTGACTTTACTTTCTTTTGTCCAAACCGTCGCAACTTGACCGTGAATCAAGCGGTCATCAATACGGGCAAGGGCAATGGTCATACGACGTCCGTCATCAACAATTTCAGGCTGTTGAACAGCTGCAGTTTCTTGTGCCGGAGTAGCGGTTTGCACCTCAGCCACTTCAGGTTGGTGATTAAGTGAACGAATCCCGGTTGAGCCGGCTTCTAATGCAACTTCCACCAATTCTTCCAACGACTCCACATCATCGCGAGCCATACAGGTGTTCACTAGCATAGGAATATTCACACCCGCAACCACGTCCATACCCGATTTTCCATCTTGGAATCGGTTTGCGGCGTTGAATGGGCTTCCTCCCCACATATCCACCAAAAACAGCACTTGGTCACAGTGTGATAGTGGACCTTCCACCAATGCTTGATATTTGCCCATAATCGTTTCTGCATTTTCGCCGGGAACAAAGTCAATGTAAGCGACATCTTCTTGTTCACCAATCAACATTTCAGTTGTTTTGAGAAGTTGCTCTGCAGCAACACCATGGGTTGCTATGATAATAGCAATGCTCATTTGTTACTCCTTGCGGTTTTTTAAGTTGTTTATTTACTGGGGCGAGATTTTAATATGATAATTATTTCACACAATGTATTAATTACAAAAGTGTGATCTATATCACAGACAATAAGCTTTTTTGGCTATAAATTGGGCTAAATGTCTTTTCTTTATAACATTTTGTTAACGGAGATATTTTCGATCGTTTTTACTTATACAAAAAAATTCTTCTTTTGGAGTGTTTTGCACAAAGTGAAATTTAATTGGAGTAAAACTTTAGAAATAAATTAAGGAGAATTCTTGAGTAAATTCTCCTTAAAAGAGGTATAGAGAGAAAATTTAATTGCCTATCTCAGGAAACAGAATTTTGATCACAGCTTTAGTTAAACGGCGGGACTTGCCTTGATAAGGGAAAATATGCATCATCATCATTGGGTTGAAATTTGCTTCAATTACGCCCCAAGAGCTTAAATTTGGCTCGGCAGGTTTGGTGAGATCAGGAATGATCAAATCAACCCCACACACTTTAGCACCCATTGCCTGAGCAATTCCCACCGCAATTTGTTTATAGCTTTCGTGCATTTGGTCGGTCATATCAATCGAATCGCCACCGGTGCTGATGTTGGAATTGGCACGCAGTTGAACGGTTTGACCTTTCGCCGGTACGGAATCTACGGTTAAGCCTTGCTCTTTAAGTTGTAACTGCTCAATTTCACCTAATGCGATTTTTTTCAGCGGACTACGAGAGCCATCGCCACGCAGCGGATCGTCATTTTTACGCTCCACCAGCTCTTTTACACTGTGAATGCCATCTCCCACTACATTCGCCGGTACACGCAGTAACACCGCAAGGGTTTCATCGCCCAGCACAAAGAAGCGGTATTCCGTACCGACTAAATAGTCTTCCACCATTACCTCTTTGTCTTCACGGAAGGCAATTTCAACCGCTTTTGCAAAATCTTCCCGATTTTTAACCGCTTGTTGGAAGATGGTAATGCCTAAACCGTAGTTAGTCGATTTCGGCTTAATCACCACCGCTTTGCCTTCAAATAGCGGATAATGTGCCACCGCCTGTTCAAGGCTGGTAAATTCAACGCTTTTCGGGACGTTAAAGCCAGCTTTTGCCAATACTTTTTTCGTCACCACTTTGTTTTCCATAATCAGGGGTGAAATGTATTGGTCGTGACTGGTCATATTGCCGTTTTTCACATATTCCAGATGATCGCCAAATTTCAGAGCGAGGAATTGATCGTTTTCGTCCAGTAATTCCACCTCAATCCCTTGTTGGATCAAATCAAAAAACAGGGCTTGGGTGGAAAGTTCCATATTATCAAATGCCGATAACGCATAAAAACGCTCAAAGGCTTGTGCTTTATACGCTTGAGCCAGTTTAGCACCTAGTGCTTTATAACTGCCGGCTTCCTCTATTGCTGCAATTAAACGTCCGTTCAAGGTTTTGCTTGGGTCAGCAAATTGAGCTAATTTTTCCCGCACCAGATCTAGGCTTTCCTGACCAGCACCCAATTCTGCAAGCATCGCTAAAAGTTGATTTAAGATGGCTTCGCCTTCGGCACGGAAAGCGGTTTCTGTTCTTGGATCTTCAAGGGCTACTTGGTAGAGTTTCTGTTTGCCGATTTCCACCTCTTTTTGACCGCTTGTTTCCTCCAGCCAAAGCATACCGAGTAAGAAGTAATGGATAAATTTGGCATCATTCAGTTCAATACCGTAAGGGGCGAAAGGGTTTAAATCAAATAAGCGGAATTCGGCGTATTTCACGCCCTGTTCCAATAGCTCACGGGCTTTCTTGCCACCGCGTAAACGCACGTTGGAATAGAATTCTTTCTCGGCAATTAATAATCCGTTGGCAACATTGGCTTCAAGGCTTTCAACATAGCTTTCTAAGCTGTCGTGATTAACCACCACTTTTTCCGAATTCACATAACCATAGGGGCTTGAACGCAAACTGCGGACAAGTTGCCCTCCCGCAAGCGGTGATTTTTCATAAAAATATTGCGATTCCACTGTAGGCGTGGCAGCCAATAAATAGAGCAAAATCCATTGATAACGCAAAAAGTTATTGGCTAACTTCATATAAAGTGCGTTTTGGAAGGCTTTCAGCTCAGAATATTCCGTTTGTAAAGCAAAGGCTTTTTCGACAAATTCCGTTGAAAGTTGGAAATTGTAATGCACGCCGCTTACCATCTGCTTATATTTTCCATAGTTTTTGGAAAGGTGTTGGCGATATTGCACATCTTCAGGGTTGTCAAATTGTGCTTCTTGAATTTGCTCTTCCGGCGGCAAGCCTGCCGGCATACTGAGAGGGAAGATATATTCCTCCTCCGGCAACGAACGCAATACCACTTCGTGAATAGCAGAGAGCCAACGAAAACTGTCTTCTAATTTAGCATTCGGTGGAGTGATTAACTCTAGCTGACTTTCGGCAAAATCGGTTTGAATATAAGGGTGGTAAGAGCGATTACCGAATACGGCAGGGTGGGGAGTAGTAACGATATTGCCGTTGCGATCAACCCGTTGGCTCTCTTTCTCAAGCCCAAAATTGCCTTGTTGAAACAGCAATGCTAAATGATTTTCTCGGATAAGTTTTTGTAGTTTCATCATCTATCCTTTTTAGTCAAAAAAATGTATCGGCACAATAGCACAAATGAAAGACTTAGTGAAATAGTGGGTTTTAGTTTATTGGAATGAAGTAGATGATTTGGTTATAAGAAAGCCCTTTAACTGAGCAGATATTCTGCGATTAAAGGGCTTAGTAAATAGTCAGGTTTAATTTAATCTACCCAATTCTTCCCCCATTCGGGTTTGTATTCCTGCAACAAGTGCAGGGTTGAGTTCTACTTTTCCTTTTGGGAAGAGGTTAATTACGGTTGAGCCTAAACGGAAAGCGCCCATTTCTTCGCCTTTTTGGAGTTTGATGGCTTTTTCGCCTTCGGTTTCGTAATTCCAAACTACCACTTCATCAGCTCGAGGCGGATTAATTACGCCAGCCCAAACCGTACTCATACTTGCGGTAACCGTTGCTCCGACCAAAATCTGTACCATTGGTCCGAATGCGGTGTCAAATTCACAAATCACACGTTCATTGCGAGCGAATAAGTTTGGAACGTGTTCGGCTAAAAACGGATTGACGGAGAACAATTCGCCCGGCACATAAATCATTTTACGCAATGTTCCATCGCACGGCATATGTACACGATGGTAATCAGTTGGCGATAAGTAGGTGGTAATAAATGTGCCGTCTTTAAATTTTGCCGCCATTTCTTCATCATTTGCCAATAAGGTTTCTAGCGTAAAATGATGCCCTTTTGCTTGTAATAAACGGTTATCCGAAATTTCGCCTGATTCGCTGACTTTACCGTCTGCCGGTAAGCAAAGTGTATTTGGTTCGTTATTAATCGGGCGTGCGTTTTCTTTTAATTCACGAATAAAAAATTCATTAAAAGTGGCATAATCTGACGGCTCGGTTTTTACCGCTTCAGATAAATTAACTTTGTACTGTTTTGCAAACAGCTTGATGATAAAGTGAGTCACTACGCCCCATTTTTGTTCTGCTAACCAACCTGCTGCACGGGTAATTGCCAGTTGTGGCAGTAAATAATGCAGAGCGATTTTTACTCGTTGGAAGTAGGTTGGCGTAGGGTGTTTTTTTAATTGCATTGCGTTTTCCTTTTATTTAAAAACGAGAATTTGCGTTTAATTGGGGGCGAAGTATAGCAAATACAATGCAAAATAGATAAAAAATCTTTAAGGTGTTGAAGTGGCTACAAAGAAAAAAACAGATAGGGGCTTTGTAGGAATTCCACTTCAACAATTTGGTTGTCTTATTCTAAAATAATATTGGCTCGATTTTTTTCTACCGTTGCTTGCCCAATTCCGGAGACTTCAGCAAGTTGCTCAATGTTTTTAAAATTGCCGTTTTTAGTACGGTAATCGACAATCGCTTGAGCTTTTTTCTGCCCAATTCCCACTAGCTTGTCTTGCAATTCAGCAGCACTAGCAGTATTGATATTTACCGCATTAGCGTTGGTGATTTGTGTTTGCTGTACGGGTTGAGTGACTTCATTTTGTTCAACAGGCATTGTAGTTGGCGGTGTTTGGGCAAAAGCCATTGCATTTAAGCCAAACAAGAATGTTAGACCAAGTTGTTTGATTTTCTTCATAGGATTTCCTTATTAGTTGTTGAAAGGTCGAAAGGAAGATTAAGAGGGAATGAAATAGAACTCAACCGGCAAAAATGAATTTTTCGACACAGATCGAAAAAATAGAAAATGGCTAAACTTCTAGACTTGCATTTGGTCTGAAATTCAATGAAAGTAAATAGATTTGCAAAAAATTAGGCAAAAATGACCGCTAGTTGCGTAAATTTAGTTAAATAAATTCAAATAGCGGCTGAATTGCTTTAGAATATCGCCATTTTTATACTCATTAACAACGCTATTATTTGGAATTAATATGACACAAAATAATTTTCGCAAAGAACCGGTTTTTGGTGAATCTTCGGTTACCTCTCAAGACGCTGAAGCAACCAAAGCAGATACAGCTCAAGCCCCTTATGTTTCGTTGCGTTCAACCAATGCACCGGGGCATACGTTTACCCCAATTATGAAAAGACCTGATGCTAAAGTAGAAGATCATACGGCTGATGTCTTTTCGGCTAAGCAGGCAAAAGAATTCCAATTTACTCCAAGTTCAGAAGCTACAGAAGCAGTAGAGCCGGATAATACCATTCATTCGGTTGAAGAAAGTGTATCAACCACATCTTTTAACACAGTTGAAGCACAAGAAAATGTGGAAAAAGAAGTGGTTAAACCTGCACCCGAGAGTTTCACTACTGAGCGTATTATTCCAAATGCGGCAACAGCTGCCGCAGCAGCCACTGCGGCAGCTGCAGCCACTAAAACCAAAGAGATTAAAGCTAAAATGCCACCTAAAACCCGCCGTTTATTATTAGTGGCATTGTTGGCGTTAGCATTATTGGTACTGTTTTTCTTGTTAAAACCAAGTACGCCGGAAACTGTCGAAGAGCTACAATCTCAGCAAGGTGGTAGCTTGCCGATTGAATTCCGACCGGTTGATGAAGCTGAAGCGAAACGTGCGGAAGAACAAGCTCGTGCAGAACAAGAAGCCGCTGAAGCTGCAGAAGCTCAAGAACAAGCTCAAGCCGCTCAACAAGAGTCTGTAACAGTTGCTCCAGCCCAAACCGAGCAAACAATGGCTAAACCGTCACAAGATAGCCAGTCGCAAACACAATCACAAGCAGTAGTTGAGCAACCTGTTGCGGTGAAACCGGTGGAAAATAAACCTGTTGTTGCACAACCGGCGATTAAGCCTAAAACGGAAAATAGCGTGGTGTTCCAACCTGAAACAACGGTAAAACAACAGCCTAAAGCCCCTGCTAAAACTGAAGTGAAAACCGAACGTGCTACACTGGCAGCAAAAGAAACGGCAAAAACAGCAGCTAAACCGGTTGAGAAAGCTCCGACAAAAACTGAAGCGGTAAAAGCAGCACCGGCTGCCGAGTCGGCAAATGCGGTAGCAACCAAAACAATGACTGTGCCAAAAGGTGTATCACTAATGCAAGTGTTCCGTGATAACAATTTAAATATCTCAGACGTTAATGCGATGAGCAAAGTCAATAACGTGGTGAGTAATTTAAAAGTAGGCGAGCGAGTAACCGTTCGTTTAGATAAAAATAACCGTGTGGTTGAAATGAGCATTGGCTCAGGCGGCAAATTTACCCGTCAAGCAAACGGTAGCTATACTTTTAAATAAATAAAATGAAGAAAAAGAGCAACGCTACAAACGTTGCTCTTTTATTTAAAAAGGAGATAAAGGATGAATTTATTTTGCCCCTCTTACAAACTTATCTACTTAACGCTAAGCTCAGCGATGTTAGTTGCTTGTAGTACAGTGGTTACCCCTGTTGAGCAAATTCATCAAGTACAAAAGGAAAAAGAGCCAGTAAAGAAAGTGACTAAACTGATAGCGCAAGCACCTAAAGTGAGTTTATATCGTTGTGAGAATGATAAGAAGGTTGAAGTTGAACGCCAGGGACGAACAAAAAAAGCGTTAAAAAAGGAAATAGTCACAGTGAGTTATCAAGGGACAACGCATCAGCTTTCACCTTCTGTAACGAGAGATGGTAAAAAATACACTAATATCCGTTGGACTTGGCATGAAACCCGTAGTGGTAAAGCATTTTTGTATAACAACACTAAAAAAACGTTAGCGGCAAATTGTATAAAGCAGTAACAAGCGGACACAAAAGCATCGCTTTTTGAACGTTGGCTTTGCCAACGGCAGCGAAGCTGTGAACAATCCTTACAAGGATTGTGAATAAATTTTTAAGAGAATTTTGTAAATGAATATTTTAGTTATAGGACCGTCTTGGGTGGGCGATATGATGATGTCGCACGCACTTTATCAACAGCTTAAAATACAGTATCCGAATTGCCAAATTGATGTAATGGCACCAGATTGGTGTCGTCCGCTTTTAGCCCGTATGCCTGAGGTGCGTAATGCGATTTCAATGCCGATTGGACACGGTTCATTTCGTGTGTGTGAACGCTACCGACTCGGAAAATCCCTGAGAAATCAATATGATATGGCGATTGTATTGCCTAATTCATTAAAGTCTGCCTTTATTCCACTGTTTGCGAAAATTGCGAGACGTCGTGGTTGGAAAGGGGAAAGTAGATATTTTTTCTTAAATGATCTTCGCAGTAATAAAAACGACTACCCAATGATGGCGCAACGCTATGTAGCCTTGGCGTTTGAAAAGGCTACTGTTCCAACCGCACAACAGTTGCCGATTGCTTATCCATACCTCACAACTGATAGCGAACAAATTGAGCAGACCAAAGCGAAATTTGAAAAACAGTTGGCTTATGCGGAAAACCGTCCTGCCATCGGCTTTTGTCCGGGGGCTGAATTTGGACCGGCAAAACGTTGGCCGCATTATCATTATGCAACATTGGCAAAAATGTTGATTGAGCAAGGTTATTCGGTACGGTTATTTGGCTCGAAAAAAGATGAAGCCGCCGGTGAGCAAATTCGCTTGGCATTACCTGAAAATTTACAACGCTATTGCCTGAATTTAGCCGGGCAAACCGATTTAAACCAAGCGGTAGATTTGATTGCAGATTGTAATGCAGTCGTGAGCAATGACTCCGGCTTAATGCACATTGCCGCAGCACTAAATAAACCGCTGGTCGCCTTATATGGACCGACCAGCCCACAATATACGCCGCCGTTATCCCAAAATGCCGAGATCATTCGCTTAATTGAAGGCGGTTTGATTAAAATCCGCAAAGGCGAAGGGGCAGAGGGCTATCACCAAAGTTTAATTGATATTCAGCCTGAAATGGTGATGGACAAATTAGCTGAACTGTTAGTTTAAATGGATAACAAGCGGTTGAATTTTGCCAATTTTTTGCAAAAAAAGACCGCTTGTTTGTTTATAAAAGATGAAAATTTTAATCGTTAAAACCTCATCAATGGGAGATGTATTACATACGCTTCCAGCCATAACCGATATGCAAAATGCTATTCCCGATTTAAAAGTAGATTGGGTGGTGGAGGAGAATTTTACCGAAATTCCTGCATGGCATTCAGCGGTAAATAAAGTAATTCCGGTGGCTATTCGCCGCTGGCGGAAAAACCTTTGCCAAAGACAGACTTGGGTAGAATGGCAGCAGTTTTTAAAACAGCTAAAAAGTGAGCAGTATGATGCGGTAATTGATGCTCAAGGGCTGATTAAAAGTGCGGTGTTAGTAACTCGCCAAGCAAATGGCAAAAAGTTAGGTTATGATAAAAGCTCTGCTCGTGAAGGCCTAAGTAGTCTATTTTACGATGAAAAGTTTGATATCCCTTACCAACAACACGCTGTAGAACGTATCAGGAAATTATGTGCAAAATCATTGGGTTATGCTTTACCTGAAGAGAAAGGCGATTACCGCATTGCACAACATTTTGCAAAAAATGCGACAAAAACGACCGCTTACATTATGCTGATTCATGCCACAACCCGAGAGGATAAACATTGGAAAGAAGCCTATTGGGCTGAGCTGATTCAAGCGTTAAGTAAACTCAATTTGGAAGTCAGATTGCCTTGGGGAAACCAAGCCGAAAAAGAACGGGCTAAGCGTTTAGCGAGTGTGGCGAATAATGCTAAGGTATTACCAAAAATGAGCTTAACCGATATTGCTACTCAACTTGCGGGAGCAGCGGCAGTGGTATCGGTGGATACCGGCTTGAGCCATTTGGCGGCTGCGTTAGATAAGCCAAATGTGATTTTATACGGAGCAACCGATCCTCAATTAATAGGGGCTTACGGGCAAAATCAGTTTTATCTAAAAGCGGATAAAATGGAAAATATTACCTCTTCACAAGTGCTAGAAAAATTACTTCCATTGATTAACAAATGATCATTGTTGTTCTCTTACTGTGCTTGACTTTTATCCACGTTCAATTTAAAATTTACCGTCCTTTCGTGTGAAAGGATGTTTTTAATTTTATTTTTAATAATTTTAACTGGAGCTTTTTTAATGGCAACTATCAACCAGCTAGTACGCAAACCGCGTGTGAAAAAGGTTGTAAAAAGTAACGTTCCTGCATTAGAGGCTTGCCCGCAGAAACGTGGCGTGTGTACTCGTGTATACACTACTACACCTAAAAAACCGAACTCAGCATTACGTAAAGTATGTCGTATTCGTTTAACAAATGGCTTTGAAGTAACTTCATACATCGGTGGTGAAGGTCACAACCTTCAAGAACACAGTGTTGTATTAATCCGTGGTGGTCGTGTTAAAGACTTACCGGGTGTTCGTTACCATACTGTACGTGGTGCACTTGACTGTGCAGGCGTTAAAGATCGTAAACAAGGTCGTTCTAAATACGGCGTTAAACGTCCTAAAGCTTAATGGTTCTCCGTTGAGTAAGGCCAAACGTCTAAATTTTAATATTTAAACCATAAACTCCAGTCAAGATGCCTTAAGGCAGATTAGATGAGTTTTGGATATCCTGAAGATTTAATATACGGAGAAATTTCCAATGCCACGTCGTCGTAGTATTGAACCACGCAAAATTCTTCCAGATCCGAAGTTCGGTTCAGAATTACTTGCAAAATTTATTAACGTGTTAATGGTAGATGGTAAAAAATCTACTGCAGAAAAAATCGTTTACGGTGCATTAGAAACTTTAGCACAACGTTCTGGTAAAGAAGCGTTAGAAGCTTTCGAAATCGCATTAGAAAACGTACGTCCAACTGTTGAGGTTAAATCTCGCCGTGTGGGTGGTTCTACTTACCAAGTTCCTGTAGAAGTTCGCCCAACCCGTCGTAATGCTTTAGCAATGCGTTGGATCGTAGAAGCCGCTCGTAAACGTGGTGACAAATCAATGGCATTACGTTTAGCTAACGAATTATCGGATGCAGCAGACAACAAAGGTTCAGCAGTGAAGAAACGTGAAGACGTTCACCGTATGGCTGAAGCTAACAAAGCGTTTGCTCACTTCCGTTGGTAATCGTTTAAGTAAGCTTATAGAAGGCTTCATCTCAGTTTGCGGTGAAGCCTTACCCTTATTAAGAATTTTAATTTAAACCCCAAACAAGGTAATAAATAAAAATGGCTCGTACAACCCCTATTTCACTTTACCGTAACATCGGTATCAGTGCGCACATCGATGCGGGTAAAACAACTACTACAGAGCGTATCTTGTTCTATACAGGCGTAAGTCACAAAATCGGTGAAGTTCACGATGGTGCTGCAACAATGGACTGGATGGAACAAGAACAAGAGCGTGGTATCACGATCACATCTGCTGCAACAACAGCATTCTGGTCTGGTATGTCACAACAATATCCACAACACCGTATCAACGTTATCGATACTCCGGGACACGTTGACTTTACTATCGAAGTAGAACGTTCAATGCGTGTACTTGATGGTGCGGTAATGGTTTACTGTGCAGTAGGTGGTGTTCAACCACAATCTGAAACTGTATGGCGCCAAGCTAACAAATATAAAGTACCACGTATTGCGTTCGTAAACAAAATGGACCGTACAGGTGCAAACTTCCTACGTGTTGTTGAGCAAATCAAAACCCGTTTAGGTGGTAACTCAGTTGCATTACAACTTCCAATCGGTGCAGAAGACAGTTTCAAAGGTGTTGTTGATTTAATCAAAATGAAAGCAATCAACTGGAATGAAGCTGACCAAGGTATGACCTTCACTTACGAAGATATTCCTGCAGAGATGCTTGATGCTTGTGAAGAACACCGTGCAATGCTTGTTGAAGCAGCAGCTGAAGCGTCTGAAGAATTAATGGAAAAATTCTTCTCTGGTGAAGAATTAACTGAAGATGAAATCAAAGCAGCGTTACGTCAACGCGTATTAGCAGGTGAAGTAATCCCTGTATGCTGTGGTTCTGCATTCAAAAACAAAGGTGTACAAGCAATGCTTGATGCGGTAATTGATTACTTACCGGCACCAACTGATATTCCTGCAATTAAAGGTATCAATGAAGATGAAACTGAAGGCGAGCGTCACGCAAGCGACGATGAGCCATTTGCTTCATTAGCATTCAAAATTGCAACAGACCCATTCGTAGGTAACTTAACCTTCTTCCGTGTTTACTCTGGTGTAATTAACTCTGGTGATACAGTTTACAACTCAGTAAAACAAAAACGTGAACGTTTTGGTCGTATCGTACAGATGCACGCAAACAAACGTGAAGAGATCAAAGAAGTTCGTGCGGGTGATATCGCTGCAGCAATCGGTTTAAAAGATGTTGGTACAGGTGACACATTATGTGCAATCGATGCACCAATCATTCTTGAGCGTATGGAATTCCCTGAGCCGGTAATCTCTGTTGCGGTTGAACCAAAAACCAAAGCTGACCAAGAAAAAATGGGCTTAGCTTTAGGTCGTTTAGCACAAGAAGACCCTTCATTCCGTGTTCACACCGATGAAGAATCTGGCGAAACGATCATTTCAGGTATGGGTGAGTTACACTTAGACATCATCGTTGACCGTATGAAACGTGAGTTCAAAGTGGAAGCAAACATCGGTAAACCACAAGTATCTTACCGTGAAACTATCCGCACTCGTGTTAACGATGTTGAAGGTAAACACGCAAAACAATCTGGTGGTCGCGGTCAGTACGGTCACGTTGTTATCGACTTATACCCATTAGATGCTGAAGGTCCAGGCTACGAGTTCGTGAACGAAATCAAAGGTGGTGTAATCCCTGGTGAATACATTCCTGCGGTTGATAAAGGTATCCAAGAACAGCTTAAATCTGGTCCGTTAGCAGGTTACCCGGTAGTAGATTTAGGTGTGCGTTTACACTTCGGTTCATACCACGATGTTGACTCATCTGAACTTGCGTTTAAACTTGCTGCATCATTAGCATTTAAAGCGGCGTTCGCAAAAGCAAGCCCGGTATTACTTGAGCCAATCATGAAAGTGGAAGTTGAAACTCCACCGGATTACGTGGGTGATGTAATCGGTGACTTAAGCCGTCGTCGTGCAATGGTTAACGGTCAAGAAGCGAACGAGTTCGTTGTTAAGATCAATGCTGAAGTTCCACTTTCAGAAATGTTTGGTTATGCAACAGACTTACGTTCACAAACTCAAGGTCGTGCATCATACTCTATGGAACCTTTAAAATATGCTGAAGCACCGAAAAACGTTGCTGATGCAATTATTGAAGCTCGTAGAAAATAATTTGTTTAACCTGAGCCATAGCAATAGGGCTATGGCTCATTTTTTAGGAAGATATTAAAGTGTCTAAAGAAAAATTTGAACGTACAAAACCGCACGTTAATGTGGGTACAATCGGCCACGTTGACCATGGTAAAACAACTTTAACAGCAGCAATCACTACCGTATTAGCAAAACACTTCGGTGGTGCAGCTCGTGCATTTGACCAAATCGACAATGCACCGGAAGAAAAAGCGCGTGGTATCACTATCAACACTTCACACGTTGAGTACGATACAGCAACTCGTCACTACGCACACGTTGACTGCCCGGGACACGCGGACTATGTTAAAAACATGATCACCGGTGCGGCACAAATGGACGGCGCTATCTTAGTAGTAGCAGCAACTGACGGTCCAATGCCACAAACTCGTGAGCACATCTTATTAGGTCGCCAAGTAGGCGTTCCATACATCATCGTATTCTTAAACAAATGCGATATGGTTGATGACGAAGAGTTATTAGAATTAGTTGAAATGGAAGTGCGTGAACTTCTTTCACAATACGACTTCCCGGGTGATGACACTCCAATCGTACGTGGTTCAGCGTTACAAGCGTTAAACGGCGTAGCAGAGTGGGAAGAGAAAATCCTTGAATTAGCAAATCACTTAGACACATACATTCCAGAGCCTGAGCGTGCGATTGATAAACCATTCTTATTACCAATCGAAGACGTATTCTCAATCTCAGGTCGTGGTACAGTAGTAACAGGTCGTGTTGAGCGTGGTATCATCCGCACTGGTGATGAAGTTGAAATCGTAGGTATCAAAGATACAGCGAAAACAACCGTAACAGGTGTTGAGATGTTCCGTAAATTATTAGACGAAGGTCGTGCGGGTGAGAACGTAGGTGCATTATTACGTGGTACTAAACGTGAAGAAATCGAACGTGGTCAAGTATTAGCGAAACCGGGTTCAATCACTCCACACACAGACTTCGAATCAGAAGTTTACGTATTATCAAAAGAAGAAGGTGGTCGTCACACTCCATTCTTCAAAGGTTACCGTCCACAGTTCTACTTCCGTACAACGGACGTAACAGGTACAATCGAATTACCGGAAGGTGTAGAGATGGTAATGCCTGGAGACAACATCAAAATGACTGTTAGCCTAATTCACCCAATCGCGATGGACGAAGGTTTACGTTTTGCGATTCGTGAAGGTGGTCGTACAGTAGGTGCGGGCGTTGTAGCGAAAATCATCAAATAATTAAGATTGTTTGATAAGCGAAAAGCTAAACACAAAGAAAGAGGCATATCGAAAGGTATGCCTCTTTTGCTTTTATGCCGATTAAGCTAGCCATATCATTTCATTTGCAAAAAATCGGTGAAAAAAGACCGCTTGTAGGCAAGCCCATTGACAAACTGTCAGATTTTAGGGATTTTTTACAAAACTGTTTATTTGCGAATGAGTTTCTTCTCGACAGTTTCTTGATAGAACGCTACAATAACCGTCTATTTGTATATCTTTTTTATATCCCTAAACCGAGGTTTAAGAATGTCATTTTCAATTGAAACATTAGAAGGCTTAAAACGCCGTGTTACTATTAACGTACCAGCTGATAAAATCGAAGCAGCATACAAAGAACAATTAAAAGGCTATGCGAAAAATGCTCGTGTAGATGGCTTCCGTAAAGGTAAAGTGCCACACTCAATTATCGAGCAACGTTTTGGTATTGCAGCTCGTCAAGATGTGTTATTTGATGAAATGCAACGTGCATTCTTTGAAGCAGTTATTGCTGAAAAAATTAACTTGGCAGGTCGCCCTACTTTCACGCCAAACAACTACCAGCCAGGTCAAGATTTCAGCTTTACTGCAGAATTTGAAGTTTTCCCAGAAGTGGAATTAAAAGGTTTAGAGAATATCGAAGTAGAAAAACCGGTTGTTGAAATCGCAGACGCTGATTTAGACAAAATGGTAGATGTATTACGCAAACAACAAGCGACTTGGGCAGAAAGCCAAGAGGCTGCAAAAGCCGAATCTCGTGTAACCATTGATTTCGTTGGTTCAGTAGATGGCGAAGAATTTGAAGGCGGTAAAGCATCAGACTTCGTATTATTTATGGGTCAAGGTCGTATGATCCCAGGCTTCGAAGACGGAATCGTAGGTCGTAAAGCGGGTGAGCAATTCGACATTGATGTAACTTTCCCGGAAGAATACCACGCTGAAAACTTAAAAGGTAAAGCAGCTAAATTTGCAATTACCTTGAAAAAAGTAGAAGAGATGGTATTACCTGAATTAACAGAAGAGTTTGTGAAAAAATTCGGTAATGCAAAATCAGTGGAAGAATTACGTGCAGAAATCAAGAAAAATATGCAACGTGAGCTTAAAAATGCGGTAACTTCACGCGTGAAAACTCAAGTAATCAACGGCTTAATTGCTCAAAATGATGTTGAAGTACCGGCTGCTGCGGTTGAAGAAGAAATCAACGTGTTACGCCAACAAGCGGTGCAACGTTTTGGTGGTAAGCCTGAAATGGCTGCTCAATTACCGGCTGAATTATTTGAAGCAGAAGCTAAACGCCGTGTTCAAGTAGGTTTATTATTATCGTCAATCATCGGTTCTAATGAATTAAAAGTAGATGAAAAACGTGTTGAAGATATGATCGCAGATATCGCTTCTGCTTACGAACAACCGGCTGAAGTGGTTGCTCACTATGCGAAAAACCGTCAATTAACTGAAAATATCCGCAATGTGGTATTAGAAGAGCAAGCGGTTGATGCGGTATTAGCGAAAGCAAAAGTGACTGAAAAAACAATGTCATTTGACGAAGTAATGTCACAACAAGCTCAATAATTTCCTTATAAGGTGGGCTAATGCTCACCTTTTATTACTTTTACAAGCGGTTAAATTTGCATAAAAAGATCGCTTATTTTTAATTTTAAGGAAATTGAATTATGGAACAACTGACTTTTGCTCAACAATTGGAGCAATTTTTTGCCAATCATACCTTGATGGTTTTTGCTTGGGTCGCATTATTGATTGCGGTGATTTTTAGTTTTTATAAAAGTGCAACGCAAAAATATAAGATTGTTGATAACGCACAAGCTACACAGCTAATCAATAAAGAAGATGCGGTAGTGATTGATTTGCGCTCTGATGAAGAGTTCCGTGCCGGTCATATTATTGATAGCATTCACATGTTACCGTCAGACATTAAAGCAGCTAAAATCAATCAGATTGATAAATACAAAGCTCGCCCGGTAATTGTAGTAGATACTAATGGCTTCACTTCAGGTGGTGTTGCGGCAGATCTTGCTAAACAAGGCTTTAGCAGAGTTTATGTATTAAAAGAAGGGATTGGCGGCTGGCGTGCAGCAAGCCTACCAACTATTAAAAAACATAAATAATCTATTATTAAGGAAATTTTATGTCAGAAGAAAATCAAGTTGCATCAACAGAAGAAGCTACACAAACCCCTTTTGAGCTTCAAATTCAACGCATTTATGTAAAAGATGTTTCATTTGAAGCACCAAATTTACCGACTATTTTCCAACAAGAGTGGAAACCACAATTAGGCTTTGAGTTAGATACTGAAACCAAAGAAATTGGTGAAGATCTATACGAAGTTACCTTACACATTACGGTGCAAACTACGTTAGAAGACAGTAATGATGTCGCTTTCATTTGTGAAGTAAAACAAGCAGGTGTGTTCACTATTAAAGGTTTAGAAGGCATTCAACTTGCTCACTGCCTAGCTTCACAATGCCCGAATGTGCTTTATCCTTATGCTCGTGAGCTAATCTCAAGTCTTGTGAATCGTGGTACTTTCCCGGCATTAAATCTTTCACCGGTGAACTTTGATGCGTTATTTATGGATTACCTCCAACGCCAAGAAGAAAGTGCAGAAGAGCCGGCTTTAGCGAACTAAGCATTTTAGATAGAAAATAGGTATGCAAGGCATACCTATTTTTTTACAAGCGGTTATTTTTCTACTATTTTTTGCAATTTTCTAAATAAGCCGAACAGAGGAAATATGAGTGAAATCTATTCTGCCCCAATCACGGTATTAGGTGCAGGTTCTTATGGAACAGCTTTAGCCATTGCCCTTTCTCGAAATGGTCACAAAACCTATTTATGGGGGCATAATCCCGACAAAATGGCCGTTTTGGCATCAGAGCGAATGAACCAAGATTTTCTGCCTGATATTGTATTCCCAGAAGCCTTAGAAATTGTCGCAGATCTTGCTACAGCGGTACAAAAATCGAAAGATCTGCTGATTGTGGTGCCAAGTCATGTATTCTCTGAAGTATTGGCTCAAATCAAGCCTTTTTTGTCCCAAGATCACCGTATAATGTGGGCAACCAAAGGGCTGGAGCGGGATACCGGGCGTTTGTTGCAAACGGTAGCTAAGGAAATTTTGGGGGAAATTTACCCGCTTGCGGTGCTTTCCGGTCCGACTTTTGCCAAAGAACTGGCAGCTGGCTTACCGACAGCCATTTCCCTTGCATCAACCGATCCTGTTTTCGCCGATCAAATGCAACAACGGATTCACTGTTCCAAAGCGTTCCGAGTTTACCTCAACAATGATATTATCGGCGTGCAACTCGGTGGGGCTATTAAAAATGTGATTGCGATTGGTGCAGGTATTTCAGACGGAATGGGGTTCGGGGCAAATGCTCGCACTGCTTTGATTACTCGAGGGCTGGCTGAGATTAGCCGTTTAGGTGTTTCACTCGGGGCAGATCCGAAAACCTTTACCGGAATGGCGGGGCTTGGTGATTTAGTGCTGACGTGTACCGATAACCAATCCCGAAACCGCCGATTTGGTTTGGCGTTAGGGCAAGGAAAATCGGCAGAAGTCGCGATTGCGGAAATCGGTCAAGTGGTAGAAGGATTTTATAATACCAAAGAAGCCTATTTGCTCGCTCAAACACAGGGCGTTGAAATGCCGATTGTAGAACAAATTTACCAAATGTTATTTTGTGGCAAACAGGCTTCGGATGTGGTGAAAACCTTGTTGGGGCGTGAACGAAAAGGCGAATAAAGAAAGGAGAATAAAATGCAGCAGAGTGAAATTAATCAGATTTGGCAAGCAATTCGAGATGAAGCCAAAGAGCTGGCGAATTGTGAACCTATGTTAGCAAGCTTTTTCCACGCCACAATTTTAAAACATCATCATCTAGGTGATGCGTTAAGCTATATTTTGGCGAATAAATTAGCCAACCCGATTATGCCGGCAATTGCATTAAAAGAGATCATCGAGGAGGCTTATCAAGCCGACCCACAAATTATCGCCAGTGCAGCTTGTGACATTAATGCGGTTAGAACTCGAGATCCGGCGGTGGATAAATGGAGTACGCCATTGCTGTACTTAAAGGGATTTCACGCCCTCCAAAGTTATCGGGTGACACATTATCTTTGGAATCAAGGCAGAAAAGCATTAGCGGTTTATTTACAAAATGAAATTTCCGTTGCCTTTGATGTGGATATTCACCCTGCAGCAAAAGTCGGTTGTGGGATTATGTTTGACCACGCCACCGGAATTGTGGTGGGCGAAACCTCTGTAATCGAAAATGATGTTTCGATTTTACAAGGTGTAACACTAGGCGGCACAGGTAAAGAAAATGGCGATCGTCACCCGAAAATCCGTGAAGGCGTGATGATTGGAGCCGGTGCAAAAATTCTCGGTAATATTGAAATCGGACGCTATTCTAAAATCGGGGCAAATTCAGTGGTGTTACAACCTGTGCCTGATCACGCCACCGCAGCAGGTGTGCCGGCTCGCATTATTGGCAAATCCTCCGAACAAAAACCGGCTTTCGATATGAATCAATACTTTGAAGATGAGCAAGGTTTATGTGGTGATGGGATTTAGGTAAGAGTTATTCCTTTAATTTATGATTTAGACATTGCTAAGTACAAGTTGCAATTAACCTTTATTCAAATGTTTTGCCCGCTCTTAAGCGGGCTTACTATTTTCACTATTTGCTATGTATTTCCTATCGTTGTAATTGAATGCTTATTTTGTCATCAATTAGTGCTAGAATTCGCCAAATTCTATTTTTTGGATGATAAATATATGAAACCAGCCTCTTTTAAACTCTCTTTAATTTCTGCATTCGTAGGGCTGTCATTGGCACAGCTTAGTTACAGTTCTACTGTTCGTGGCGATATAGATTACCAATATTTCCGAGATCTTGCGGAAAATAAAGGAAAATTTTATGTCGGAGCGAAAAATGTTGAAATATTTAATAAGCAAGGTGACAAGATAGGTATTGCTTTAGAAAATATTCCCATGATTGACTTCTCTGTGATTACACGGGGGGGAGGTTATGCAACCCTGACTAAACCACAATATATTGTGAGTGTAGAGCACAACAGAGGCTATCGAACAGTGCAGTTTGGTGATTCTGGTAGTGAAAACCCAGATAATCACCATTTTAATTATCAATTGGTTTCACGCAATGATTATGACCCAAAAGGGAGTAAAGCCATTCAGGGATTTACGCATAATGACTATCAAACGCCTCGTTTGCATAAACTAGTAACAGAAACAGCACCAGCAGAGCAATCCCAAGAGAAAAATTATGATCTGTATCGTGATGCAAGTATTTTTCCAATGTTTATTCGTGCAGGTTCAGGTACACAATACATTTTAGCTGAAAAGAATGCTGTAAAGGAAAAACTTGCGGATCCGTATGCTTACCTAATTGGTGGAACCACATTAAAGTTAACGAGCAATAATGCTAATACCTTTGTTTTTAAAGGCAATGTATTTGATGATAGTTACAGCCCTCTTAGCTCTCATCCACAGCAAGGCGATAGTGGCTCAGGCATGTTTGCATGGGATAATCGTCTGAATCGTTGGGTATATATTGCTACATTACAATCAGGTAATGATGATTTTACCGTGTCAGTTGTAAACCATCCTGAATATGGTGATTTACTAGAGCAAGAAGATACGGCAGGTACTATAAGTGATAGTGGAAAGACTCTCACTTGGACTGCACTTGGAAATAGTAGCAAGATTACGGGGGCCACGGCTGAATTAGTAGTTGATTTAGCTGATACCTCATTGCCTGACCCAACAACAGGTAAGCCACATAAGCCATCTTTACACCATGGGAAAACGCTTAAAATTTCCGGAGATGGAAATACCCTTAATTTAGCTAATAATATTAATCAGGGAGCCGGAGCGCTATATTTTTCAGGTAATGCGGTTGTAACCGGTGCTAATGAAATGACAACGTGGCTTGGGGCTGGGATATCTGTAGATAAAAATAAGAATGTAGAATGGCAAGTTCATAATCCGGTGGGAGATAGATTATCTAAAATTGGAGAAGGAACGCTAACTGTTTCTGGTAAAGGCAAGAATTTAGGATCAATTAGTGTTGGAGATGGCACAGTGATTCTTAACCAACAAGCGGGCGAAAATGGTGAAAAATCTGCATTTAGTGAAGTTGGGATCGTTAGTGGACGACCAACTGTAATTCTAAATAGCGCTGATCAAGTAGATCCTAACAGTATTTATTTTGGTTATCGTGGCGGTCGTTTAGATTTAAACGGTAACAGCTTAACATTTAATCGGATCCAGAATGTCGATGATGGAGCGAGAATTGTTAATAATAATGCTGGTGTTGCTGCGAATATTTCTTTGGTAGGCCAAGTATTTACAGATAATGATGTTCGTACAATTAATTTTGGAGAAGGCTATAATGCTGATCTGTTTCGTAGCCAAGGCGCCTATTTTGTGCTTGAGAACAATGCGTGGAAGTTTATAAGTTGGAATCATGATGATGCTAAAAAGTATGTCGTTGAAAAGAAAAATAAAGCACTAGAAAATCAACTTTATGCTTACAATGGCTATTTTGGCGAATCTGACTCAAGCAGAGAGAACGGAAAGTTAAATATTCACTTCAAGCCTATTAATGCAGGAGGGAAGCTTCTTTTAACTGGGGGGACCGCATTAGATGGGATTTTGTCGGCAGAAAATGATGCTGAAATTATTTTATCCGGCCGCCCGATTCCATATGCACGCCAAGTTCTTGATGAAAATAAAAAAACAATTAATAAGGAAATTATAAAAGAAGGTGAATGGATTAATCGAACCTTTAGCGCAACAACCTTTCAAGCTAAGGATAATGGGAAAATTGAAGTTAGCCGTAATGTAGTTGAAGTAAACGGTAATTTTAATTTGAGTGACAATGCAACAGCACAAGTAGGTTTCACACAAGGGAAATCTCAATCGTGTATTCGTTCAGATCGTACTGGCATAGCAAGTTGTAATTTATCTGTGTTATCTGATAAGGATTTACATAGCTGGCAACGTACTACAGTCAATAGTGATATTAAATTAACTCAGAATGCACGTTTTGAATTAGGTAGTAAGGCTGATCTTATTGGGACAATTGAAAGCAATGGCGATAGCCAAATAAACTTGCAAAATGGTTCTAGCTGGGTAATGACAGGAAACAGCAATGTCAATAAATTGAATGTAGATAATGCGACAATCACCTTAGACAATAATGTGGGTGAGCCAAATACTTTAAATATTAATAGTCTTAGCGGAAGTGGGGTTATTAACTTTATCACTTACTTTGCTCAAACAATAAGTGATTTGATAAATGTAGAGCATGCAAGCGGTGCTTTTAAGGCAAAAATTTCCCAAATTGGCACACCCACTAATGATCAGAAAATCAAATTATTAGAAGCAAAATCAGAGAATAACTTTAATTTTACTTTAGATGACTCTGATATTGTGAGGGGAGATTTTCGTTATACATTAAAAAAAGAGGGGCTAGCTTACTATTTAAGCCCAGAAAAAACAGAAGAGGCTAAAGCAAGAGAAGAAGCCGCACGTAAAGCCGCAGAAGAGGCAGAAAAAGCCCGTCTTGCGCAAGAAGAAGCAGCACGTAAAGCAGCAGAAGAGGCGGAAAAAGCTCGTTTGGCGCAAGAAGAAGCAGCACGTAAAGCCGCAGAAGAGGCAGAAAAAGCACGCCTTGCGCAAGAAGAAGCAGCACGTAAAGCTGCAGAAGAGGCAGAAAAAGCTCGTCTGGCGCAAGAAGAAGCTGCACGTAAAGCCGCAGAAGAGGCAGAAAAAGCTCGTCTGGTGCAAGAAGAAGCCGCTCGTAAAGCAGTAGAAGAGGCGGAAAAAGCTCGTTTGGCGCAAGAAGAAGCAGCACGTAAAGCCGCAGAAGAGGCAGAAAAAGCACGCCTTGCGCAAGAAGAAGCAGCACGTAAAGCTGCAGAAGAGGCAGAAAAAGCTCGTCTGGCGCAAGAAGAAGCTGCACGTAAAGCCGCAGAAGAGGCAGAAAAAGCCCGTCTTGCGCAGGAAGAAGCTGCACGCAAAGCCGCAGAAGAGGCAGAAAAAGCTCGTCTGGCGCAAGAAGAAGCCGCTCGTAAAGCTGCAGAAGAGGCAGAAAAAGCCCGTCTTGCGCAAGAAGAAGCTGCACGCAAAGCTGCAGAAGAGGCAGAAAAAGCGCGCCTTGCGCAAGAAGAAGCTGCACGTAAAGCTGCAGAAGAAGCGGGAAAAGCTAGAGCTGTATCTCTTAGTTCAGAACTTGCTGCACAAATTAATGCTGTTTTAGGTGTGACTTCTGCATTAGATCTTTTAGTTCGTAAAGATAAAGATGAGCGAGCTAATGTTTGGTCGAAATATGAGTATCAAACAACAAAATATCAGTCTGGAAACAGTGCTTTCAAACAAGATTTCAGCTTGGTACAAGTTGGAGCAGAGAAATATTTGGATGATCATAACCTAGTTATTGGTACTATCTTATCTCAATCCAGAGCGAATAATGATTTTCAGAACTACTATAATGGTAAAGGGGATTTAACTATGCTCTCTTTTTATGGTAAGAAAACATGGGAAAATGGCATTTATGTAGGGGTTGATGGTAGCATTGGGCGTGCGAATAACAAATTAAGCCATCAAAGCCAGACGATAAAACTAGCCAGAAATGTATATTCTTTAGGATTAACGGTAGGTAAAACGTTGGAAGTTGCAAGTTTTAACCTACAACCGTCATTTGGTATGCGCTATCACCATTTAACAGCTGCAAATGCTCAATTAGAGAACACAAAATTTGAGACTGATAGGGTAGATCTTTTGGCTATTCAAGCTGGTTTAGCATTAAATAAAACTTTTACCTTTAATGAATTAAAGGTAAAACCTGAATTAGGGAGCTATTTTGTTGATGCAAGCCACGGAACACTTAAAACTAAGTTAAATGAATTTTCCTTAAATCAAAATATAGGTCGTTATTTTAAGCAAGAAGTAGGGATTAGACTCCATTATAAAGGGGTATCAAGTTCGATGCATGCTGGCTTTACAAAAGGAAATACATTGCAAGAACAAAAATTCATTTCACTCAAAGTTGGATATGAGTGGTAAGCTTTATGTAACCTGAAGCTACACTTGAATCGGTTCAAACATAATGTTACTAAAAAAGCCTTGAAACATTGATTTTCAAGGCTTTTTAGGTATCGGTTGAACCGTATAGGATTATAATTTGGTGGAGCTGGGGGGATTTGAACCCCCGTCCGAAATTTCTCTACCTTCAGTACTACATGTTTAGTCTAGTCTTTAATTTCGCTTATTCACAGCGGACAGACACGCAATGAATAAACTAGCTTTATTTAATTTAGTGTTTCGATCCTAAAGCGGCGGCGTCCACACGATCTCGTTTTGGGTGACTTATCTTTGCCCTCGTCTTACGAGCGGAAGCTGAGGAGATAAGGCTTTAAAGCAGGTTATTAAGCTGCTAAAGCGTATTGTTCGTCGTTTGCGACTATTATTTTGCGGTTTGTTTACGAGGCCTACCGCACCTCGACATGCACCTTGGGCTTCGCCAATCCCGTCGAATCCAAAATCAGCCCCAAAAGTAGCGGTATTCTAAAGGAAAGCGGTCGAATTTGCAAAAAGTTTTGCAAGTGGCGGAACTTAGCGGTATTGAATAGCTCGAAATAAAATCATACAAATCCCACACCAGATAGATTTAACGCTGTTATAATGTAAACCTTGCTGAGAGTGAAGAGAAATAGAATGAAAAAATTTAACGAAAACGAGATTGAAGATGCTGAAATTGTTGATGCCGAACCGATTGATGTTGATGAGATAGATGAAGAAGAAACATCGGTAGAGGCAATGCACCCGGCTTTGGTTTCCGGCTCAATGCCTGTGCCGCAGGGCAATTTGGATAGCTATATCCGAATGGCAAATCAGTATCCGATTCTCACCGCCGAGCAGGAAAAAGAACTGGCGGAGCGTTATTATTATGATGAAGATGTTGAGGCAGCAAAACAGCTGATCCTTTCCCATATGCGGTTTGTGATCCACATTGCTCGTGGCTATTTGGGCTATGGTTTACCGCTGGCGGATCTGATTCAAGAGGGTAATATCGGCTTGATGAAAGCGGTAAAACGGTTTGATCCTAATGTGGGCGTGCGTTTAGTTTCTTTTGCGGTGCATTGGGTGAAAGCGGAAATTCACGAATATGTGCTGAAAAACTGGCGAATTGTGAAAGTAGCGACTACCAAAGCTCAACGTAAATTATTCTTTAATTTACGCAAAAATAAAAACCGCTTGGCGTGGTTTAATGAAGAAGAGATCAAAAAAGTTGCCGATGATTTAGGTGTGTCAGTGGAAGAAGTGCGAGAAATGGAATCTCGAATGACCGGGCAAGATTTAGGTTTTGACTTACCTGCCGGTGACGACGATGAAGACAGCTACGCTCCTTCTATGTATATTGAAGATAGCAGCTCCAATTTCGCCGATGACTTGGAAGACGAACAACATAATGGGCAGGCAACCGCTCAACTTGCCTATGCGTTAGCCACCCTTGATGAGCGTAGCCAAGATATCATCAAAACCCGTTGGTTAGATGACAATAAAGCCACACTGCAAGATTTAGCTGATAAATATAACATCTCGGCAGAGCGGGTAAGACAGCTTGAAAATGCTGCATTGAAGAAAATCAAGGAAGCGATTTCATTAGATGACTAGAAATGCCTACAAGCGGTGATTTTTTTACTCGCTACGCTCGCACTTCGTGCCGTCGGCAGAGCCGACGTTCAAACGCAAGCGTTTGTGCAAAATTTTACGCAAAAAGTACCGCTTGTATTTTGACTAAAAATGAGGATACGATGATTAACATTACCGATAAACAAATTGACCCAACTTTCTACCAGCGTGCTGATGGCTTTATTAACGTTGCCAACGCTCATTTAAAAAACATTGCCCCAAACCAAGTCAGCAATGCGATGTTGTTTGGCTGTGCCAGATTTAACGCCTATGTTGCTGCCAGCAAAGCGGAATATAAGCAACAGTTGGTCGATTCTAAAGATGAGGTCATTCAGTATTTTGTGGAGCAATACAAAGAAATGCTCACGGCGAATTTAGAAGAGTATATCCAAAATTTTGAGCGATATATTGAAGGGAAAAAGGCGGATTAAACCGCCTTTGGCTTTATTGGGGCTACTGAGCCATTTTCTGTGCAATGGCTAAAAAACCATCTGCGGTTTTAAAAATTTCACCGAAGCCTTGAGCCTCCAAAATTTGGTCGGAGACTTCACGAAATGCCCCCTCACCACCGGCTTTTTGCAATACCCAATCTGCTTTTTCTTTGATGTAATCGTGGGCGTTACGGGTTGCAATCGCAATGCCACACACCTCAAAAGCCGGTAAATCTAAGGTATCATCACCAATGTAAGCCGTTTGCTCAGGGGTAACACCGGCTTGTTGCATTAGCTCAAAGCAGGCGGAGCGTTTTTCCATTTTGCCTAATAAAGCCAGATCGATTTTCAGCACCTCTAACCGTTTGCGGAGCAAAGCCGTATCGCCGCCCGAGAGTACAGCCACTTTAATGCCACAACTTTGCAACATCTTAACGCCTAAACCATCGTGAACGTGGAAACGTTTCATCACTTCGCCTTGGTCGGTGTAGTACATTCCGCCATCGGTTAGTACACCGTCCACATCGGTAATCACTAATTTAATCTTGGTCAGATCTAACATTTTTTTGCCTCAAATATGGTATGATTTTGCCATTATAGCTTTTTTACCTCCGTTTACCAAAGGAACCGAAATGTCGATTGCCGAGAATTTATCGCAAATCCATCAACAAATTCAGCAAATTTCCCAACAACACCAACGTGATAATGTGCGGCTACTTGCCGTTTCTAAAACCAAGCCGGTAGAAGCCATTCAAGAGGCGATAGAGGGCGGTCAGCGTGCGTTTGGCGAGAATTATGTGCAGGAAGCGGTCGAAAAAATCGAATTTTTTGCAAATCGTGCTGACTTGGAATGGCATTTTATCGGCCCACTGCAATCGAATAAAACCAAGCTGGTTGCCACTCATTTTGATTGGATTCAAACGGTGGATAGGCTCAAAATTGCCGAGCGTTTAAGCGAACAACGCCCGAAAGGAAAAGCACCTCTTAATGTATTGATTCAAATTAATATCAGCGATGAAGCCTCAAAATCAGGCATTGAGCCAAGCGAAATGTTATCTTTAGCCCAAGCGATTTCTCAATTACCTAATTTGAAATTACGTGGTTTAATGGCAATTCCAAAACCGGAAAGTGAGCCGGAGCAACAAAAAATCGCTCTTTGCAAAATGCAGCAACTTTTTCACCGCTTGCAAGCAGAATTTGAGGGCATTGACACTCTTTCAATGGGAATGTCTGACGATATGCAAGCCGCTATTGAATGTGGTTCTACGATGGTGAGAATCGGCACGGCGATTTTTGGGGCGAGGGATTATGGCTAAAATTTATCGGCATAACAAAGGAATGATTCTGGCAAGCAGTTTTAAATTGTAAAATTTTTGCAAATTTAGACCGCTTGTTTTGTAGCCAAATTCTGAAAAACTCTGTATAATTCGACCTCCAATTTCTAGACTCTCGCCGGTTTTGATGGGCGAGAGTTTTTATTTTCACTCAATAAAAAAAGATATTCCAATGCAAAATGTAGATATTAATAAATTGCGTAACATTGCAATTATTGCTCACGTTGACCACGGTAAAACAACGCTGGTTGATAAACTTTTACAACAATCCGGCACCTTTGGCGACACCCGAGGCGACGTGGACGAGCGTGTGATGGACTCCAACGATTTGGAAAAAGAGCGTGGTATTACCATTCTTGCCAAAAACACAGCGATTAACTGGAACGGCTATCATATCAATATCGTAGATACTCCGGGACACGCTGATTTCGGTGGTGAAGTTGAGCGTGTACTTTCAATGGTAGATTCTGTGCTTTTAGTGGTTGATGCATTTGACGGCCCGATGCCACAAACCCGTTTCGTAACGCAAAAAGCGTTCGCTCACGGTTTAAAACCAATCGTAGTGATCAATAAAGTGGACCGTCCGGGTGCTCGCCCTGATTGGGTGGTTGATCAGGTGTTCGATCTCTTCGTAAATTTAGGTGCAACAGACGAGCAATTAGATTTCCCAATCATTTACGCTTCTGCGTTAAACGGTGTGGCCGGTTTAGAACACGAAGAGTTAGCGGAAGATATGACTCCACTTTACGAGGCGATTGTTGAACACGTTCAGCCGCCACAAGTGGAATTAGAGGCTCCGTTCCAAATGCAGATCTCGCAATTAGACTATAACAACTATGTAGGCGTTATCGGTATCGGTCGTATCAAACGTGGTTCGGTAAAACCTAACCAAGCGGTTACTATTGTCGATAGCGAAGGTAAAACCCGCCAAGGCCGTATCGGTCAGGTGTTAGGGCATTTAGGTTTACAACGTTTTGAGGCAACAGAGGCATTTGCCGGCGATATCGTGGCGATTACCGGTTTAGGCGAATTAAATATTTCAGATACGATTTGTGATATTAATGCGGTAGAAGCCTTACCTGCATTAAGCGTAGATGAGCCAACGGTAACGATGTTCTTCTGTGTAAACACCTCGCCATTCTGCGGTCAGGAAGGTAAATTTGTTACTTCTCGCCAAATTCTTGAGCGTTTAAACAAAGAGTTAGTTCACAACGTGGCACTTCGTGTAGAAGAAACACCAAACCCGGACGAATTCCGTGTTTCCGGTCGTGGAGAATTACACTTATCGGTATTAATCGAGAATATGCGTCGTGAGGGCTATGAGCTTGCGGTTTCTCGCCCGAAAGTAATCTACCGTGAAGAAAACGGCAAAAAACAAGAGCCGTTTGAACAAGTAACCATTGATATTGAAGAGCAACATCAAGGTTCAGTGATGGAAGCACTCGGTATTCGTAAAGGCGAAGTGCGTGATATGATCCCAGACGGCAAAGGACGTACCCGTTTAGAATATGTGATTCCAAGCCGTGGTTTAATCGGTTTCCGTAATGAATTTATGACAATGACGTCAGGAACCGGCTTACTCTATTCAACTTTCAGCCACTATGATGATGTTAAACCAGGTGAAATCGGTCAGCGTAAAAACGGGGTACTTATTTCAAATGCTACTGGTAAAGCCTTAGCTTATGCTTTATTCGGCTTACAAGAGCGTGGAAAATTAATGATCGACCACGGTGTTGATGTATATGAAGGGCAAATTATCGGGATTCACAGCCGTTCAAACGATTTAACTGTAAACTGCTTACAGGGTAAGAAATTAACTAATATGCGTGCATCAGGTAAAGACGATGCCATCGTTTTAACCACACCGGTGCGTTTCACTCTAGAACAAGCGTTAGAGTTTATTGACGATGACGAATTAGTGGAAGTAACACCACAATCGGTGCGTATTCGTAAACGTTTATTAACTGAAAACGACCGTAAACGTGCAAGCCGTACTACAACCAGTACCAGCACGCACTAACTGATAAAAAAGAGCGACTGAGGTCGCTCTTTTGGTCTTAAATTCCCTACAAATATAACGCCATTACCACCGCATTTTCTTTGCTACCGGTTGGGGTGGGGTAATAGTTTTTGCGGATGGTAACTTCATTAAAACCGAGTGAATCGTAGAGTTTTCTGGCAGAATGGTTGGATTCCCGCACTTCCAACCACAGGGTGGTGAGTTTCCGTTGTTGCAGTTGCAAAATTAATTCGGAAAGTAACCGCTTGCCAATGCCTTTGCCTTGAAAATCAGGAGCAACTGCAATGTTAAATAAGGTTGCTTCATCTAGCACGATATGACTAATGGCAAAAGCCACAATTTTGTTTTGCTCTACCACTTTTAAATTCAGGTATTTTTCACCCTGATTATTTAATAACGTCCCCTTTGACCACGGCACCAAATGGGCTTGTTGCTCAATTTCAAATAACTGCTCAAAATCTTCCGCTTGAATTTGCTCAATCACGCTGTTCTCCAAATTGCGCCGAAAAAGTATCCATTTGTTGCCAAAGTTGGCGTTTGTGCGTAGATTTGGCTAAATCTTGCCAAGACTCGTTTTTCCAAGCGGTCTGATTAGTAAAATTTTTTGCCATTTTGACCGCTTGTTCTTCCGCTTGAATCAGCCAAAAGATCGGCGAATGCTCAAACACCAAACGTTGTGATTGTTCGCCAGTCAGCCATTGATATTCGCTGTTTTTTAACTTTAAAGCACGCAGAATATCAGCAAAGAGCCGGCTGTGTTGGTGATCTTCCTCACACACTACCACCAATTTTACCGCATTGTTTAGGCGGATTTGAGCATCGCCTTTTAGCACTTGGGGCTTGGTTAGCACCCATTGTGAAATGCCCATTTCCTGTAACAGTAAATCACGACGATTCATTTAAAACCTCATCAAATTTTGCAAATAGTATCAAAACTCCGCTTGAACAGAAACTTTTTTCAAAAAATTCAAGATTTCTGTACTTAAATTCGGTATATTCACGCTAAATTTTTTAGATAAGGTAAGAAAATGCTCTCTTTAGAAAGCGAAGTGCTTGAACGCCACCTGGCGTTGTTTGAAAACAAGTCTGTGCTATTGTTTGGCGATGTGCGAGATGATTTCGCCCGCCAACTGCAATCTAGTGCGGAAAAGGTTGCGGTATTCAGTAGCTATTTTGACTACGCCCGCCACCATAGTGAGGTTGAATTTGGCTTAGAATGTAATTTAAAAGCCGAGTTAGCCGTGTTTTATTGGACGAAGAACAAGCAGGAATGCCAATTCCAACTGCTACAATGGCTGTCGCAATGCCAAGCGGGGCAAGAAATGTTGATTATCGGTGAAAATCGAGCAGGTGTGCGTTCGGTGGAAAAACTGCTCGAACCTTTCGGCAGTATCGCCAAAATCGATTCTGCCCGCCGTTGTGGTTTATACCATTTTGAATTACAAAGCGTGCCGACATTTGATTACAAAAAATTCTGGAAATCCTACCGCTTGCAAGCCTTAGATGTGTTCGCTCTGCCGGCAGTTTTTAGCTCGGCAGAGCTGGATAACGGCACAAAATTATTGCTTTCAACCTTTGACAAAGCAGACAGGCTAAAAGGCAAAGTGTTAGATTTAGGCTGTGGGGCTGGCGTGATTGGGGCAACGCTCAAACAACAATTTCCGAAAATCAAACTGACGATGAGCGATATTCACGCAATGGCGTTGGAATCCGGCAGACGTACTTTGGCGGAAAATCAGTTAGAGGGGGAAGTGGTAGCAAGTGATGTGTTCTCTCACATTAATGAACGGTTTGATTTAATTGTCTCCAACCCACCATTCCACGACGGGGTCGATACCGCCTACCGAGCGGTGGAGGAGTTGATTTTCCAAGCTAAAAATCACCTAACCAAAGGCGGTGAACTGCGGATTGTTGCAAACGCGTTCTTACCTTACCCTGATTTGCTCGATAAAGCCTTCGGCAAACACGACGTGCTGGCAAAATCCACCAAGTTTAAGGTGTATTCCGCAAGAGCATAATAGGCGGAACAAACGGTTATAAAAAAGCCGATATTTGCTTAAAAAAGTGCTTGCTATTTCTGCCGGCTTGACGTAAATTCTGTTCATACTGTTTTGGAGTAATGCAATGAATTTAAACTACACTTTACATCACCACCACACTTTAACCTGATATCTTTCGGGCATTTGGTGTGTGCGGAAGATAACTCTTCCGAGCAAGTGTAGCAAATCAATAAAGATCTCTCGGAAGGCAACTTTCGAGAGATTTTTTTATAGATAAAATTTGGGAATAATATGAAAAACCCGATTGAAATTTACCAAAGCCAAGACGGCAAAACCCAAGTTTCCGTGCAGTTTGATAAGGAAACGGTATGGCTAAGTTTACAGCAAATGGCAGATATTTTTGGACGAGACAAATCTGTCATTTCTCGGCACTTACGAAATATCTACCAAGAAGGTGAACTGGATCGTGAGGCAACTGTTGCAAAAAATGCAACAGTTCAAATTGAAGGTGCTAGAGAAGTCGTCCGCCAAGTGGAATTTTATAATCTAGATGCGATTATTTCTGTTGGCTATCGGGTGAATTCCAAGGCTGGCACTCAGTTTCGTATTTGGGCAACCGCTCGCCTAAAAGATTATCTGGTAAAAGGCTATGCTCTCAACGAACGCCGTTTGCAGGAGCGAGGTATTGAGTTTGAACAGGTGATTGGGTTGCTCAGTCAATACACTGGTTGCCTTAGCCTTGTTGGTGGCAGAAAGTTTGCCTGAACAAAAAGAACTGATGATTAAACTGATTGAACACTTTATTTTATTAAAAGCATAACAGGAAAAAATATGAGTATTAATATTTCGCCGTTAGCCTCCAAAAATCTCACTGAATGGAAATTATTGTGGCAACAATATTTAGATTTTTATCAAGTGAATTTAGCAGATGATATTATTCAATCAACTTGGCAGAAAGTTTCAGAGAGTGAAAATGTAAAGGGATTTGGGGCTTTTGTTGATAACAGAATGGTTGGTTTTGTTCATATTGTGATTCACCCAAATACTTGGAATTTAACTGAATGCTGTTATTTGGAAGATTTATTTGTTTTAGCTGAATATCGCAACCAAGGCATAGGAAAAGAATTAATTGAATATATTTATCGATATGCACAGGAAAAAGGATATAACCGAGTATATTGGGTAACAGATAAAAACAATCATCGAGCACAACAGCTTTATAATAAATTAGCTAATGATAGCGGTATTATTCAATATCGAAAAAATTTCTAAACTATGTATAAATTATACAGGAACACCATATGACAATTTCACAACTCTCTCGCAAAAACATTCAAGCTCTCACCCCTTACCAATCGGCACGGCGTTTGGGGGGCAGTGGCGATGTGTGGCTGAATGCCAATGAATATGCCCTTTCGCCAAACTTTGATTTAATCGACCGCACTTTTAACCGCTACCCTGAGCCGCAACCACAGGCGGTGATTGAAGGTTACGCCCGATATGCAGGCGTTGCACCTGAAAACGTGCTGGTGTCTCGTGGGGGCGATGAGAGTATTGAGCTGATTATCCGAGCCTTTTGCGAGGCGAACGACAGCATTCTCTACTGCCCACCGACCTACGGAATGTACGCCGTGAGTGCCGATACCTGTGGCATTGCCACCAAAACCGTGCCTTTAACCGCCGATTTCCAGCTGGACTTAGCCCAAATCAAAGCTAACCTAGAAGGCGTGAAAGTGGTGTTTGTGTGCAGCCCGAACAACCCGACAGGCAACCTGATCAAGCGGTCGGATTTGCTCGAACTTTTGCAAATCACCGCAGGCAAAGCGATTGTGGTGGTGGACGAAGCCTACATCGAATTTTGCCCTGAAGCGAGCTTGGTTAGCGAGCTGGCGAACTTCCCACACTTGGCGATTATCCGCACCCTTTCCAAAGCCTTTGCTTTAGCGGGCTTGCGTTGTGGTTTCACCCTTGCCAATGCGGAACTGATTGGCGTGTTACAAAAAGTGATTGCCCCGTATCCGCTGCCTGTGCCTGTTTCCGACATCGCCGCCCAAGCTCTTTCGCCACAAGGCATTGAGCAAATGAAAACCCGAGTGGCGGAAGTGATCACTCTGCGTGCTGAATTGCAAAAAAATCTGGAAAACTTACCGCTTGTAGAACAAGTTTTTGACAGCGAAGCCAACTACCTCCTATTCAAGTGTCAAGACGGACAAAAAGTCTTCAAAGCGCTTTGGGAGCAAGGCATTATTTTGCGTGACCAACACAAAGCGTTAGGATTGCAAAATTGCATTCGGATTACGGTGGGGACGAGAGAGGAGAATTTGAGGGTAATTAATCGTATTGCAGAGCTACGGAGTAGCTCGGATTAAAGAACCCCGTACGGCTCGTACGGGGTGCCTAGGACGAGCCGTCCTAGGCTCGATAAACCCAGTCGCTCCGCGACTGACACAATGAATACAGGAGAAAAATATGCAACCCACCCTTTTTATCGACCGTGACGGCACCTTGATTGACGAGCCGAAAACCGATTTTCAAATCGACTGCCTTGAAAAGCTCAAATTCGAGAAAAACGTCATTCCAGCCCTGCTCAAACTCAAGGGCAAATACCGCTTTGTAATGGTCTCGAACCAAGACGGCTTAGGCACGAGTTCGTTCCCACAGGCAGATTTCGACAAACCGCACAATGCGATGATGGCGTTGTTCAACTCGCAAGGGATTGAATTTGATGATGTGCTGATTTGTCCGCACAAGCCGGAAGACGGCTGCGATTGCCGCAAACCGCACACCAAACTGCTGCAAAAATACATCGACCGCCAACTGTTCGACCCTGCCAACAGCTTTGTGATTGGCGACCGTGCCACCGATGTGCAACTGGCGGAAAACCTTGGCATTCGGGCGTTGCAATATCACCCTGAAAAGCTGAATTGGGATTTGATTGCCGAAAAACTGCTGGGCGAAGCCGTGACCAACATTGGCGAGCGACCAAAGCGCTTTGCCGAAGTTATCCGTAAAACTAAAGAGACCGACATCAAAGTGCAAGTATGGCTGGACGAAACGGGCAACAACGAAATCAGCACCGGCGTGGGCTTTTTCGACCATATGCTCGACCAAATCGCCACCCACGGCGGTTTTAGAATGAACATCACCACCAAAGGCGACTTGTGGATTGACGAACATCACACGGTGGAAGACACCGCCCTCGCCCTCGGCACCGCATTAAAACAAGCGATTGGTGACAAACGCGGCATCGCCCGTTTCGGCTTCGTGTTGCCGATGGACGAAAGCCGTGCAGAATGTGCGATGGACTTATCGGGCAGACCGTTCATCAAGTTCAAAGCCGATTTCAAACGTGACAAAGTGGGCGATTTCAGCACCGAACTCACGGAACACTTCTTCCAATCCATTGCCTTCACGATGCTCGCTACCCTACACATCAAGGCAAAAGGCGACAATGACCACCACAAAATCGAAAGCCTGTTTAAAGTCTTCGGCAGAACGCTTAGACAGTGCATTCGTATTGAAGGGAATGAGTTGCCGAGTTCCAAAGGGGTTTTATAATCTCATATCTTCCCCTCGCCCGCTCGGGACAAATGCTTGCATTTGAACGTTGGCTTTGCCAACGGCTCCGAAGGAGGCAAGCGTAGCGAGTCTTGGGTGGAAAAAATCCGAAGGATTTTTGGAGGGAGAGTGCAAAAGCGCGGTTGAATTTTGCAAAGTTTTGCGGGATTTCGATCGATTTTAATAGAGGAAAAATGAATGGCTAGAATAACCTAGCCATTTATATGAATAATCAAGCAGCTACTAATAATTTATAGTACATATTGGAACGTGGTGTAGGTGGGAATGGCTCACCTTTTACACAAGTTACTCTGTTTTCTTGTTTACCTGTATGTGAAAATAATCCATAAATTCCGGATTTTGGAACAGTTTGCCCAGAAATATATTTCATGAGTATTTATCCTTAGAAAGTTTTGTTAATTTGCTTATGTGTCTTCATATATAGAACTATTATTACTATATACTTAATTTAGTTTAATAGGGATAATTTTTATAATTTCAAGGATTGAAAATATTAATCAATGTAAAGGTAAGTAAATGTTAGACTTAACCATCATCGACACAGGCTGTGCCAACCTGTCTTCGGTCAAATTTGCTTTTGACCGCCTTGGCATTCGGGCTGAGATCTCGCGAGATCTCAACAAAATCCAATCTGCCGATAAATTGCTGCTCCCCGGTGTGGGAACGGCAGCGGCGGCGATGGCGATTTTGCACGATCGCCAGCTTATTGACACCATTCGCAACGCTACTCAGCCGATGCTTGGCATTTGTTTGGGTATGCAGTTAATGACCGAATTTTCCCACGAGGGCGATGTGGTAACACTGAACCTGATGCGTGGCAAAACCGAACGCTTGCCTGAATGCGGTTTGCCGTTGCCACATATGGGCTGGAACAAGGTGCAATACCAAGCCGACCATCCGCTATTTCACGACATTGAGCAAGGCAGCCATTTCTATTTTGTGCATAGCTACGGCGTGCTACCGAATGAAAACACCATCGCCACCTGCGACTACGGCGTGCCGTTTTCCGCTGCCATTGCCAGCCAAAACTTCTACGGCGTACAGTTCCACCCCGAGCGTTCGGGCGAGGCTGGGGCAAAGTTGCTCAAGAATTTTGTGGAGAATGTCTGATTTTGCGATCTGGATCGCAAAGTTTGAAAATAGGGCTTGATTTCTCGCTTTATTTCGACAAAATTACTGTTAATTTAACCAGTGAAAGAAGGTGAGAAATGAACGAAATCAAACTATTTGAAAACAGCCAAATCCGCTCGGTGTGGGATAGCGAAAAAGAAGAGTGGTTTTTCTCGGTGGTGGACATCATCGAGGTGCTGACGCAAAGTAGCAATCCACGCCGTTATTGGAGTGATTTAAAGCGGAAAATCAAGGACGAAGAGGGCGGAATTGAACTGTACGAAAAAATCGTACAGTTGAAATTAAAAGCCCCAGACGGAAAAATGCGGGAAACCGATGCCACGGATTTACAAGGCATTTTCCGTATTATTCAGTCTGTACCAAGCCCGAAAGCCGAGCCGTTGAAAATGTGGCTGGCAGAGGTAGGCAAAGAGCGGATTGATGAAATTATCGATCCTGAATTGACCATTGACCGAGCCTTAGCTACTTACTTGAAAAAGGGATATTCCCGTGAGTGGATTAACCAACGCTTGCAAGCCATTCAGGTGCGAAAAGAACTGACGGATACTTGGCAAGATCACGGTGTGCAAGCGGGCAGAGAATTTGCGATTCTCACCAATGAAATCACACAGGCGTGGAGCGGTATGACCACCCGCCAATACAAGGATTTCAAAGGGCTGAAAAAAGAAAGCCTACGAGACAATATGACCACTACTGAGTTGGTACTGAATATGCTTGCCGAGGCTGCCACCAAAGACATCGCTCAAATCAACCACCCACAGGGCTTAGAAGAAAATAAAACCGTTGCCAAACGGGGCGGAAATGTTGCAAAAGTGGCTAGAGAAAGTTTGGAAGCAGAGACCGGCAAACCGGTAATTACTCAGCAAAATGCGATTGATCTCGCTGCGGTGATTGAACAAGTGGCGAAACAGGTGAAGAAATAAGTGCGGTCGGTTTTTTGCAAGTTTTTGGAAGAATTTGACCGCTTGTACCTAGCACGAGCCGTGCCCGGTTACATAAACCAAGCCCCTTTGGGGCTTATAAATAGCCAATAAAGCCGCAAAGCGGCTTGGATTATCTAGCTCCATACGGCTCGTATGGGGCATACAGGAAAACAATATGAAACACTCTCAAATTATCCCCGCTCTCGATCTTATCGATGGGCAAGTAGTTCGTCTGCATCAGGGCGATTATGCGAAACAGACGACTTATACCGATGACCCGATAGCCCAATTTGCCGATTATCTTTCCCAAGGGGCGGAGCAGTTACATTTGGTCGATCTTACAGGGGCGAAAAATCCCGCTCAAAGACAGACCGCACTTATCGGCAAGATTATTCGTGAAACCCACTGCAAAATCCAAGTGGGCGGCGGTATCCGTACCGAGCAAGACGTGGCAGATTTGTTGGCGGTGGGGGCAAACCGTGTGGTGATTGGTTCGACTGCGGTGAAAGAGCGTGAAACGGTTAAAGGCTGGTTCAAAAAATACGGTGCAGAGAAATTTGTGCTGGCACTGGATGTGAACATTGATGCAATCGGTCAAAAAATCATTGCGATTAGCGGCTGGCAAGAGGCAAGTGGTGTGTCGCTCGAGGAGTTGATTGAAGATTATCAAACCGTGGGCTTACAACACGTTTTATGCACCGATATTTCACGAGATGGCACGTTGGCGGGTTCCAATGTGGATCTCTATCGAGAAATCTGTGCCAAATACCCGGAGATTCAATTTCAGTCCTCAGGCGGTATCGGCTCGCTTGCGGATATTGCCGCCTTGAAAGGCACGGGCGTGGCTGGCGTGATTGTCGGTCGTGCGTTGTTGGAAGGTAAATTTAATGTAGCGGAGGCAATCGAATGTTGGCAAAACGGATAATTCCTTGTTTAGATGTGCGTGACGGGCAAGTTGTGAAAGGCGTGCAGTTCCGCAACCACGAAATCATCGGCGACATTGTGCCACTTGCTCAACGCTATGCCCAAGAGGGGGCGGACGAATTGGTGTTTTACGATATTACCGCTTCAAGTGACGGCAGAACGGTGGATAAAAGCTGGGTGGAACGTGTGGCACAGGTGATTGATATTCCGTTCTGTGTGGCAGGCGGGATCAAAACCATTGCCGATGCGGAGCAGATTTTTACTTTCGGAGCGGACAAAATCTCCATCAATTCCCCAGCTCTTGCCAACCCCGAGCTGATTACTCAACTGGCAGATCGCTTTGGTGTGCAGGCGGTAGTGGTTGGTATTGATAGCTGGTTTGAGGCAGAAACCGGCAAATATTGGGTCAATCAATACACCGGCGATGAAAAACGCACCCGCCAAACTGAATGGCAGTTGTTGGATTGGGTGGCGGAAGTGCAAAAACGAGGAGCAGGCGAAATCGTGCTGAATATGATGAACCAAGACGGCGTACGCAACGGCTACGATTTGGCGCAACTGAAAAAAGTGCGTGAAGTTTGCCAAGTCCCACTCATCGCCTCAGGCGGTGCAGGCGAAATGGTGCATTTCCGTGATGCTTTTATTGAGGCAAATGTGGACGGGGCGTTGGCAGCAAGTGTGTTTCATAAACAGATTATCAATATTGGGGAGTTGAAGGCATATTTGGCGAAGGAAGGGGTGGAAGTTCGTAAATAATCATAGGGTACGTTTGCTAGGTATCATAAAATCAAGTATTTTTGTGAATATTCTATAAGGAGCTATATGTATGGATATTGACGGTTTCTGGGATATTGGTCCTCATGATGCAATTCCCGTGGAAAAAAGCATGGATAGTTTCATCAAAGAGCAATCAGGTATTAGAATTTCAGAAATGTTTAATAAAACACCAATATTTAGTAATGCAGATTATTGGTTTGAAAGAGAAAAAATAGTTATAGAACTAAAAGAAATTGAGACAGAATTCTTACACTCTAAATCAGCCAAAGAGCAATTTTTCGCCTTGTTAGAAAGATTAAAAAATAATGAATTGGATATATCATCATTTCATTCTGAATTTATTCGAACTGCTAGACCAGCTTTAGGTAGAATATTAAAAAAGGTAAATAAACAAATAAAAGAAACTAAAGAATATTTTAGAGCCCCAGATATTAGGGGCTGTGCGATTATTGTAAATGATGGTTTTACAAGCGTAGATCATGATTTAGTTATGGCATTGCTATGTAGTCATCTCAAAGACTCTTATAAATCTATAGATTGCATTATCTATTTAACTGTGAATAGATATGTTGAAATACAAGATAGTGATGAACCAAAATTAATTTGGGCTCCGGTCTATCGTGATGAAAAAGATGATTATTTAGTCGATTTTGTAAATCAGTTAGGGGAAAAATGGGTTGATTTTTTAGAAAAGAAATTAGGATCATTTACATCTCGTATCTCAACTGATGAAAGCGATATATTAAGAAATTCACACTCAATATTATTACCATTAGAAGAACGATATTAAGATAGCAATATGTTACACATAAACAAAATCAACTGGCAAAAAGTCGATAACCTTCTGCCTGTTATCGTCCAAAACGCCCAAACCTGCGAAGTGCTGATGCTGGGCTATATGAATCAACAAGCCCTCGAAAAAACGCTGGCTGAAAAGCGAGTCACTTTTTACTCCCGTACCAAACAACGGCTGTGGACAAAAGGCGAAACCTCGGGCAATTTCCTAAACGTGGTGGATATGAGTTTGGATTGTGATAACGACACCCTGTTAATCCTCGCCAACCCTATCGGCGAAACCTGCCACACTGGGGCGGAGAGCTGTTTTCATCAGTTTGAACAAGAACAGCCGGATTGGATCTTTTTCAGCAAATTAGAACGAATGATTGCGGAACGTAAAAATGCCGATCCGGAAAGCTCTTATACCGCTAAACTTTACGCCAAAGGCACACCGAAAATCGCCCAAAAAGTAGGGGAAGAGGCAGTAGAAAGTGTGATTGCGGCAATGAAAAATGATCGGGAAGAATTAGTTTCTGAAGTGGCAGATCTGGCGTATCATTTAACTGTGCTATTGCACAATGCTGATTTATCTTGGGCAGAGGTCAATGCTAAACTAAAAGAACGCCACAAAGGGATTGGGTTACACCCAGAAGGCTCAAATAAGTAAAATGCAAGCGGTCAAATTTCGTCGTTTTTTGCAAATTGCAAAAAGGACAAGAAATTTGACCGCTTGTTTAGCTTAATTTAACCCTAACTTACTTAATTTTTCAGTTTCTTCCTTAAAGCCTTCAATCGCCGCTTTGTCAAAGAAATATTGTGTACCGCAGCATTCGCATTGCATATCGATCACGCCTTGTTTTTCCGCCAACATTTCTTCGATTTCTTCTGCAGGCACCAGTAATAATGCAGAGCCTGAACGCTCTCTTGAGCAGCCACATTTAAATTCGGTATCTTGTGGTGGGTAAACTTCTACTTGCTCTTCGTGGTAGAGGCGATACAGCAATTCTTCTGCCTCTAAACCAAATAACTCTTCATCTTTTACGGTTTCAGTGAGCGTGGCTAGATGCTCGAAGTCATCTCTTGAGCCAGTGCCGTCCGGCATAATTTGTAGCAACATACCGCCTGCCACTGCTTTGCTTTCAAATTCGCCTGTGCGGATAACGAGGTGGGTTTGTAATTGCTCGGATCGGGCGAAGTAATCTTCTAAGCATTCACGAATGGTTGGTTTATCGAGAGCAATCACCCCTTGATAACGTTCACCATCGGTCGGAATAATAGAAATCACTAATACACCATTGCCGATCATTTCCGCTAATGAGGCTGTGTCTGCAATATCTGCCTGAACACGGGCTAAGGCACGGAGTTGCTGTTGGTCGTTACCGTTCACAACCGCTAATTTTAACGGGCCGTCACCTTGAATCTGCACAGTAATGTTGCCGTTAAATTTCATTGTTGCGGTCAGCAAACTGGTTGCGACTAACATTTCGCCGAGTAAATTTTGTACTGCTTTAGGGTAGTGGTGGGTGTTTAAGGTTTCGGTAAAGGTGTTGTTTAAACGCACCCATTCGCCTCGTACCGCTCGGTCTTTAAATAAATAGCGATAGAGTTTGTCATTGTCTTTGGTGTAATTCATTTTGATTCCTCGTTGCAAGCGGTCGATTATTACTCACAAAATTATTTCTAATTTTGTTCGCTCCTACGGAGCCGTTGGCAAAGCCAACGTTCAAAATGCAATGCGTTTTGTGGCTAAAAATGTGCAAATCGAACGCTGTAGGGGCGAATCAATATTCGCCCGAAATAATTATATAGGGGCGAAAAATGTTTCGCCCCTACTTAGGATATTCAATAATAGGGATTATTTTTCTGATTGCAAGGGCTTAGCTAAATTCTTGCTCTTTGAATTTGATTAAATCCCGCCGTTCTTTTTTGTTTGGACGGCGATCAGGGTGTGGCATTGAAAGAGCATTCGCTTTGCGGGCAAATGCCATTGCCTCACGGTGTTTAATACTTTTTTCGGTTTCGTTGTAGAGCAGTTGGGCTTCCGGTGCCCCTCGGCGTTGGTCACTGAGGGCTAACACTTCCACCTCTTTTTCTTCGTTGCCTTGGCGAAGTTTGATTATCGCACCGATTTCCACCGCTTTGCTGACTTTAGCTCTTTGCCCGTTGTAATGAACTTTGCCCCCTTCAATCATTGCTTTGGCAATCGAGCGGGTTTTATAAAAACGAGCCGCCCAAAGCCATTTATCTAGCCGAACTTCGGTGTCGTTTTCCTCTTTTTCGTGTCTATTTTTCATCATAATGAGTTTGGTGTTTTCTTGCATTGTCGATAACGAGCTTGGTGATCGTGCCTGAAAGTGGCAACATATAGTTTGCGGTTTCAACCACAAGCTCGGAGATAATAGTCGGTAAATCTTCTTTGCTAATAAGCGTTGGGTATTTTGTTTGATTCATCATTTCGCAATCACCGGTTACCGCATTAAATTTCACTAAGCTATTAAAGACCCCTTTTAACGGATTGGAGTAGCTGAAAAAATGAATCGGCACAAGATATAACTTTGCTTCTTTAAAAGAGAGATGATCACGGGTAATGCGTTCGGCTTTGATCTTCTCGCTTAATAAATATAAAACAGAGTCGGTAATTAACCGCTCGGGGGATAACTTAAACTTCAGCACTTTATCTGTATTGACGTTGTTTTTATTGATTTTTGTGTGCGGAAATTTATTTTTACCTAAATACACCGTTGCAAGATTGTCATCAATATGACCACTGCCGTTGCTGAGATAATGGCGATAGTTTTTGGTGGTTTCGCAATGTTCTGTTACCTCAAACTGAATTTTACCGTTTTTTACCTCACAGCTTGAAAAGGCGTTACCATTGCTAAGCAGACGTACATTTTTTGAATGATGATTGAATACCTCACAGCTGTAGGTTTCATCGCATTCATATTTTAAGTGGCGTTCAACGTCAATAAACCAAAATGAATCGAAGGCACTTTCAAGATAAGTCACTTCAATCTCATCACTTTGATTATTGCGAATACGATTGAAGCTCCCTTTTACCAGCCCTTTAATGCCTTCTATCGATTTCATCTGAGCGATAATCGAATTCAGCTTTGTCGGAATCTGCATTTCAGCCAGTTTTTTATCATAGTTAGCCCGAAATTTATAAGTGATAAGTTCAGGCATTTCGGAAAATTCAGTTTTTGCGATATGGGCATCATCAATGACTAACGATGTTTCAGATGGATTGTAAGTCATCAGAAATCCTTTTTATGTTCTCTTAGTAACCGTATTAAGCGAACATTATCATATCAATATGTAAAAAAAGAGCAAACCGGATTTGATGAAATGTGGTATCTTTAGCATATTAGATGATGATAAAAAGGGAGATAAAATGACAAAACAACTTCCTGAAATTTTGAACATTAAAACGGTGGCGAAATCTCGTATTTTTGAGGTGCAAGCGGTCGATTTACGCTTTTCCAACGGCGAAGAGCGAACTTATGAAAGGCTTACGCCGAATCGCCGTTCTTCGGTAATGGTGATTCCGATTCAAAACAATGAGCTGATTTTTGTGAAAGAATATGCAGTCGGGCCGGAGCGTTATGAACTGGGTTTTCCAAAAGGCATTGTGGATGCAGGCGAAGAGCCGATTGCAAGTGCAAACCGTGAATTGCAAGAGGAAATCGGGTTTGGGGCAAGAAATATGACCTTTTTACGCTCACTTTATAGTGGGCCGAGCCATATGTATGGCTTAATGCATCTGTTTGTGGCACAAGATTTGTACCCATCAAGATTGGAAGGCGATGAGCCTGAACCGCTGGAAATTGTGCGTTATCCGTTGGATAAAATTGATCAATTACTGGCAGATCCTGATTTTGCCGAAGCACGGAATTTGTCCGCTCTATTTATGCTACGAGAATACTTAAAAAAATAGGCAAGGAGCTATTATGCAAACACTAACTCAACCACTACTCGAGAGTATTATCACTATCGCCAAAGAAGCCGGTGAGCAGTTAAAACAGCTCTATGCCCGCTCGGTGGCAATTAAAATCAAAGCCGATTGCACACCGGTGACAGAAGCGGATCTGATTATCAGCCAATTTTTAACTGAACGCTTGAAACAGCTCACACCGAACATTCCTGTGCTATCGGAAGAGTTTTGCGATATTCCGTTTGCCGAACGCCAGCAATGGCAAGAATATTGGATTATCGACCCGATTGACGGCACACAACAGTTTATTAACCGCACCGGTCAATTTTCAGTGGTAATTGCGTTAGTGCAAAAACGTGAGGGCAGAAACCAGCCGGTGCTGGGAGTGATCCACGCCCCGGTCTTAAACAAAACCTATTTTAGTATGGAAGGTGGCGGTAGCTTTTTGCAAGAAAATGGAGAAATTCGACCGCTTGTCAAACCGAAACGAGCCGAAAATTCCCCGCTGATTGTCACCGTAGGCAGCGATTTGCACGCAGAACAAGCCAGAAAGGCTATTTCAGCTCTACAAATTGAGTGTGTAAAATATGGATCGGGCAGTCTAAAAGCAGGTTTGGTGGCAGAAGGGAAAGCCGATTGTTATATCCGTTTTGGTGACACAGGGGAGTGGGACACTGCTGTGGCAGAAGTGCTGTTAAATGAAATGGGCGGCAAAATTTTCGACTTTCATTTTTCGCCGCTAACTTATAATCAGCGAGAAAGTTTGATTAATCCTTATTTTGTGATGGTGGCTGACGGCTCGACCGATTGGGATAAAATATTTTTATTCAAATAAGTAGTTTGATTAGCAATTTTTATGATAATCTTGCACCCAACAAAATTTTAACAATTAGTAATACATAGGATAAATAAATGAATGCTGAAAACAGTTGTATCGTGATTTTTGGTGCTTCCGGTGACTTAACCTTCCGTAAATTAATCCCCGCCCTTTATAATTTATACAAAATTGGTAGATTGGGCGAACACTTCTCCGTGCTAGGGGTTTCTCGCTCTGACTTAACCGATAAAACTTTCCGCCAAAAAATGTGTGATGCGTTAGTCAAATTTGAAAAAGCAAGCGGTGAAGAATTAGATAAATTTTGCGAACATCTTTATTACCAAGCTGTAAATACCTCTGATGCAGTGGATTATGCCAAGTTGCTGCCTCGTCTTGATGAGCTACACGATAAATATCAAACAGCCGGTAACACGCTTTATTACCTCTCCACGCCACCAAGTTTATATGGCGTGATTCCGGAATGTTTAGCCGCTCACGGCTTAACTACCGAAGAGTTTGGCTGGAAACGGATTATTGTTGAAAAACCATTCGGCTACGATATCGAAACCGCCAAAAAATTAGACGTACAAATCCACAAATGCTTTGAAGAGCATCAAATCTACCGTATCGACCACTATTTAGGCAAAGAAACGGTACAAAACTTACTCGTTTTACGTTTTTCTAACGGCTTATTTGAACCGCTTTGGAACCGTAATTTTATTGATTATGTGGAAATTACCGGGGCAGAATCCATCGGCGTTGAAGATCGTGGCGGTTACTATGATGGCTCGGGGGCAATGCGTGATATGTTCCAAAACCACTTATTGCAAGTATTAGCCATGGTTGCAATGGAGCCACCGGCAATTATTAATGCTAATTCAATGCGTGATGAAGTCGCAAAAGTGCTATATTGCTTGCATCCGCTAACTGAAGAAGACGTTAAACACAATGTGGTGTTAGGGCAGTATGCTCGTGGCACGGTAGACGGCAAAGAAGTGCCGGCTTACTTGGAAGAAAAAGGCGTGCCGGCTGATTCCAACACTGAAACTTTTATGGCGGTAAAATGTGAAATCGATAACTGGCGTTGGGCAGGTGTGCCGTTCTATGTGCGAACCGGTAAACGCTTACCAACCCGTGTGACGGAAATTGTGATTCACTTTAAAACCACACCACACCCGGTATTTAGCCAAAATGCACCGGAAAACAAATTAATTATTCGCGTGCAACCGGATGAAGGCATTTCAATGCGTTTCGGCTTGAAAAAACCGGGGGCGGGCTTTGAAGCAAAAGAAGTCTCAATGGATTTCCGCTATTCCGATTTAAGTTCATCATCAAGCTTACTCACCGCTTATGAACGCTTACTATTAGACGCACTTAAAGGTGATGCAACCTTATTTGCCCGTACTGATGCTGTACACGCTTGTTGGAAATTTGTGCAACCGATTTTAGACTACAAAGCTAATCGTGGACGTGTATATGAATATGAATCCGGCACTTGGGGGCCAACCGAGGCAGATAAATTAATCGCCAGACACGGCAAAGTATGGCGAAAACCGTCCGGTACAATGAAGAAGAAAGTGTAAATTTCAGTTCCCCTCTTTGAGCCACGAGGGGTTAGGGGAGATTTATTCGCTACGCTCACACTTCGTGCCATCAGCAAAGCTGATGTTCAAACGCAAGCGTTTGTGGCAGAAGTTATATACGCTCATACGAAATATTGAAATCGTAATCAAATCTCCCCCTCCCCTCTTTTCTAAAGAGGGGGTGATCTAACGAGGCAAATTATGAATAAAGTTATTTTCCCCACCGCCCAAGCTGCGGTAGAACAAATTGCTAAAGAGTTTATTGAATACAGCCGTCAAAACCGCCCGGTGCATATTTCTCTTTCCGGTGGTTCGACCCCCAAATTATTATTCAAAACCTTAGCTCAAGCACCATTAAATACCGAAATTCAATGGCAAAACTTGCATTTCTGGTGGGGTGATGATCGAATGGTTGCCCCAACCGATCCCGAAAGTAACTACGGCGAAGTGCAGAAATTACTGTTCGATCACATCGACATTCCAAGCGAAAATATTCACCGCATTCGTGGTGAAGAGAATGTAGAACAAGAACTTGCAAGATTTTCGGCAGAATTGACCGCTTGTGTGCCGAACTTGGCGTTTGATTGGATTATTTTAGGAATGGGAACAGACGGGCATACCGCCTCACTGTTCCCACATCAAACAGATTTTAATGATCAAAACGTTGCCGTGATTGCCAAACACCCTGAAACTGGGCAAATCCGCATTTCCAAAACCGCTTCACTCATTGAAAAAGCAAAACGCATTACTTATTTGGTTACAGGAGCAAGCAAAGCGGAAATTTTAAAAGAAATCCAAACCACGCCCGCGGAAGCATTGCCATATCCTGCTGCTAAAATTAAAGCGAAAGATGGGATAACGGAGTGGTATTTGGATAGTGATTCTGCTGAATTACTTTAGTGTAAAGAAGTATATCAATAGGATTTACAATTAGGAAAATAAAAATGAAGAAGATATTTGAATTAATTCTAGGTTTGATACTGATAGCATTGATTATCTATTCTTTATATTATTTTATTTTCTTATGGATTCCAAATAATACGACAATAGCCATCCCATTAATAACGGCGACTATCGGTTTCATTGGCGTGATATACACTCAATACAACTCAAAATCTAGAGATATTAGAGAAAGTCATAGAATAGCGAAAATAGAAACATATAGAAGTTTTTTTGAGCTTATTAATTTATTTCAAAACAATCATAAGAGGAATATAGAAATTGATCCTAATGATGAGATGCTTCAGGATAAAATGCACAAATTAACTGAGAATTTTATCCTTTGGGCATCTGATGAAGTTATAAAAGCTTGGATTGATTTTAGAACAAGTACTGGATCAAATGATATAAATGATCCGTTTTTGGCATTAAAGAAAATAGATAATGTATATAAGGCTATTAGAAAAGATTTAGGACATGATGATAAGAAATTAAAACCTCTAGATTTGATTAGTATGAATTTGTCAGATCCAAATGAATTACAGAGGGACAGATAAATAAGCATGTTATCATTGGTATAATCTATGTTTAACCTTAACAATAAAATCTTTACTGCCGTGCAAAATAGTGAAGATGGCGAAGTGAATGACCAAACTCGCTTCTACTATTTTCAACAAGAGAAAATGATATGGGCGGACTATCAAGGTGGCGAGATTTTAAAAGGATTTTTAATTGGTAAATGGATTTCAGATTGTCAAATTGAGTTCACTTACCAACATTTAAATCAACAATTAGAAAACCGTCTTGGGCGATGTGTCACCACATTTACTTTAGAAAATGAAAAATTGCTTGGTCGAGAAATCTGGCAGTGGCTTGATACTTTAGAGGTCGGGCAATCACAAATTATTGAGGTAACAGAGTAGCATTTATGAAAACCCTCGGCATTTTAGGTGGAATGAGCCCAGAAAGTACGGTTTCTTATTATTTGAATATCAACCGTGCGGTAAATCAGGCGTTGGGTGGAAATGCCAGTGCGAAGATTTTAATGTCTAGCGTGAATTTTGAAGAAATCGTGCAGTGCCAAAAACAGGGAAATTGGCAAGGAGCGGCGGATATTCTAGCTGAACAAGCTCGTTTATTAGAGCAAGCTGGAGCTGACGGAATTTTGTTGGCAACGAACACAATGCACAAGGTGGCGAAGCAGATTACGGATAACATTTCCGTGCCGTTTTTGCATATTTTAGATTGCGTGGCGGCAGTTATTCAGGCAAAAGGCATTACGAAAGTCGCTTTGCTTGGCACACAATTTACAATGAGCGATAATTTTTACAAAGACGGTTTATTGGAGCGTGGTATCGCGCCCATTGTTCCGAATGAAGAAACACAGCAAGAAATTCATCGGATTATTTTTGAAGAGCTCTGTTTAGGTAAGATTACTGAAAGTGCCAAAGCATTTTATCTTCAGACTATTCAACAGCTTCGTGAGCAAGGTGCAGAAGGTGTGATTTTAGGTTGTACCGAAATCGGGTTGCTGATTAACCAAAATGACAGTCCGTTACCGTTTTTCGATACAGCAGCATTACACAGCCAAATGGCGGTGGAGTTTATTTTAGGTTAATAAATGTTACAAGCGGTCAAATTTGCAAAAAATTTTACCAATTCGACCGCTTGCATAGAATCAAAAACAATAGGAGCAAACAATGTCACAAAAAGGCGATATCGGCGTGATTGGACTCGCCGTAATGGGTCAAAATTTAATTTTGAATATGAATGACAACGGCTTTAAAGTGGTGGCGTACAACCGCACTACTTCAAAAGTGGACGAGTTCTTAGAAGGTGCGGCGAAAGGCACGAACATTATCGGTGCTTACTCGTTAGAAGATTTAGCGGCGAAGTTGGAAAAACCGCGTAAAGTGATGCTAATGGTGCGTGCCGGTGAGGTGGTGGATCAGTTTATTGATGCATTACTGCCACATTTAGAAGAAGGCGACATCATCATTGATGGCGGTAACTCAAACTATCCGGACACCAACCGCCGTGTGAAAGCATTAGCGGAAAAAGGCATTCGCTTTATCGGCTCAGGTGTATCGGGCGGCGAAGAGGGGGCTCGTCACGGGCCATCAATTATGCCGGGCGGTGATGAGTCTGCGTGGCAGTATGTTAAGCCGATTTTCCAAGCGATTTCAGCCAAAACCGACAAAGGTGAGCCTTGTTGTGACTGGGTGGGGCGTGACGGAGCAGGGCATTTTGTGAAAATGGTTCACAACGGTATCGAATATGGCGATATGCAGTTAATTTGTGAAGCCTACCAATTCTTAAAAGATGGTTTAGGTTTAAGCTATGATGAAATGCACGAAATCTTTAAAGAGTGGAAAAACACCGAATTAGACAGCTATTTGGTGGATATTACCACTGATATTCTTGCCTACAAAGACGAAGACGGCGAGCCATTGGTAGAGAAAATTCTCGACACCGCCGGTCAAAAAGGAACGGGTAAATGGACTGGTATTAACGCCCTTGACTTCGGGATTCCATTAACACTGATTACCGAGTCGGTATTCGCCCGTTGCGTCTCTGCATTTAAAGATCAGCGTGTTGCGGCTTCAAGACTGTTTAACAAAGAAATCGGCAAAGTTGAAGGCGACAAAAAAGTATTGGTAGAAGCAGTACGCCGTGCGTTACTAGCTTCCAAAATCATCTCTTACGCACAAGGCTTTATGTTGATTCGTGAGGCTTCTGAGCAATTCGGTTGGGATATCAACTACGGCAATACCGCCCTATTATGGCGTGAAGGCTGTATTATCCGTAGCCGTTTCTTAGGCAACATTCGTGATGCGTATGAAGCCAACCCATATTTAGTGTTCTTAGGCTCAGACCCATACTTCAAAGATATTTTGGAAAACTGCTTGGCAGATTGGCGTAAAGTAGTGGCAAAATCGGTAGAAATCGGTTTACCGGTGCCTTGTATGGCATCAGCTATCACCTTCTTAGATGGCTACACTTCGGCACGTTTACCGGCAAACTTACTCCAAGCCCAACGTGACTACTTTGGTGCTCATACTTATGAGCGTACCGACAAAGCTCGCGGTGAGTTCTTCCACACCAACTGGACAGGACGTGGCGGTAATACCGCATCGACTACTTATGATGTATAATTAATCTTTTTAAGCCACTTAATCGGATATTAAGTGGCTTTTTTATAGGATTTTTCTTCAAAATATCTTGGAGTGAATGTTTACAAGTTTGTATAATAATGGAGCGATTTTTCATTTATATTTAAGGAGAACCTATGCTTACCGATCAAGATATTTTTAATCGCTACCAAGCCAAAAAATCAGAATTTGAAAAGCAAGCAGATATTTCCCTCGTTGGGCATTCCCTGTTTGATATGTGGGGAGATATGGAAAACGGCACGCCGAATTTAGCAGGAAAAACCGTTGCCAATTTGGGCTTATCAGGCACTAGCACCCGCCAATATTTAGATGTGATTACCCGACAAGAGCGAATTCAACACGTTGGCGATAATGTATTTATTTTTCTAGGCGTTAATGACATTGTGAAAGAGCCTGATTACTCACCAAAACAAGTTCTTGAGTGGATTGGAGAAATTGTGACTTCCCTTCGTAAAATTAACCCGAATGCTAAATTTTTTCTATTGGAAGCCACGCCGGTTAATAATATTACCACCACTAATAATGCGGTAATTAAAGAACTCAATGCGTATTTTGAAGCAAATATCCCGGCTGATTTGACTTATGTAAAAACGTGGGAATATTTTGCTGATGAAGGAGGGAATTTAGATTTAACCTTATGCCACGATGGGCTACATTTCACTCAAGCAGGGTATGACCGCTTAGAGGCGATTTTAACCAAACATTTATAATGAAAAGCTTCAATAAGCAAGCGGTCTGAATTAGCAAAAAATTTACAAATTCTGACCGCTTGTGTTCAATTATAGTGCTTCAATTTCTTGATACTGCACCTGCAATTTCTCTAATCCACTCAGGTACTCTTGCATTTTTTCACGCTCTTTGGCGATGACTTGCTCTGGGGCTTTTGCCACAAAGGCTTCGTTTGAAAGTTTGCCTTCAATGCGTGCCACTTCACCTTTAAGTTTATCCATCTCTTTGGTTAGGCGTGCCAGCTCAGCTTCTTTGTTGATAAAGCCCGCCATTGGGATCAAGATCTCACCATTTGCTACCAGTTTCGCTACCGATAGCGGTGCATTTTCACCATTTTCAAGCACTTTCACGCTATCCAGTTTTGCCATCGATTTGAGCAACACTTCGTTAGCGTTGAGAATAGAGACTTCGTCCGCAGAGAAATTACGAGCGATTAAATCTAAGCCTTTGCTTGGTGCGATGTTGCTTTCCGCACGAATGTTACGCACCGCTACAATCACCTCTTTGATAAAGTTGATTTGACTTTCGGCGGTTTCATCAATCGCAAGCGGGTCAAATTGCGGGAATTTTTGCAACATAATGGTATCCGCTTCAATGCCCACAAAGCCTTTCACTTTCTGCCAGATTTCTTCGGTGATGAACGGCATTACCGGGTGGATTAAACGTAGGAGTTTTTCCAATACATTTACCAGCGTGCGACTTGCCCCACGACGTTGGGCGTCTGTGCCTTTGAAGAAAATAGGTTTGGTCAGCTCTAAATACCAGTCGCAGAATTGATCCCAAGTAAATTCGTAGATCGCATTTGCCACTAAGTCGAAACGGTATTGGCTGAGTGCTGTGCGGAAAGTTTCCACCGTGCGGTTGAATTGGCTTTCAATCCAACGATCCGCTAGACTAAATTCCACTTCACCTTCGCTTAAATCTAACTTGTCGTTAGTTAGCACATAACGGCTGGCATTCCACAGTTTGTTGCAGAAGTTGCGGTAGCCCTCTAAGCGTTTCATATCCCAGTTGATATCACGCCCGTTGCTGGCAAGGGCGGTGAGGGTGAAACGCAGAGCGTCTGTGCCGTGTGCCACAATCCCTTCGGCAAATTCTTTACGGGTTGCCTTAGCAATTTTTTCCGCCAGTTGCGGCTGCATCATATTACCGGTGCGTTTTTCGAGCAGATCATCAAGGGAAATACCGTCAATCATATCAATCGGGTCTAATACATTCCCTTTCGATTTCGACATTTTCTGCCCTTGCTCATCACGGATCAAGCCCGTTACATACACAGTTTTGAACGGCACTTGCGGTTTGCCGTTTTCATCTTTGATGAAGTGCATCGTGAACATAATCATACGAGCCACCCAGAAGAAGATGATGTCAAAACCGGTAATCAGCACATCAGTCGGGTGGAACATTTTCAATTCTTTGGTTTGCTCTGGCCAGCCTAAGGTTGAGAACGTCCATAAGCCTGATGAGAACCAAGTATCTAGCACGTCTTCATCTTGTTTTAACGCCACATCAGCATTTAAGCTATATTTCGACCGCACTTCTTCCTCAGAACGTGCCACATACACATTGCCCGCTTCGTCATACCACGCCGGAATTCGGTGACCCCACCATAATTGGCGAGAGATACACCAGTCTTGAATATCACGCATCCAAGAGAAATACAGGTTTTCATACTGTTTCGGTACGAATTGGATTTCGCCGTCTTCTACCGCTTTGGTTGCCACTTCCGCCAAAGGTTTGACGCTCACATACCATTGGTCGGTCAGCATCGGCTCAATCGGCACACCACCACGGTCGCCATACGGCACTTTTAAGTCGTGCGGTTTGATTTGATCTAACAGACCAAGAGCTTCAAAATCTGCCACAATTTTCTTACGAGCCGCAAAACGCTCTAAGCCTTGATACTCGGCAGGAATTGGCGCAGCATAGTCGGCAAGCGGTTTGCCGTCTGTGCCGATAATTTCCGCCTCATTACGAATATCGGCGTTCAGCGTCATCACATTCACCATCGGCAAACCATGGCGTTTGCCCACTTCATAGTCGTTGAAATCGTGGGCTGGGGTGATTTTCACCACGCCCGTACCGAACTCACGATCCACATACTCATCGGCAATAATCGGGATTTCACGGTTGGCAAGCGGTAGGATTACGCTCTTACCAATCAAGGCTTGATAACGCTCATCTTCAGGGTGAACCGCCACCGCAGTATCGCCCAACATCGTTTCAGGACGAGTCGTTGCCACCACTAAGTAATCTAAGCCGTCAGCGGTTTTCGCACCGTTGGCAAGCGGATAGCGGAAATGCCACAGCGAACCTTTGCTCTCTTTGTTTTCCACTTCTAAGTCAGAAATCGCAGTGTGCAGTTTCGGATCCCAGTTTACAAGGCGTTTACCACGGTAAATCAAGCCTTCTTCGTGCAAGCGAACGAACACCTCTTTCACCGCATTCGACAAACCTTCGTCCATTGTAAAACGCTCACGATCCCAGTCAATCGAGTTGCCTAAGCGGCGCATTTGCTGGCTGATTGTGCCGTCCGAATAGGCTTTCCAATCCCAGATTTTGTTGATAAAGGCTTCACGTCCATAATCGTGGCGGGTTTTGCCCTCTTCCGCTGCGATTTTACGCTCCACCACCATCTGAGTGGCAATCCCGGCGTGGTCAGTCCCCGACTGCCACAGGGTATTATGCCCCTCCATACGGTGAAAGCGGATCATTGTATCCATTAAGGTCTGTTGGAAAGCATGCCCCATATGCAAACTCCCCGTCACATTCGGCGGTGGAATAGCGATACAGTAGCTCGGTGCATTAATATCTTCGCTCGGCTTAAAGTAGCCTTGCGATTCCCAGTGTTGGTAGAGCGCTTGCTCTACGGCGGAAGGGTTAAAACGGTCTTCCATTGTGAAGTTTTGGGTCATAAGTGTCTCTTTATCTATCATACTAAAAAGGGGGATATTATTAATTATCTACCAAATAAAAATTTTATAATTTGAATAATTGTTGGAATTAATGTTGCTAAATTAGCAGGTAAATTTGTTATTTTCTCTAAAAATGTAATTAACTCATGACGTTTTTCTTTTGTTAATTGACCTTGTTCTATATCTTTGATTGCATTCTCAATATAAATAATATTATTTTTCTCTATCTGGTTTATATCAAATGTTAATTTCTCTAAATTTTCAATTAAAATATATTTAGCTTCTGCTTTATCAAGGAATTTATGATATATTCTAAATTCAGACAAAAACTTGTTATTTGTAGAATATGTCTCAATGTTAGTTACGATATCATCACCAATAATCATTCTTCGATAAAAGAAATTATCCAAAAAAGCCTTTTTATTAACTTCCCACTGATAAAAATATATCCTAAAGTATCTTTGTCCTGTTCTATTATCTACGAAAATTTTTTCTAATTCTTTTATAAACATATCTATATTATAATCTATTCTTGAATCTCTTTGCTTTTTATAGTTAAAAACAAAAGGAATATAATTTTGAAAAGAAAATAAAATGAATAGTATAAGTAAAATAATAAATAACGTAAATATTGTTTGTGTTGAAAGCATTTTTATTCCTTACTAATTTTGTGTTTAGTTAAATGTAGAAAATATATCTCCGATAATACTCTTTAAACGTTAAAGAAGGGTTCTATCTTTGTACTATGCAAGTGATCTGTTTTTGCAAAATTTTGCGGAAATTTGACTGCTTGCAACCCCACACGAGCCGTGTGGGGTTACGCATAGCCGAGCCACTTTGTAGCTCTAAGTTACAGCTCCAAAGGAGCTAGGATTATAGAGCCTAGCACTGCTCGTGCTAGGAAATTCCGAAACCTAATTCCACTAATTCATCACAAAGCTGATTACACCAATTCGGTATTTTTTCTGAGATTTTTATCACTTTCTTATCCGCAATCTGCAAAATCAAATTCGGCTTGGTTTCTGAATTATCATAAATCAGTGTTTCATCATTGATAAAAATCGCCCCGATGGCGCTCGTCTCCGACGAGTGCCTATTTATTTAAGCCCCCGTCAGAGGCGAGTGCTATCGTTTGATATTTTACAAGCGGTCTGTTTTGAGTAATTTTTTGCAAAATTTTACCTAAACCCGACCGCTTGCAACCCCACACGAGCCGTGTGGGGTTAAACATAGCCGAGCCACTCTGCGGCTCTTTATTCTTTTCTAAGCTCCGAAGGAGCTAGGATTATCGAGCCTAGCACGGCTCGTGCTAGGTGATCTTAAACCCTAATCCTACCAATTCATCACGCAAATTTTCACACCAACCTACTAAATTATTCGCAATTTGCGTGATTTGGTTATTCTCAATATGAAAAACCACTTCGGGTATTTCAGCAGAGTTGTCGTAAATTAACACTTCATCGCAAAATGAAAGTGCGGTAATTAAATTTTTTCGGCTCATGTTAAACCGTTGGCGGATTGTTTGTTCATCAATAAAATGCCCACCCGCTTTTACTCTAGCTTTAACACGTCTTACATTAATATCAGGATCATTTACACCGATATAATTTAAACGAAGAGAAAAACCTTTCTCTTTTGCCTGTTTCATTCGATTTAAAATGGATTTGCCTGATAGCGTAGATTCCATTGAAAAAGAAATCTGATTTTTCAGTGCAAATTTGAATAATTCAATCGCTTTTCTGCCAGCTTCTAAATCCGCTAATCGTGGATTTTGTGGGTTGATTTCCATTGCAATATGATCGGAGTCAATTACAATCTGTACGGTATCTTTGTTAAATCCTCGTAATGTAGTTTTACCCGCTCCGTTTGTGCCACAGTAGAAAATTGCTAAATTATTTTGCATATTTAACAATTTTTTCAGTACCGTTTGGATAATGTTCCACAATATTGCCATTCGGTCGCATAAACGTCAGCACTTCACGTTTTTTCTTATCGTCCATCCACGCTTTAAATTGAAGTTGTAATTGGCGTTGATGTTCTTTTATCTGTTCTATTTTGGTCATTTTATTTCTCCAAAATCGCCAAATATCGTTCTAATTCTGTAATTTCATATTGGCTAATCAACTCAACTAAACTGCTTATATCTTGCTGATTTTTATGGAAATCATCAAAACATTGGTAATATTGGGCTCGATTGGTAAATTTGATATCAACAGGTAAATAGCCTTGTTTCAATAATTCAAAATTAATCAGCAATCGCCCTGTTCGTCCGTTTCCATCAATAAAAGGGTGAATACTTTCAAAGGCTAAATGCAGCCAACTGATTGCCTCTATGGGATGCAGAGCAGCCAGTTTTTGTTGATATTTTTCAATCAAGGATTGCATTTCTTCGGCAATTAAATAAGGAGGTGTCGGTTCATTTTCTGCCCCTAAAATCCGCACCGGAATTTTGCGATAAATCCCACGACTTTCTGCATTGCTCATTAACACTAGCGAATGAATATTTTTAATCGCTCGTTCGCTTAATGGTTCTTTATTGGTGACTAATTCATAAATATAGTTAAACGCATCTTTAAAACCGATAATATCTAAATGCTCCCGAATCGGCTTTTCAGCAATGGTCATTCCCTCTTTTAAAATAAGCACGGTTTCACGCAAGGTAATGGTATTGCCTTCAATCGCATTGGAATTATAGCTGCTTTCAATTATAAACTCTTCCCGCAGTCGTTGAATTTCGCTTTCAGATAATGGACGGCGTTGTGAAAGTGCTGTTTTTAATTGTTCGATTTTAGCTAATTTATTCATTCTAACACCATATCCAAATGTGGTATCCCATCTTCCAAATACACCGCTGAAACCGCTTTAAACCTAAAACTTTCATAAAACCCTTGCAGGTAACTTTGGGCTTGGGCGTGAATGGGTTGAGCAGGAAAATGCTCTCGACAATAAGCTATAGCTTTTTGTACCAATTCTTTTGCCAAACCTGAGCCACGAAATTGGTTTACCACCAGCACTCTGCCAATATGCACACTGTCATCAGCTGGAATTAAACGACAGTAAGCGGTCAGATTTTCTGCATTTTTTGCAAAGAAATGCACCGCTTGTAAGTCTTTGTGATCAACTTCTTGATAGGGGCAATTTTGCTCTACTATGAAAACCGCAGTGCGGGCGTAGTAAATCTCAAACAGCTCTTGGGTGGAGAGTTCGTCAAAGCGTTTTGCGTACCAAGAGAGGTTTTTTAGCATTGTATCGTTTCCAGTTGCCAACCGAGTTGGCGGTATTGTTTATAGCGTTCCCGAGCCTGTGCTTTGGAGGTTTCTTCCACCGGCACGAAATCAATAATCTGGGTAAAACTGCCGATAAATTCGGGGAGTTCGGTTTGGAGCGAAATCAATAAATCCCGACGTTGGGCGTTGCGTTGGCCTTTCCACGAAATTTCGATAGGCGTTGGGTAAGTAGTGATTTCGCCCGATAAATTGTGTGGCACGAACGAATCCGGATCTCTTGCCCAAAGTGCTTCGTCAATATTTAACGCTTGTTGCTCGGTTTCGCATGCAATCAGTACCCGTTTACCTAATCGCCACGCTTGAGCCGCAAGTTCGCAGGCTTGCATTTCAGCGGCGGAAAGCTCGACTGAGTCAGCTTGGCTTAATAGATAAAATTGTACTTGTTTCACAGAATGTTCCCAGAAATTCAATCAGATATTTAAACTTAATATTCTAGCTGAAAATGAGTAAAATATAAAATCTAAGCGTTTGTTTTTGCAAAAAATTGAGAAAAAATGACCACTTGTGTTGCGTTGCCTTGAGGAACTAATTAGCTTTTAGACGTTCTAAGAGAACAATGCACTATTTCAATAGTTGGAAATTGTGTAGAATATCCACTTCATTTAGCTATTTTATAAGGAACTTACTATGGGCTTATTTGATTTTGTTGGCGACATTGGTCGTAAATTATTTAATAAAGAAGAAGATGCTTCAAAAGCGGTTACAGAGCATTTGGCGGAAGACAATCCGGGCGTTGAAAATGTAAACGTAACGGTTGAAAACGGGGTAGCGAAAATTTCAGGTATTGCTTCAACCGCAGCAGCTGTTGAGAAAGCGGTATTGATGGCAGGTAATGTGGCTGGTATCACAGAGGTAAATATTGATGAAGTGACCTTGCCTGATAACGTGCAACTTGCAAGTGATGATGAGCTTTATGTTATCCAAAAAGGGGATACTTTGTGGGAAATCGCCACAAAAGCTTATGGTAACGGTGCAAAATATAAAGCGATTGTGGAAGCAAATAAAGAAGTTATTAAAGACGAAAATAAAATCTTCCCGGGGCAAAAAATTCGTATCCCGAAAGGTTTATAATCAAATTGAAAGAGCTAAGCTGGTCAAAGTTTAGCTCTTTTTGTTAGAGGTGTTAGACTGAAAATGGATATTGAATGGCAGGGTGGTATTCATAACCTTCAACTTTGAAATCATCTAAGCTCACCCAAGTTTCTAAATCTTCTAAGGATTTTATATCAGGATTAATGATTAATTTAGGTGCATTGAGTGGTTCTCTCTTAAGCTGAACATCTCGCATTAATTCTAGTTGATCTTCATAAATATGAGCATTAACAATTTTATGGAACGCTTGTCCTGCTTTATGCCCTGTAATTTGAGCCATTAAAGCTAAAAAGGTATAGCATTGAATCATATTCCAATTTAACCCAAGCGGTACATCTGCCGAACGCTGAGTACTATTCAGGTAAAGCGTGCCATCAAGTAGAGAGAAATGGTGGCTGTGTAAACAAGGGCGTAAGCAGCCCATATGGAAAGCGCCTGGGTGGTAGAAGGTATAAATTTCACCACGGTTATCAATTCCTTTTTTCAAATCGTCCACAATTTGTCGCAATAAATCGACTGAGCCACCGTCTGGTTTCGGGAAATTACGCCCTACTGCGCCGTAAACCAAGCCCATATCATCTTCCCCTTTTCGATAGGGATTAGCTAGCCATTGTGCATTTTCATTTGCATTTGCATCCCAGGATTTTGTGCCTAATTTACGGAAATCAGCAGCGTTACTATAGCCTCGAATATAGCCTAAGAGCTCGGCAATCGCAGCTTTCCAATAGCTCCGGCGGGTGGTAACTAAAGGAAATTCTCCTTTTTCTACGTCATAAGTTAAGTCAGCATTAATGACTGTGAGGCAGTGTTTGCCTGTACGTTCATTTGCAACCCATTTGCCTTCGCTAACGATGCGGTTACATAAGTCTAAATACTGTTTCATTATTTACCTCATAAAAAATTTTAGGTAATTTTGCCATTTATTCGGTAAAATAGCTAAAACTTTATGACACAACACAATAAGGAGTTATGGATATGAAAGGTATAATGAAATCCATTCTGGGTTTTTCCACCGCTGTTTTTTTAGCAGCTTGTTCATCGAATAAAAGCGGTTGGACACGTTTAAATGATAATGATGTTGATCAGAAATCTTATGCTATTGCTTATGGTGCAACGGCTCAGACTTATGCGGATAGAGTAAATGAAAGCTATGATATCAATTCCTTTATGAATGGGGTAAATGATTGGTACACTAAAAAGGTTACATTGCCAATTGAGCAAATTAGAGCAATAACGATTAATCGAATGTTAGACCATAATGTGTATGCTTATTATAGTGGTGTGATTTATGCCGCAGATTTGCAGGCAAATTTCAATCATTTAGATCCTAATTGTTGGGGGCTTGTTCAACCAGCGAGTATGACCCAGGGCATTCACGATGCGATGTTAGATTTACAGAAGAACAAAGTTCGTGGAGATGAGTATATCAAAAATGGGGTTGAGCAAATATTGCACCTTTGTGTAAAAACGATTGCTGAAGATGAAAATAAATCGCAATCTAAAGGTAAAACCAAAAAGCATAAATAAGTTAAGCTATGACAAGCGGTAAAATTTTTAAAAAATTTTACCGCTTTTTTATAACCGTATGAAATGTTTAATATTTATTCTATGAAACTTAAAAAAACAGCGTTTTGTTTATTCAATAGGCAAACACTCGGGATTTTTCAATTTTCAGGAAAAAGAATTTGACATCTTTTTAAATTCTAGTAATATGGCGCCCACAGACACAGTGAGTGGTGAGATGGCCGAGCAGGCTGAAGGCGCTCCCCTGCTAAGGGAGTATAGGGTTAAAAAGCTCTATCGAGGGTTCGAATCCCTCTCTCACCGCCATTTACTTTATCACGCACCCGTAGCTCAGCTGGATAGAGTACTCGGCTACGAACCGAGCGGTCAGAGGTTCGAATCCTCTCGGGTGCGCCATTTTAATTTTTGCTCTATTCAAATTAAAATGGTTGCTGATAATACTAAATAAACTTACAATTCAAATATACGCACCCGTAGCTCAGCTGGATAGAGTACTCGGCTACGAACCGAGCGGTCAGAGGTTCGAATCCTCTCGGGTGCGCCATTTCTATATTATATCCATTATATTCCCCTTTTGTTTTTTTATTAAATAATTAAACTATAAAGTATTATTCTGTTAATTTGTAATTTCAGATAGGCTTAATGCTTAGTTGAAATAATGAGGATTTTAAATTGAAAGGATTAATTGCTCGCCTTTTTATTGCTGTAGCATTGTTACTGTGGGCTTGGGATATGATTTTTCCTTGGCAAAAAATCATTCATTCAGAAGCAAATCATTATACGCAAATTCAGCAAAGTAAAATGTTAAAGGTTGGAATGATCAATCATCCACTTTCTTATTTTGTTGGTCCTGAAGGAAAAAGTGGAATTGAATATGATTTAGCGACGGCATTTGCGCAATATTTAAAGGTCAATCTTGATATTAAAACTTATGACAGTAGCGAAAAATTGTTTGAAGCATTAAGAAATAATGATATTGATATTGCTGCGGCTGGACTGCTTTACCATTCTGAATTAAATGATGAATTTCAGATAGGTCCTTCCTATTATTCGGCTTCTTGGCAGCTTGTTTATAAAAAGGGAAGTGCTAGACCATATCGACTTTCCGATTTGCGGGAAAATGTGATTATTCCAGCAGGTTCTGCGGTAATTCCGATATTAAATCAGCTTAAGGTGGATAATCCGGAATTAAAATGGCAGATCTCGGATAAATTTACACAAGAAGAGCTATTGCTAAAGGTCGCACAAGGTGAAATTTCACATACAATAGCAATGTCGGTTGATATTTCTGCTGCACAGCATATTAATCCTAATTTAGCGGTGGGATTTGACTTAACAGATGAAAATCCAGTGTTATGGTATTTAGCTAACAGTTCTTATAGCGAGTTGCAGTCTGCATTACTGGATTTTATGTCTTATTCTATGGAAACTGGGCTGATATCAAGAATAGAAGAGAAATATTTTAATCATTTAGCTAAGTTTGATTATGTGGATATTCAGAGCTATTTGAATGCAATTAAAACTATTTTACCTAAATATGAACCCCTTTTTCGGGCACATAAAGGTGAATTAGAATGGCAAATGTTGGCGGCTATCGCCTATCAGGAGTCTCATTGGGATCCTAATGCAACTTCTCCAACCGGAGTGCGGGGAATTATGATGTTGACAAAAGATACGGCCGATAGAATGAAAATTTCTGATAGAACTAATCCTGCACAAAGTATCAAAGCTGGCTCTGAATATTTACATATGTTAATGAGACAAATGCCGGAAACCATTCCTCAAGCAGATAGAATTTGGTATAGCCTAGCAGCGTATAATATGGGATTGGGGCACTTATTGGATCTTCGTCGATTAACAAAACAACTTGGTGGTGATCCGGATAATTGGCTTGATGTTAAAAAGAATCTGCCATTGCTTGCGGAAAAACGTTATTATGCTAATCTAAAATACGGCTATGCTCGAGGATATGAAGCATTACAGTATGTTGAAAATATACGGCGTTATTATGGTAGTATTATTAATTATCAACGAGTTGAAGAGCAAAAGATACAAGAACAAGAAAATTTATCAGATGGTCAAATAAAACAGGAGAATTCTTATTATGAGAAAATTGAAGAAAAAGAAATCCCTACCGACAAGGAAATTACGCCTGCGTCAAATTAAGCAAATTAAAGATAGAAAAAGATTAATTTCTGCACGTAGAAAGGCATTTATGCAGATGCAACAGACCATCTGAATTTATTTTCCCTTTTTAGTTGTGACTTTAGAGGGATTATTTAGATTATGATATAAGTTTTAGGCTTTAAACAAAATAGATGGTGGGCGATACCGGTCTCGAACCAGTGACCCCCTCCTTGTAAGGGAGGTGCTCTCCCAACTGAGCTAATCGCCCTTCAGATACGAAAAATCGTCATTTGAAGTTTATGATTTTAGTCTTAAGTGGTGGGCGATACCGGTCTCGAACCAGTGACCCCCTCCTTGTAAGGGAGGTGCTCTCCCAACTGAGCTAATCGCCCACTTGAGACTTAAAATCAAAGGGAATTTGAAAACGAAACACTTAAGTTGAAGTGGTGGGCGATACCGGTCTCGAACCAGTGACCCCCTCCTTGTAAGGGAGGTGCTCTCCCAACTGAGCTAATCGCCCGTTTTCAAAATTAGATTGTAATACAACAACGAAACACTTGAGTTTAAGTGGTGGGCGATACCGGTCTCGAACCAGTGACCCCCTCCTTGTAAGGGAGGTGCTCTCCCAACTGAGCTAATCGCCCGTTGTTGTGGAAGTGAATTATAGAGATTTTTGCTGTTTCGTCAAACCCTTTTTATTCTTTTCACCCCGTTTGCTGATTTTTTACCCCACAAATTTAATTTTTTACTATGATTCACCCTTAAGCATAGTAAAATAGACAAGTTTTTCTTAAGAATCATCAATTAGGCAATATAAAATGAAAATTGAAACCCTTTTCCCCTTAGATCCGAATGTAAAAGTCCGCACCCGTTTTGCCCCTAGCCCAACCGGCTACTTGCACGTAGGAGGGGCGAGAACCGCACTCTACTCTTGGTTATACGCTAAACATCACCAAGGCGAATTTGTGCTGCGGATTGAAGATACCGATCTTGAACGCTCAACCCCTGAGGCAACTGCCGCTATTTTAGAAGGTATGGAATGGCTGGATTTAGCGTGGGAACACGGCCCATACTTCCAAACCAAGCGTTTCGACCGCTATAACCAAGTGATCGACCAAATGTTAGAAGCCGGCACGGCATACCGTTGCTACTGCTCGAAAGAGCGTTTAGACGAAGTGCGTGCGCAACAAGAAGCAAATAAAGAGAAAGCGAAATACGATCAGCACTGCTTACACAATCCACAAAATGACCCAAGCCAGCCACACGTTGTACGTTTTAAAAACCCAACGGTCGGTTCGGTGGTGTTTGAAGATGCAGTGCGTGGACGAATTGAAATCGCCAACAGCGAATTGGACGACTTAATTATTCGCCGTACAGACGGTTCACCAACCTACAATTTCTGTGTGGTGGTGGACGACTGGGATATGGGCATCACCCACGTTGTTAGGGGCGAAGACCATATCAACAACACCCCTCGCCAAATCAACATTTTGAAAGCCTTAGGTGCGCCAATTCCGACCTATGCGCACGTTTCAATGATCAACGGCGATGACGGGCAAAAACTCTCCAAACGTCACGGTGCGGTGAGCGTAATGCAGTATCGTGATGACGGCTATCTGCCTGAGGCGCTGATTAACTACCTCGTGCGTTTAGGCTGGGGACACGGCGATCAAGAAATCTTCTCACGTCAAGAGATGATTGAGCTTTTCGATATTCATTCTGTAAGCAAATCGGCAAGTGCCTTCAATACCGAAAAATTGCAGTGGCTGAACCAGCACTATATTCGTGCGCTTGAGCCAAGCTATGTGGCGAAACACCTTGAATGGCATATGCAACATCAAGGTATCAACTACCAAAACGGTGTGGCATTGGAAGAGATCATTCCGGTGTTAGGCGAACGTTGCAAAACCTTAAAAGAGCTTGCCGAAAGCAGCCGTTATTTCTATGAAGAGTTTGAGACCTATGACGAAAAAGCCGCTGCTAAAAACTTCAAAGCGGAAGCGATTGCGCCCCTTGCAAAATTATTGGAAAAACTGACCGCTTGCAACGACTGGACGGTGGAAAATATCCACGAGGCAATGAACCAAACTGCCGCTGAGCTGGAAATCGGTATGGGCAAAGTCGGTATGCCGTTCCGTTTGGCGGTAACAGGAAGTGGGCAATCTCCATCAATGGATATTATGGCAAAATTAGTCGGCAAAGAGAGAACCTTAGCTCGTTTACAAAAAGCGATTACGTTTATTCAGGCGAATAGCTAGTTTTTAATCAATCAACACCTTGCTTGATTAAAGCCATTGACATCTTCAAGCGGAAAGCATATTATTCTGCTTGTATTAAGGGGGTATAGCTCAGTTGGGAGAGCGCTTGCATGGCATGCAAGAGGTCATCGGTTCGATCCCGTTTACCTCCACCAAATTCATAATCGCATCAATATTCATTGATGCGATTTTTCTTTTTGGCTATTCGTTATTTTTCGCTAAATTTAGCATTTCTTTTGCATTAGCTAAAACCGTTTCAGTGATTTCGCTTCCGCCTAATAGTCGAGCCAAGGCGTGAATACGCTCTGCTTCTGTGAGTAATGTCATTTGCGTTTCAGTTTGATTATTTTCTACATATTTTTGTACATTAAACTGCTGGTTGCCGTAACTTGCCACTTGAGGTAAATGGGTTACACATAATACTTGGCATTTTTCGCCTAGCTTACGCAGTAGCTTTCCGACTGTAGTGGCAGCAGAGCCACTAATCCCAACATCAACTTCATCAAAAATAATAGTGGGCGTAGAAAGTTTATTTGCGGTAAGCACTTGTACTGCCAGAGAAATGCGAGATAGCTCACCACCAGAAGCAATTTTTACCAGTGGTTGGGCTTGTTGTCCTAAATTGCTGCGTAAATTAAACTCGACATAGTCAGCACCATTTGCAGACATTTTTTCAAGATTATGTTCTATATGAATAAAGAACTCACCGTTTTCCATTGCTAAGTGTTTAATTTGTTTTGTTACTTGTTCAGAGAGCTTATGTGCGGCATCTAGACGTTTTTGGTAAATTTCTTCTGCTAATGTTATACACTCTTGGTAAGCTTGTTTTTCATTTTGAATGAGTTGTTCTTCATTATCTTCAAAATCCAGTAATTCCTGTAGTTCTGCTTTTAATGTCGCGTGATATTGCCATAATTCATTCGGTTGAATATGGTGTTTGCGTGCTAATGATATAGTTTGTGCAATTCTATTATCCAGCTCCTGTAGTAATTCCGGATCTTGTTCAATTTTACTGGCTAATTGAGCCACTTCGGAGCTTGCTTCTTGAATCTGAATCAGGGCCTCATTAAGCATATCTAAAATGCCCTGATATTGGCTATCAACCTCAGCCAAGTTTTCTGCATTGCGTAACGCTTTATAAATCAGACTATTTGCATTGATTTCATCATCACTTAATAAGCGTGTGATTTCATCTGAAATTTCAGTAAGCTCCTCGGAAGAAGACAAGATATTGTATTTCTCTTCCATTTCTTCAAATTCATTTGCTTTAATTGCAAATTCATCTAATTCCTCAACTTGATATTCTAATAGCTGTTTGCGAGCTTCATTTTCTTGGCACTGTTTTTGGAAATTTTTTACCTGCTTATTCAGTTCTTTCCAATTCACATATTGCTTTGCCATCACCATCAATAAAGGCTGTAACGTGGCATAATGATCGACTATTTCAAGTTGATATTCGTTTTTTAGGAGTAATTGTGGTGCATGTTGCCCATTTAAATGAATAAGATATTGCCCCAACTCTCGAAGTTGTGAAACAGGTAATGATCGGTTATTTACAAAGGCTTTTGAGCGTCCATCAACATTAATCATACGGCGTAAGATACACTCTTGAGGATTATCTTCATCAAGCAGTTCATGTTCTTGTAGCCATAAATAAGCCGGACTGGTTGGCTGCATAGTAAAGGTTGCACTTATATCTGCTTTGTCCGAACCGTTTCTAATCATTCCACTTTCAGAACGATAACCTAAGCATAGCCCTAAGGCATCAATAGCGATTGATTTCCCAGCACCGGTTTCACCGGTAATGACAGACATACCTTCATTTAATTCAAGAACAAGATGGCGAACAATCGCAAAATTATTAATCGTAAGTTGAGTAAGCATAATACACCCACATAAAATTAACTGTATAGGTATATAGTACAACTGTTTTTTTAAACAGTAAATAGATTAGAGAGAAAAAATAGAAAATGAGGCTATTTACAAGCGGTTAAATTTTGGAAAAGATTTGTAAAATAAAAAAGACGAACATTTCTGTTCGTCTTTTAAGCATTTAGACTAAATAAAAATTTCTTGTTGTACTTGGTAACCTTGTGGGACTTCTGCTTTATCTTCAAAGGTAACAAACTCCCAAGCGTTTTTATTTTCCAATACAGCTCTTAATAATTTATTATTAACGCCATGACCTGATTTATATGCACTAAATTCACCTAGGATATTATAACCACACATATATAAGTCACCTATCGAATCCAGCATTTTATGGCGAACCAGTTCATCTTTAAATCGTAAACCGTCTTCATTTAGAATTCGGTAATCATCTAATACAATAGCATTATCAAGGCTTCCACCTAATGCAAGACCAATAGATTGCAAGTATTCTACATCCTTCATAAATGTAAAGGTTCTCGCTCGACTTAGTTGCTGAATAAAGTTCTCAGCAGAAAAATCAATGGAATAGCTCCCTACATTTTTGGGGATTAATGGGTGCTCAAAGTCAATAGTGAAGTTCAATTTAAAACCTTTATTGTATGGTTTTAATTCGGCCCATTTATCGCCTTCTTCAACGCGTACTGTTTCTTTAATGCGAATAAATTTCTTCGGTGCATCTTGTTCTTCGATTCCGGCATCTAATAAAAGATAGATAAATGGGCTTGAACTACCGTCCATAATCGGAATTTCAGGTGCATCTACTTCAACAATAACATTATCTAAGCCTAATGCTGACATTGCTGCGTTTAAATGTTCTACTGTTGAAATACGAACACCATCATCATTTACCATACATGTGCATAATTGTGTATCACGAATAGAGTCTGCGCTTGCAGGGAAATAAACGACAGGCTCTAAATCGGTACGGGCATAAATAACTCCTGTATTAGCTGGGGCAGGGCGTAACGTTAAGGTTACTTTTTTGCCGCTATGTAAGCCAATACCTGTTACTTTTGCTGCTTGTTTTAATGTTCTTTGTTTAGTCATATTTTGTCCTTACTTCCGAAATGAGTGGAAGTTATTGACTATTTCTCATAAAACCCGGAATTGAATTTGGGTTAAAAATTTGTGCTGTATCAACCGATTGTGGTTTTGGAGCCACAGGTTGTTGTAGTGGTTGTGGTTGACCACTAAATTGATTTGGCTGACCATAACTTGACGGTTGAGTAAAGTTTGGTTGTTGTACCGCATGGTTTGGCTGAGTAGGCTGTGTAGCTTGAACATGATTTCCTTGCTGTGCATATACTGGCTGAGCCTTATGTGGCATATGTAGAGCTTCCTCAGGTTGGCCTATTCCTGTTGCAACAAGTGTTACACTTACTTTTCCATCCATTTCGGGGTAATAGTTACAACCAAATACAATTGCGGCATCTTCTGTTGCAAAACCATAAATTAAGTCCATCATAGCATAAACTTCTTCTAATAAGAAATCTGTCCCAGCACTGATGTTGATGAGCATACCACTTGCACCTGAAATATCCACATTTTCAAGTAATGGACTAGAAATAGCATCATTCATCGCTTTTTCCGCTCGTCCTTCACCGACTTCACCTTCAGCAAAACCTGTACCAATCATAGCGTGTCCCTTACCAGACATTACTGTACGAACATCAGCGAAGTCTACGTTAATATCTGCACCGGTAGAACCGCCCGAGCTGGTAATCATATTGGTAATACCAAGCACACAGTTACTTAAAACATCATTTGCTGCGGCAAATGCATCTACTGCTGTTGTTTGCTTACCTAAACCACGTAATTTATCATTAGGAATGATAATAAGAGAATCAACATATTGAGAAAGCTCTTTAATGCCTTGGTCTGCAAAGCGCATACGGCGAGGACCTTCGAAGCGGAAAGGTTTTGTTACAACGCCTACAGTTAGTGAGCCTTGCTCTTTAGCAATTTGAGCAACAACAGGGGCTGCTCCGGTACCGGTACCTCCACCCATACCAACAGCAATAAAGGTCATATTTGCACCTTTTAATGCATTAGCGATAGCCTCACGATCTTCTTCGGCAGCTTGTTTTCCTACCATTGGATCAGCACCTGCACCTAAACCTTTAGTTGTACTTGCTCCAATTTGGATAGTTTGGCGTGTGGTTCTTTTTCTTAAAACTTGAGCATCAGTATTTACATCAAAGAATTCAACACCTTTAATATCATCGGCAGAGCGAGACATTCTATCTACGGCATTACCGCCACCGCCACCAACACCCACTACCTTAATGATAGCATCTTGCGTTTGTTCAATAATAGGTTCAAACATTTTTATCTCCCTGCGTGTTTATTTTAACACTATTAAAATTTTGATTTGAAGAAGTCAATGATTTTCTTGGTTCCACGACCAATAGGAGCAAAGATATCTTCATTAGAATCTGTACTTGTACCTTGTTCAGTATAATTATAGTGGCTATATTGTAAAAGCCCTAATGCTGTTGCATATTGTGGTTTATTCACATAATCGGTTAAGCCAGTAATATTGAGTGGATATCCAACACGAACTTGTGAACCAAAAATTGATTTAGCACATTCTACAATATCTTCAATTTGTGAGCCACCACCAGTAATGACTACACCGGCAATTAACTCTTGTTTTATGCCTTTTTGGAAAAGTTCATGGCGCAATTGGGTTAATTCCTCTTCAACAACTTTTAACAAATCGCTATAACATTGCGATGTAACGGTTGCTACTTGCGCGCGAGTAAAGGTTCTTGCCATCCTTCCACCTAGTCCTGCCACCTCAATTTTTTTATCTGAATTATGGGTTGGAGGTGAAATTGCGCTACCATAACCTACTTTAAGGCTTTCAGCTTCAGGGCGAGATGTCGTAAATACACGAGCCAAATAATCAGTAATGTTATTACCTGCAAATGGAATGACTTTACTGTATCTTAATGCACCATCGGTATAAACTAGTACATCCATCGTACCGCCACCAATATCAATTAAGCAAACACCCAGTTCTTTTTCATCTTCAGTTAAAACAGAATAGCTAGAGGCAAGACCTGAAAATACAACTTGATCGACTTTTAATTTAGCATGTTCAACCGCATTTTTTAAGTTTTTTAACCAAGCTTGATGGCAAGCAATTAAGTGTGCTTGAACTTGTAAACGCATACCCGATAAGCCAATTGGATTTTTAGTCGCAGGCAATCTATCTACGTGATATTCTTGTGGAATCATGTGTAATGTTTCTAAGCCATCTTGTAATTTAATTGCCTTTGCCATATCCACAGCACTTTCAATATTATCTTGGGTAACAATACCTCCAGATAATGTTGATGATCCTGCTTCATTTAAACCAACAATATGCTGACCTGAGATTGCCAGTGTTACACCCATAATTTGACAATCGGCAATAGATTCCGCCTGCTCAATGGCTCTTTGAATAGAATTAACGGCAGCATCAAGATCAATAACGCCACCTCGATCGACTCCTTTAGAAGGGCAAACGCCAGCTCCCATAACATTAATTACACCATCAGGTAATACTTCACCAACAACGGCAACAACCTTTGATGTTCCAATGTCAAGACCAACGATAATTTTTGATTCTACTGCTTTTGTCATAATGTTTTTGTGTTCACTGAGTTTAATTTTTTATAGGACTAAATCCAACCGCCGCGCCATGTGGATAACGTAAATCAACATAAGCTAATCTATTGCCTTCAGGTATATGAATTTCAGGAAAGATTGTTACAAAACGATCAATTTTAGGAGTCCATTCCCCTCTTCCTAATCTTAATTCTACTTGATTAGAAAGCCTAATTGTCCAAGAACCTCGATTGTCTACAGAAACGGAGGTTAAATCCAATTTGCGGGCATTTAGATCAGCTCGGATTTTATTCCATGCCTCTAATACACTTTTTCCTTCCGTATCTGGACCATAGAGTAATGGAAGTCCATTTTTATCGATTCTGTCTTTCGGTAAACTAAAGACGGTTCCTTGTTCTGAGACAAAGTTAGTATCATTCCAAATTGCAACGGGTTTATGTTCTAGCAAAGTAATACTTAATCGGTCGGGATAAAGTTTACGAACAGCCACATCTTTAACCCAAGGTATCGATAAAAGCTTATCTTTGACCTCTTGAATATTTTGTCCGAAATATCCTTTTAGAGCAGGTTCTTTAGACAAAGTTTCACGAATATCTGCATTTGTTGTAAATTGTGTTTTATGTGTTAATGCATAAGCGCGAATTGGTGTTTTATCCCAACTTTCGAGTATATTTTGCCAATTACTATACACACCGAATATAAATAGTGTACATAATAACACAATTAATGGCTTAATGAATACTAGCCATTTACGTGGAGAAACAGGTGTTTTTGGATTAAGAACATTCAAACGCACATTTGTGCTGTTCTTCTTGCGGAAGATGCCCATTAAGCACTTAACTCCAATACGAGTTCAACTAATTTTTCAAAGGAAATACCAACTGTTGCTGCCGATTTTGGGAAAATACTGTGACTGGTCATTCCTGGGTTGGTATTTACTTCAACCAAGCGGAATTTTCCTTCGCCATCTTCCATCACATCAATACGGCTCCAACCTCGACAGCCAACCACATCGTAAGCCGCTTTCACTAATTTGGCGACCTCTGCTTGGCGTTCGTCATTTAATGCCGGTACTACATATTGGGTGTTATCCGACACATATTTTGCGTGGTAGTCATAAAATTCGCCGTCCGGAATTACTTGTACCGCCGGTAGAACTTGTCCGTCTAATACCGGTACAGAATATTCATTACCGGCTAAAAATTCTTCCACCAACACAATGGAATCAAACTTTAATGCCTCGTGAATTGCCGGTGCCAATTCTTCTTTGGTTTTTACTTTGAATACACCCACACTTGAGCCTTCACACGAAGGCTTCACAAATACCGGCAAGCCTAATTTTGCAATAATTTGGTCAAAATCGACCGCTTGTCCACGCTGAACCACCACCATATCCGCTGTTGGTAAACCTACTGCATTCCATAATAATTTAGTCCGGAATTTATCTAGCGTCACTGCTGATGCCATTACGCCACAACCGGTGTAAGGAATACCCATTTGTTCTAACGCACCTTGCAGTACACCATTTTCGCCAATACCACCGTGTAAAATATTGAACACGCGCTGAATCCCTTTTTCTTTTAATTTTTCAATCGGGAACTCTTTAGTATCAATACCTTCCACGTTATAGCCTAAACTTTTTAATGCAGCTGTTACCGCTGCACCTGAATTCAGTGAAACTTCACGCTCTTGCGAAACACCGCCGAATAGCACGGCAATTTTTTCATTTTTAATGCTCATTTGAAATCCTTTAAATATATACCCTCTCTCTGAAAAATACTTCTGAACGAAGTATTTTTCGGTCTCTCTCCCGCAAGGGGAGAGAGTATTTAATTTTTCCAGCTCTCAGCCAAGCCACGAGAAATACGGCTTACACTGCCTGCACCCTGTGCCAAAATTAAATCACCGTCTTGAATAATTTGATCTAATACCTCACCAAGTTGATCGGTATCTGACACCAAAATCGGATCAACTTTACCTAAATTACGGATCGAACGGGCTAAGGCTTTACTGTCGGCTCCCACAATCGGTACTTCGCCGGCAGCGTACACATCTAATAAAATCAGGGCATCGACTTTAGACAGCACTTGCACAAATTCATCGAATAAATCACGGGTACGCGAATAGCGGTGCGGTTGGAAAATCATCACCACACGTTTGCTTTCCCAACCTGAGCGGGCAGCTTGAATGGTTACATCAACCTCTGTTGGGTGGTGACCGTAGTCATCAACTAACATAATTTTGCCGTTCGGGCGAATGAATGAACCTAATTGGTCAAAACGACGACCAGCTCCTTGGAAATCAGCTAAAGCAGCTAAAATCGCCTCATTACCAATCCCTTCTTCTTTTGCCACCGCTAACGCAGCGGTTGCATTTAAGGCATTGTGCATACCTGGCACGTTCAACAGCACATCAATTCGTTCACCGCTTGGGCAAACTACGGTGTAATGCCCTTGGAAGCCGGTTTGCTGGTAATCTTCAATTCGGTAATCCGCATTTTCGCTAAAGCCATAGGTAATCACTTGTCTGCCGACACGAGGAGCAATTTCCATTACCGTTTCATCATCGGCACACATTACCGCTAAGCCGTAGAAAGGTAAGTTACGCAAAAATCGTACGTAAGTCTCTTTCATTTTCTCGAAATCGCCACCATAGGTATCCATATGGTCAGGCTCAATGTTGGTTACTACCGACACCATTGGCTGCAAGTGTAAGAAAGAAGCATCACTTTCATCGGCTTCGGCAATTAAATAACGACTTGCCCCCAAATGGGCGTTTTTGCCGGCAGATTTGACCAAACCGCCATTCACGAAAGTCGGATCTAATTTTGCTTCGGTGTAGATCATTGAAATCATTGCGGTTGTAGTGGTTTTACCGTGTGTGCCGGCAATCGCAATGCCGTGGCGAAAACGCATAATTTCGGCAAGCATTTCCGCTCGGCGAATCACCGGAATTCGAGCTTCTCGAGCGGCAATAATTTCAGGGTTGGTTTCATCAATCGCAGTAGAAACCACCACCACACTCGCCCCAGCAATATTTTCTGCTTGGTGTCCGATAAAGACTTTTGCCCCGGCTGAAGATAAACGCTGTGTAACCGCACCGTCTGCAATATCCGAGCCTGAAATTTGGTATCCCTCATTTAATAACACTTCCGCAATACCGCTCATACCGGCTCCGCCAATCCCGATAAAATGGATTTGGCTGACACGACGCATTTCAGGCACTAATTTTTTGACTTTATCTTGGAAATTTTTCATCTATTGTCCTTTTCTATCTATTCGCAAGCGGTTAAATTTTGCAAAATTTTTACCAAAAATGACCGCTTGTAGTAAGTTAATTCGCTTCTTGAATAATCACTTCCGCCACTCGTTTTGCTGCCGTTGGGGTGGATTTTGCTCTGGCTCGCATCGCCATATCCAATAAGAGTTGGCGATTAGCAATTAACGGCTCTAACGTTTTTAGTAAAGCCTCTGGCGTAAAATCACTTTGCTCAATAATCACCGCAGCACCATCTTCCGCCAAATAGTGAGCGTTTAAAAATTGTTGTCTGTCTTTATGTTGGAACGGCACAAACACAGCCGGCAAGCCTACGGCGGCAATTTCACACACCGTTAATGCACCGGAGCGGCAAATCACCAAATCCGCCCACTCATAGGCCGCTTTCATATCATCAATAAACTCGGAAGCAATCCCATTGCCGGTTTGTTGATAGACTTCTTCGATACCGGCTAAATTACCTTTACCGACTTGATGGCTGATAAATACATTATTTCCTAACACTTTTGCCACTTCAGGCACGGTTTGGTTAATCACTCTTGCCCCTTGGCTGCCACCCATTACTAAAATGTTAATCGGGTAGCCTCGTTCGGCGAAACGTTCATTCGGTAACGGAAGAGCAGATAAATCTTCACGCACAGGATTACCTACCACTTCAGCCTCTTTAAAAGCAGTCGGGAAAGCCTGTAGCACTTTACGGGCAATTTTAGATAGCCACACATTGGTTAAGCCGGCAACGGCGTTTTGCTCGTGTAAAATCACCGGTACGCCACATAATTTAGCGGCAATGCCACCCGGGCCGGACACATAACCACCCATTCCCAACACCGCATCAGGCTGATAATTTTTAATAATTTTACGGGCCTGCATTACCGCTTTAAAAATAGCAAACGGTGCTTTCAATAATGCAGCAACGCCTTTGCCCCGCAAGCCTGAGATTTCAATAAAATCAATCTCAATGCCGTGTTTCGGCACAAGGGTAGCCTCCATTCGGTCTTTCGTTCCTAGCCAGCGAATTTGCCAGCCTTGTTTTTGTAATTCTCGAGCCACTGCGATTGCAGGGAAAACGTGACCGCCAGTTCCGCCTGCCATCACTAATAATTTTTTTGTCATATTTAACTCTTTTTCATCTCAACAAAGGTGTTATTTTACTGAATTTTTATGCTTTCCAGCTAATACAAGCGGTCTCATTTTTGTAAAAATTTGCAAATTGTAACGTTGCAGACCGCTCGGCTAGATGGTTTTAATTTTTGCGTGCCCGATTCGCTCGGCACGGTTTTCGTGGTCAATTCGAAGCAAGACCGCAATCGCAATCGACATAATTACCAAACTCGAACCGCCATAACTCACTAATGGGAAGGTTAAACCCTTAGTTGGCAGCAAACCTGATGCTACTCCTAAGTTTACGAAGCCTTGTAGGAACACCCAAATCGCAATCCCAAATGCCATATAGCCTTTAAAACGCTCTTCCAACACCAAAGATTCTTTGCTGATTTTTAATGCTCTCACCGTTAATAGAATCAGTAAAAGTACGATGCAAGCAATACCAAAGAAACCAAATTCTTCACCAATAACCGCCATTACAAAGTCAGTATGGGCTTCAGGTAAATATTCTAGCTTTTGTACCGAATTACCTAAGCCTTGCCCCCAAAATTCACCTTGTCCAAATGCCATTTGAGAATTAGATAATTGGAATCCATCTCCATAAGCATCAGCAAACGGATCCATAAAGGAGGTAACACGTTTTAAACGGTATTCAGAGGTTAAAATAAGTACAGCAAATAGCACCGCTCCAACAACACCTAAGAACATAAATTGCATAATTTTCGCCCCTACAATAAACAACATTGAGAAAGTAAGGACAAATAACACAAAGGTACTGCCTAAATCCGGCTGCAAAATCAGCAAGAAGCCGAATAAGAATAAAATCACTGCCGGTCGCCAGAAACTGGCTTTTTCCTTACGAATTTCATCATATTTGCGCACATAGAAACTGGCAAAATAGCAAATTACCGCCAATTTCGCTAATTCTGCCGGCTGAAAGTTGAGAATACCCAACGGAATCCAACGCACTGCACCATTAATTGAGCGACCAAAAATGAGTACGGCGATTAAAAAACCGATTGAAATAAAAAACAGTGCCAAGTTATGCTTTTCCCATTTTTCAATTGGGATTTGTACAAAAACATAACAAAAGATAATTGAAGCAATAATATACAGCCCATCTCGAATCGCAAAATAAAATGGATCGTTATTCAACCTTGTGCTAACTGGGAGTGAAGCAGATGTTACCATCACAAAACCAATAATCAGCAGGCCTAAAAACAACCAAATCAGAGTTCTATCATAAAGTGAATTAGAAGGGGTTAATCTGACCCATTTATCCCATTCCGACTTAATTCTTTCTAACATTATGCGTGCTGTCCTTGTGCTAATGCCATAAATATCTCACCACGTTGCTCAAAATTTTTAAACTGATCTAAACTGGCACAAGCCGGAGAAAGCAGTACCATATCGCCTTTTTTCAGTTGTGAGCGGATTGCTTCAACCGCTTTTTGCATCGTTTCAACCAACACACTTTGTTCACTTAATTCTGCCAATGCCGCTCCATCTTGCCCGAAACAATAGCAGACAATATTTGGCTTATTAATTAATGGTTTGAGTTCGGAAAAATCAGCAGCCTTGCCGTCTCCACCTAAAAGTAAATAAAGTGTACCGGCAACATTCAAGCCGTTTAGAGCTGCAACTGTGCTGCCCACATTGGTGGCTTTGGAATCATTTACCCAACGTACACCATCGTTAGTTGCCACTGCTTGGAAACGGTGTGGTAAACCGCCATAAATTTGTAATGCTTTTACAATACCTTCACGCGGAACATTCGCCGCCTCTGCCAATGCCATTGCTGCTAACGCATTCATTTCATTATGACGACCGCTAATCAGCATCTGTTTGGTCTGGATAATCGCATCATCACCTGAATAAAGCATTTGATTGCGTAAGCTATATTCCGCATTTTGTTCTGCAAAACGAATCACTTTTTTGACCGCTTGTATCGGGTAAGTTTGAGCATCTTCACCGTTTACGATGATATTTTCCGCGTTATCGTAAATCCGCAATTTAGCTTGGCGGTAGTCGGCAATCGAATCGTAGCGATCCATATGATCTTCGCTAATATTTAAAATGGTAGCAGCTTTTGCTTTCAGTGAATAAGTGGTCTCAAGCTGGAAACTGGATAACTCAAGCACAAAAAGTTCATAATTGCCTTCCAGCAAACTTAATACCGGCACACCGATGTTACCGCCCATTCCCACTTTAATCCCCGCTTGCTTTGCCATTTCGGTGGTTAAAGTCGTTACGGTACTTTTGCCGTTTGAACCGGTGATCGCAATAATCGGGGCTTTTGCCTCACGACAAAACAGTTCAACATCACCGACCACTTCAACACCTGCTTGAATAGCTTGCTGAATTTCAGGTGTCGCAACGGCTAAGCCCGGGCTAATTACAATAAGATCAGATTTCAGCAACCATTCACTATTTAGCCCACCAGTATGCAACGGAATCGTTGCGTCTAATTTATCCGCTCCGGCAGGGTTTGCTCGGGTGTCAATCACTTGGATATTGGCATTTTTTTTCTTAAAGAAATCCACACAAGATAGCCCTGTTGTGCCTAAGCCGATAATAGTAACGGTTTTGTTTTCGTATTGTTTTTGCATACTTTATTCTCTAAATTTATGTCACTTTTCTTTGCTTGTGCAAAGACAAACGCTTGCGTTTGAATGTTGCCGAAGGCAACAGCCGATTAGGCGAGCGAAGTGAGTAAAAGTAACCAAAAGAAAGCACACCCTGCCTCGTTGCCAGCCTCACTTGGTTGAAATTTTCTTAACGAAAAATACCCCTGATGTTCGCTTCGCTCTCTTTCGGGTTATTTTCCTAAAAATTTCAAATCGTTCGAGCAACTCAGAAGGGAACCCGATCTTCTATTCCATTCATTTCTTCTGTAATTTAAAAATAACATAAGGCACATTATCTAAATGCACCTTATTCAATCAATTAACGTAATTTCAATGTTACTAAGCCGACTAACACTAGCATGAGTGTGATAATCCAGAAACGCACGATAACGCGTGGTTCAGGCCAGCCTTTGAGCTCAAAATGGTGGTGAATTGGTGCCATTCGGAAAATGCGTTTTTGGCGTAATTTGTATGAACCCACTTGTAAAATCACCGAGAGAGCTTCAACTACAAACACTCCCCCCATTACCACCAATAATAATTCTTGGCGAACTAATACTGCAATCACACCTAATGCACCGCCGAGCGAAAGTGAGCCGACATCGCCCATAAACACCTGTGCAGGGTAAGTGTTATACCATAAGAACCCTAAACCTGCTCCCACAATGGCTGTACATAAAATTACCAATTCGCCTGCATTTGGAATAAAAGGAATGTGTAAATATTGTGCGAAATTAAAGTTACCGGTTGCCCACGCAATTAACGCAAAGGCAGATGCCACCATAATGGTTGGTACAATCGCAAGCCCGTCTAAACCATCGGTTAGGTTTACTGCATTACTGGTGCCGACAATCACGAAATAGGCTAACACAATGTAAAATAAACCAAGCTGTGGCATCACGTCTTTAAAAAACGGCACTACTAACTGAGTTGCTGCGGTATCTTTCCCCACTGCATACATACCAAACACCGCCACTAATGCAATGGCAGATAACCAAAAATATTTCCAACGAGCAATCAAACCATCGGTATTTTTGCGGGCAATTTTGCGATAATCATCCACAAAACCTACTGCACCGTAGCCAAATAGCACAAATAGCGTGAACCAAACATAGGAATTACGCAGATCCGCCCAAAGTAACGCACTCACGCCAATTGCTGCGAGAATCATCACACCGCCCATTGTTGGCGTACCACGTTTTTTGAAATGGCTTTCCGGCCCGTCATTACGCACTTCCTGACCGAATTTTAAGATCTGCAAACGGCGGATCACTTTCGGCCCGATCCAAAGCCCGATCCCCATTGCAGTTAATAACGCCATAATGGCACGGAAAGTAATATAAGAAACAACGTTAAACGCTGTGTTATATTGAACCAATAGTTCTGCAAGCCAAACTAACATTGCTTAGTCCTTAAAAATAATTAGAAATTTAGGTTAAATGGTTTACACAATTCGGAAATCACCGTTTCCATTTTCTGGCTACGAGAGCCTTTTGCTAATAATACAAGCGGTTGTTTTTGTTCGATTTTTTGCAAAATAATCGGCAGTAGGAAATCAACCATTTGCTGTTTATCGGTAAAATGATGTGCTGCCTGTTGGCTGATTACCGCACTCTCTTTACCGAAACTCACTATTAAATCTAACGCTGCATTTTGGGCAAAATCAGCTACTTCTTGGTGGCATTTGCCACTTTCTTCGCCCAATTCCGCCATATCGCCCACCGTAAAAATACGGTAAGCCGGATAATTTTCTAAAACAGAAATCGCCGATTTCATTGAATCTACATTAGCATTGTAGGTGTCATCAATAAACAAGCAGTGGTCGTTAATTTGCACTGGATATAAACGCCCTTTTACCATTGAACGTTGCTCAAGCCCTGCTTTGACTGCCTCTAACGTCGCACCGACAGACATCGCCAATGAAGTCGCTGCTAAGGCATTGCTCACGTTATGTTTTCCCAAATAAGGTAGTTCAATGGCAATTTCGCCCTGTGGCGTATGTAGCGTAAAGAGTGAACCGCTTAAATGTAGCTCGACATCTTCCGCCCAGTAATCAGCGTAAGAATCCGAATCTGAACCGATATAAGAGAAAGATTGCATTTCTCGTGAACCAATCTCTTTTTGCCATTGCGGATAATAAAACGCTAAATTGACAATCGCTTTGCCATTCTCTTTCAGACCACGATAAATTTCGCCTTTGGCTTGAGCTACACCTTCTAATGAACCAAAACCCTCTAAATGTGCCGCAGCCACATTATTTACCAAACAGGCATCAGGCTGGGCGATAGCGGTGGTATAAGCAATTTCACCGATATGATTTGCCCCCAGCTCAATTACTGCATATTTATGCTGTTCGGTTAAGCGAAGCAAGGTCATCGGTACACCTAAGTCATTGTTTAAGTTACCAAAAGTATAAAGCACTTCCTGTTCACAAGCGGTCATTTTTTGCAGGATTTTTGCAGTCATTTCTTTGACGGTTGTTTTACCGGAAGAACCTGTCATCGCCACCGTTTTCGGGTTCAACGTGGCTTTTAACCACTTCGCCAATTCCCCCAATGCCAAACGGGTATCTGCCACCACAAGTTGTGGTACATCAATTTCACACTCACGCTCAACCACAACTGCCACACAACCTTGTGCGACTGCATTTTGAAGATAGTGATGAGCATCAAAGTTCTCGCCCTTTAATGCAAAAAATAAGCCGTTTTCAACCGCTTGTCGGGTGTCGGTGCTGGTGGTTTCTACCACAGTTTCGCCATTGCCAATCAATTTGGCATTTAGGATTTCAGCGATTTGTTGGGTGGTTAGTTTTATCATTGATTTATATTTTTCTTTATAAAATTAATTACGAGCATTTTGTATTTGTCACTGTCACTGTCACTTTTCTTTGCTTGTGCAAAGAAAAGTAACCAAAAGAAAGCACACCCTGCTTCGTTGCACTACTCGCAAGTTCGCATAGCTTACTTGCTCGCCCCTTCGGGGTCGTTGGCGAAGCCAACGCTCAAACGCTAAAGCGTTTGTCCTCACTTGGTTGAAATTTTCTTAACGAAAAATAACCCTGATGTTCGCTTCGCTCTCGCTCGGGTTATTTTCCTAAAAATTTCAAGTCGTTCGGGCAACTCAGAAGGGAACCCGATCCGACCATACAAGCGGTGATTTTTTTGAAAAATTTTGCAAAATGATGCTCTGCCGGGTCCCCTTCTGAACCGCCTGAGCGACTTTGAATTTGTAGGAAAAATTCCTTGTTTGAGCAGCAAAGCTGCGAGTTTGGAATTTTTTCGTTAAGCAAATTCAAACCAAGCGAAGATAGCGGTGAAGTAGGGTCGCCTTTCTTTGGTTACTTTCTTTGGCGAAGCAAAGAAAGTGACATTAAAACAGATATTTCCTTGCCGTTTCCTGATCCGAAAAATGCAACTTCTCCGTACCAATAATCTGATAATCTTCGTGGCCTTTGCCGGCGATTAAAATCACATCGGTGGCTTTAGCTTGCTCAATGGCGGTTTTAATTGCCTCTTCACGGTTATGAATAATTTGTTGTGGTTTACTAAAGCCTTTCACAATATCTGCCATAATCTTTTGATTATCTTCAGTGCGCGGGTTGTCGTCTGTAGCAATCACTTTATCGGCTAATTTCTCGGCGATCGTTGCCATTAACGGGCGTTTGCCGGCGTCACGGTCGCCACCACAGCCGAAAATGCACCAAAGTTCGCCTTCGCAATGTAAACGAGCCGCTTGTAGGGCTTTTTCGAGGGCATCAGGGGTGTGAGCGTAGTCCACAATCACCATTGGCTTATTTGGAGCGGTGATACATTCCATTCTACCTGCTACGCCAACTAAATTCGGTGCAGTTTTAATCAGTTCTTGAATATCAAAGCCAAGAGCTAAAAGTCCGGCAAAGGCGGTAAGCAGATTATTTACATTGAAAGCCCCGATTAAACGGCTGTGTAACTCGCCATTGCCCCAGCTTGATTCAAACGCAATACTTGCCCCTTGCAGGGTAAATTTCACCGCCGTAGCTTTGACAAATCGGTGGTTGCCAGCAAATTCCGGATCAGTACTTACTGCAACCGCATTCGGTAATTGTGTCAGCCATTCACGCCCGATTTCATCATCGGCGTTAATCACTTGAGCTTTGGTGCTTAATTCGTTGAATAAACGGAATTTAGCTTGGGCATACTCTTCCATCGTGTTGTGGTAATCAAGGTGATCTCGGCTTAAATTCGTAAAGATCGCCAAATCAAAATCTAAAGCTTCTGCTCTAAATTGAGCCAAGCCGTGAGAGCTGACTTCCATCGCACAAAAATCCGCTCCAAGTTCAACAAAGCTCGCAAGATTACGCTGAATTTCAATAGCAGAGCCGGTGGTATTTACCGCTTCTTGCACTTGTCCGTACAAACCGTTGCCGATAGTACCCATAACTGCCGATTTTCCACCCAATAAATTACGCCATTGTGCTAATAATTGAGCGGTAGTCGTTTTACCGTTCGTGCCGGTAATGCCTGCTAAAGTCAGCTTGTGTGACGGGTTATGGTAAAAAGCTCCTGCAATTTCAGATAGCAATTTTGGCAAATTCGGTACTGAAACAACCTTGCAACAAGCGGTGCGATCTAGGTTAAATTTTGCAAATTTTGAATCAAGCTCAACTTCCGGCTGATCTTCATCAGCCTCAGCCAAAATGATTGCTGCGCCTTGTTCTATCGCATTCGGAATAAATTTTCTGCCATCAACTTGATGCCCTTTCAAGGCAACAAAAAGATCGCCTGACTGTACTTGGCGACTATCAAGTGTCATTTGTTTAAGCTCGGTGAGTTCTTTCACCCAAGCATCAAGTTCTGTAAGAAAAGGAAGTAAACGTTTCATAGCTAACCTTAATTGATAGGGCGTTCTAATTTAATTTCACGCACGGCACTTTGGGTATTTTCAGTTAAGTTATCCGGCTTAATATTACGTTGTTTTAACGTGTAACCCATAATGCGTGAGAACAATGGTGCAGAAACAAAGCCACCATAGTAGTTGCCCGCTTTAGGTTCGTTGATTAATACCACTAACGCAAAGCGAGGATCGCTTGCAGGTGCAATACCTGCAGTATAAGCAATATATTTTTCAACATATTTGCCTTTTTCTAATTTGCGTGCCGTACCGGTTTTGATGGCTACACGGTAGCCGTCCACCGCTGCACGTTGTCCACCTTCGCCTTTAGCCGCAACACTTTCCATCATATGCACTACGTCTCGGGTAGTTTTTTCAGGCAGAACCCGTTCGCCAATCACCGGTGGATCGACTTTGGTAATGGAAAGCGGACGGTATAACCCAAAACTCCCTAAAGTCGCATAAGCTCGAGCAAGTTGTAGAGGAGTCACATTTAAGCCGTATCCGTAGGAAAGGGTCGCACGTTCAATATCCGCCCAACGTTTGCGGTCACCATTTGAGCCTCGTTGTTCACCTAGCCCTAAACCGGTATCTTTACCGAAACCGATTTTGGTGTAAGTATCTACTAACGCATTTGCCGGCATTCTAAGGGCTAATTTACTTACCCCAATGTTACTGGATTTCTGTAAGATGCCCGTAAGTGTCAGACTGTCTCTTGGAGCAACGTCTTTAATCGTATGTCCATTGACAGCAAAGGGGCGTGTGCTGATTACCTCATCACGATAAGTTACCCCATTTTGTAATGCGGTTAATACGGTAAAAGGTTTCACTGTTGAACCCGGCTCAAAAGTATCGGTAATCGCACGGTTACGCATTAATTCGGGCTTAAAGCTATCCCGCTTGTTCGGGTTGAATGACGGGGCATTTGCCATTGCCAAAATTTCGCCGGTTTGCACATCAACCAAGACCGCTGTGCCTGATTCCGCATTATTTTCCTGTACTGCTTTTTTGATTTCGCCATAAACCATTGATTGTAACTCTTCATCAATGCTTAACATAACATCTTGCGGATCGTACTGTTTCTCTGAGCGAATATTTTCCACAATGTTGCCTTTGGCATCTTTTCGGATAATTTGTTTACCGTTTTTGCCGATCAGTAAGGAATCAAAACTACGCTCCAGCCCTTCTGAACCGTGCATATCATCTTTATCGGTAAAGCCGATCAACTGTGAAGATTCCTCTGCTAGCGGGTAAAAACGGCGTGATTCGACTTTAATCACTAATGCATCAATATCTAGTTCTTTTGCATATTCGCTAATAGCTTCAGATTGATGACGAGATAAATAAAGGAATCGCTGGCGGTTTTTGCTATAAAGCTCGTCCATTATGTCATTATAGGAACGGCCGATTTCTTTGCTTAATGCTTGGAATTTCTGGCGTTCTCTTACTAAATTTTCGTTATCTAAACGTAAAAAAGCCGAACTAGGGTTATTCCGTACTTTTTCTACTAAACTGTTGTAATCCAAGCCTGTAACTTGGGCAAGCTGAGTCCAATAGCCTTCGCTTTTAGTATTTAAAATAGAACGTGGATCAAAATCTACTTTTTCTTTTGAAAAATTTTTCTTTTCAATAAATTTATTAACGTTTGCCTCAATTTTACCTTTTGATGTTTCCATTTCAATCGCCAAGGCACGCCAGCTTTCGTTGGAACGGCGCAGTTTAGTATCAAAGTATTCTCTCGGGTCAAGTGTTAATGAGTACATTGGCACACTAATAGAGAGAAAACGCCCGTTACGATCTAAAATACGTCCACGGGTAAATTGGAGTTCTTTAGTACGAAGTGAGCGGTTATTAGCCTCTTTAATTAATCTTTCAGAGTCAAAAAGCTGAATATAGGCGGTTTGTGCTAGTAAGCCACCAACCATTAATAGCATAAAAAACACAACCACTCTAAAGCGAGTAGGTAAAAAACTCGGTGTTTTTTTACCTTCTGCTTGTTGAGGCTCTGCTTTTGCGACAGGGGCTCCTTGCTTACGTTTTAATTTAACTGATTTAACCATTTTTTATTCAACTAAAATAATTTCTTGCTCTTTTTTAATCGGCTGTAATCCGAACGATTTAGCGGCGGCATCAACTCTTGCCCGACTGCTTCTGCTGTTTTCTTCTAATTGCAGATTAGTATATTGGCTTTCCAACTTTTGGTTTGCTTGAATCAGTTGCCCTTGTTCGCTCACCGATAAACGAGTCTGGTGGGTTATCCAAATCGTAGCCACTGCTGAAATCACTACACCAATCAACAATAAAAGAGCCACTTTGTTATGGCTAAAAATATCATCAATGATGATTTGATGTAACGGATAACGTTCGTTCGACATATTCTTCCCTATTTACTGTTAGCGTTTTTCGGCAATCCGCAATACCGCACTGCGTGAGCGGGCATTTGCTTCAATTTCGGCTTCGCTCGGCATAATCGCTTTGCCAATAGTTTTCAGCGGAATATTTTTAGTTAACTCCACTTCTAAAATCGGTAAACCTCGAGGGACTTCCATTCCTTTACTATGTTTACGCATAAACTGTTTCACCATTCTGTCTTCAAGGGAATGGAAACTGATAATCGACAAACGCCCTTCAGGGGCTAACACCGTTAATGCGGAATTTAAAGCCTTTTCCAGTTCGTCTAATTCACTATTGATAAAAATGCGAATTGCTTGGAACGAACGGGTTGCAGGGTGTTTGTGCTTATCTTTAAACGGCACCGCATCCGCAATAATTTGCGCGAGCTGCAAAGTTCGACTGATTTTTTCAGTTGCAGATTTATTGTAAGAAACGACCGCTTGTGCAATCCGTTTGGCAAAACGCTCTTCGCCAAATTCTTTTAATACCCAAGCTAAATCTTCTGCCGAAACTTGGGCAAGCCACTCGGCTGCCGATAAGCCTTTGGTGGTATCCATTCGCATATCAAGCGGCCCGTCACGCATAAAACTAAAGCCTCGTTCGGCTTCATCAAGCTGCGGGGAAGACACACCTAAATCCAATAAAATACCGTCAATTTTGCCCACCAACCCCATTCGTTCACACAGTTCGGGAATGGCAGAAAATGCCGTATGTTCAATTTGAAAACGAGGGTCACTAATCGTTTGGGCTTCCGCTATCGCTCGAGGGTCACGATCAGTTGCGATTAATCGCCCATTTTCGCCCAGTTTGGATAAAATCAAGCGAGAATGCCCGCCACGCCCGAAAGTACCGTCAATATAGATACCGTTAGGCTTAATTGCCAAGCCGTCAACCGCTTCGTGCAATAATACTGTAATATGTTTTGGGTTCTCGCTCATCTCAATTTCCAATTACTAGAGAGACAGGTTTTTCAATGCTTCGCAGTCTAAAATTTCTGCCGAACTGCCAAAAGCAAGATCTTCGGCAATTTGTGCTTGCCATTGTTTATCTTGCCAAATTTCAAATTTGTTTAATTGTCCAACCAGCATAATTTGTTGCTCTAATTGTGCGTGTTGGCGAAGTGTAGGGCTAAGCAGTATTCGCCCTGCCGAATCCATTTCACATTCGGTAGCAAAGCCTTGCATTACTCGCTGAATGCGGCGTTGAACAGGGTCAAAATTAGATAGTGCCAACAATTTCTGTTCAACCATTTCCCATTCGTGAAGTGGGTAAAGTAACAAACAAGGCTGGCGGATATCCACAGTGCAAACTAAGATCCCGTGATGTTTTTCCAATAGCTCGGCACGATAACGGGTCGGAATAGCGATCCGCCCTTTGCTATCAATGCTAATTGAACTTGCACCACGAAACATTTTACTGATTTACCTTTTTAAATGAGGTTAAATTTAAGGAAAAGTTCCACAATTCACCACTTTTTCCCACTTAATTGCTGGAATTTTATAGATTAGTGATACATCTATCAAGGAGTTTTAGTTTATTTACACAATAAAGGTCTATCTTTTTTGATAGACCTTTGATCTTGGAAGGATTATTCAGATGAGATTTGCAACTTTTTGCAAAAACAAAACCGCTTGTTAGCGTTTGAGCACTGCTTGCACTAATGAAATCACGCCATAAACCGCCCAATATAATAACACCGAGCCGAAAAACAGCGTGGTAGTGTGCGGCAGCCAGTAATAAACGCCCAGAACTTCGGCAGTTCGGCACTCTAAACGTTGTGAATCGTTGAGTTTGCTCAGATCGCTACAATCAAACGGGATATAGGTGAACAAAAAATAGCTTATTATTGCAATTACTAAAGCAAATAAAAGGCTGAATAAAATTTGTTTTTTGTAATCCATTTGCTATTTTTTCCTTGATTTACTAGCGGTCGTTTTTGTCCGTTTTTTTGCAGATTTTGCCGGCTTTTTCTCAGCGACTTTTTTGGCTTTTTTTACCGTTTTAGGCTCTTTGAAAACAGGAACCTCTGTCGATTTTGCTTTTTTCTTGGCGGTCTTGCCGGTTTTCTTATTACCGGTCAGCAACTCAAAATCAATTTTTTTCTCGTCTAAATTCACATTGATTACTTTCACCCGAACTGCATCGCCTAACCGATAGATGATCCCACTCCCGCCGACTAAACGTTGTCGGTCAGCATCATAGTGGTAATAATCATTATCCAACGTTGAAATATGAACCAATCCGTCAATTAAAAGCTCATTAAGTTTCACAAATAAGCCAAAGCCGGTAACACTCGAAATCACGCCATCAAACTCTTCACCAAGATGATCTTGCATAAATTCGCATTTTAGCCAATCTGCCACTTCTCGGGTTGCCTCATCGGCTCGGCGTTCGGTGGCAGAACATTTGTCACCAAATTCGTCCATATCATCTAACTTGTAGTGATAACCACCGCCATCGGTATAGTGACGGGTGTTGCCTTTGCCTTTTTCAATCAGATATTTAATCGCACGGTGTAACAGCAAATCAGGATAACGGCGAATCGGCGAGGTAAAATGAGCATATTCGGTTAATGCCAAGCCGAAATGCCCGATATTATCCGCCGCATACACCGCTTGTTTCAACGAGCGAAGCAACATTGTTTGAATTAACTCTTTATCGGCACGTTCGGCAATTTGCTCCAGTAATACTCCGTAATCTTTTGGGGTTGGATCTAAGCCTACGTCCCACATTAAGCCACACTCACGCACAAAGGATTTGAAACTGAGCAATTTTTCTTCGCTCGGTTTATCGTGAATTCGATATAATGCCGGTTCGTTCGCTTTTTCCACAAAACGAGCGGCAGCGATATTGGCTAAAATCATACACTCTTCAATCAATTTATGGGCATCGTTGCGGATTAATGGCTCAATTCGCTCAATTCGCCCTTGCGGGTTGAAAATAAATTGATTTTCAATGGTTTCAAATTCAATCGCCCCTCGTTTATGGCGGGCTTTCATTAAGGTTTGGAACATTGCATAGAGTTCTTCAATATGCGGCACTAATGGAGCATAGCGTTCACGCAAGGTTTCATCACCCTCCAACATTTTCCACACTTTAGTGTAAGTTAAACGGGCGTGGGAATTCATTACTGCTTCATAGAATCGATAATCTTGCAATTCTCCTTTATTGGAAACCGACATTTCCGCCACCAAACAGAGCCTGTCAACCTGTGGGTTGAGTGAACACAAGCCGTTGGAAAGCACCTCCGGCAACATTGGCACAACCCGATTCGGGAAATAGACCGAGTTACCACGATTTAGGGCTTCCAAATCTAATGCGGTTTTCGGGCGAACGTAGTAACTCACATCGGCAATCGCTACCCATAACCGCCAGCCGTTGCCCTCTTTCTTGGCAAATACGGCATCATCAAAATCTCGGGCATCTTCGCCGTCAATGGTAATCAGCGGTAGATCTCGCAAATCCACCCGCCCTTGCTTGGCTTCTTCTGGCACTTCTTCGCTGCTAAATTGGCGGATTTGTTTTTCTACCCCTTCCGGCCAAACGTGCGGAATATCGTGATTGCGTAAAGCAATTTCAATTTCCATTCCCGGAGCTAAATTATCCCCTAGAATTTCAGTGATAATTCCAACCGGGCGGCTAAAACTCGCTTTTCTTTCCTGTAGTTCCACCACCACGACTTGTCCCATTCTCGCTCCCATACGGTGTTCATCTGGAATCAGAATGTCTTGGTTAATGCGGCTGTCATCAGGCACGACAAAACCAATGCCGCTTTCAAGGAAAAAACGCCCCACAATCTGTTTCTTACGGGCTTCCAACACCCGTACAATGCGGACTTCTTTACGCCCACGGCGGTCTGTGCCGTTTGGTTGAGCCAGCACAAAGTCACCGTGCATCACTTTTACCATTTGGGCATTGGGAATAAACCAATCTTCGCTTTTAGTTACCCCTTTTTCGTGTCCTTCCACCTGTAAAAAACCGTAACCGTCACGATGACCGATAACAGTGCCTTTGATTAAATCCATCTTTTCCGGCAATGCGTAGCGTTTACCTTTGGTGAACACCAATTCTCCGTCATTTTCCATCGCACGCAAACGGCGGCGAATGCCTTCCATTCGTTCTTCATCATAAATATGGAAAGCGTCCAGTAATTCATCACGACTCATTGGTGCATCGTATTCTCGAATCGTTTTTAAAATAAACTCTCGGCTTGGCACCGGGTTTTCGTATTTTTCTAATTCTTGCTGATAATTAGGATCGACTATCATAGTATCCTCCTTTTGTTAGTTATGGGCTATTCTAACTGACTTTTAGCTTGATTGGTAAAAAATCGGCAAAATATGACCGCTTAGCGTTTTGCTGGATTTCGGTATATAATCTGGTTCTTTATTAATTTGAGGAATTAAAATGATTTACCCAACCTGCCCTGAATGTAAAAGCGAAAATACTTACCACGACTCAATTCAATTTGTTTGCCCGGATTGTGCGTATGAATGGACGGGCGAAGAAACGGATCAAGATGATGATGTGCTAATTGTAAAAGACAGTAATGGCAATTTATTATCTGACGGGGACGATGTATTATTAATCAAAGATTTAAAATTAAAAGGCTCGTCTGAAGTACTGAAAAAAGGTACAAAATTCAAAGGAATCCGTTTAGCTCAAGGTGACCATAATGTCGATTGCGGTAAAATTATGTTGAAATCAGAATTCTTAAAAAAAGCTTAAGTGATGTAATCGCAAAATCCCCCATTTATATTTAAATGGGGGATTTTTAACTTATTTTGTTAAACATTGGCTAAATTCGTCAGCCAAAACTTGTAAAAATTCAGGGTAAGCAGTCGCACTTAACTGAACTTTTGCACCCAGTGGGTCTAATTGCCCTACGTTCACTTTGGTTTCTTTTGCTAAGGTTTCAATCACTTTTGGCGTGAATTGAGGCTCGGCAAATAAACATTGTGCTTTGTGCTTTTCAATATTTTTCTTGATAGAAGCAATGGTTTTCGCACCCGGTGCAACGGTTGGGTTAATGGTAAATGAACCCAATGAATTTAAACCATACTCTCTTTCAAAATAGCCATAAGCATCGTGGAATGTGTAGTAACCTTTGGCTTTTACCGGCTCTAATTGTTTCGCAATGTCTGCTTTTTTTGCGGTTAAATTTGCTTTAAATTTTGCAAGGTTTTCCGCAATTTTCGCTTTTTGTTCCGGCATTTGTTCGCTTAAACGTGCCGCAATTTGCTCTGCTGCCAGCTCACTTGCTTCAGCTGAGAACCAGATGTGCCAATCTTCATCGTGGCTATGTCCGTGATGATCGTGGTCATGCCCTTCGTGTTTATGCTCATGCTTGTGTTCGTGCTTATGCTCATGTTTATGGGCGTGTTCATCTTTATGATCATGATCATCGTCTTTGTGTTCTTTTTTGCTTGCTTTCTCAACAATTTCATCAATCGCATCAACATCTTCAAGCGTCAACACTTTTTCTTTCGGTAATTTTTCAATGCTTTTTTCTAAAAAGCCTTCTAAGCCGTCACCAACCCAAACCACTAATTGAGCAGATTGTAATTGAGTAACATCTGAAGGTTTTAAGCTGTAATCATGCGGAGAAGCGGTTACCGGTAATAATACTTTAGTTTCGGTTACACCTTCGGTAATGGCACTAGCAATAAAGCCTAGCGGTTTAACACTGGTTAGCACATCGGCTTGAGCAACGCCTGCCCCTAAAACGGCAAGGCTGAGTAAGGTTTTCTTAAACATAATATCTCCTTGTATATAGTCAAGTTGGGCTATTCTAACAAAATCAAATAAAAATTCTATAATTTTTTTATGGGTATTTTTCATCTGCGTTTTTCTATATACTTGCAAAAAAATCGAAAAATATGACCGCTATGAAGTATAAAAATCTCCGTGAATTTCTTGATTTTCTTGAGGCACAGGGCGAATTAGTCCGCATTCAGCAAGAAATCGATCCTTATTTAGAAATGACCGAAATTGCCGACCGCACTTTACGCAAAGGCGGGCCGGCATTACTGTTTGAAAACCCGAAAGGCTATCAAATGCCGGTGTTGTGTAATTTATTCGGCACGCCCAAACGGGTAGCTCTGGGAATGGGGCAAGAAGATACCAAAGCTCTGCGTGAGCTGGGCAAGTTACTTGCCTTTTTAAAAGAGCCTGAACCACCGAAAGGGTTTAAAGATTTGATCGGGCAACTGCCACAATGGAAGCAAATTTTAAATATGCCCCCTAAGGTGCTGAGCAAAGCAGATTGCCAGCAAGTAGTAATTTCTGGCGATGAGGTTGATCTCTATAAGTTACCGATTATGCACTGCTGGCCAGGCGATGTTGCTCCGCTGGTCACTTGGGGGCTGACCATTACGCAAGGTCCTTACAAGAAACGCCAGAATTTAGGCATCTATCGTCAGCAACTTATCGGCAAAAACAAGCTGATTATGCGTTGGCTTTCCCACCGTGGTGGTGCGTTAGACTTCCAAGAGTGGAAAGCCGAAAACCCAGGTAAACCGTTTCCGGTATCGGTGGCGATTGGGGCAGATCCAGCCACTATTTTAGCGGCAGTCACCCCTGTGCCGGATACGCTTTCGGAATATGCGTTCGCAGGGCTGTTGCGAGGGCATAAAACCGAAGTGGTCAAATCTATTTCCAATGAGTTAGAAGTGCCGGCAAGTAGCGAAATTGTGCTAGAGGGCTATATCGATCTTGAAGAAACCGCTTTGGAAGGCCCTTACGGCGACCACACCGGCTACTACAACGAGCAAGAATATTTTCCGGTATTTACCGTTACCCATATTACGATGCGAAAAGATGCAATTTATCATTCTACCTACACCGGCAGACCACCTGATGAACCGGCAGTATTAGGCGAAGCATTAAATGAAGTCTTTATTCCGATTTTGCAAAAACAGTTTCCGGAAATTGTCGATTTCTACTTGCCACCTGAAGGCTGTTCTTACCGTTTAGCTGTGGTGACGATGAAAAAACAATATGCCGGACACGCTAAACGGGTGATGATGGGAGTTTGGTCGTTCCTGCGTCAATTTATGTACACCAAGTTTGTGATTGTGTGCGATGATGATGTGAACGCTCGAGATTGGAAAGACGTGATTTGGGCGATCACTACCCGTTGTGACCCGGCTCGAGATACGACACTGATTGAACATACCCCGATTGATTATCTTGATTTTGCTTCACCGATTGCAGGGCTTGGCTCGAAAATGGGGATTGATGCCACCAATAAATGGGTGGGTGAAACTTCCAGAGAGTGGGGAACGCCAATCAAAAAAGATGACAATGTGGTGAAACGCATTGATGAAATTTGGGATTCTCTTGGCATCTAAGACAACATTTAACCGCTTGTGTCACACTGTTCTTCACACTACAAGCGGTTAAATTTTTTGATCTTTTTACCATTCTGCTTTTTGTTGCCAATCAGGTTACGATTCTTTATTTTGAGCTAACCATTCGGTAGGTGAAAGCCCTAGTTCCCGCATAAAAACACGGCTGAGTGCAGCATTGTGGCTATAGCCGACTTGCTCTGCCACCAATGCCACCGACATACCTTTTTGTAATAAATGTTGGGCAACCGCTAATCGCCAGTTAGTGAGATAATCCATCGGCGAAACCCCCATCGTTTGTTTAAAATAAGCGGCAAAGCGTGAACGAGACATTAATGCCATATTTGCTAACTCCTCTACATTCCAATCTCGTTCCGGTGCATTATGAATAGCTAACAGCACTTTCCCTAATTGCTTATCTGCCAAACCTTTTAACAAACCTGTTTGAATGTACCCTTTTTCTAAACATTGGCGGGCAACCTTCAAGGTAAAATAGGCACATAAATGGTGGATCATTGCCTGATAACCACACCCTTTCTGATTTACTTCACTAAAAATTTGATCGGCTAATACCCCCAATTCCGGATACTGTGCCAACTCTAAGATCACAATATTATGCAAGGTATGCGTTAATGGGTTGCGAATCCCTTTGCCAAAATCAAAATTAATACAAAATATATCTAACCCACTATCATCTAACGGATGCAAACTATGCAAAATATTGGTTGGTGAAAAAATAATCGCAGGGCGTTCAATCGTAATCGGGCGTTCGGCAGCCTGATTTAAAATAAAACGTCCCTGACGAACGAAATGCAAATAGCCTTTATTCTCTTCATTAAAAGTCCCGATTTGACATAAATGACCTAGATGAAATAAATCCGTGCGAAACTGAAATTGGGTAAAAAGATGAGTCAAACTATCCACATTAAGCTCCTTGGGTAAAGAATTGAGACGAACGGTTAAAACAGGAGAAATGCGATCACTATAATAGCAACCCGTTCGGTAACGCAAGTTATCGTTACAATTTGTATATCTATTAATGAGGATAAAATAATGTCACAAGCACAATTTGAAGAAATCAACCAAGAACGCCGTCAAGCCCTTAACCACGGCTCTCGTATTGCAATGGCTGCCAGTGTATTAGGTGCATTAGGTATTGCATCAACAGCAAATGCAAAACAAGCCGGCGCAGAAAAATCACCTTATGCAGAGCCGGAACAATACGGTTTAAAACGCCACGGAATGACTATTGATCCAAAACGTGTGGCATTAGTAGTAGTTGATCCACAAATTGACTTCCTAAGCCCGAAAGGCGTGATGTGGGGCGTGTTAGGCGACTCTATTAAAGAGAACAACACCGTAGCCAACATTGAAAGCCTATTTAAAGCGGCAAAAGCAGTGGATATGCCAACCTTTGTTTCGCCACACTATTACTACCCAACCGATCACAAATGGGAATTTGGCTCACCGGGCGAACACTTTATGCACGACAGCGGAATGTTTGCGAGAAAAGGTCAATACACAATGGAAGGCTTTGAAAATTCAGGTGCGGATTTTATGCCTGAGTACAAACCATACATTTTTGATGGTAAAACAGTGATTGCTTCACCACATAAAGTTTTTGGCCCAGAAACCAATGACTTAGTGTTGCAATTACGCAAACGTAAAATCGACCAAGTAATTTTAGCCGGTATGGCTGCCAACTTATGTATTGATTCACACTTGCGTGAATTAATCGAACAAGGTTTTGAAGTAACAGTGGTGAAAGATGCAACCGCTGGGCCTCGTATTCCTGAAGGTGACGGCTATCTTGCAGCATTAACCAACTACCGTATTATCGCAAATGACCTCTGGACCACTGAAGATGCAGTGAAAAAAATGACGGCAAAAGCATAATATTGGCTTTACAAGCGGTTAAATTTAGCACTTTTTTTGCAAATTTAACCGCTTAGATTTCACGCTTATCTCCAGTACTCATACCAAATCTCGTTATTTCTTCATTCTTACCTTTTTACTTCAATATTCATACCCACAAATAACAGCTACCCTACAATAATTACCTTGCCTTTTTCAAGGTTAAAGTGCGATAATAACCCGTTATTTTTGCCTTGAAAAAGCAATAAAAAATTGCAAAAAATAAAGCAAAAATAACCGCTTGTAATAGAGATAAACAAGCCTTAAGTGATTGATTTTGCAGTTTCTTTGAGACAAGAAAAAGTAAACATAAGACAACTATCAACATACTATCGGAATGAAGACAGTCGTGAGATAGACACTAAAACCATTCCCGTATCAATGGGTCAAAATGACCGTGTAAGACAAAAACAAAATAATGAGAAAACACAATGAAAAGAATGTTAATCAATGCAACTCAAAAAGAAGAGTTGCGTGTTGCCCTCGTTGATGGGCAACGCTTATTTGACTTGGACATCGAAAGCCCGGGTCACGAACAGAAAAAATCCAATATCTACAAGGGTAAAATTACCCGTGTCGAACCAAGCCTTGAAGCTGCATTCGTGGATTACGGTGCAGAACGCCACGGCTTCCTACCTTTAAAAGAAATTTCCCGAGAATACTTCCCGTCAGACTATGTGTTTAACGGTCGCCCGAATATCAAAGATATTATTCAAGAAGGGCAAGAAGTGATTGTTCAAGTCAGCAAAGAAGAGCGTGGTAACAAAGGAGCAGCCTTAACCACCTTTATTTCGCTTGCGGGTAGTTACTTAGTTTTAATGCCGAACAACCCTCGTGCCGGTGGTATTTCCCGCCGTATTGAAGGCGATGAGCGTTTAGAACTCAAAGAGGCATTAGACTGCTTAGATGTGCCGGAAGATGTCGGCTTAATCGTGCGTACCGCCGGTGTGGGTAAATCACCGGAAGAGTTACAATGGGACTTAAAAGTCTTGTTACACCACTGGGAAGCAATTAAAAAGGCGGCGGAATCTCGCCCTGCTCCGTTCTTAATTCACCAAGAAAGTGACGTGATTGTGCGTGCAATTCGTGACTATCTACGCCGTGATATTGGCGAAATCTTAATCGACAACAAAAAAGTGTTCGAGAAAGCCAAAAACCACATTCGCCTTGTTCGCCCGGATTTCATCAACCGTGTGAAATTATACGAAGGCGAAGTACCGCTATTTAGTCATTATCAAATTGAATCGCAAATCGAATCGGCATTCCAACGTGAAGTGCGTTTACCTTCCGGTGGCTCTATCGTTATTGATGTCACAGAAGCATTAACAGCAATTGATATTAACTCCTCACGTTCAACCCGTGGCGGCGATATTGAAGAAACCGCTCTTAACACCAACTTAGAAGCGGCTGATGAAATTGCCCGTCAGTTACGTTTACGTGACTTAGGCGGTTTGATTGTGATCGACTTTATTGATATGACGCCGGTTCGCCACCAACGTGAAGTGGAAAACCGTATTCGTGAAGCGACACGCCAAGACCGTGCGAGAATCCAATTTGCCCGTATTTCCCGTTTCGGTTTGTTAGAAATGAGCCGTCAGCGTTTAAGCCCATCATTAAGTGAGGCTTCATCGCATATCTGCCCTCGCTGTCAGGGAACAGGTAAAGTACGTGATAATGAATCAATCGCACTGTCGATTTTACGTTTATTAGAAGAAGAGGCAATCAAAGAAAACACAGCACAGGTTCACACCATTGTGCCGGTGCAAATCGCCAGCTACTTACTCAACGAAAAACGTAAAGCGATTTCCAGCATTGAAAAACGCCACGATGTACAAATTGTCGTAGTACCGTCTGAAAGTATGGAAACGCCGCATTTCAGCGTATATCGCCTGCGTGAAAATGAAATTACCCCAACGTTAAGCTACGATTTAACCAAGCATTATGAAGCTCGTAATGAGGAAGAACACCCACATCATCACCATCAAGAAGATGTGTTAGTCACCCGTAACGAGCCGGTGATTACGGTAGAGTCTGTGTTACAAAGCTCGGAGCTGAATCTCCAACCTTCGCCAACACCTACCGAACCACCAAAACCATCACTATTAAGCCGCTTAATTGCGACCATTAAAGGCTGGTTTAGCGAAGAAAAAGTGGAAGAAAAACCGAAGCCGAAAGCACGCAACCAGCGTGATCGTCGCCAACGCCGTGAACGCCCGAACCGCAATACCAAAGCGGAAAACCAAGAGCGTAAAACCGTGCAAGCTCAAGCTACTCCAACGGAAGAAAAACCGGTGCGTAGCGAGAAAAAAGCACGCCGAGCGGTAGTGGAAGAAGTTTCCGGCGTAACCGAGCAAGAGAGTCGTAGCAGCTCCCGTGAGGTTCAAACCGAACGCCGCCAACGCCGTGATCTACGTAAAAAAGTGCGTGTCGAAACACAAGAAGTAGAAGCAGAAAATCTAACACCTGCTGTTGAGGAAACGGTAGCAAAACAAGTTGAAAATGTGCAAAAAAATCAGCAAATTCAACCGCTTATAACCCAAGAAGTACCTGTTGAAACAACCTCTACGGTAGAAACAACGAACGAAGGACGTGAAAATAACCGCCAACGCCGTTTACCTCGCCATTTGCGTGTGGGCAATCAGCGTCGTCGTGAAAATCAACGCAATCAGGTTATTTCTCCTATGCCTCTAACTTCAGCTGTTGCTTCTCCTGAGCTTGCGAGCGGTAAAGTTTGGGTTCAGGTTACCTCTACTGCTAAAGCAGAGGAAAAAGCACCATTCTTATCCGTTGATCAAATGCTTGAACAGCAAGAAAATCAGCCTGTTGAGACAGAGAAAAAATCAGAAGAGAAGAAACTTCAGACAGTTAGTCCGCTAGGTGGTTTTGTAGCACAACCAACTAACCGTGATTTGGTTAAGGAGAAACAAGAACAGCTTTCCAAACCGAAGGAAGAAAAAGTTGCTTCTGAAGACGTAAAACCAGTAGAAGTAAAGGAGCATATTGCTCCATTTGGCAGTGTGGTTGCTCAGCATTCTGAACGTGATTTAGTTAAAGAGAAAAATGAGCGAGTTAGTAAATTCCAATCACAAGCAACAGTTGCACCAGCGATTGTGGAAGATGTTACTCACCCGATTGAAGTGCCAAAATCAGCTTACGAAAGCGATTATCGATTTAACGGCAGATTAGGTACATTCTCTCGTGTTGAGCATACCCAAGCCGCTATGACGATTGCTTCTGCACCAAGTGACAAGCTTGAAGTAGTCGAAATTAGCCAATGGCAAAACTCTAAATACTATTTCTATGGCAAAGGGTTTGGCGGATATACCAGCGCAGTGAGCCAAGTGCAGTCAGCGCCTCGTTCAACCAATGGTTAAGTACAATTAATTGGTTTAAATGCCTATTAGTTATAACTAATAGGCATTTTTTTATCAAAGTATGAACTTTCTATCAATTTTTCTGCCTAAGTAAACGCACTTTATTACAAAGTGCGTTATTTTTAGTTTATTTAAGGAACTCGGTATGAAAAAATCATTTTTATCATTATTAGTGTTAGGTACAACTATGGCACTTGCTGCTTGTGATCAGGCAAAAGAAGCCGCGCAATCAACTACAGACAAAGCGGTTGAAGTAAAAGAAGCTGTAGCTGAAAAAGCTGCAGAAGTTAAATCGGCTACTGAAGCGAAGGTTGAAGAGTTGAAAGCGGCAGCAAATGATGCAGCTCAAGCAACAGCAGATAAAACAGAAGAGGCAAAAAAGGCAGTGGCAGAGAAAGCCGCTGAGTTAAAAACCACAACTGAAGCTAAAGTGGAAGAACTAAAAGCAGCAGCAAGTGATGCGACTCAAGCAACAGCAGATAAAGCAGAAGAAGCTAAAAAGGCAGTAGCTGAGAAGGCAGCAGAAGTGAAAGTTGAGACAGAAACAAAAGTTGAAGAAATGAAAAAAGCGATTGAAAGCAAATAGTGCTTTTTAGTTTCTCTGTAGCTATCGAAACACGCTAAAAATAAAGCCTGGATTATAATCCAGGCTTTATTTTTATATCTTTAAAGAATTATTTTACTAAATCTTTTAATGCTTTACCTGAAACGAATGCAGGTACTTTAGCTGCTGCAATTTTGATCTCTTCACCAGTTTTTGGGTTACGACCAGTACGTGCTTTACGCTCATTTACTTTAAAAGTACCGAAGCCGATTAATTGAACAGCGTCGCCTGCTTTTAAGCTTGCAGAGATTGCATCAAGAGTTGCTTCTAATGCTGCTTTAGCATCTTTCTTGGTTAAGTTTGCACCAGCGGCGATAGCATCGATTAACTCAGTTTTGTTCATAGTTTTATCCTCTAAGATATGTGTTTTTAATAAATGACGTAAAACGTCTGAGAAGTTATTGAAACCTTGCGATAGCTTAATTCAAAGTTAAGATTTCTCAAAGTATTATTAAGCAAGATTTTGCAAATATCAATGCTATTGGTTAATATTTAACCCGATATTACTAATCCCGCTGCTTCTGATTTCATCTTTAAGTTCAAAAATGAGATCAAGATCACGTTTTTCACATTCGTTTAGCAAGCGGTATATTTGCCACTGTACGTCCAGTTCTTCTTGAATTTCTTCAGAATTCTTTAGCTCTTGCTCGTTCAGTTCTTTATCTTGTTGCATTTCCAAATAGCTGGCAACTGTGCCTAATGAAATTTGGCTGATGCGGATTGCTTGTTCAAGGGTTGAACCAGCGATAATACTGTGAAGAAGTTCAGAAAGGGCTTCGCAAGCTTCCTGTGCAGGTAAGACACCAAAAAACGCATATTCGTTCACATCAGGAATGATTTCTTCTAATTTTTCCAGTTGGTTATCGAAATTAATTTTTGCCCCTTTTATGGTTAAATATTCCCAGACTAAATTTAAAATATTTTGGAATACCTTAGCTTTTTCAGGCTGTTCGGTTACTTCACAAAAAAGCTGATAGTTAGGGTACATTCTTTCGCATAGGCACGCCATAAAGGTGGTGTTTTGCCAAGGCTCGAAACGTTCCATGCGTTTATGAATCGGGTTTCTCATTGTATTTCCTTCTTTATTTTTCAGAGAGAAGGGAACGATTTTGCAAAATTCTGTATAAAAATGACCGCTTGCCCCTCTCCCTGATTTTTCTTCTGAACAAAGAAAAATCTGTCCCTCTCCCACAAGGGGAGAGGGCATTTTATCCATTATTTATGATACTGCTTCGAGTAGTTGTGAATCGCATCAACAAACACTTTCGGGCTTTCCACCGGTACATCTAAGTGAATACCGTGTCCAAGATTAAAGACGTGTCCGCTGCCGTTACCAAAACCGGCAAGAATGTTTTTCACTTCTTGTTCGATTCGTTCAGGGCTTGCATACAGCACGCTAGGATCCATATTGCCTTGCAACGCAACTTTGTTGCCAACACGGCGGCGAGCATCGGCAATATCCACCGTCCAATCTAAGCCAACCGCATCGCAGCCGGTGTCTGCAATCGCTTCTAACCATAAGCCACCGCCTTTGGTAAATAGCGTAACAGGCACTTTACGTCCTTCATTTTCTCGAATTAAACCGTCCACAATTTTGTGCATATAGTGTAATGAGAAGGCTTTATAATCCTCGTGAGCCAATACACCGCCCCAAGTGTCGAACACCATCACTGCTTGAGCACCGGCTTTGATTTGGGCGTTTAAGTATAAAATCACACTGTCGGCTAACTTATCCAGCAACTTGTGCAGAATGTGTGGTTCGGCATAGAGCATTTTTTTGATTTTGGTAAATGCTTTGCTTGAACCGCCTTCGACCATATAGGTGGCGAGTGTCCAAGGGCTGCCTGAAAAACCAATTAATGGCACTTCGCCTTTCAATTCTCGGCGAATGATACGCACCGCATTCATTACATATTGCAACTCGTCTTCCGGATCAGGAATCGGTAGCTGATTGACATCATTGAGGCTTGCCACCGGGCGGGCAAATTTCGGGCCTTCTCCAGCACCAAAACTTAAACCTAAACCCATTGCATCAGGCACAGTTAAAATATCGGAAAATAGGATAGCAGCATCGAGTTCATAACGGCGTAGCGGTTGTAAGGTCACTTCACACGCTAAATCAGCGTTGCGGCAGAGCGACATAAAATCGCCGGCTTCTGCTCGGGTGGCTTTATATTCCGGCAAGTAACGCCCGGCTTGACGCATCATCCAAACTGGGGTCATATCCACCGGTTCACGCAAAAGGGCTTTTAAATAGCGATCATTTTTAAGTTGAGACATTGGTTTTTCCTTTGATATTCGTAGGGCGAAAATATTTTTCGCCCTTAATAATACATTTGCAAAATTTTAGTAAAATTGAACCGCTTGTATTAATGTAATTGTGGCTTTTCTTCTGTTTTCGGCACGCCTAAAGCAAAATGACTGTGTAAGAACAAGGCTAAAACACGCAGATATTCCAACACTTCTTCGCCTGCTTCCAGCAGTTCCTCGTTATTATCATCGTCACTGTAGCCTAGTTTGGCGATTTCATCTAAATCATCAATCGCCTCGCCAACCTCATCGGTTTCTTGTTGTAATTTAGGTTGAGCAACACCAAGCCCGAGTAAGAAACTGTTTGTCCATTCGGAGATACCATCAGCCAAAGCAAAACCATCTTCTTCGTTTTGTGGCAACCAAAGACTAAACAGCGTGTTGGCTTCAGAAAAGCTTTCAGTTAATTGCTGATAAAAATCGGTTAAAGTGTTTAACGGCTCGATGGAAAATGCGTGTCCGTCATTGGTAAATTGGTAGGTGAGGGTTTTCCAAGATTCATCTTGAATACCGCCGGCAATTAAACCGCATAAAAAACCGTGAAACTCTGCCGGTGTGTCATCAATCTGTAATTGTGATACCAGTTGTTTAAATTGTTGGGAATCTGTGATAGCCATAATGGGATTATTTGTGATTTTGCTAAAGAATGGCATAATATAGCAAAAATTTTGCGATTAAGTGAGGATTTCGTATTTATGTCGGCAAATAATATCGAACTACAGATTTTTGGGCAGGTTTTACGCTTGCAATGCCCTGTTGAACAGCAAGAGCATTTACTGGCTTCAGCACAGCGTTTGGAAGAGCGTGTGGCGGTATTGAAAGAGCAGTCCGGCATTATTCAGCTTGAAAAAGTGTTAGCGATTGTGGCATTGAATTTAAATTATGAACTGGAACAAGCCCAACGCCAAAATGCAGAAAATAAAAATGTGTTGGTCGCTTGTATTGAGCAGTTAGATAATTCGCTTGGTAAATTCCAATCTAATTAGGTAATTTTTAATCAAATTGATTAGGAATAAAGCCAAAAAGATTGAGAATTTGCATTTTGTGGTATTAAATACTAGGAAAAATCATCAAATTCCGTTACTATAAGTCTTGCCTGGGGTGTGCGTTACGAGTTACGTCCCTGAGCCGATAATTTGAAACTTTGAGTTGGACATCTAACGCTGGTGAGCAGGCTTACCCTAATTTAATTAGGAGTAAGAAGCCTAAAAGCAGTTAAGTTTGACTCCCTTGAACCGACTGGTTCAAGGACCATTACTGGTAGCGGCATCTCGGGTCTTTATATGAATCAATCATCTTTAACCGATCTTCGTAGCCAATTACGGCAATCAATGCGGCTTAAACGGCAAAGTTTAACTGCCGGTCAGCAAACTCAAGCAGCCGAATCTATTATTCCTCAAGCCCTTTCATTGATTGAATCTTACCAAGCCTCACATATTGCGTTTTATTTGCCTTTTAACGGTGAAATTTCACCTCTGCCTTTAATGGAACAATTACTTCAACAGGGCAAGAAGCTATATCTGCCGTTGCTTCACCCTTTTACAAGCGGTCAATTATTGTTTTTAAATTACAATTGCAAAACATCTTTAAAATTTAACCGCTTGGGGATTCAAGAGCCGGTGTTAGATGTTAGGAATATCATTCCGTTGCAAGAATTAGAGATAATTTTTACCCCGCTTGTCGCTTGTGATAAAGCCGGAAATCGGCTGGGAATGGGTGGTGGCTTTTATGATAGAACCCTTGCTCAAGCACCGCATCTGATTAGTGTCGGTTTGGCACACGAATGTCAGCAAGTCGAACAATTACCGATTAAGAGTTGGGATATGCCGTTAGATCATATTATTTTGGGAGTAGCCAAATGAATGCAAAGAAAGAAAAGGAATCGAGTGGAAATCAAAGTTTAATTCGTGGCTTAACACTATTGGAATTGTTAGCGAAATTCCCAAACGGCTGTCCGCTTGCCCATTTAGCCGAGCTTTCGGGGCTGAACAAAAGCACGGTTCATCGCTTGCTACAAGGCCTACAACAAGAGGGCTATGTCCGCCCCGCACCGACCGCGGGCAGTTATCGCTTAACCACTAAATGTTTGGCAATCGGGCAGCGAGCCTTAAGTTCGATTAACATTTTGCATATCGCTGCCCCACATTTAGAAGCCCTAAATTTAAGCTTAGGCGAGACGGTAAATTTTGCGATGCGGGAAAACGATCACGCCATTTTAATCAATAAATTGGAAGCAACCACCGGAATGATGCGTACCCGAGCCTATATCGGGCAACAAATGCAACTCTATTGCTCGGGAATGGGAAAACTGTTTCTTGCTTATGGTTCGGCAGATTACATTCCACAATATTGGCAGACTAAATCGGACATCATTCAAAAACTGACGGTCAATACCATCACCACGATTGACGGAATGCAAACCGAGCTGGAAACCATTCGCCGTCAAGGTTTTGCAATGGATAACGAAGAAAATGAATTAGGGGTTTCTTGTATTGCTTGCCCGATTTTTGATCACCAACAAAAAGTCCATTATGCGATTTCTGTTTCGCTTTCAACTGCTCGTTTAAATCAGCTGGGGCGGGAAAATCTACTACCGGCTATTCAAGAAACAGCAGAAAAAATTTCAGCTGAGCTGGGCGGACGGTAATTTTGTGTTGCCATTTTGATTATTTCAGGTAATCTTTTATCCTTTACTCACTTTAATCTTTATACAATAAGAAATCTTGAGGATTCATTAATAATGTTTGGTCTTGATCCAACAACAATTATGTTTGTTGTCTATATTCTAGGAATGATTGCCATCGGCTTTATTGCCTATCGTGTTACCAATAACCTTTCAGACTATATTTTAGGCGGTCGCCGTTTAGGTAGCTTTGTGACCGCACTTTCTGCCGGTGCATCAGATATGTCCGGCTGGTTGCTGATGGGATTACCCGGAGCCGTTTATGCAGGCGGTTTGATAGAAGGCTGGATTGCTATCGGTTTAACTATCGGTGCTTATCTAAACTGGAAATTAGTCGCAGGCAGATTACGCTCTCACACGGAACACAGTGGCGATGCCTTAACCTTACCCGAATACTTCCACAATCGTTTTGGCGATAAAACCCGTTTAATTAAGATTTTATCAGCGGTCATTTTTTTACTCTTTTTTGCAATTTATTGTGCATCGGGCGTCGTGGCCGGTGCGAGAGTATTTGAAAACTTATTTGGCTTACCTTACCACCAAGCAATTTGGTATGGGGCTGTTGCTACCATTCTTTACACCTTTATTGGTGGTTTCTTAGCAGTAAGTTGGACGGATACTATTCAAGCTTCATTAATGGTTTTTGCCCTGATTCTTACCCCGTTTTTTGTGATGTATAACTTAGGTGGTTTTGATGAAATGCAAGCCTTAATTGATCGTGCAGGCGAGATGGCACAAAAAGACTACAACGACATTTTCACCGGCACCAGCGTATTAGGCATTATCAGCTTAATGGCGTGGGGGCTGGGTTATTTCGGACAACCGCATATTGTGGTGCGTTTTATGGCGGCAGAAAGTGTGAAGTCTCTTGAAAATGCACGCCGTATCAGTATGACTTGGATGGTGATTTGCTTATTAGGTGCAATCGGTATTGGTTATTTTGGTATGGCATATTTCTTTGGACACCCGGAGCAAGTTGGTAATATCAGCAAAAACCCGGAACAAATTTTCATTGAATTAGCTAAATTGTTATTTAACCCTTGGGTAGCCGGCATTTTATTATCTGCCATTCTTGCTGCGGTAATGAGTACCCTTTCCGCTCAATTACTGATTTGTTCAAGTGCGATTACCGAAGATTTATACAAAGGCATTTTACGCCCTCAAGCCTCTGATAAAGAACTGGTTTGGTTAAGCCGCTTGATGGTGCTTGCGGTGGCAGCATTAGCTATTTATATCGCCCAAGACCCGGACAGCAAAGTATTTGGCTTAGTGCGTAATGCGTGGGCAGGTTTCGGCTCGGCATTCGGGCCTGTGGTCTTGCTTTCACTATTTTGGAAACGTATGAACGGTTTTGGGGCGATTGCCGGAATGCTGACCGGTGCGTTAATCGTGCATTTCTGGGGCGATATTACACTTAAGCTCGCCTTACCGGAAATTTACTCGATGATCCCGGGCTTTATTGCTGCTACCCTAATGATCATTGTGGTATCACTTATCACGCCAATGCCAAGCAAAGCCGTGTTAGACACCTTTGACCGTGCCAACAAAGCCTATTTGGCAGAAGTGAAATAATGAAATTTGGCTTAAGGTCTCCTTAAGCCATTTTTTTGCAAAAAATTTGAGAAATGTAACCGCTTGTAAGCTATGACTAACCTCCTGCTCGCTATTATTTACCTCTCTTTTATCAGCCTTGGGTTGCCTGATGCAATTTTAGGCTCGGCGTGGCCGTCAATGCACCAACAGCTTGCTGTTCCGCTTTCCTATGCAGGTGTGGTCTCGATGATTATGTCGATTGGCACTATTACCTCTAGCTTAATGTCGGACAAACTGACCTACCATCTCGGCACAGGCAAAGTAATGGTCATTAGCGTTGCCTTAACCGCGTTAGCATTATGGGGCTTTTCAATCAGTGATTCTTTCTGGATCTTATGTTTATGGGCAATTCCTTACGGCTTAGGGGCTGGAGCGGTTGATGCGGCGTTGAATAACTATGTAGCAGTTCACTACGCCAGCCGCCATATGAGCTGGCTGCATTGTATGTGGGGCGTTGGAGCTTCTATCGGGCCGCACATTTTAGGCTACGCCTTATTGCAAGGGCGAGGCTGGGAGGCAGGCTATTTCACCATTTCAATGTTACAAATCGGGCTAACGCTAATGCTGTTTTGCTCAATGCCTTTTTGGAAATCACGTAAGCAGACTATCGCTGAAATCAACCATTCGGCAAAACCGATGAGCTTAAAAGAAACGCTAAAAATTCCGGGCGTGAAATATGGCATTTTAGCGTTTTTTGGCTATTGTGGCGTAGAACAAACCGCCGGACTGTGGGCGAGTAGTTATTTTGTGATGGTCAAAGATGTTAGTTTAGAGCAAGCGGCTGCGTTCGGCAGTATTTTCTTTATCGGCATTACTGTTGGCAGAGGCGTAAGTGGCTTCTTGACGCTTAAATTTAGCAACAGACAAATGATTAAACTCGGTTCAGCCTTGATCTTAGTCGGCATTGCCATACTATGCTTACCGCTAGGCAAATATGTTACGCTGGCAAGTTTAATTATCATCGGGCTGGGCTGTGCCCCGATTTTCCCGTGCTTAATTCATTCTACCCCTGCGTTTTTCGGCGAGGACAAATCACAATCGGTGATCGGCGTGCAAATGGCAAGTGCCTATATTGGCGTGCTGTTATTGCCACCGATTTTCGGCTTTATCGCTAATGCCATCAGCATTCAATTATTACCGCTTTACTTGCTGTTGATGTTTGCGATTATGGCGTATGCTTATCGGAATTTAGTGCGAGAAACTTCCCCCTCTCCCTGATTTTTCTTCTGAACGAAGAAGAATCTGTCCCTCTCCCACGAGTGGAGAGGGGTCGACAAGCGAATAATTTAGCTCTCTCCCCTTATGGGACAAATGTTTACATTTGAACGTTGGCTTTGCCAACGGCTCCGAAGGAGCGAGCGTAGCGAGTATTGAGACCGGGAAATGTTTCGTTCAGAAACATTTTTCAGAGAGAGGGGAGTGCCAATCTGCAAAAAACTCACAAAATCTGACCGCTTGTCTGTTACTCAAAATGCTCCAATCCATATTGATACAACGCATTTTTCTTATAGCCAAAGGTTTCTGCCACAATGGCAGAGGCTTTTTTAAGCGGGAGTTCTTGGCAGAGTAATGCCAGCAATTTGATTGCTTGTCCGGAAAAGGCTTCCTCACTACTTTGTGGTTTGCCTTCAACCACCAGCACAATCTCGCCTTTAATGCGGTTACTGTCTTCCTTCAGCCAGCCGATTAAGTTACCTAGTTGATCACCGTAAATGGTTTCCCACGTTTTCGTGATTTCCCTTGCCATCACCACATAGCGATCTTCGCCAAAAACAGTCTGCATATCGGCAAGGGTGTCTAAAATGCGGTGGGTAGATTCATAAAAAATCAGCGTGCGAGGCTCGTTTTCAAGCTCGGTAAGTTTATCGCAGCGGGATTTTGTTTTTGCCGGTAAGAACCCTTCAAAACAAAAACGGTCTGAAGCAATGCCTGAAGCACATAATGCGGTAACAGCGGCACAAGCACCGGGAATCGGCACAACTTTTACCCCTGCTTGGCGGCAATGGCGGACAAGATGAAAGCCGGGATCGCTAATCAGTGGCGTGCCGGCATCGGAAATTAGGGCGATATTTTCACCTTTTGCTAATTTTTCGACTAAAACGACCGCTTTCTGCTGTTCATTATGGTCGTGCAAGGCGAAAAACGGTTTTTTAATGCCGTAGTGGCTTAGCAATAAACCGCTGTGGCGGGTGTCTTCGGCGGCGACTAAATCGACAGATGCTAGGGTGTCTAATGCCCGTTGGGTAATATCGCCTAAATTGCCGATAGGCGTGGCAACAATATATAAAATTCCGTAATTTGGGTTGATTTCAGATGAATTTTGTCTGTTTTTCATTTGCTTTTAGCTCGTTTGATAAGTAAGATTTCACATTAAATTTAGCACATTATATTCTATTGAGGATCTGACAATGGCAACTATTTTAAACCATACAATGAAAAAGGCATTGGTGCCAACGGCGATTGCATTATTCATTTCTGCCTGTACATCGGTAAATCCTGTCACCGAATCCATTAAAAATGAAGCCTATTCAAGCTCGGAATTCTATATTAATAAAGCAGATCAAACCAAAGAAGCGGAAGATAAAATTTCGTATCAACTTTTAGCGGTACGCAAATTAATTGATGAAAATAAGGAATATGAAGCACAAAACACTTTTAGTGAAATTCTGACCGCAGAGATGAGCGAGGTGCAAAAGTTAGAGTATGCTTTGGTTTCCGCTCAGCTTGCCGCCTTACAAGGGAAAAACGAGCAAGCAACAAGCCAATTAAAAGCCATTCAAGATCCGCTAAGTTCGGCACAGCGTTTGCGTTATATTCAAACCCAAGCCCGTATTGCTGCCAATCAGAAAGATGTGATTGGCATTGTGCGTGCAAGATCGCAACTTAACAATTTCTATAAAATGAACCGTGAACGCCAAGAAAATAACGATATTATTTGGCAAACCTTGCGTGATGCAAATCGAGGAATGCTGGAAAAAACTGTGCCTGAAGCGGGTGAGATGGAGCTTGCTGGTTGGTTGGCATTAATTAATATCTATAATCAAAATGTGACGACACCGGCACAAATGCCACAAGCAATTAATAATTGGAAAGCCCAATACCCGAGCCATAGTGCGGTTGCCGTAATGCCAACGGAATTACAAGGGGTGAATAATTTCCAACAAACCCAGTTAAACAGTGTCGCATTGCTATTGCCTTTAAGTAGTGATGCAAAAATTTTGGGTGATATTATCAAGCGTGGTTTTAATGATGCTAAGGCTGATGACCCAACCGCAGTGCAAACTTTTGATACCGATTCATCTGATGTTAATTCCTTAATTTCACAGGCAAAACAGCAAGGGGCAAATGTGATTGTCGGGCCATTGCTCAAATCTCGTGTTGATGAAATGCTACTTAGCCCAGAAATCCAAAACGTGAATATTTTGGCACTGAATGCCACTGAAAATGTGCGTAATATTGCTCAGGTGTGTTACTACGGTTTATCTCCTGAATCTGAGGCACAATCAGGGGCGGAAAAAATTTATCAAGACGGTAATAGTGTCGCTATCGTTGCCGCCCCTCAAGATGACTACGGCAACCGCTCGGCAGAAGCCTTTGCCAAACGCTGGCGTCAGCTTACCAATAGCGATGCCGATGTGCGTTATTACAACCAACCGCTTGATGCCGTTGCCGCTATTCAAAATGCAGGCGTGAGCAAAGCAGCTTTATATATTTTGGGGAATGCCGAGCAAGTATTAGAAATTAAACAAGGTATTGATAGCTCAACCTTAAAAGATCGTTTAGCGATCTATACCTCATCTCGCAGTAATTCGCCAAATAACGGCATTGATTTTTACACTTCAATGGAAGGGGTAAAATTTAGTGAAGTGCCACTGTTAGCTGATCAAAGTTCTAGTGAATATAAAAAAGCCGAGAATTTAGCCAATAGCGATTTCTCAATGATGCGTTTATACGCAATGGGGGCTGATGCGTGGTCATTGGCAACCAAATTCAATGAATTCCGCCATATTCCGGGCTACAAAATTTCAGGTTTAACCGGTGAGTTAAAAGCCGGACAACATTGTAATATTGAACGTAGTTTATCTTGGATGCAATATCGCAATGGAGCTATTCAACAAGCTTATTAATAAACGGGAACAAGGCTCGTTTTATGAACAAAAAGCCCGAGTGTTTTTAGAACAGCAAGGGCTTCGTTTTGTTGCCGCTAACCAAGCATTTAAAGGTGGCGAACTGGATCTGATTATGCAAGACGGACAAACCGTTGTGTTTGTAGAAGTTCGCCAGCGTAAAAGCAACCGCTTCGGTTCAGCCGTTGAGAGTATTGATTACCGCAAGCAACAAAAATGGCAAAATGCTGCTAATATGTGGTTGCTTAAACAAAACCAAAGTTTAGAAACCGCAAATTGCCGTTTTGATGTGGTTGCTTTTGAAGGAAACCAAACGCCTGTGTGGATTCCTAACTTTTTAGGTTAGATAGAATGTTAAATAAAATCCAAGATAGATTTACCGAAAGTATTCAAACCCAAATTTCCGCCGCTGAGCTATTGCCGGCTAAATTAAGCGAAGCGGCAAACCGCATTGTTGCCTGTTTGTTGCGTGGCGATAAAGTCATTGTATGCGGGCACGGTCGCTCTTATGGTAATGCCGAATTATTGGTCAGCCACTTACTTCACCGTTATGAACTGGCAAGACCGAGTTTTGCTGCCGTACAACTGCAATTAAGCGGTGTATTTGCAGGGGTTGTGGCACAAGATAACGAGTTAGAGGCTGTTTATAAAAAACAGTTGCAGGCGGTTGCAAAAGAGGGTGATCTCTTCATTGTTTTTTCGCCTGTGGGTAATGAAGAATGTATATTGCAAGCTATTCATACGGCGAAAAATCAACATTTAGATTTAGATATTATTGCACTAACAGGCAGTAATAACGACCACACACTTGGCTTATTAGACGAAAGTGATATTGAAATTTCAGCCCCTTCGACTAATGAACTCAGGGTGATTGAAAGCCATCACTTTTATGTAAATTTATTATGCGAACTTATCGACCATTTACTGTTCTCGTAAGGAGAGATTATGAACAAATTAGCAAATAAACTATTAAAGGGCAGCCTATTAGTATTAGGCTTTATCTCTTTACAAGGTTGTATTACTACAGCAGTGGTGACTTCCGCTGCGGTTGCGACAAAAGTGGCGACAGACCCACGCACTACCGGCACGCAAGTTGATGATGAAATTTTAGAAGAAAAAGTCGCCTACAACATTAATAAAGACGAGCAAATCAAACAAGAAGCCCGCATTAATGTAGTCGCTTACAACGGCAAAGTGTTATTAATTGGGCAAGCACCAAGTATGGACGTAGTGGAAAATGCGAAAAACCTCGCTGCAGGGGCAGAAGGTGTGACTGAAATTTACAACGAAATCCGACAAGGCGAAAAAATCGGCTTTGGGCAGATTACACAAGACAGCTGGATTACCACCCAAGTGAAATCCAAACTTCTGGTAAACGGCGAAGTAAAAGCCACCGAAGTGAAAGTAGTCACCGAAAACGGCGAAGTGTTTTTAATGGGCAAAGTCAGCCAAAACCAAGCTGATGCCGCTGCCGAAGCCGCCCGTAATGTAGGTGGCGTAACCAAAGTGGTAAAAGTGTTTAGTTATGCACAGTAATTGATAAGGCGAACCTTAGTGTTCGCCTTATTTCGTTAATTTGCAAGTTTTTAGGGAAATTTGACCGCTTGTTTTATTAATAAAATAGGAATAAACGATATGAAAAAGACAGCATTATTTAAATTAAGTGCATTAAGTCTTGCATTAGCAGGACAATATGCTTATGCAGATTTAGTTAATCATACTTGTTCTGTGAGTTCCGATTGTTATTATTCAACATTACAGTCTGGTACTACCACAGCTGATGGTAAGACTAATACCGAATATTATTGGTATCTAAATTCTACTAAATTAGGTAAGCACAATGATGATCTAGAGGCTTCGGTTACTCCTCAGCACTACCAAAATATACCTTCACCTGATGATAATATCCGTGGTTCTAATTCTTTAATTGGAATTGGTAATTCTGATAAAGACTTTTTTTCTCTTGCTGAATTAGAGTACAAAAGAAAAGCTAGCCTATATATCCCATCAGGCACGACAGCAACCGTTGCTAATAGTGGTCGTCACAATGCTAATGTTGTATCTATCAGAAATGCGAATGCTAAGATTGATTCAGGTGTTAGATTACAAGCAGGAGAATCAGAAGATGAGAAAGCATTGCTGGTAACTATTGATGTATCCGGTGAAAGTAATGTGACAACTTCCGCAGATATTATATTAAAAAGTAGAGATGCTACTGGCATTTGGGCAAATGATAGTTCAACAGTAACAGCTAAAAATCATAAAATTGAATTATCGCCTGAATCATCGGGAGTTTTAGCTCGTGATAATGCAAAGGTAGTATTAGAAAATGTAAATATTACTGGCTCTAATGCATTGCAATTTGCATTAGAGGTTGGAGAGTCAGGCTCATCTATTGAGTTTAATCAAGGTACTATTGATTTAACGAATGATATTTTAACTGTGGCTGCTAGCTTAGGTACAGGAAAAATAGATATTAATCATAGTAATGTGAATGCGAATTATGCGGTGTTTTCGGACGCGTATTGGTATAAAGAAAATGAAGATTATACTTCTGCTCATAGTGTTGTGAATATCAACCATAGCAATGTTACCGGTAGAGAATTATTTGTGGCAGTAAATACCAATGAAGCTACAGAACCGCTTTCTCGTGATTATTCTACAACAGTGAATGTTGAGAGCAGTAAGATCTCAGGTAGAGTTGTGAATATGAGAGATGTTTCCGATGAAAATGAGGATAACGAATTAGATATTCGCATTGATACACAAGCCAATACTAATGTTGATCTTACAATGAAAAACAGTCAATGGACGGTAAATGGTGATAGCCATTTAAATGGACTAGCAATGGCAAATTCCACAACCTCATTGCAAAAAACGGGCGATCAATTCCAAACTTTGACGATTACGGATTACTTAATCGGCAACGGTCATTTCGATCTCAATACTGATCTCGCCAACCAACAATCCGACAAAATTGTGGTAAAAGGCGAAGATAGTGGTCGTTTCACATTAGGCATTAAGGACAGCGGAAATGAGCCAAAGGCTGCGAATGGTAAAGTTACGTTAGTTGAAACTCAAACGGGTCAAGCTCAATTTAGCTTAAAAGATCGTGAATATGTGGATGCTGGGGCGTATCGTTACCGCTTAAACAAAGAGGGAACAAATTGGGTATTGGCAAACCGCCAAGCTGAACCAGTTAAAAATAACCCTACTCAGCCTACGCTCCCTGCTAAGCCTGTAACACCGGCATCTACTGAACCAACTCAGCCAGCGGTTCAGCCAAAACCTGTAGTTCCAACTCAGCCGGTTGTTGTTCAACCGACACAACCTCAACCAATACAACCTAGCCAACCTATTGTTGCACCTGTGTTAAAAGCATTAAGCGAAAAATCGAACGCTCTTGTCTCTCTCCGCCAAGCTTAGGGCGTATTACTCAGTCAAAACCTGCAAGGGGTTCATCAGCGTTTAGGCGAGCTGAAAACAGATAAATCTAGCAATGTGTGGGTAAAAAATACCAATAGCCGGAGTGAAGCTAAAGCCCAAAATGTAGCGGTAGATAGCCGTTCTTCAGGTTTTGAGATGGATTCTCACAGCTTACAAGTTGGGGCGGATCGTGCTGTTAATGATAATCTGCGTTTAGGCGGATTTGTAGGTACAAGCCGTGCCGATGTGGATTTTAACGGCGAATACAGTAAAGGCAAATTACGTTCACAAGCGGTCGGGTTATACGCAACTTTTGCAAATGAGCAAGGCTGGTATCTGGATAATATTGCCAAATATGAACTCTTAACCGCTAAATTTGTTGATGAAAAACGTAAATACAATGCGGTTAGCCTTTCAAGTGAAATTGGAAAACGTTTTGCACTAAGCAATGATTGGAGTATTACGCCACAAGCTCAGCTTGCTTATCATACCATTAACGGAAAAGCTGATGAGAGCCGTTTAAATCTCTTTACTGCTCGTGCTGGCGTGCGTGTTGCAAAAAGTTTTACGTTGAATAATGGCTGGAATGTACAACCTTATGCGGAAGTGAATGCGATTACTGAAAAAGCGAATAAGGCAAAAGTGCGAGTGAACCAATATCAATTTGATGTGGCAGAAAATAAAGGCAGAGTACAAACTGCATTAGGTTTAACCGCAGGTAATAGAAACCACCGCTTAGGCTTAGAGGCTTCAATTACTTCGGGTAGCAAATTTAAACAACCACTTAGTGTGTTAGCGAATTATCGTTATCAGTGGTAATTATTTGCAAAAAATCAGGCAGATTTAACCGCTTGTACAAGGTAGGGGCAATTGAAATTGCCCCGATTTTGATCTTATCCACAAAAATGATAAATCAATTTAGTTAATAGCTCTTTTGTCGGTTCAATATATTTCATTTCCAAAAACTCATCGGGTTGGTGGGCTTGTTCAATAGAGCCGGGGCCTAGCACCAGCGTTGGGCAGAGTTGTTGGATAAAAGGAGCTTCGGTGCAGTAATTGACGGCATCGCATTTTTCGCCCAGTAGTTTTTCAACCACTTGCACGATTTGTGCCGAGTGTTCGCATTCGTAGCCCGGAATGCCATCGTGTAAATGGCGGATTTCGATTAAATTGCCATATTGTTCCAGCATCGGTTTTAAATGCTCGTTGACCATTGCATACAAATCTTGTACCGCCATATTCGGCAGAGGTCGCATATCAAATTGCAATTCGCAGCAGGCACAAATGCGGTTAATCGCATCGCCGCCGTGAATATTGCCGAAGTTCATTGTCGGGTGGGTGACTTGGAACAGCGGATTGTGGTATTTCTCTCGCAGTTCATCACGCATTTTCATTAAATAACCGATAGATTGGTGCATTAACTCAATCGCATTAATGCCTTTGGCGGGGTCGCTGGAGTGTCCGCTTCTGCCGGTAATGCGAACCGATTCGCCAATATGCCCTTTGTGGGCTCGAATCGGCTTGAGCGAGGTCGGCTCGCCGATAATGGCACAATCCGGGCGGATATGGGTATGTTGCGCAAAGGTTTTTGCCCCCAGCATTGTGGTTTCTTCATCGGCGGTGGCAAGAATGCGAATTGGCTTTTTGATTTGAGTTAGGTCGAGTTGGCTCACCACCTCCACCACAAAGGCGAAAAAGCCTTTCATATCTGCCGTGCCTAAGCCGTAGAGTTTGCCTTCTTTTTCGGTTAATTGAAACGGGTTGAAGCTCCATTTTCCTTCATCAAACGGCACTGTGTCGGTATGCCCTGCCAATAATAATCCGCCTTCACCCTCTCCATAGGTGGCAAGTAAGTTGTATTTATTGCGACTGCCTTCTACCGCTAAAATCTCGGTTTTAAAGCCGAAATCTGCCAGCCAAGTAGCAAGCAATTCAATCAAACGGCGGTTCGATAAATCTTCTTCGGCAACAAGGCTGGAAATGGTCGGTAGCTCAATTAGTTGCGAATAGCGTTGAATAAAGGGAATCTGTTTCATTGGTTATCCTTGTTGTCTGAATGAGGGCAATTTCCACAGGCGTTTAATGATGGCAAAACCGGCTAAGATTTCCCACAGCATAATGGTGTAAATACCTACTCGTTCAATTAACGGGCTAAACAGGGTTGGCAGGAAAATTGTGATTAAAATACAGATTGCCCCAAGAACGCCTGCACCAATGCTAAAGCGTTTAAAAAATTGCAGTGCAGGGTGGTAGAGGTCGAGACCTGCGATGATCAGGGTTAAATTGCCGATTAAAAACGTAATGCTTGCCCCTAAATTGTAAATGCCGAATTCGCCACGACTGCTTGGCTGAATGCCTGCAACCAGTGAGCAGCCAATCGCAAAGCATAGCGAAAGTAATAAGCCGATTACCCGCAATTTATTTTGAGTAACGTGAGTGATGCCGATTGCATAAATAAAGAAAAAAACCACCGCTTGTAGCACAAACATTGAACGCATCACCACCGAAAGCGGCGATAGTTGGCTGATTTTGTCGTCTATCATTGTGCCGACCGGAATCATCAATTCAAGGGTACTATGGTGGAAGTAGGTAGTGAGTGATCTTTCGCTAAATAAAATCGTGATGTGTTCCGCCACCAAATAAAATAATCCGCTAAAGCTCGATACCATTGCAATAATAAAAATTAAAAAGGCGCAGCTTTTGCGAAAACAAGGGTGCATTAGGAAAGGGTAAAATTTCACCCCAAATGAACCGCTGGTAAAGTAGTTTTCGATGGCTTTGGAAAGCGTGGTTAATTGTTGAATTAAATGTTTAATCCATTCTGTTTTCATATAAACCTATCATTTTTAACGGGTTGAGTGAGTTATCGTATTCGTACGTACATCAAACACGTCCATATTGCCGTTGAGGGCGGCTTGCACGCCTAAATTGGCATCTTCAAACACCAAACAGCGGTGTGGGGCAATGCCAAGTTTTTCCGCACATTTTAAAAAGGTTTCAGGGGCTGGCTTATGGTTGCTTACATCATCAGAATCTACAATAACCGAAACATATTGACGTAAGTTAAATTTTTGGTCTAATAATTCCACCATTGCACGGTGTGAGCCTGTGCCGATTGCCATTGGTTTTTTGCCAACGTTAGCTTTAATAATCTCAAAGGCAGGCAACAGAGTGGCATTGGCTAACACCATTTCAATCCCAAATTCCCGTTTTAGTTGTACCACTTGCTCAAAATAATGCTCGGGGATATTGGAGCGTTGCATTATTTCTCGGGCAATCACAAAAGTGGTTGAGCCACTCAGTTCGTACATTGGCTTTGGATTGATTGGGTAGCCTAACACTTCGCCCACCTTTTCCCACGCCTTGGCGTGGCTTGGCATCGTGTCAATTAATGTGCCGTCCATATCAAAAATCAAGGCGTCATATTGGTCGATAATGGTTTGAGCTAACATTGCTTTCCTTAAATTTTGTCTTAAATTCTGGATTTAATTCCGCCAAATTCGGCAATCATTTTTTCGGTGAAAAGTTTCAGCTCTTCGGTCATTAATAAGAAATCGGCATCAAAGCGTTGAGCCACATCTTCTTTGAGAATATCGTCATTTTTCTCTCGCACTTCATCGGCAAACTTCAGGCGTGAAAGCGTGGCGTCTTCATTTAACACGCAACTGAAATGCCCTTCCCATTCAATCGCAAGTTTTGTGATAAATTTGCCCGCTTGTAAGTGCTGGGCGATTTCTTCTGCCTCTAAATCTTGGCGTTTACAGCGAATAATGCTGTCGGTATCGAAAGATTTCAGCTCTGCTTCTTCTAACAAGTTCAACCAACTTGGCGTATGCCCTTTGGCGATCCAATTCGTCATTACCTCTGTCGGTGGTAGGGTAAAGGAAATTGGCACAACCGGCAACGAGCCAAGTGTTTTTCGCAGTAACGCCAGCGTATCTTCCGCCCGTTTGCTTGAGGCTGCATCAACATAAACCAACTGATTATCTAAATCCAACCAAAGTGCGGTAAATTGATGTTTGCTGAATGCTCGTGGCAATAAGGCAGAAACGACCTGATCTTTCACCGCTTGTTTTTCGGTTTTTTTTAGCTTGCGAGCCTCTTTTTCTTCCAGTTCGGCAATTCGCTGTTCGGTTTCGGCTTTCACTACATTGGCAGGTAATAATTTATCTTCTTTGTGTGAAATCAGCAAAAATTGGTTCGCTTGTGAGAAATGCAGTAAATCCGAGCCGGCAAGTGGCGTAGCCCAGCCGAATTTGCTCATATCGTGCTGGCTGCAAGGGGTAAAGCGGGTTTCTTGCAGTAGCTCGTTAAGGCGATTGCTTTCCAACGCCAGTTCGCTGGTTAATTTATAGATCATCACATTTTTGAACCAAACCATTTTTGCATATCCTTTATCGGGTGTAGAATAGGGTTATTTTAACAGACCCCAACCCGACACAGTAGAGAATTTGCAAATGAACGAGAAAAAACTTGCCTTTATCGGCACCGGCAATATGGCATATGCGATTATTCAAGGCTTATTAAAAAGCGGTTATGCCCCAGAACAAATCATTGCGTGTAATAAAAGTAACTTAGCTCGCCGAGCAGAGCTACAAGCGGTCGGAATTACGACAAATTTTGCAAATCGTGAGGCGGTAGAGCAGGCGGACGTAATTGTGCTGGCGGTAAAACCACAGATGATGGCACAAGTATGTGACGAGTTTGCTGATGTTGATTTTTCCAACAAATGGGTCATTTCGGTGGCAGCAGGCATTTCGGTGCAACGTTTGGAATCATTGTTGCCGAGTGCGAAAAATATTATTCGTACGATGCCAAACACCCCTTCTTTAATTGGCGAAGGAATGACCGGATTATTTGCAAAAAAATCGGTTAATCCGACCGCTTGTCAATTTGCCGAACAGTTGATGTCAGCCGTTGGTAAATGTTACTGGGTGGAAACTGAGGAACAAATCAACCACATCATTGCGATTACCGGCTCAAGCCCGGCGTATTTTTTCCGTTTTATGGAGGCAATGCAGCAAAGTGCCGTGCAAATGGGCTTTTCCGAGCAAGATGCAAGACTATTAGTGCAATCTGTCGCATTAGGGGCAGCGAAATTGGTGGAAGCGAATCCAACTACGCCACTTTCGACTTTGCGGGAAAATGTGACCTCAAAGGGCGGCACAACGGCGAAAGCCCTTGAGGTGTTTGAGCAGCACGATCTTGCTAAAACCGTTGATGATGCAATGTGGGCGGCGATTCATCGAGCCAGAGAAATGGAGCAATCGTTATGATGAAAGTCTCACCGTTCCAATGGGCGGCATTTAATTACTTTGGCTTTTTCTGTGCCTATGGCGTGCTATTGCCGTTTTTGCCGGTGTGGCTCAAACATCACGGCTATTCCACCGAAATGATTGGTTTATTTGCCGCCGTTGGCTATTTATTCCGTTTTGCCGGTAGTATGCTTGCCTCACAACGGGTAAAAACCGTGAACCAGCTCATTCCTACCGCTCGCAGTTTAACTTGGCTCAATATTGCGGCTGCGGTGGCGTTGTTATTTTCAGGGGATTTCATTTGGCTCCTGTTTCCGGTGTTAATGTTGTTTCAAATCTTTAATTCGGGGGCAATGCCGATAGCTGATAGTATTGCCTCAATTTGGCAACATCAGATCGGGCTGGATTACGGCAGAGCAAGGTTATTTGGCTCAATGGCATTTGTGGTGGGATCACTTTCTGCCGGTTATCTTATCGGCTTGCTTGGTGAAAATGCAGTGGTGTGGATTATTATCGGTTTCTTGGTTTTTTTAGGAATAGGGCAGTTTGCCACGCCAAAAGTCGGGTTTGACGAACAAGGAAATAAAGCCAATACTTCAAGCGTAACTTATCGCCAATTATTGAAAGAGCCAGAAACCTTAAAAATGTTGGTTGCGGTGTCGTTAATTTCAGCCTCGCACGCGGCTTATTACACTTACAGCACCATTCATTGGTCGAATGCCGGTATTTCAACCGCAATGACCAGCCTGTTTTGGGGCTTGGCGGTGGTGGCGGAAATCTTGTTCTTTTTGGTCTCTAAACGTTTGTTTAAATCGTGGAAAATCAGCCATTTAATGATTTTAGCTGCCATTTTTGCAGTGATTCGCTGGGCAATAATGGGTAGTACCACCGAGGTTGTGCTGATTATTATAATGCAAATGCTACATTCCATTACCTTCGGGGCGGCTCACATTGCGATGATTCGCTATATTTCGATGCAGTCGGCAGAACGTGTGACGAAATTGCAAGGTCTCTATTTTGGTTTGGCAAGCTGTGCTTTTATGGCAGTATTTACCTTTATTGCCGGAATGGTCTATCAACACTCCCCAAGCCTAACATTTTGGCTGATGTCAATTTTTACCCTACCTGTCATTTTTATTGTGCCGAAAAGGTTTGAAGTGCAGATTAATAGATAGCAAAAATGCCGACAAGTTGTCGGCATTTTTATCGAAATTTATTGAATTTGCTGAAATTAGATCGTTTTCACGTTTACGGCTGAAGCACCACGTTCTGAATCTTGGATTTCAAATTGTACTTTAGCACCGTCTTCTAATGTGCGGTAGCCGCCGTTTGCTTCGATAGCAGAGAAGTGTACGAATACATCTTTGCCCCCTTGATCAGGGGTGATAAAACCAAAACCTTTGGTGGCGTTGAACCATTTTACTGTGCCGGTAATTGCTGACATAAAATTTTCCTTATATAAATACAAAAAGTGATAAAAGATAGCTAAACGGGATATTACAGACGTATCTATCAATCACTTGCCTTGAGGAAAATAACTAAAAAGATTCAACTATTTTAACGCACGAACAGCTTGAGTCATTACACCACTTATTCATTTTTTAAGCAAATCATTTTTATACTTTTATGAACATTCAAATGAAAAAAGAGTCTATCTCTTTTGTAAACGGAATGTGGAATTTATATGGACGAAGCCTTATAAATCAAATATAGTATCCAGTTAGATTTTCACTTATCTAATTATCAGATTTTTATTAAATGGGACTTATTATGTCAGAGCAAATTGAGCAAAAAGTAGAACAAACTCAGAATAAAACCAATCCAAGTACCAAGGAAGTGATTGCTTATTTAGCGGAGAAATTTCCGCTTTGTTTCACGCTTGAAGGTGAAGTAAAACCATTGAAAGTTGGGCTTTTCCAAGAATTAGCAGACGCTTTAAAAGATGATGAGAAAGTCAGTAAAACATTGTTACGCCAAGTATTGCGGAATTACACTAACTCTTGGCGTTACTTAGCTGCCAGCCAAGCTAATGTTGCTCGTGTCGGCTTACAGGGTGAAGAAGTTGGCGTGGTAACAGAAGACGAAGCTACTCACGCCGCAGAAGCTTTGGCTGCTGCGAAAGCGGTGGTTGCAGAACGTAAAGCACAAGAGCGTAAAGCACAACGTAAAGAGTACTTCAAACAGAAAGCACGTGAAGAAAATGCGAAAAAGCGTGCAGAATTTAAGGCGAAAAAAGCAATAGATAATTTACCTAAAGCTTCAGAAGAAAAATTAGCTGCATTAGCAGATAAATTCGGTCGTAAATAGTTTTCAAGTCGCTTTGTGCTTACAAGCGGTCGGATTTTAGTAAAATTTTGCAAAAAAATGACCGCTTGATTATTTGGAAAAGAAGATGAAATTAACAAGATTAAATAAAATTTTTGCCCTAGCCCTAGGTTTAATGGTAGGAAACGCTTTTGCCGTTCAGCCGGACATTAAAGAAAGTGCGATTGTGATGCCAAAACCTAATGAGCAGCATAGCTTATCAACCAAGCGTGTAACAGCCCGATTAACTCAATCGCATTATCATAAATTTCAACTGAATGATGAGTTTGCAGGGAAGATTTTTAACCGCTATGTCGATTGGCTTGATCCTTCTCATAATACTTTTCTTCAAGCCGATATTGATGAAATGCGTAGTAAATATGCTACAACATTAGATGATGATTTATATGCTGGTAAATTAGATGCAGCATTTGCAATGTATGAGTTAATGTCTAAACGTCGTTATGAGCGTTATAGCTATGCCTTATCTTTACTAGATAAAGAGCCTGACTTAAAAGGGAATGATGAAATTGAGATTGACCGTGATAAGGCCGCATTTCCAAAAAGTGTAGAAGAGGCAAATACACTTTGGGAGCAGCGAGTTAAAAACGATATTATCAATTTATATCTTAAAGATAAAAAATGGCCTGAAATTAAGAAAACACTCACTAAACGTTATAACTTTGCGATTAAGCGTTTAACTCAAGTTAAGGCTGATGATATTTTACAAACTTACTTAAATTCATTCTCTCGTGAGATCGATCCTCACACTAGCTATTTGTCTCCTCGTGCGGCAAAAGCGTTCCAAGAGAGCATGAATCTGTCGCTAGAAGGAATTGGTGCAACGCTAACCCAAGAAGATGATGTAACCAGCATTAGAGCATTAGTGCCAGGAGCCCCTGCCGCTAAAAGTAAGAAGCTGGTAGTCGGCGATAAAATTGTCGGTGTAGGTCAAGGTGAGAGAGGTGAGATTGAAGATGTTATCGGTTGGCGTTTGGATAATGTAGTCGATAAAATCAAAGGTAAAAAAGGCACTAAAGTTCGTTTAGAAATTGAGCCTGAAAAAGGTGGAAAAACTAAAATTATTACCCTTGTGCGTGATAAAGTTCGTATTGAGGATAGTGCTGCTAAATTAACGGTAGAAAAAGTAGATGGAAAAAATGTAGGGGTAATTAAGATCCCTACTTTTTATATCGGTTTGACTTCAGATGTACGTAAATTACTTACTCAAATAGAGAAAAAAAATGTTGAAGGATTGATCATTGATTTACGTGAAAACGGTGGTGGTTCGTTAACTGAAGTGATTGAATTAACCGGTTTATTTATTAAAGATGGTCCTGTAGTGCAAGTACAAGACGCATTCAATCGTATCAAAGTACACGAAGATCCGGAATCAAAATCAGTTTATGATGGAAAAGTGATGGTGATGATTAATCGCCATAGTGCTTCAGCCTCTGAAATCTTCGCTGCGGCAATGCAAGATTACAACCGTGCAATTATTGTAGGGCAACAAACCTTTGGTAAGGGAACTGTTCAACAGAGCCGTTCATTGAATTTTGTATATGATTTGGATCAAGAGCCTCTTGGTTTTATCCAATATACGATTCAAAAATTCTACCGTATCAATGGTGGAAGTACCCAGCTAAAAGGGGTTGAGGCGGATATTAAATTCCCGGAAATCATTAATGCTGCAAAAACAGGTGAAAGTTTTGAAGATAATGCGCTTCCTTGGGATAAAATTCCAGCAGCTAATTATAAAGAGGCTGGGAATGCTCGTAATGCAGTTGCTACATTAACAGCGAAACATCAAGAGCGTATTGCTAAAAACCCAGAGTTTATAGTCTTAAACGAGAATATTGCGATTCGAAAAGAACGTGATGAGCGTAAGTTTTTATCGTTAAATTTAGAAGAGCGTCTGAAAGAAAATAAATCAGATGAAAGCAAGCGCCTAAAAGATATTAATGCCCGTTTTGCCCGTGAAGGCAAAAAAGCATTAAAAGATATTGATGATTTACCAAAAGACTATGAAGCACCGGACTTTTTCTTAAAAGAAGCTGAACAGATGATGCTTGATTGGTCAGAATTTGATAAAAAATCATAAATGTGTTTATAATGCGCACATAACGTACCGCTTAGCGGAGCTAAGCGGTTTATTTTTTTATAAATTTGCAAATATTAAGAGGAAGAGTGGGTGAAAACCTTTAAATTATTACCTATTATGGTGGCGTTTTCTGGCATGGCTTTGGCTGAAACAGCCACAGTTGCTCAGGTGGCTTCTGAGCCTGTTGTACAAGATAATATTTTACCGCAATTAAGTTTTGCAACTCAGCAGGCTCGTGCTGCAGAATTGGTAAAACAGGCCGATTATGCGTTAGAACAGGAACAAATTCGTCAAGAGCAAGCAAGAAAATTTGCAGAAGCGGAAGCAAGAATTAAGCAAGAAATAGGTAATAATGCCTTATTGCTGAGCCAAGCAACAACTAAGGTTTATTTAGACAGTGAATTTGCGACAATGTGGAATGATAAAGCCGCAGAAAAAGCATTTTTGAAAGAATATGCATTATTTGCAGTAAGTGGTGTATCTTCTAAATCAGCTAAGGCATTGCAGCAAATTTTAAATCAACCGGAAGGTTTAGGTAGAGATATTTTATTAACTGATGGCTTCTTAGATTATTTGTATTACAACAAAAATGTGTTTAAAAATGCAAATAATTGGTTATATAACTTAGGCAGTTATGTACCAAAATCGCCCTCTTCAGAGCAAATCTTCCAATGGACTAATGCCGTGAGGGAAGGCGATTCTGGGCAGTTTGTAACAAATCTTGTTCCAAGAAACCATTTATATCGTGATACGGCACAGAGAGTATTGGCAATGGCAGGAGGCTCTTCAGCACCTAAAGCCAAAAAAGGTAAAGCTGTTACGGAGGTAGCTGGTGGTGGTAATGGGGCTTCTTTCTATAAATTAGCGCTCAATGCTCAACGTTTACGTATTATTCCAAGTTTTAACAATGGAATTTTTGTGAATATCCCAAGCTATCAATTATATTATTTCCGTGATGGTAATTTAGCTCTTCAATCTAAAGTGATTGTTGGGCGAGAAGATCGTCGTACACCGGTAATGTATAGTAAGCTGAGTAATGTGGTAGTGAATCCACCTTGGAATGTGCCGACTAGTATTATGACTAAAGATATTATTCCTAAACTAGCACGTGACCCAGGTTATGCAGATCGTGCTAGTTTCGAAATTCTTGATAGTAGTGGCAATAAAATTAATCCGCGTAGCGTAAATTGGTCACAATATTTAAATGCGAAAAGTTCACCATACCGTATTCGCCAGAAAGCAGGTGATGATAGTGCCTTAGGACGTTATAAATTTAATATGCCAAGTTCGGATGCAATTTATTTGCATGATACGCCAAATAGAGGATTATTTGGTAAAACGGGGCGTGCGTTAAGTTCTGGTTGTGTCCGTGTAGAAAAATCTGATGAATTGGCAACCATTTTATTAAAAGAAGCGGGTTGGGGATCTGATAAAAAGAATCAAGTCTTAGGCAGTAAAAAGACGACCTCGGCCCAGATTCGTTCAGATAACCCGGTTTATCTCTATTATGTGACGGCTTGGGTTGAAGGTGGAAAAGTGCAAACCCTTCCGGACATTTATAACTTTGATGCCAAAATCCCACAACATTCTGTGAATTGGGGAAAATTAAAGAGCATTATTTAATCGTGCTATTTCTGATAAATTCCAAGAAGATATCATCTTCTTGGAACTTTTTGAAAATATAGCTTACATAAATTTACGATTGTAAATTCTTACTTTAAGTATGGTGTATAGAAATTCGCTCATTTGTGAGTGATTTTCTATAAATCATTAGCTAACCTATGAGGAAAAAATGAAACAAATTAATGTTCAACGCCGGAAGTGGCTATCACTCGGTGGACTTGTTTTAGGGGCTAGCCTTCTGCCGGGTCAAGTAATGGCAGCGCTTTCTACTCCTGCCCCAGCTGCGTTACGTTTTCGTAATGTGAATACAGGCGATACTTACACTGCTAAATTTGGTGCAGGTGGATTAAACAAAACCGATCTAAGCCAGTTAAACTATTTAATGCGGGATCGTCATATCAATCAGGTTAAAGCAATTGATCCAAAATTATTTGTCAAATTGAATCAATTACAACGCCGTTTAGGTTTCCATAATGCGGAAATCCTAGTATTAAGTGGTTATCGCTCCGCACAAACAAATGCAAGACTTCGTCGTAGAAGCCGTGGTGTTGCCAGCCATAGTTACCATATTCTTGGACAAGCAGTAGATTTCCAAGTATCAGGCGTGCCGTTACATAAAGTAAAACAAGCGGCTGAGAGCTTGAATAATGGTGGCGTAGGTTATTATCCTCGTAGTAACTTTGTTCACGTAGATACTGGCCCAGTTCGCACTTGGAGAGGCTAACAAGCGGTCTTATTTTATGTTTAATTTGCAAATTATTCCTGTTAGTCCATTTCAACAAAATTGCACGGTGATTTGGGACGAAAATAAGAATGCGGCTATTATTGATGGCGGCGATAATGCCGAAGTCATTATTCAATTTGTTGAATCTCAGCAGCTTAAGGTTCAGAAATTATTGATTACGCACGGTCATTTAGATCATATTATGGCGGTGGAAAAGTTGAGAGAGCATTTTCAAGTAGAGGTTTTCGGCTCGCATCTTGCAGATAAACCTTTATTTGAACGTTTGCCGGAAATGTGCCAACAATTTGGATTACCACCAGTAAATGGCTTTTTGCCTGATCATTGGTTAGAGGAAGGTGATCGGGTCGAAGTCGGCGAGCTGAGCTATACCGTTCGACATTTGCCGGGGCATGCTCCAGGTCATATCGGCTTTTTTGATTTTGACAATCGTATTGCTTTTAGTGGCGATGTTTTATTCCAAAATAGCATAGGTCGAACAGATCTCTATTTAGGCAACCATAGCCAGTTATTGGAAACGATCAGGGAAAAAATGTTTGATTTAGATGATGATTTCATCATCATACCGGGACATGGTCCACACACAACTATCGGGCGGGAAAAACAGACCAACCCGTTTTTGAAATAAATAAAGAAGCAGAGCAGTTGGCTCTGCTTTTTTGCTATTTTACGCCTCGTAAATAGAGGCGGTAATTATGGCTTTCTTCCGTTGGTTTAATGAGTGCAATGGTCTGTTTTTGCTTAGGTTGCAACCATAGATGTTGCCAGCCGATACTATCTGATATACCGTTATGGGATTGTGTTACCCCATCTCTATTATACCAAAATAATTTATAAGCAAGATTAAGCGGAAATTCAGTTAAATTTGTGGTGCTAAATTGCTTGCTATTCGTTTCCAGCTCTATCTTTTCAGCAATGTCAGACTCAATATTGACAATAGGCTCTGAGCCGGTTGGTAAATAGCTGACAGGTTTGCTACCACAAGCGGTCAAAAAAATCGAAAAAATTGCAAATGCAAAGTAGGAAATACGCATAGTTATTTTGCCACTAAAGGTCCTAGTTTTTGTCCGCCTAACAAGTGCATATGAATATGGAACACTTCCTGCCCGCCGTTTTTATTACAATTCATCACTAAGCGATAGCCTTCTTCGGCAATGCCTTCTTCTTGGGCTAATTTTGCCGCCACCGTAAATAAACGCCCTAGGGCTAATTCATCTTCACTACTCACGTGATTGACGGTTGGAATAAATTTATTCGGAATAATCAAAATATGCGTGGGTGCTTGTGGGGCAATATCACGAAATGCGGTCACAAGTTCATCTTGATAGACAATATTTGCCGGAATTTCTTTATTGATGATTTTGGTGAAAATTGTTTCTTGGTACTCTGTAGCCATTGTGTTTTCCTTCTAGTCGATTAAACCTAATACTTTTCTTACAGGGGCAAAACTCTTACGATGATAAGGTGTTGCCCCAAATTCTGCTAATTTTTCAAAATGGAGTTTAGTCGGGTAGCCTTTGTGCTGTGCGAAGCCGTATTGTGGAAATTGTTGGTCTAATTCGTCCATTTCTTGATCCCGGGCAACTTTTGCAATAATCGAAGCGGCACTGATCTCAGCTACTAAGCTGTCTCCTTTCACCACAGCTTGTGCCGGCATTGGCAGTTTTGGCGGACGATTGCCGTCAATTAGCACAAAATCCGGCTGAATATGCAAGCCGGCAACCGCACGTTGCATTGCCAACATTGTCGCATTTAAAATATTCAGCTCATCAATTTCTGTCGGCTCGGCACGTCCTAGCGACCAGCTCAGAGCCTTGGCTTTAATCTCTTCTGCCAAAGCTTGGCGTTTTTTCTCGGATAATTTTTTGGAATCGGTTAAGCCCTGAATCGGGTTATTCGGATCTAAAATCACGGCTGCGGTCACAACCGCTCCGACTAAAGGTCCTCGTCCGACTTCGTCAACACCGGCGATTAATCGGGCGTTAGGGTAAATAAATTCATTCATTATACTTCTTCTTTTCTGAAATGGCGTTGGCTTTTGGTTTCAGACAGGCTTTCAATTAAGCGATGGTAATTTTCAAAGCGAATTGCAGAAATTTCGCCATTTTCGACCGCTTGTCTTAAGGCACAACCCGGGTCGGTTTTGTGTTTGCAATCACGGAATTTGCACGTGCCTAAAACCGATTGAAACTCTCGATAGCCTAAGGTGATTTGCTCAGGTTCTAAATGCCATAAGCCAAATTCTCGAATACCCGGTGAGTCAATTAGCTGTCCGCCTTGCGGTAAATGGTATAAGCGAGAGGCAGTGGTGGTGTGCTGACCTAAACCAGAGGTATCGCTCACTGAGCCGGTGAGGGCATTGACTTCAGGTAAGAGTTGGTTAATCAGGCTGGATTTCCCCACGCCGGATTGTCCGACAAAAATAGAAGTGCCTTTGGCGAGATATTGGTGTAATGCCTGCATATTTTCACCCGTGTCGGCCGATAAACAGAGAGTTTCATAGCCAATCTCTTCATAGATTTTGAGCTGCTCTTTAACCGCTTGTCTCTCATTTTCATCTAGCAAATCAATTTTGTTGAGTACGATTAAGGCAGGAATATTTGCCGTTTCGCAAATCACTAAATAACGGTCGATAATATTCAGCGAAAGTGTGGGTAGCACGGCTGATACAATAATGATTTGATCGATATTCGATGCCATCACCTTAATACCGTCATAATAATCGGGGCGGGTAAGTTCATTTTTACGTGGAAAAACTGCCTCAATTACACCACTAATCCCTTGTAGTTGCTCACTACCTTTACGCCAAGAAACCTGATCGCCCACCACCACATTTTTCAATGTACGGCGGATATTACAGCGGAAAATTTCTCCCTCTGCGGTTTCAACATCAGCGTGTTTAACGTGGCGGGTAACGACAATGCCCTGTTGCATTTCGCCTAACATTTCATCTTGCCATTCAATTTCTTTTTTGTTGATACGCTTATGATGGTTAGATTGGATTCTACGCTGTTGGTTATGGGTTAATTTCGGTTTACTCAAAAGAACTCTCGGTAATTATTGCAAATGAAAAATAGGCTTTAGCATACTATAAAACCTCTTTTTATAATAGATTAAAGTGAAAGAATAAAAAAGCAGAAAGGCTAGAATAAAGGTAGCGAATAATATAGAATGCGATCTAGGTTTTGTGCTGTTTTTTTACATAGAAAAAAACCGCCCAAAGTGGGCGGTTATAAACCAATACGGTTCAAAATATACAGGAAGTGAAACAAGTAACTTTCGTTACTCTAGTCTAGTTTCCTAGACCAATATGCAAACACAACATCATACTTAAAATTTAGGAATAGAAATAAATTCTAAACTATCCATCTAAGTATGCGGATATTTTATTATTTCTATTTGCAAGCATCAAACGAATTTTTTTTATTTAAACTATCAGAAAAAATAATAGAGTTGCTTGTTTAGTAATCTATTAGCTTGAAAAATTATGAACAAAAAACTTCCACCACTCAATGCATTGAAAGCATTTGAATCTGCTGCACGCCATTTAAATTTTACTAAAGCGGCAGAAGATCTCTTCGTCACACAAGCTGCAGTGAGCCACCAAATTAAACTATTAGAAGATTTTTTAGGTGCTTCCCTGTTCCATCGCCGTAACCGTTTGCTGGAATTAACTGAGTTAGGCGCACAATATTTCTATGAAGTTCAGCCATTATTAGAACAAATTGCTCTCGCAACAGATAAAATTAGGCAGCAAAGTAGTCGTCAAATTCTGACTATTAGCGTACCACAAACATTTGGTATGCATTGGTTAGTCCCACGTTTGGCGGATTTCCACGAAAAATATCCAGAAGTGGAAGTACGTATTAAGGGTGTTGATCAAGATGAGGGATTATTAGGTAAAGAAACTGATGTTGCTATTTATTATGGTAAGGGGGATTGGCAAGGTCTGGAATCTATCCGTTTGACGGAATCCCGTATTGTTATTTTAGCTTCGCCTGAGTATTTATCGCAAAATACCATTCATTTACCGGCAGATTTAGCAGGTAAACATTTATTGCATTCCTCCACCCATAATAAGTGGAAAAGGATGGTTGAGCATTTGCATATAGAAGATATAGTAGATGCGGAAACTGGCTCAATTTTTAGCCATACTTTTATGGTGCTTCAAGCTGCAATGCACCAACAAGGCATTGCGATTGCCAACCAGTTGTTGGCACAGCACGAAATTGAAAAAGGTACTTTAATAGAGCCTTTCCCAACCACATTGTTTGATGAAAAATCGTTCTATGTTGTCTATCCTTCGCAATCAGCCCAAGTTCAGAAAGTACAATTTTTTGTTGAGTGGATTCAGCAAAAAATGAAAGAGTGTTGTGCTTAAGCGTGGTTTTATCAGCGGTATGCGAAAAATTAGAAAAATTTGACCGCTTGTTATCTAAGTTAAAAAAGGAATATTATGAAATATCAATGGGTATTATTTGATGCTGATGAAACCTTGTTTTCATTTAATTCTTATCTTGGTTTAAAAGCGATGCTGGCTCGTTACCAGATTGATTTTAGTGAACAAGATTATCAAGACTTTCAAGCGGTAAATAAACCACTTTGGGTGGCTTACCAAAATAATGAGATCACTGCTCAAGATATTCAAACCCGACGCTTTGCAAAATTATCTGCTCAAACAGGCGTGGATCCGCTACAACTTAATCAAGAATTAATGGCGGAGATGGCATTCGTCAGTCAGCCTTTAGAAGGTGTAATGGATATGTTAAACGCTTTGTATGGTAAAGTAAAAATGGGCATTATCACCAATGGTTTTACCGACTTGCAGCAAAAACGTTTAGATAATACTCAAACTTCACATTTTTTTGATATTGTAGTGATATCAGAACAAATTGGTGCCGCAAAGCCTGATCGCCAAGTGTTTGATTACGCTTTTGCATTAATGGACGAATTTGATCGTACTAAAGTGCTTATGGTAGGTGATACCCTCGCTTCTGATATTTTAGGAGGTAATAATGCTGGGATTGATACTTGTTGGTTAAATTTGCTTAGTAAAGAGAATGATACGGATATTAAGCCAACTTACGAAGTGCATACGATGCAACAGATTATTGCGATTGTAGAGAGGAAATCATTATGAAGCTACAACAGTTACGTTATATCGTTGAAATAGTAAACCAAAACTTGAATATTACCGAGGCCGCAGAGGTGCTTTACACTTCTCAACCGGGGATTAGCAAACAAGTTCGTTTGTTGGAAAGTGAGTTGGGAATTAATATTTTTGAGCGTAACGGTAAGCACGTTAAGGGGCTAACGCCTGCTGGTGAAAAAATTGTGGCGATTGCTCGTGAATTATTGGTAAAAGCCCAGAGCATTAAATCGGTTGCTGAAGAACAAACTCGACCCAACAAAGGCATCTTACGCATTGCGACCACCAATACCCAAGCCCGTTATATGCTACCGAGTGTAATTGAGAAGTTTAAGGCTCGCTATCCTGAAGTAAGTTTGCATTTGCACCAAGGCTCCCCGAATCAAATTTATGATGCTTTGATGGCTGGAGAAGTGGATTTAGCCATTACCACAGAAGCTCAATATTTATTTGATGAAGCGGTTTTATTGCCGTGTTATTGGTGGAATCGTTCAGTTATTGTCAAACCAGAGCATCCTCTTGCGGCTTTTGTGAACCAAAGTAAAAATTTGACTGTCGAACAATTAGGTAGATATGATTTGATAACCTATACTTTTGGTTTTACAGGGCAATCGGATTTAGATCATGCCTTCAATAAGGAAGGTATTTTGCCTAATATCGTATTTACGGCGACAGATGCTGATGTAATCAAAACTTATGTACGCTTAGGCTTAGGGGTTGGCATTATGGCATCAATGGCATATACGGAAACAGATCAAGATTTGGTGGCTATTAATGCAAGCCATCTTTTTCAGCCGAGTATGACGCAAATTGCCTTTAAACGAGGAACTTTTCTTCGTAACTATATGTATGATTTTATTAATTATTTTTCGCCACATTTAACACGGGTACAAGTGGAGAAAGCGGAACAATTACGAGATAACAATGCAATTTCAAGGTTGTTCGAAAGTATATCTTTAGAGGAGAAATAGATGAGAATTTGGCAGAAGTTAGCGAGCGTAATCGTGGTCACTTTGGGCTTGATTTCAAACGCCAGTGCGGAGAATTTTAAGTTGAAATACAGCTCAAATTATTTAATGCCAGCCTACATTAACTTTAATAACGGTGGTGGCCAATATAATATTCAGGCAAAAATTAATGTGCCTTTATATAATATTGTCTTTTCTGCGAAGGGAACAGAAAAAAACGAACAATTTCATATGTTGAGCTACCGAGATACCCGTAACGGCAAAACTTATGCAATGGCAGAAATTGATTCTAAAACGGTAAAATATGGCAAAGTGAAAGAGCCACTAAAAGAAGAAGCGCTGACAATGCCGACTTATGATTTATTTACCACGGCATTCCAGTTAAGCTATTACGATAAATTACCGAGCAGTTTCCAAACCACAAACGGTAAAAAACTTTACCCGACACCGAATGTGCAGCTACGTAAAGCTCAAAAGGCGGTAAAAGTAGGTGATAAAACTTACCAAGAAATTACCTACAAGTTTAGAACCAGTGATAAAAAAGACATTACGGTGAAAAAATTTGAAGGCGAAAAATTCCCACGCTACATCGCCTATAGCCGAGACGGTGATAATTACGAGCTAACTTTTGATAGCTTTGTAAAATAATAAAGATTAGGAATAAGAGCGGCAAGCGGTCTATTTTGTGATTTTTTCTGCAAAATAGCCCGCTTGTTATTTATTTTTTAGAAATCGTCAAACCATTGTTGAATGGTTTTTATATCATTTGTTTGTGTTAAGGCGAGCTGCAGTAATACTCGAGCTTTTTGAGGATTTAATGTGCCGGAAGCAATAAAACCATACTTACTATCATCAATTTCTGCATCTCGGGTAGTATATCCGGTTGGTACTCGAGACGAGCGAACCACAGTAATTCCTTTTTTAGCCGCTTCTTCTAGTAAAGCTAAATTTGCCGCATTCATATTACCATTACCAACTCCAGCAACGATGATGCCTTGATAACCTGCATCTAATAATGCTTGAAGCGGTTCGGTTGGCATATTTGAATAAGCATAAATAATGCCGACCTTTGGTAATTCTGTTAATTCATCTACTTTAAAGGGAGTGTTTACTGTGTGTTTACTTTCTGGGGAGCGCTCATAATCAACTTTGCTATTATGAATATAGCCTAGTGCACCAAAGTTTGGTGAGTTAAATGTTTGCACTGATGTCGTACTGGTTTTTGTAACATCGCGAGCGCCCAATACAATATCATTCATTGCAACCAACACCCCTCTGCCACTGGATTTTGAATCTTTGGCGACAACAACTGAGTTATATAAATTTAATACGCCGTCGGCACTTTTTTCAGTTGCTGGTCGCATGGCTCCCACTAATACTACGGGTTTTTCGCATTTTACAGTCATATCAAGGAAGTATGCGGTTTCCTCCATAGTGTCTGTGCCGTGCGTAATAACGAAACCATCTGTGTTTGGGCATTGTTGATTAATTGCTTTTGCCAGTTTTAGCCATACTTCATCAGACATATCCTGAGATCCGATTTTAACGATTTGTTCTCCTTTGATATTTGCTAATGTTTTAATATCCGGGACGGCTTCTATGAGTGTTTCAATATTTAGCTGCCCAGCTTGATAAGCTGAGGTTGCCGTGTTTTTTTGGCTACCGGCAATTGTCCCTCCAGTTGCAAGAATTGTAATATTAGGTAGGTCGGCTGCTTGAATTGGCATAGTAGCAATGCTTAACAGAGTTGGCAGTAGTAATTTTTTGATTTTCATTGTATCGTCTCCAGTATTAGAAAAACAGGTATTATGATATCCATAAACATATAGGTTAATTCTGATCTATCGCAAATAATAGTGCATTAATTAAGTTAAGATTAGTTAGCACTATTGAAAAAGAATTAATCTGACTGCTTACCGATTTTCCATTAGCAAAAAAATGTAATTTGATGTAAACTACTTTCCCGTCCTGATAGTTTCTTTTTTATAAAGTAAACTGATATTCTGAATTTCCAACCCAATTAATCAGCAAAGGCAATCACAATGACAACGAATTATATTTTCGTCACAGGCGGTGTTGTATCTTCTTTAGGGAAGGGTATTGCGGCAGCCTCTTTAGCATCTATTCTTGAAGCTCGTGGTTTAAATGTCACCATTATGAAGCTTGACCCTTATATCAACGTCGATCCGGGTACAATGAGCCCTACTCAGCACGGGGAAGTATTTGTGACCGAAGACGGTGCGGAAACCGACTTGGATTTAGGTCACTACGAGCGTTTTATCCGTTCCAAAATGAGCAAAGCTAACAACTTTACCAGCGGTAAAATTTACTCTGAAGTGTTGCGTAAAGAACGCCGTGGCGATTATTTAGGGGCAACCATTCAGGTTATTCCGCACATTACCAATGAAATTAAAGCCCGTGTATTAGAAGGCGGTAAAGGGCGTGATGTCGCCATTGTGGAAGTTGGTGGCACGGTGGGGGATATTGAATCACTGCCATTCTTAGAAGCACTCCGCCAATTAGCGGTGGATATCGGTCGTGAAAAAACCTTGTTTATGCATTTAACCTTAGTGCCTTACATTCCAACCGCAGGGGAAGTGAAAACTAAGCCGACTCAGCATTCAGTAAAAGAGTTGCTTTCAATCGGTATTCAGCCGGATGTGTTAATTTGCCGTTCAGATCGTGCTATTCCGGAAAATGAGAAGAAAAAAATCGCCCTTTTCTGTAATGTGCCGGAGCGTGCGGTTATTTCGCTTAAAGATGTAGATTCGATTTATCGCATTCCAGAATTATTGAAATCGCAAGGGTTAGATTCCTTTGTGTGCGATCGTTTCCGTTTAGATTGCAAAGAAGCCGATCTTTCAGAGTGGGAACAAGTGTTATACCGCCAAGCAAATCCAACCGGTGAAGTGACTATCGGTATGGTCGGAAAATATGTGGAATTGCCGGATGCGTATAAATCGGTGAATGAAGCCTTGAAACACGCAGGCTTAACGCATCGTTTAGCAGTGAATATTAAATACATTGATTCGCAAGATATTGAAACCAAAGGCACAGAGTTATTGGCAGGCTTAGACGGTATTCTTGTGCCGGGCGGCTTTGGCTATCGTGGCGTGGAAGGCAAAATTCGAACCGCACAATATGCCCGTGAAAACAAGATTCCTTACTTAGGTATCTGTTTAGGTATGCAAATTGCCTTAATTGAATATGCCCGTAATGTAGCAGGTTTAACTGAAGCTAATTCTTCTGAATTTGACAAAGATTGCTCGCAGCCGGTAATTGGTTTAATTACCGAATGGCAAGATGCCGAAGGGAATGTGGAAACCCGCAGTGATGAATCGGATTTAGGCGGCACTATGCGTTTAGGTTCGCAACAATGCCATTTAATTGAAGGCTCGAAAGCCCGTGAAGTGTATGGTGCGGAAACGATTGTTGAACGTCATCGCCACCGTTACGAAGTGAACAATAAGCTGTTGCCACAAATTGAAGCGGCAGGCTTAAAAGTGAGCGGTTTATCAGCAGATCGTAAATTAGTGGAAATTATTGAAGTGCCAAATCACCCTTGGTTTATAGCAGCACAATTCCACCCGGAATTTACCTCAACCCCACGTGATGGTCACCCATTATTCGCAGGCTTTGTAAAAGCAGCGAAAGATTACCAAGAGAGCCGTATGGCTTAATGAGACTTAACAAGCGGTCGGATTTTGTAAAAAAATTGCGAAACTCGACCGCTTGCGAATGATAAAACAAGGGATAAATCAAATGATTTATCCCTTTTTAGTATGTTTATTAATAGTAAGAATGTTCACCGTGTTGGTGTTCGGTAATATCTTTCACACCAACTAATTCATCAGGGAACATTGCCAGAAGCTGTTTTTCAATCCCCTCTTTTAAGGTCACATCTACCATTGAACAACCGTTACAACCACCGCCGAACTGCAACACAGCATATTTATCTTCGGTGATTTCAATTAAAGTCACTTTACCACCGTGGCTGGCAAGTTGCGGATTGACTTGGGTTTGAATCACATAATCTAAACGCTCGATAAAAGGTGCATCATCAGCCACTTTACGCATTTTGGCGTTAGGGGCTTTTAGCGTTAGCTGTGAACCCATCGGGTCAGTGACATAATCAATTTCTGCTTCGTCTAAAAACGGCAAGCTAATATCATCGACAAATGCAGAGAAACGGTTAAATTTAAATTCGGTATCCGTCTCTTCAACTGCATTGGGTGGGCAGTAAGAGACACCGCATTCTGCCCCCGGTGTGCCGGGATTGACCACAAAAATACGGATATTAGTTCCCTCTTCTTGCTGTTCTAATAGTCTGGCAAAATGGGCTTGTGCTGCATCTGATATTGAAATATGAATGGTTTGTTCTTCCATTTAAATTATCCTGTTTTTTAATATTTTACAAAATTTATCAACTATTTTACGCCTGAATTTCAAAATTGCCTAGCTAAAAAAATTTTTGCAAATTGTTAATAAAATTTAACCGCTTGAAGGGAAATTGGATTAACTAATTATGGTTAATTTATGTTAAGAGGGAATTGAAATCTTGATTTATTTCAAATTTTACCGCGGGAATATGCAAAAAATAGGGGGTTTTCCTAGCCAGAAGGGGAGCTTTTTAGGTAAAATAAGAAGATTATTTTTAGTTAACCTTTTGTTAAGAAAAGATAAAGGTTGATCACAGATTTGAGAACTTAATGTGGCTTTTAAAAATAGGTGGGGGACCATTGTTTATTTTTAAGTAAAGCTGCGGCTCAATAGAAGCGATTGCGTTAGCGCAATCATATTTTTTAACCCAAAAGAAAAGTAGTGCAAACAATATGATTACAATCAAAAAAGGCTTAGATCTTCCGATTGCGGGAAAACCTGAGCAAGTAATCCATAACGGTAATACCGTTACTGAAGTTGCTATGCTTGGTGAAGAATATGTGGGTATGCGTCCTTCAATGAAAGTGCGTGAAGGCGATGTAGTAAAGAAAGGTCAGGTTCTTTTTGAAGATAAAAAGAATCCGGGCGTGGTATTTACTGCCCCTGCAAGTGGTACCGTAACGGCAATTAACCGTGGCGAGAAGCGTGTTCTTCAATCGGTAGTAATTAAAGTTGAGGGTGATGAGCAAATTACCTTTGCTCGTTATGAAGCCAGCCAATTAGCTTCATTAACTTCAGAGCAAGTAAAACAAAACCTTGTAGAGTCAGGCTTATGGACGGCTTTCCGTACACGTCCGTTTAGCAAAGTGCCTGCATTAGATGCAGAACCTTCCTCTATTTTTGTCAATGCGATGGATACTAATCCACTTGCAGCAAATCCGGAAGTGATTATTGCAGAACACCAACAAGCTTTCTTTGATGGCTTAACTGTATTAAGTCGTTTATTTGAAAGTAAAAAAGTGATTCATCTCTGTGGCAGTGCAGACTCAAATATTTTAAATGCGGCACAAAGCCGTCAAATTGAGAATGTCCAAACTAACCGTTTTAAAGGCCCGCACCCAGCAGGGCTTGCAGGTACACACATTCACTTTATTGATCCGGTTGGTGCAACTAAACAAGTTTGGTATTTAAATTACCAAGATGTAATTGCTATCGGTAAATTATTTACGACCGGTGAGCTATTTACTGACCGTGTAGTGGCATTAGCAGGTCCACAAGTGAAAAATCCACGTTTAATCCGTACCCGTTTAGGCGCCAAAGTGTCTGAATTAGTGGCGAATGAGTTAAACGCAGGGGAAAACCGTGTGATTTCAGGCTCAGTGTTAAGCGGTGCGAAAGCGCAAGGCGTTCACGACTATTTAGGTCGTTATGCGTTGCAGGTTTCTGTAATTGCAGAAGGCAATGAGAAAGAGTTTTTCGGCTGGATTATGCCGGGGGCGAATAAATTCTCAATCACCCGTACAACATTAGGTTACTTCGGTAAAAAACTGTTTAATTTCACAACAGGTACACACGGTAGCCATCGTGCTATGGTGCCAATCGGTTCTTATGAGCGTGTAATGCCGTTGGATATTATCCCGACCTTGTTACTGCGTGATTTAGCATCTAATGATACCGATTCTGCTCAAGCCTTAGGTTGCTTGGAGTTAGACGAAGAAGATTTAGCACTCTGTACCTTTGTGTGTCCGGGTAAAAATGATTACGGTCCGATGTTGCGTGCAGCATTAGAGAAGATCGAGAAGGAAGGTTAAAAATGGGTTTAAAACATTTACTAGAAAAAATGGAACCTGCGTTTTTACCGGGTGGAAAATACGAAAAGCTGTATGCGTTGTATGAAGCTATTGCAACAGTGCTTTATGTGCAAGGCAATGTGACGCAGAAAGATGCCCACGTTCGTGATGCGATTGATTCCAAACGTATGATGATCTTCGTGTGGCTAGCACTTTTCCCTGCAATGTTCTACGGTATGTACAATGTAGGTTCACAAGGTATTCTTGCAGCATTAAAAATGGGTACTTTATCAGATTTAGTGGCAAATGATTGGCACTATGGTTTAGCTGATAGTTTAGGCTCTATTGCTAATGCAGGCTGGGGAACCAAAATGTTGCTGGGTGCAACATATTTCCTACCTATCTACATTACGATCTTTGCAGTAGGTGTAACTTGGGAAATTTTATTTGCCGCAGTGCGTAAGCACGATGTAAATGAAGGTTTCTTCGTCACTTCATTATTGTTAGCGTTAATCGTTCCGCCAACATTACCATTATGGCAAGCTGCTCTTGCTATCACCTTTGGTGTGGTAGTGGCAAAAGAAGTATTCGGTGGCGTGGGTAAAAACTTTATGAACCCAGCATTAGCCGGTCGTGCTTTCTTATTCTTTGCTTATCCGGGGCAAATTTCAGGTGATGCAGTATGGGTTGCCGCAGATGGCTTCTCAGGTGCAACTGCACTTTCTCAATGGGCAGTTGGTGGTCAAGGTGCATTACAGCACGTTGCAACCGGTGAAACCATTACTTGGATGGATGCGTTCTTAGGTAATATTCCGGGTTCTATCGGCGAGACCTCTACCTTAATGTTGATTATTGGTGCTGCAATCATTGTATTTGCTCGAATTGCTTCTTGGCGAATTATTGCCGGTGTAATGATTGGTATGGCGGCAACTGCGACATTATTTAATGTAATCGGTTCTGATACCAACCCATTATTCTCTATGCCTTGGCATTGGCACTTAGTATTAGGTGGTTTTGCGATCGGTATGTTCTTTATGGCAACCGACCCGGTATCAGCTGCATTTACGAACAAAGGTAAATGGGCATACGGTATCTTAATCGGCTTTATGTGTGTATTAATCCGTGTGGTAAACCCGGCATACCCTGAGGGTATGATGTTAGCGATTTTATTTGCTAACTTATTTGCTCCAATCTTTGACTATTTAGTAGTTCAAGGGAATATCAAACGCAGATTAGCGAGGGTAGCAAACAATGGCTAAATTTAATAAAGATAGCGTTGGCGGAACGCTAACTGTTGTAGTTTTATTAAGTTTAATCTGTTCTTTAATTGTGGCAGGTGCAGCAGTAATGCTTAAACCCACACAAGATATTCAGAAACAACTTGATAAACAGAAAAACATTTTACAAGCGGCCGGTTTATTGCAAAAAGATACTGATGTGCAAGAAACCTATACCAAATTTATTGAGCCGAAAATTGTAGATTTAGCAACAGGCGATTATGTTGACGGTGTAACAGGCTTTGATGCTCGTGCAGCAGCTAAAGATCCGGCGCAAAATGTTGTGATTGCTCCTGAAGATGATAAAGCGAATATCAAAACTCGAGCTAAATATGCGGAAGTTTATTTAGTAAAAGATGACTCAGGTAAAACGACTCAAGTAGTATTACCAATGCACGGTAACGGCTTATGGTCAATTATGTACGGTTTTGTGGCAGTACAACCTGATGCAAATACGATCAATGGTATTACTTACTATGAACAAGGTGAAACGGCAGGTTTAGGTGGTGAAATTGCAAACCCAAACTGGCAGAAAAACTTTGTAGGTAAAAAACTATTTAACGAGCAAAACCAAGTTGCGTTAAGAGTGGGTAAAGGTGCATCGGCAGATAAAGATCACGGCGTTGATGGTTTATCCGGTGCGACATTAACCTCAAACGGTGTGGATGGCTCATTCAAATACTGGTTTGGTCAAAATGGTTTTGGTCCATATTTAGCAAAATTTAAAGCAGCGGCAGGAGCTAACTAATGGCAGACAATAACAATCTTAAAAAATTATTGTTATCGCCAATTGTCGATAACAACCCGATCGCATTACAGATCTTAGGTATTTGTTCTGCGTTAGCGGTAACGACTCAATTACAAACAGCAGTAGTAATGGCAATTGCGGTAAGTTTAGTTACTGCATTCTCAAGTATGTTTATTTCAATGATTCGTAACTATATTCCAAATAGTATCCGTATCATTGTACAAATGGCGATTATTGCTTCATTAGTAATTTTGGTTGACCAAATCTTACGTGCTTATGCTTACGATCTATCAAAACAATTATCGGTATTCGTTGGTCTGATTATTACCAACTGTATCGTAATGGGGCGTGCAGAAGCATTCGCGATGAAATCAGGCCCGGTTGAAAGTTTTGTTGATGGTATCGGTAACGGTTTAGGCTACGGTGCAATGTTAATTATCGTTGCCTTTTTACGTGAACTTATCGGTTCAGGTAAAATTTTCGGTATCACCATTCTTGAAACTGTTCAAAATGGTGGTTGGTATCAAGCAAACGGTTTATTCTTATTAGCACCAAGTGCGTTCTTTATTATCGGATTTGTGATCTGGGCGATTAGAACGTGGAAACCGGAACAAGTGGAGAAATAAGATGGAACATCTTCTGAGTATCTTTGTTAAGTCCGTATTTATTGAAAATATGGCACTTTCTTTCTTCCTTGGTATGTGTACATTCCTTGCGGTGTCTAAGAAAGTTTCAACTGCTTTTGGTTTAGGTATTGCGGTAATTGTAGTACTTGGCATTGCAGTTCCAGCTAACCAATTAGTTTATACCCACGTATTAAAAGAGGGTGCATTAGTAGAAGGTGTGGATTTAAGCTTCTTAAACTTTATCACTTTCATCGGGGTTATTGCAGCACTTGTTCAAATTCTGGAAATGATTTTAGACAAGTTTTTCCCGGCACTTTATAGTGCATTAGGTATCTTCTTACCACTTATCACCGTAAACTGTGCGATTTTTGGTGGTGTATCGTTTATGGTACAACGTGAGTATAACTTTGTAGAATCTGTGGTTTATGGTGTAGGTGCAGGTACAGGCTGGATGTTAGCTATCGTAGCACTTGCAGGTTTAACCGAGAAAATGAAATATTCTGACGTGCCGGCAGGCTTACGTGGTTTAGGCATTACCTTTATCACGGTAGGTTTAATGGCGTTAGGATTCATGTCATTCTCAGGCATTCAATTATAAGGAGCATATCGTGGATAGTAATTTTATTTTCGGTATTATCGCATTTACGGCTCTGGTATTAGTGCTTGCGGTGATCATTCTTTTCGCTAAATCAAAATTAGTTGATTCAGGTGATATTACCATCTCAATCAACAACGATCCGGAAAAAGGCATTACGCTACCGGCTGGTGGAAAATTACTCGGTGCTTTAGCAAGTAAAGGGATTTTCGTTTCCTCAGCTTGTGGTGGCGGTGGCTCTTGCGGTCAATGTAAAGTACAAGTGAAATCAGGCGGTGGTGAAATTCTTCCAACTGAGTTATCGCACATTTCTAAGAAAGAAGCGAAAGAAGGCTGGCGTTTAGCTTGTCAGGTAAACGTGAAATCTTCAATGGACGTTGAACTTCCGGAAGAGATCTTTGGTGTGAAAAAATGGGAATGTACCGTTATCTCAAACGATAACAAAGCAACCTTCATCAAAGAGCTTAAACTTCAAATTCCTGAAGGCGAAGAAGTACCGTTCCGTGCGGGTGGTTATATCCAAATTGAAGCTGAGCCTCATACTGTTCATTATAAAGACTTCGATATTCCAAAAGAGTACCATGAAGACTGGGATAAATTTGACTTATGGCGTTATACTTCAAAAGTGGACGAGCATATTATTCGTGCATACTCAATGGCCTCATATCCGGAAGAGAAAGGCATTATTATGCTTAACGTGCGTATTGCTACACCTCCACCACGCAATCCGGACGTACCGCCGGGTCAAATGTCTTCCTACATTTGGTCATTAAAACCGGGTGATAAAGTGACAATTTCAGGTCCATTCGGTGAGTTCTTCGCTAAAGATACCGATGCGGAAATGGTCTTTATCGGTGGTGGTGCAGGTATGGCACCAATGCGTTCACATATCTTCGACCAATTAAAACGTTTAAAATCTAAACGTAAAATGTCATTCTGGTATGGTGCTCGTTCAGAACGTGAAATGTTCTATGTGGAAGATTTTGATGGTCTTCAAGCAGAAAACGACAACTTCAAATGGTATGTGGCACTTTCTGATCCATTACCGGGCGACAGAGAAGATTACTTCCGTGGCTTTATTCATAACGTGCTTTATGAGAACTACCTCAAAAACCACGAAGCACCTGAAGACTGCGAATACTATATGTGTGGTCCACCGGTGATGAATGCTGCCGTAATCGGTATGCTGAAGAGCTTAGGTGTAGAAGACGAAAACATCTTATTAGATGACTTCGGTGGTTGATAAACCTTAACTTCTGACTACAAGCGGTCAAATTTGCAAAATTTTCTGCAAAATTGACCGCTTGATTTAATTTATATTATTAAGTTTTGGTAATTTAATAATGTGAATTTTAAGGGGAAGCAAATGGAACAACTGGATATTACGGCACTTGAAAATGCTTTCAATTCCCTTGAGAAAACGATTGTCAGCCTTGAAAATCAAGCGTGGTTTAACCGGCAAGAAGCAATTATTCAAGACACTTTGATTGCAGGAGCAATCCAAAAATTTGAATTTGTTTACGAATTGTCGATAAAAATGCTCAAGCGTCAGCTCAAAAACATTGAGTCAAATGACACTGATATTGATAGCACCGAGTTCCGTGATATTTTGCGAATGGCTGCTCAATATGGGCTGATTGAATCACCGGAAGTCTGGCTAGATTATCGCAAAATGCGAAATATTACCTCGCATACTTATGATCAAAATAAAGCACTGCAGGTTTATAACGGAATTTCAAACTTTCTGGAAAGTACGTATTTTTTAGTTAAACAGCTCCAAAAACGCAATAGCTATGATTGATTTAACTGAGGCACAACGCCAACAGGTGTTGGATATTTTCAAAAAATACTTGCCTGATACACCCGTTTGGGTTTTTGGCTCTCGCATTAAAGGCACAGCTAAAGCCTATTCGGATCTTGATTTAGCATTAATCACCAAACAACCGCTCACGATTCGGCAACAAACAGAGTTAGAGCTTGCGTTTACGGATTCTGACCTACCTTTCACAGTAGATCTGATTGACTGGGCAAGTTGCAACGAATCGTTTAAACAAATTATTTTACAACGATATGAAGTGCTTATTTAATCGCTAAATATGCTATAATTTCCCCAATTTTTAACTTTTGTGATACCAATGAAAAAATTTTTTCTTCTTTTAATTGCTTTTTTTACTTTAAGTGCTTGTGAAAAAGCCCCTGAGCAAATTACGCTGTCGGGCAAAACCATGGGGACAACTTACACCGTAAAATATATTGATAATGGTGAAGTGAAGAATTTGATTTCGCCTGAAAAAATGAAAAATGAGCTGGATGGCTTATTGATTGAGGTGAATAATCAGATGTCCACCTACCAACAAGATTCGGAAATTAGCCGTTTTAATCAAGCAAAGCAGGCAAATCAAGCGGTCGAAATTTCGCAGGATTTTGCAAAAGTGGTACAAGAGGCAATCCGTTTAAATAAAGTCACCGAAGGGGCTTTAGATGTAACCGTTGGTCCATTGGTGAACTTGTGGGGGTTCGGGCCGGATAAACGCTTAAATAAAGTGCCGTCTGAGGAACAAATTGCAGAGCGTTCTGCTTATGTCGGCATTGATAAAATTTTGCTTGAAATGAGTAGTAAACCCAAGCTCACCAAGTCAGCAGCTAATCTTTATCTAGATTTATCGTCTATTGCAAAGGGTTTCGGTGTAGATAAATTAGCCGAGCATCTTGAAACTATAGGTGTGAGCAACTATTTAGTTGAAATTGGTGGCGAATTACGAGGCAAAGGAAAAAATTTACAAGGCTTAGATTGGCGGATTGCAATCGAGCAACCGGTAATGACACAAGGTCAAGCCGCACAAATTACCGTGCCGTTGCACAATTTGGCGATGGCAACTTCGGGCAATTATCGTAATTATTTTGAAGATGAAAAAGGCAACCGTCTTTCACATATTATCGACCCAAAACAGTTACGTCCGGTAAACCATAATTTAGCCTCTATCACTGTATTTGCCCCAACCACAATGACGGCAGACGGCTTATCAACCGGTTTATTTGTGTTAGGAGCGGAAAAAGCATTAGCAGTGGCAGAGCGTGAAAAATTAGCAATCTTTTTAATTGTTAAAAACGGCGATAAATTTGAGACACAAATGTCGAGCGAATTTAGCAAACTTATTCAATCACAATAGTTGGAGTGAAAAATGGAAACTGTATTATTAACCTTTGGCTTTTTTGTAGCCGTGATTTTTGCGATGTCGATTGGTTTTATCGTGAAAGGCAAAACCATCAAAGGCAGCTGTGGCGGTATCACCGCTTTAGGTATGAAAAAAATGTGCGACTGCGAAGAACCTTGCGATAACCTAAAATCTAAAATCGCAGACGGCACAGCCGACCCTGAAGAAGTGGCACGTTTTAATAAAGAGCCACAATTTTATGAAGTGAAATAATATGAATAGAGATATTCGCTGGAAACAGCGGTTTGATAACTATAAAAAATCAGTAAGTTACCTTCAAGCAGAAGCAGAAAAATACGCTGATACCGACATTGATGTAATTAAAAAAGGAATTATCCAGAGTTTTGAGATTACACACGAGTTAGCGTGGAAGTTAATGCAAGATATTTTAAAATGGGAAGGTGAAGTTGATATTTATGGTTCAAAAACGGCTTCTCGTTTGGCTTTTAATCGTGGGCTAATCACTCAGGGCGAAGTTTGGCTAGAAATGATAAAAAGCCGCAATATAATAGTTCATACTTACGATGAAACTATTTTAACTGAAGAATTTAATAAAATTATCAAGGCGTATCTGCCTTTATTTATTGAATTTGAACAGCGAGTAGAAACACTATGCCAAACTTTGGACTAAGCGAACGAGCGACGAAAACTATTACCGATATTCTTGCGAAATACCCTGAAGTGGAGCAAGCAATTATCTATGGCTCGCGTGCTAAAGGTAATTATCGTGAAGGCTCAGATGTAGATCTTACTTTCAAAGGCAAAGATCTGACTTATGATATTGTAAAAAGAATCTGGGGTGATCTTGATGACTCAAGCTCACCTTATTTATTTGATCTTTCCATTTATGATAAACTCACAAATCCTAACTTTATTGAACATATTGATAGAGTAGGAAAAGTCTTTTACCAAATAGAACTCTAATTTCTTAATAGGCAAGCGGTTCATTTTGCAAAATTTTTTGCAAATTTCACCGCTTGTTGTTTTTATCACTAACCAATGTGCTTCGCCTTAACCGAAGTTACGGGAGAATTTATGTCAAATCTATTAATTTCAAACACTTATAACACCCATTTCCCGAAATTAACACCAGAGCAACTTGCTGAAAATGGCAAGAAAAAAGTCATTATTGGTATGTCCGGTGGGGTGGATTCCTCGGTTTCTGCTTTTATTCTTCAACAACAAGGCTACCAAGTGGAAGGCTTGTTTATGAAAAACTGGGAAGAAGATGATGATACCGATTATTGTACTGCCGCCGCTGACCTTGCCGATGCTCAAGCGGTTGCCGATAAACTGGGTATGAAGTTGCATAAAATTAATTTTGCTGCGGAATATTGGGATAATGTATTTGAATATTTCTTGGCGGAATACAAGGCAGGAAGAACGCCAAATCCGGATATTTTATGTAATAAAGAGATCAAATTTAAAGCCTTTTTGGAATATGCAGCAGAAGATCTTGGTGCAGATTATATTGCGACCGGGCATTATGTCCGCCGCACGAATGATGATCAAGATGCGAAACTTTTGCGTGGTTTAGATGAAAATAAAGATCAGAGCTACTTTTTATATGCGTTAAATAAAAAGCAGATCGGGCAGAGTTTATTCCCGGTGGGCGAAATTGAGAAGCCGATTGTGCGAGCCATTGCCGAAGATCTAGGATTAGCAACGGCAAAGAAAAAAGATTCTACCGGCATTTGTTTCATCGGTGAGCGTAAATTTAAAGATTTCTTAGCTCGTTTTCTGCCGGCTCAACCGGGGGAAATTCGCACTGTTGACGGCAAATTAGTCGGTCGCCACGATGGGCTGATGTATCACACGCTTGGGCAACGAAAAGGCTTAGGTATCGGCGGGGTGAAAGGGCTAAGTGAAGATCCGTTTTATGTGGTGGAGAAAGACTTACTTAATAATGTATTGATTGTAGCACAAGGACACGATAATTCAGCTCTGCTTTCAAACGGCCTAATTGCGAAACAGCTCACTTGGGTGGATATGATGCCGTTGCGTGAAAATTTACGCTGCACGGTAAAAACCCGTTATCGTCAAGCAGATATTGCCTGTGAAATCCAAGTGATTGATGATGAAACTATTCGAGTGATGTTCGATGAACCACAAATTGCCGTGACCCCGGGGCAGTCTGCCGTGTTTTACTTAGGCGAAGTTTGCTTAGGCGGTGGCATTATTGAGTCACAATTAAAATAGTTATAAATAAATATTGAAATATTCTGCATATTTATGCAAAATAAGCGAAAAGTTAAGGCGGTAAAACGCCTTTTTCATTTTGATTAATACAAAGAATAATATACAAGGAACAGACTATGGCACTTTGGGGTGGACGCTTTACACAACAGGCAGATGCAAAATTTAAATATTTTAACGATTCATTACGTTTTGATTACCGCTTGGCGATTCAAGATATTGAGGGGTCAATCGGCTGGGCAAAAGCCATTACTTCGGTAGGTATTTTAACGGCAGCAGAATTAGAACAACTAATCGCAGCATTAAAAGAGGTGAGAGCAGAGGTGGAATCTAACCTCACCATTATCTTAAAAGATGATGCGGAAGATATTCACAGCTGGGTTGAATCCAAGCTGATTGAAAAAGTGGGCGATTTAGGTAAAAAATTGCACACCGGGCGTAGCCGTAATGACCAAGTAGCGGTGGATATTAAAATGTGGTGCAAGGTGCAAGCGGTAGCACTGCAAGAGCGAATCCGAGCTTTACAAGAGCGTTTGGTGTCCGTTGCCGAAGAAAATCAAGACTCAGTGATGCCGGGTTATACCCATTTGCAACGGGCTCAGCCTGTGACCTTCGCCCATTGGTGTATGGCTTACTATGAAATGTTAGAACGGGATTTCAGCCGTTTGAGCGATGCAAATAAGCGTATGAGCACTTGCCCGCTTGGTTCAGGGGCATTGGCTGGTACGGCTTACGGCATTGATCGTGACTTATTAGCCCGTGATTTAGGCTTTGAAGAAGCCACACGCAACAGTTTAGACAGCGTGTCAGATCGTGACCATATTTTAGAGCTGCTTTCTACTGCCTCGATCAGTATGATGCATCTCTCTCGCTTTGCTGAAGATTTAATCATTTTTAATAGTGGTGAATCAGGCTTTCTTGAAATGTCGGATCGTGTGACCTCAGGCTCATCACTTATGCCACAGAAGAAAAACCCTGATGCTTGTGAGCTGATTCGTGGGAAATCCGGTCGGGTATTTGGAGCATTAAACGGTTTATTAACTACACTCAAAGGGTTGCCACTTGCTTATAATAAAGATATGCAAGAGGACAAAGAGGGTATTTTTGATGCGTTGGAAACTTGGCAGGCTTGTTTAGAAATTGCAGAACTTGTACTGGTTGATATTCAAGTGAATACCGAACGCACCCGAGAAGCCGCTCAGCAAGGTTATGCGAATGCGACCGAGTTGGCAGATTATTTAGTGGCGAAAGGCGTGCCATTCCGTGAAGCTCACCATATTGTTGGCGAAGCGGTGGTATATGCAATCGGCAAAAAACAACCGCTTGAAGCATTAACGATTGCCGAGTTCCAGCAATTCCACGTTTCTATTGATAATGACGTTTATCCGATTCTGTCATTAGAGTCCTGCTTAGAAAAACGTTGTGCTAAAGGAGGGGTGAACCCACAACGTGTGGCAGAGGCGATTGCGGCAGCAAAAGCCAATTTAGCTTCTAAGTAAAGCAAGATACAAGCGGTCATATTTTGCAAAAAAATTGAAAAATATGACCGCTTGCCGATTAAATTTTCAATTTTTTACGCATTAAGATTGCAAAATAGGCATTACCTCTTTAAACTTCCGAATAATTTTTGAATTTTATTTCTACTACTTTCTTTAAAGAGTTTTATATGACAGAATCAGTTAATTCTACTCAAGCTGGTACAGCACTTTCTTTAGGGCAACAATTAAAAGCGGCTCGTGAAGCGTTAAATCTTTCTATTACAGATGTTGCTCAAAAAACCAACTTAAAAAAATCACATATTGAATCACTTGAAAATGATATCTTTATTCTACAAAACGTTGCCCCAACTTTTGTGCGTGGCTATGTGCGTAATTATGTGAAATTTTTGCGTTTACCTGAATCCCTTATTTCGAGCGTTAATTATGGTGAAGTCACTATTCCAAAAGAAGTCACTAAAGTTTCTTCAGTAAAACCTTCATCAAATTCACAAGGTAAAACCTTAAAGTATTTAACGGTATTAGTATTGCTTGCGGCATTAGGAATGACATTACTTTGGTGGTGGCAAGGGTATCAAAAAGAACAGGAAAATCGTGAGCAATTTGTTAGCTCTGCACCAGTTGCTGAAGTGACAAATACCACTACAAATAATAATGATGCTTCAGCACAAACTTCCGTGCCTGTTCAGCAACCTATTCAGGTTTCAGAGCAGCCTGCTCAAGCAGCAGAAACGGTAGTTGCAGCAGAACCGGCATTAACTGAAAAAGTAGAGCCTACACAAACGGCATCGCCGGCTGTAGCACAAGAAGAAGTTAAAGCGGTAGAAGACGTTAAACAAGCTGATACAGCACAGGTTGAAGCAGTGAATGTTTTACAGCAATCTCAGTCGGAACAAGCACCTACAGAACAGCCTGTTGCGGTAACGAATGATGAGCTTCGTATCGAAATTACCGGTTCACAAAGCTGGATTACAGTGCGAGGTGCTAAAAATAAACGTTTAGCAGAAAAATTATATAACAATGGTGAGACTTTAAGTTTCAATGAGAATGAGCAATATCGTTTAACCATTGGTGCGCCTGCCAATGTAAAAGTGTACTATAAAGGCCAAGAAGTACCATTGAAAATTGATGGGCGTGTAGCTCGTATTCGTTTACCGTTACAGTAAGCTTGATTTAACGATGAAACGCACGTAAAGCTAGCATTCAACGATAGCTGTCTTTACGAGCGTTTTCTGTTTTTATAAATTTTCACAATTAGCTAAAAATATGATACATCAATCACCTATTAAACGTCGGGTATCGAAGAAAATCTATGTGGGTAATGTGCCTGTAGGCGGCGATGCACCGATTACGGTTCAGTCAATGACCAACACCCGCACAACTGATGTGGAAGCAACGGTTGCTCAAATTAAATCGCTAGAACGTGTCGGGGCTGATATTGTGCGTGTGTCCGTGCCGACAATGGACGCAGCAGAAGCATTTAAAGCGATTAAACAACAAGTGAATGTGCCATTGGTGGCGGATATCCACTTCGATTATCGCATTGCGTTGAAAGTTGCCGAATATGGGGTGGATTGCTTGCGGATTAACCCGGGTAATATCGGAAATGAAGAGCGGATCCGAACTGTGGTAGATTGTGCCAGAGATAAAAACATTCCGATCCGAATCGGGGTGAATGCCGGATCATTAGAGCGTGATTTGCAGGAAAAATATGGCGAACCGACACCACAGGCATTATTAGAATCGGCATTACGCCACGTTGATCACTTAGATCGCCTTAACTTTGAACAATTCAAAGTCAGCGTGAAAGCCTCAGATGTATTTCTAGCGGTCGAATCTTACCGACTTCTTGCAAAACAGATTGATCAGCCCCTGCATTTAGGCATTACTGAAGCAGGTGGTGCGAGAGCCGGCTCGGTGAAATCAGCGGTAGGCTTAGGGTTATTATTGGCGGAAGGGATTGGCGATACCTTGCGTGTATCATTAGCGGCTGATCCTGTTGAAGAGGTGAAAGTTGGCTTTGATATTTTGAAATCGCTGCGTATTCGCTCTCGTGGGATCAATTTTATTGCTTGCCCAACCTGTTCCCGCCAAGAAATTGATGTAATTGCGACGGTAAACGAGCTAGAGCAACGTTTAGAAGACATTATCACACCGATGGACGTATCGATTATCGGCTGTGTGGTAAACGGGCCGGGTGAGGCGTTGGTGTCTGATTTAGGGGTAACAGGTAGCAATAAAATGAGCGGCTTTTATTTAGATGGCGTTCGTCAAAAAGAGCGTTTTGACAACGCAAAATTAATCGACCAATTAGAAGCTAAAATTCGTGCCAGAGTTGCACAACAACATAATCGTATAGATATTGAACAAATAGGATAAGAGAGTGGCAAAAACAATTCAAGCAATTCGAGGAATGAACGACTGCTCACCAAGTGAGTCTCCATTATGGCAATGGGTTGAACAGAAAGTGCGTAATGTGCTGGCAAGTTACGGCTATTCGGAAGTGCGTATGCCGATTGTAGAAAGCACCCCGTTATTTGCCCGTGCCATCGGCGAAGTAACTGATGTAGTGTCGAAAGAGATGTACACCTTCTGGGATAATGATGAGCAATTAACGCTCCGTCCGGAAGGTACAGCCGGTTGTGTGCGTGCGGCGATTGAGCGTGGTTGGATCTACAATAATGAGCAACGCTTATGGTATATGGGCCCGATGTTCCGCCACGAACGTCCACAGAAAGGGCGTTATCGCCAATTTCACCAAGCCGGTGTTGAAGTGTTCGGCATTGCCAATCCGGAAATTGATGCGGAGTTGATTATTCTTACCGCACGTCTATGGAAAGAGTTAGGTATCGACCAACACGTTTCTTTGCAACTTAACTCTATCGGCTCGTTAGAAGCTCGTGCAAATTATCGTTCGGCATTAGTAAAATTTTTAGAAAATCATACCGCGTTAATGAGCGAAGAAGAGAAAGAGCGTTTGGTGAAAAACCCACTGCGGATTTTAGATACCAAAAACGAAGCACTACAAAATGTATTAAACGATGCCCCAAAACTGCTTGATTATTTAGATGATGACAGCCGTGAGCATTTTACCCAGCTTTGTGCCTTACTTGATGCAATGGGAATCCGTTACGAAGTCAATCCAAAATTGGTGCGTGGTTTAGACTATTACAATAAAACCGTGTTTGAATGGGTCACTTCAGCTTTAGGCTCACAAGGCACAGTCTGTGGCGGTGGGCGTTATGACGGCTTAGTCGAACAACTCGGCGGACACGCAACCCAAGGCGTTGGCTTTGCAATGGGCTTAGAGCGTTTAGTGCTGTTGGTGCAAGAGGTAAATAAAGAGATTAATTTACCAAAAGCGGTGGATGTGTATATCGTATTCTCCGGTGAAGGGGCAACACTAAATGCCTTCCAACTTGCCGAGCAGATTCGTAGCGAATTGCCACACGTTGGCGTAATGACACACTGTTCCGGCGGTAAATTCCAAAAACAATTTAAACGTGCAGATAAAGTAGAAGCCCAAATTGCCTTAGTGATTGGCGAAAGCGAAGTGGCTGAAAAGCAAGTTGTTATCAAAGATTTGCGTTCAGGAGCAGAACAAATCACGATTGCTCAATCAGAGCTGATTGCTGAGCTATTTAAACGATTTTAGGAGAAAAAGATGAGTAACGAATATTTAAATAAAACCGAAGAGCAGCAATTTGAAGATGCCAAAAATTGGTTTAAAGAGAACGGCACACCGATTTTGGTGGCGATTATTTTAGCTTGTGCAGCAACTGCCGGCTGGAATTTTTGGAAAAATCACCAGCTTGAAACGGCACAAAAAACATCCGCTTCATACCAAAGTGTAATGGAGAGTTATTTGCAAAATCCAAGCAAAAACCAACCGCTTGTCGAGAAATTTATTGCGGATAATAAAGATTCAAGCTATGCCGCTTTTGCCCAATTTGAAACGGCTAAACAAGCGGTCGAAAAAAGGGATTTTTCTGCGGCTAAAACAGCGTTACAGTCAGTCTTAGCTCATTCAGATTCAACCTTACAATCGATCGCGCGTTTTCGTTTGGCTCAAATTGACTTTCAATTAAAATCTTACGATGAAGCACTGGCAAGTCTGGCTCAAATTCAAGATAAAGCGTGGGAATTGCGTAAGCAAATTCTAACAGGCGATATTCTTGCAGCAAAAGGCGATATTCCTGCGGCGAAAAGTGCTTATGAGCAAGCTAAAACGACCGCAAATCCTCAGGAACAAACCTTAATTGATGTACGTTTGAATAACTTATAAAAACAAAACCTGATTGAAATAAAATCAATCAGGCTTTTTTGTTGGTTTAGTGTTGCTGTGAATTATAAACGCATCGGCATAATCACATATTCGGCAGAGCTGTTATCGCAATCTTCAATTAAGCAACTGGAACTTGAATCAACTAAGCTAAAACGCACACGTTGGCATTTTAAAGTGTTTAACACATCTAATACATAGCTAACGTTAAAGCCGACTTCCATTTCCGGGCTGTCGTAGGCAACATCAATGATCTCTTCCGCCTCTTCTTGCTCCGGGTTGTTGGCGGTAATTTTGAGTAAATTATTGCTTAAGGTTAAACGCACCCCTCTAAATTTCTCATTAGAAAGAATCGCCGCACGCATTAATGCCCGTTTGAGGGTTTCGGTTTCCGCTTCTAGAATACGGTCTGCATTGCGAGGCAGAACTCGGCGGTAATCCGGGAATCTGCCGTCAATCAGTTTAGAGGTAAACACAATGCCGTTCATTGTAATACGGATATTGCTTGAACCGATTTCCAAACGCACGGTTTCATCGTTGCTGGAAACCAAACGGGAAAGCTCAAGTACGGCTTTGCGTGGCACGATAACCGAATGGGTCAAAAGCTCTTGATTTAGCACCATTGTGCAAACGGCTAAACGGTGTCCGTCTGTGGCAACGGTGCGTAATAAATTGCCTTCGGTTTCAAATTTCATTCCGTTTAAGAAATAACGGGCATCTTGGTTCGCCATTGAGAATTGGGTCGCATCAATCAGACGGGCAAGGGTAGATTGATCAATTGAGAAATCCACTTCCGGTTTCCAATCCATCAAATTCGGGTAATCACTTGCCGGTAATGTAGCTAAACTAAATTTACTACGCCCTGCTTTGATAATGGCTTTATCTTCTTCAAATTGTACCGAAATCACGCTGTCATCAGGTAGGCTTTTGCTGATATCAAGGAATTTTTTCGCCGGAATGGTAAATTTTCCGGCAAAATCGACCGCTTGTAGCAGTTGTGCTTGGGTGGTTAATTCCACTTCTAAGTCGGTGCCGGTTAAAGATAGACGATTACCTTCAATTTCTAATAAAAGATTGTTAATAACAGGCAAAGTCGGACGGCTACTTAATACGCCACACACCTGTTGTAAAGGCTTAAGTAATTGTTCTCTGGTAATGGTAATTTGCATAATCATTCCTTCATCGGGCTAAGATGATAATTTGCGTGTTAAATGGATATAATCTTCTTGGATACCGCTTTCGGTATCGCGTAATTCATTAATGGTTTTGCAGGCGTGCATCACGGTAGTATGATCCCGACCGCCAAATTCCCGACCAATTTCCGGCAAGCTATGGTTGGTTAGCTCTTTTGCCAGTGCCATTGCCATTTGGCGAGGACGGGCAATGCTTCTTGCCCGACTTTTCGATTTAATATCGGCAACTTTTATGCCGTAATATTCGGCTACAATGCGTTGAATATTTTCAATCGTAATCAAGTAATCGAAAGAGGCAAACAGATCTTGCAAGGTTTCACGCACCGCATCAACCGTAATCGGGCGAAGGGTCAATTTTTGCCACGCAATTACACGGTTTAATGCTCCCTCCAATTCACGCACATTGGTTCGGAGTTTTTGCCCCATTAAATAGGCGGCATCTTCTTGCAAATCTGCTCCACGTTCTAAGGCTTTTTGGCGAAGAATTGCCACTCGGGTTTCCAATTCAGGTGGCTCAATGGTCGCACTAATACCGCCGCTTAAACGGGATTTAATCGCCGTGTCAATTTTATCAATGTTTTTCGGTAGCACATCGGAGGTTAAAATAATCTGTTTGCGTTGTTCAAACAGCGAATTCAACAGATGTAAAAATTCTTCTTGCACTTTCGGTTTATTGGCAAGAAATTGAATATCGTCAATCATTAACACATCAAGCGAGCGGTAGAATTTTTTGATTTTTTCCGCATCGTTATTGGAACTGTTGATCGCCTTAATAATATCACGATAAAAACGTTCCAAATGAATATATAGCACCCGAGTACCCGGTGTGCGTTTAACTAATTCATTGCCGATAGCGTGTAATAAGTGGGTTTTGCCTAAACCGGTGCCGGCATAAAACGAGAGTGGGTTGCAATGGCTTTCGCCTAAATTATCCACCACTTGTTGAGCCACTAATTTAGCTAATTGGTTTGAGCGACCTTGTACAAAATTATCAAAGGTTTGATTTGGATTTAGCCCGGTTTTAAAGCCGGTATTGCTGAATTCTGAACTCTCGTTTTTTAGACTTGGGCTGACCTTTGGCTGTTCTGTCGGTTTAATCCCAACTTTTAACGTCACCACCAAATTATCATTTTTCGACAAAAAACGGGCAAGCTCGGTAATTTCAGATAAAAATTTATCTTTTACCCAGTTTTCAACAAATTGATTTTGTGCATAAAGTGTAAGTTCCCCATTCTCAGAACTTGCCTGCAGAGGACGTAGCCAAGTGCTGTAATCGGTTGGTGAGACTTTCGTTTGTAAGTGATTAAGGCAATCAGACCAAAGGGAAGACACAATTTGCTCCAA